>JAJDUG010000012.1 GCA_022826755.1 Acidobacteriota bacterium
ATTTCTCACCAGGACGCACCTGTATTGTTAGAGACTGCGTATTTTCAAACCGTTATGGGTCCTCTTCAGGGTGGCAAGAAAAACAGACGGTGCTGGGCATGCCCTGGCTTGTCTTTTTTCCTCCAGCGCGCACAGGCTCCCACGACCGGATAAAGCGCTACGCTCACCGGTCGCGAGCACGCGCTGGAGAAAAAAATCCTGCGCCATGATCATGCCCCCTGGTGAGAAATGCGGGCTCCTGTTCTTTCGAGCCCATTCGAGTTGTCAGGTTGGCCTGGTCTCTGTATATTGGGGCTATCCAGTGCACACCAGAAGGCTTGCACTTGGCAAGCATTCGCCCGATCCCTAGACGGGAAAAAGGTCCATGAGGCTGCGTCTCCCTACGTTCCTGGTCGTTTCCCTATTCCTGGCCGCTTCAGGAAACCCGGTGTCTGCGCAGGAGAAGGCGGCCCCGCAAGTCAACTCCCTGTTCCCGCTGGGTGGGCAGCCGGGAACGAGTTTCGAGGTGCGTATTCGAGGCGAGAACCTGGGCAGCGTCCATGGTGTCTGGTTCGACTCCGACGGGCTTGCGGCGGAAGTCCGGAAAATAGAGAAGACGGTTGAAGAGGTCGACGTGGTTCAACAGGCCGGTACAACGGCCAAAGACACCAAGGAATTCCACCACGTCGTCCTGAAACTCCATGTGGACGACAAGGTGGCTGCGGGTGTTCATACGCTTCGACTGGTCTCCCGCCATGGACTTTCGAACCCACTGTCGCTGCTGGTCAGTCCGGAGCCGCAGATCCACGAAAGCGAGCAATCCATCAATTCCCCCTCGAGCGCCCAGCCCATCGACTTTCCGGTGGTTGTGAACGGCAGGCTCGGTCGCCCGGGCGAACTGGACTACTATGCTTTTGAAGTCGCCGAAGGAGAGCACCTGCGTTTTGAAGTTCTCACCTCCACCTTTACCACCGCAACCGTGGCCGGCGATCCCCAGTTGATTCTCTACGAGCCCACGGGAAGCTGGTTCGATCCTCAGCGGATCAGACGGTTGGAGGTCAGGGACGAAACGGGCCCCGGTCCGGGAACTCACCGGTGGGCGACCTCTCATTTCCTGCCGAGATTGAGTCGCCGATTCGACAGGAAGGGTCGCTACCTGGCAGAGGTCGGGACATTGGAAGGTCAAGGAGGCCCCGACTATTCCTACCAGCTTCGGGTCGTTCCCGCGCCGGCACGGAATTCGGGGGCCAACCGCCGGCGGTATCCGGGCGAGCCCGCCCACGGGTCAAGTTCCGTCGTCTGGCAGGAACGGGATTTTTCCAGAAGGATCGATCGCGACCACCTCAGCCGTTTGTGGTCGCGGGCGATCCGGGTCTCGGAGCCGGGGCAAGGGGGCCAGGCCGCCATTGGCCCCGAAGATGCCGCCCGCCCGGACACATCCGATCGGTCGCCATTGGCGGAAAGCATCAATCGATCCAAACCTCTTCGGTTGCCGATCCCGACCCGAGAAGAAGAACCGAACGACTGGACCTCCCGGGCAACGGAGCTGTCCATACCGATGACGGTGGAGGGGGCCATACAATATCCGGGTGACGTGGACATCTTTCGATTCAAGGCGGGATCGGGACAGGCATTGGCCTTCGAAATCGAGACACCGGAAACATTGCCGCCCTTTTTCAATCCGCACCTGATTGTCGTTGACGGTACAGGAACGGAACTGGTGAGCAACATCTACCGGGAAGTCGCAGGCGTGGGAGACGACTGGATCAAGTCCATAAAGGCCAAGACCGTCTACACCTTCGAGCAAGCGGGGGAGTATTTCCTGCAGATTCGCGATCTGACCACCCGAAGAGCTGCCCCGCACTTCCGCTATCGCGTGCTGGTTCGCCCGCAGGTGCCCCACATGGGAGAGGTTGCCGTCAAGACGGAGAGAGGGGAAGTGGTTGATCACATCAACTTGCGGAGTGGAGAAACCCGCAAGCTCACCGTGGTGACCGAGCCGGAGGAGGGCTTCGACGGGGAAATCGCCCTGACACTGGAGAATCTTCCCACCGGGGTGCAGGCTCTTGCCGCGGCCACCACCACGGTCAACCCTCGCCTGTTGGAGACGGGAAACGGGCGCGGGGCAATGCACAAGGAGCGATTCTTCCCACCTCGTCGTTTGGCCACCATCGTCCTGGTGGCCGGTGGGGACGCCCCCGCAACGCCGATGCCCCGGCGGATCCGGTTGACGGCTCGGCCCATTGTGGATGGGAAGATCGGCAAGGCGGTGGCGGTGCAGGAAATCCTTTTGATGATCTGTCGTCCGGAGGAAGAGCCGGCCGCCATGGCCGCAAGGAACTGAGATGCATTCCAATTCGCCGGACCGGGAAAATCTTGTGAGCAAGGGACTGATTATGGCGGGCCGGCATTGGGCCAGGGGAGCGGTATTGACCGTGCTGATACTGACCCTCAGCCATCGGGACGCGGGCTCCGAGGGTGTGCGCTTGAACTCGAGTGGGCCGGAGCTGGTATCCATTCGGCTGGAGCCGGAGGCGGTGGAATTGCAGGGGTCGGGTGCGACACGGCGATTTCTGGTGCTGGGAGAATTCTCGGATGGCCTGCAGCGAGAGGTGACTTCTGCCAGTCGGTTAAGGATTGCGGACCCGTCGATCGCGCGTCTGGGGGCCTTGGGGCAGGTGGTTTCGGTGAGTTCGGGCCGGACGGAGTTGAGAGCCGAGTTGGGAGGCAGGAAAGCCCAGGCGGGGATAGTGACGGTGGGCACCGAGCGGAGGCGCCCGTTCAGCTTCAGTTGGGACATCGGAGGGATTCTGACCAAGCGTGGCTGCAACAGCAGCAACTGCCACGGAGGAGTGAAGGGGAGAGGAGGATTCCGATTGTCGTCGGATGCTACCGATCCGGTGGAGGATTACCAGTGGATTGTGCGCGGAGGGGGATATCAGGTGCTGACGGCCGAGCCGCTGGGTCCGCGCAATTCCCGCATTGACCTCGACCGGCCTGAAGAGAGCCTGCTGTTGCGGAAGCCGAGCTTCAAGGTGGCTCACGGAGGAGGGGAGCGGCTGGGAACGGGGACGGCGGACTATGAGGCGGTATTGAACTGGGTGAGCCGGGGAGCCGGTTTTGAGGGGAACGGGGAGGATGGACTCGAGGTTGAGCGAGTGGAGGTGTTTCCGAGCGAAGCGGTGATCGAGGAGAAAGGGACGCATCAGTTGGCGGTAACGGCCTATTTCCCCGATGGTCGTCAGGAAGACGTCACCGGGCAGGTGAGGTACGAATCGCTCAACGAGGAAGTCGTGCGGGTCGGTGAAGAGGGGCTGGTTGAAGGCGTAGGCAAGGGAGAGGCGGCGGTCATGATCCGGGCGGCGGGTCGGGCGGCCGAAGCGCGGTTTGGGGTGATTGGTGAGGCGATACGGGAGTATCCGGAGGTTCCGCGGCAGAACTTCATCGATGAGGAGGTGTTCGGGAAGCTGCGGCGTTTTCACCTGATTCCGTCGGAGTTGTCGGGGGATGGGGAATTCATCCGGAGAGTGTGTCTGGACCTGACGGGGACATTGCCGCCGCCGGAACGGGTACGGGAGTTTTTGGGCAGCCGGGAGGACGACAAGCGGGAGAAGCTGATCGAGGCGCTGCTGGAATCCCCGGAGTATGTGGATTACTGGACCTTCCGCTTTGCCGACCTGTTCCGGGTCAGGGGACACTATCGGTGGGTTCATGTCTATTGGGAATGGGTCAGACGGAGCCTGGCCGAAAACAAGTCCTACGATCAGATGGTGCGGGAAAGCATTGCGGCTCAAGGCTACGACGGCCCCTCGCGAATCTACCTGATCGACAACAACAAGCCCCCGGCCTTGGAACGGGTCGTGGCCGAGCAGTTTCGCGTTTTCATGGGCCGAAGGATGGATTGCGCGCAGTGCCATAACCATCCCTATGACCGTTGGACGCAGGATCAATTCTGGGGACTGGCGGCTTTCTACCGCCGCCTGACCAATACCGATTGGGCGTTTGACAACGTCGTCTTCGACGATCCCGACGGGCACGAGGTGAATTTCGGGGAGGGTAAGAGCACGCTGTCCTTCCGAGAGAACCGCCACCCGCGCACCAAGCAGTTGGTGCCGCCGACCTTCCTCGATGGTCGAGTGCTGCCGGGGCGGGACCGTCGCGACCTCCGGCGGGAGTTGGCCGCCTGGGTGACGACCCATCCCTACTTTGCCCAAGCCATGGTCAACCGGATGTGGGGTCATTTCTTCGGAAGAGGGATTGTGGATCCGGTCGACGACTTTCGTTTGGGCAACCCTCCTACCCATCCGAATTTGCTGGACCGGTTGGCTCGCGACTTTCAGGAGCACGGCTACGACCTGAAGCACCTGATGCGGCGGATTGTTTCTTCCAGGACCTACCAGCTTGGCAGTCGACCCAACGCCAACAACCGGGGGGACCGCCTGAATTACTCGCACGCCTACCCCCGTCCACTGGAGGCGGAGGTTCTTCTGGACGCGATTTCGACGGTAACCGGCGTACCGGAGCTGTACAAGGCCGAGGGGATGTTGAGCGGAACGGCGCCGCCTGGGACCCGGGCCATCAATTTGAAATATCCTGCCAGCTATGCCAATCGGTTTCTGGAGGTCTTCGAACGCCCCAAGCGGGATGTGGTCGTGGCCAGAGACGGCAAGGCAAACCTCATGCAGGCCCTCCATATGACGGTGAGCCCCACCTATAACGAAAAGCTTGGGAAAGAGGGAGGGCGGATCGATCGGTTGCTCCGACGGGGAGCTTCCAACCGAGAGATTATTGAAGAATTCTACCTGGCTGCCCTTTCGCGGTTTCCGAACGAAGAGGAACAGGCCGGTTTGGAACGCCTGATCCAAAACCAGTCATCCAGGCGAGAGGCCTTGGAAGATCTGCTATGGGCCGTGATCTGCTCTCGCGAGTTCGCCAGCAACCACTAGATCCGGATGAGGGGGTACTCATGAACCAGTTGGAGGGAACGAGCCTTGGCGGCCCGATCAGCCGTCGAGCGGTCCTGAGGGCGGGATCCCTGGGTTTCCTGGGGTTGACCCTCGGTCGAATCCTGGAACTCGAAGCAGCGGTGGGTTCGGTGAAGGGCGGGCCGACGGGCAAGAAGGCCGAAGCCTGTATTCTTCTGTGGCTGGACGGCGGACCGAGCCACATCGACACCTGGGACCCCAAGCCCAACAGTTCCTTCAAGCCCATTTCCACCAACGTGCCGGGAGTTCAGATCTCTGAGCTGCTGCCGAGGATGTCCAAAAAGATGGACAAGCTGGCGGTCATCCGCTCGATGCACACCGAGGAAAACAACCACGGCGTGGCCCATCACTACGCCATGACGGGACACCGGCCCAGCCCGGCGATGAAGTTTCCCGCCTTCAGCTCCGTCATTACCAAGGAGTTGGGACAGCGCCACAACGTGCCTCCCAACGTCATGGTTCCGGAGATCAGCGCCAGCGCTCGCGACTATTTCAGGTCCCACTTTCTGGGGGCCCAGTACGATCCGTTGCAGATCCCGGACCCCAACCGGCAGGACTACGAGATTCCCGAGCTGAGCTTGCCCGAGTCGCTCACGCTGGAAAGGATCGAGGCTCGCAATGCCTTTCTCGAGCTGGTCGATGGGCGTTACCGCCAGGCAGTCGAGAGCACCGAGTACGCCAATCTGGATGAGTTTCGACAGCAGGCCTTGAATATGGTCTTGTCGCAGTCGGTGCGGCAAGCTTTCGATCTGTCCCGGGAGCCTGAAAAGCTCAAAGACGCCTATGGCCGGAACATGTTCGGCCAGAGCGTGCTTATTGCCCGGCGGCTGGTGGAAGCAGGCAGCCGTTTCGTGACGGCTTACGACCGGAAGCGGGTCGAGACCGGGCGCAATTGGGACACCCACGGAACCAATGACAAGCAGCACAAGGACGTCTTGGTGCCCGTGCTGGATCAAACCCTCTCAACGTTGCTATCCGATCTGGAGGCGAGGGGCCTGCTGGAATCGACCCTGGTGATTGCCATGGGAGAGTTCGGCCGGACCTACGATCTCAACCCCGGAGGAGGCAGGGATCATTGGTGCCACTGCTGGTCGATGGTCCTGGGGGGAGGGGGCATCCGTGGAGGGCAGATCATCGGCGCCAGCGACGAGCGGGGAGCCTACGTGGCGGACCGCATGGTGACCATCGGAGATCTCCTGGCCACCATCTACAAGGCCCTGGGCATCGATTGGACCCGGGAATACATGCACCCCATTGGCCGTCCCCTCAAGATCGCCAACTCCATCAACGACGAAACCGGAAAGCCCATTGAGGAGTTGATCTGAGCGGCTTCGACCGCAGGCGGCCTGGCGCTCCATTCTTCCTCCGGATGGCAAGAAACCTGGAACCCGGTCTCTATTCGCGCATTACAAGTCTGCCGGCAAAAAACAGAATCTTTGCCTTAGAAGGATAGAACCCGGCTCTGGGTGAAAGGGAATTGCCCATGAAAACCGCATGGCGAATGGTGGCGGTATTGCTCATCCTGACCGGAGGCTGTGCGGTCACCGAGGAGCCCTCCAGGGCGCCCGAGCGTGAACTCCGCATTTTATACAATAGCGATACCGGCAACGCCTTCGCCGAATTCTGGGGCTCCGGCGCTCCGCTGAGAGAGATGGACGCGGAAGCCGTCCGCGAGGTGGTGGCCCGCGGCGTCGACGAACTGGCCCGGGCTGGAGTGGATACGCTGTCGATGGTGGTCAGCCACCGCTTCCATTCGCTTTACGGTCCCTCCCAGGTCCTGGAGGAACATTGGAGGCAGGCCGACAAGGGAGACGGTTATCGGTCGCTGCGGGAGGCGGGCGTCGATTTCCGGCAGTTGATGGCGGACCTGTCCCATCGGAGCGGCATGGAATTCATCGGTTGCATCCGCATGAACGACCGGCACGGCGGTCCGGTGGGGCGGTTCATTGAAGAGAACCCTCAGTGGCATCTCAAGCTGCGCCGGGGACCTGCCATCGACTTCGCTCCCGAACCGGTGCGGCAAAAGATGCTGGACTACATCGAAGAGCTGCTGGCGACCGTGGATCTCGATGGGCTGGAGCTGGACTACATGCGCTGGTGCCACATGTTTCCCCCGGGGCAGGGAAGCGGCAACGCCCACCTGCTGACCGACTTCATGCGGAAGACGCGCCTTCTGCTGGAGGCGGCCGCCAAGCGGAAAGGCCGGGATCCCCTGGTCCTGGGCGTGCGCGTGCCTCAGACGCTGGAGGAGTGCGAGTACCTCGGCTTCGACCTGGCCGCCTGGATCCGGCAGGGGCTGGTCGATTTCGTGGTGCCCTCCGATTTCTTCTACACCGACCTCAACACCCGGGTGGAGGATTTCGTCAAGCTGGCCGAAGGGACCGACTGCCGCATCTATCCCGCCATCCACCCGATCACCTATCGGGGGGACGACGTGGGAATCAACGACCTGTCCCACTATCGGGCGGCCGCCCGCAATTTCTACGCCTACGGAGCCCACGGGGTGGAGACCTACAACTATCAGTATCACTGGGGGCGCCGCATCGGTCGCAACGCCCCCTGGCCGGCCTACATGTGGCCGGCCGCCTTGGGGTACCTGCGCCACTTGAGGGATCCGGAGGACATCGGCAGGCACGACCGGCACTACAGGTACTATGCGTTGTGGGAAGAAGGCGCGCCCACGGGCACCGGCCCCAAGGATGACCGGATCAGGCTGGACCGGGCGGCGTCCGACCCGTCGGGGACCCAAGGGTTTCGATTGGCCGAGGACCTGAGCGAAAAGCGTCTGAGGGCCACCTTGCAATTCAAGGCCGTGGGACTGGCCGCGGACGAGTCCCTGGAGATCGCGCTCAATGGGAATCCGGTGCCGAACCGGCAGATCACCCGCCACTTCGACCAGGACGGACAGAACCGCTGGGAAGGCAAAGTGCTGCCCTCTTTCCACCTCTACACCCTCGATCTGGATTCAGGGTCTCCGAAACCACTGCTCACTTACGGAGACAATCGCCTGGAAGTTCGCCTCGCCGGAAACAGCTCGGGGAAGAAGGGGGAAGTGATCGTGGATGAGCTGGAGGTCTACGTCCACCGGAGGGAGAGATAGGCTGGACCCAAGTGGGGAGGGAACGGGCTGATGAACGGATTGCTGCCGGCATTTCCGGTCAGGATGTCGATCCTGCTGCTGCTGGTCCAAGCGGCGGCGGCGGGGACTCCCTCTCCGGCCCAAAGCGGCTCTTTCACAACCAGCGACGGGGTGCGGCTGCACTATCTCCAGGCTGGTCAGGGGCGCAGCATCCTGTTTGTGCCGGGTTGGACCATGCCTGCCTGGATCTGGGAGCACCAGATCGCCCATTTCGCCCGGCACTATCGCGTCGTCGCCTTCGATCCTCGCTCACACGGAGACTCGGAGCGGGTGACCGAGGGGCACTACCCCAACCGGCTGGCTCGGGACATCCGGGAGTTGGCTCAACACCTGGAGCTGCCCCCGACCGTCCTGGTGGGATGGTCCATGGGAGCCTTGCAGGTCCTGACCGCCGTGGAACAGTTCGGGACCGAATGGCTCAGCGCGGTGGTCCTGGTCGATGAAGTCCTGGGATATCCGCCGAACGCCTGGATCGATTCCCGACGCCGGGGCAAGGGGCGGCTGGAGCTGCAAGCCGATCGCAAGGGAGTGACCGATCGCTTCGTGCGCGGCATGTACAAGCAGCCGCAGCCGGAGGACTACCTTCAGAGGGTCATGGCCGCCTCTCTGCGGGTCCCGACCAATACGGCGGTCACCCTGGGCGCCGGTTTCGCCGCCGTGGGCGACTGGCGCAAGATACTGCCCAACATCGACCGGCCTCTCCTCTTCGTGGTGACGGAGCCGCAGCGAAAGCAGTCGGAGGGGGTGTCGGCCGACGTTCCTTCGGCCCGGGTGGAGGTCTTCGAACAGGCCGGTCACGCCTTGTTCGTCGACGAGCCCGATCGCTTCAACCGGCTCCTGGAGGACTTCCTGATCCAGTCCGGATTGGGGCCGGCAGACACCTGTTCTCTACTCGGCCGGGATGATGGGAAGAAGCAGGTGCGAGGGGTGCTCGGCGGAATGATGGACGGTCTGCCGGGCCGGCCTGGTGGTTGCGCCGGTGCCGAAGGCCTCGCCCGTGTTGGGGTTGCGGTCGAACTGGGGAAAGTGGCTGCTGGTCACGTGCAAGCGGATGCGGTGTCCGGGCCGAAAGGCGTTGCTGGTGTCGACCAGGTCGATGGTCAAGGCATGGACCCGGTTCTCCTGAAGGGTCTCCGGGCGGTCGGCGCCGTTACGGTAGCGGGTTCGCAAGATTCCCTCGGCGACATTGATGGCCTTCCCGTCGGGGTGGACGTCCACCAGCTTGGCCACGAAGTCGGTGTCGGGGGCGTCGGAAGCTGCATATAGCACCAGTTCGACGGGCCCGGTCACCTCCACTTCCTCCTTCAGAAAATCGGAGGTGTAGACCAGCACGTCGCGGCGTTGCTCGATGGGGCGCTGATCGACCGGTCCCGCGGGCGTCGGGGTCCCGCAGCAGTTGTTGCCGCCCAGGCTGGGCACGGGATTGTCGGGATCGTAGAGGTAGCGGTCGGCCGGGGAATCGGCGGCGGGAACGCTCCAGCCCAGTCGCCCGTCGCCCCTGGAGCTGTTGGCCCCGCCGTCGCTGTGGAGGTAGAGCTTTCGGTAGCGGGTCCCGGGCAGCGGATACTCCTTTTCAAATCGCCATCGGTTCCGGCCCATGACGAAGATCTTGACCGGTGTCTCCTGGTCGAGCCCCTCTCTTCCTTGCAGCCAGTAGTCGAACCAGCGGAGCTGCACGGCCATGATGTCCACCGGGGCTTCGGGGCCGAAGTCCACCTCTCCCGTTCTGCGCGAGGGCCCGTGCCCCCAGGGTCCCATGATCATCCGACTCTGCCGGCGGGCGACCTCCGAGCCGCCCTTTTCCCTCATGCCCACGTAGCCGTCAATGGTGCCCTGGGTGAAGATGTCGAACCACCCGCCGAAGGTGTGGACCGGGATCTTGATCTCGTCGAACCGCGCGGCCGCGTCGAGAACCTTCCAGTAGTCGTCATAGTCGGGATGCTCTATCCAATCGTGGTAGAACCTGGCCCGCCGGCCCAACAGCCGCTGCATGTCCAGCAGGGGCAGGTGCCAGACCACCCGGTCGTAGCCGAGGTTCTCCGAGCCGCCTTCCTTGCGGTGCAGACCGGGATTCTGCCCGATGCGGGACTCCTGCCGCACCGCGCCCCAGCCAAAGTTGAAGGACAGCCGCCAACCGCCGTTGAGAGTCACGAAGCCGTGATAGGGGCTGACGGAGGCCACATCGGGGAAGATGGTGACCAGGTGGGGAGGGGCCTCCTTGGCTGCCTGCCACTGCACCAGTCCCAGGTAGGACTTGCCCTGCATGCCCACCTTGCCGTTGGACCAGGGTTGGCGGGCGGCCCACTCGATGGTGTCGTAACCGTCCTGGGCCTCGTGGCGGAACGGGTCCCAACGCCCCTCCGATTCGTATCTCCCCCGGACGTCCTGAATCACGAAGACGTAGCCCCTCCGGGAGAAGAAGGCAGGCTCGGGGCGGGCCTCGGCGCTGTAGGGCGTGCGGGCCACCAGTACGGGGTAGCGGCCCTCGGCCAGGGGGCGATAGACGTCTGCAAAGAGAATGGTCCCGTCCCGCATGGGGACGGGGACCCGGTTCTCCAGGCGAATGTCGTTGCGAGGCGGATCGGAGACGGGGAAGCGGGGGTCCGATCCCAGGATAATCCGTCCCGGCCACAGACAGGCGCAGAGGATCAGCCCGGGCAGGAGGGCTCTCAGGTGGAACATTTCAAGGGTCTTCCCTTTGGTCATGGGTTTCTCCCAAGGCAATCTTTTTCACCGAGAGCAGGCAAGCGCCCTGTGAGGTGGTTGCGCTCTATTTTTTCAGGCGATTCCAAGCCAACCATGCCTTCGTGACCTTGCTATCCCGTCTCGGTCAACCTCAACCCCTTGGTGGCCCTTCGTCTTTCTTCGTGTGTCTTCGTGGATAACTCTTTTTTTCTGTTGTTTCAGGCAAGATCAACAAGATGCTTAACGTGTCGAGCACAAGGCTCTTCACTCTCCACTCTTCACTCTCCACTCTTCACTCTTCACTGTTGTTTCAGGCGCGGCTCGTCAGTACTCGATGGGCTTGCGCTCGAAGTGGCGGTGCAAGCGGTATTCGATGAAGCAGTCCACGTCGTAGAGCGACAGCTTCAGGGAGATACCCGGATCCCTCTTTAGCAATGCCACCTTCACCCGGTTCTTGCCCTGTTTGGGGAACTGGTCCGGCCCCAGATAGTAGTCGAAGGCGTAGCCGTAAGGGCCCACGGCGCCCCCGCGGATGAGCCGGTAGGTCATGTCCACCTTCTGCAGGATGGAATCGGGCAACTCCCGTCCGTTCAGCTCGATGCGCACCTGGTCGTAGTGGGGCTGGTAGTTGGTTAGCCGCACCCGCAGCTTCACCGACTTGACGCGACCCAGAGCGTGCCAGCGGGCGAGGTCGTCGGCAACCTTGAATGAGACCTGGGTCTCCTCTCCCTGGAGCAGTTCCTGGGGAAGGCGGGTGGAACGTCCCGGCCACCAGGCCCTCGAGGCAATCCTGCGGGGGGTGGATCGAACGTGGTAGTGCTTGTCGGCGGTGGCCAGGAGCTCCGGATGCCCCAACAGGCGCAGCGTGTCGTATTCCTGGGCCGTCCAGGGCCATCCGTTGGGGGTCCAGTGGTGGTCGCCGATACCGAACCCGTCGGCGCCCTGCGCATAGGTATTGGCGGCGGCCGCCCAGATCATGGTGGGGGTGGAGTAGCGCGCCAACTGCCTTCCCAGCGTGTTGTGGAAGGCGTAGAGCACCCGGCAGCCGCTGCCTCGGGTCAACTCGACCACGGGCTTGAGGTCCAGGTCCTGGTCCATGGCCTCGTCCTCGCCATGGCTGCTGACGCAGAACAGGCCGTCCACCAGCTTTTCCGAGACCCATCCGGGGACTTCGTATCCCATGGTCTTCCAGGAGTCGGGGTGGGCCGGAACCCGGGCGTAGATGCGCTTGCGCCTCCCCTGGGTCTCTTGGGCCTTGTCGGCCACCCGGCGCAGGTCCTTGATCCACTGGGTCATGATGGGAGCCAACTGAGCGGACTGGTCGAAGCGGCAGAAAGGTGGATTGGACGTCAGGTTGAGCTCGATGCCGTCGGTCTCGTAGCGGGACAGCAGTTCCTCGAAGACCCGGAATCGCTCCCGGCGGACCTCGGCGTGCATGAAGCTGAAGCGGCTGGTGGGAATGTCCTCGGCTCTCGGGTCGGGGTCGGGACCTACATGGAACTGGGGATTGTCCAGGGCGAAGGCCGACCAGCGCCCCAGGCCTTCCTGCTCGGCCCTTGTGCCCCCGTGCAGGCTCACCCAGGCGCTGGCCAGCATCAGGATGCCGGTCTCATGGCAGCGGTCGCAGAGGATTTTCATGGGGTCGAGGCCGTCGTCGACCATCTGGCGCAGGATCCTGCCGGCCCGGTACCAGACGTAGTGGGTCCATTTCTTGACCACGGCGCCCCACATGTCCGCCACCTTGCTGTCGTAGAGCATGGTGCCGCCCTCGACTCCCGCAAAGTAGACCAGGGTGTCCACCCCGCTGCTTGCCATCTGGTCCACCGTGTAGGCATGAGGCTCCGGGGTAAAGGGAGGCTCCATCTGGTAGAGGCCGCCGGCGTGGCGGCCGTCGTCAAAGAGGAAGACCTTGGGTTCGCGCTCGGTCGCCGTGTGCCCCTTGCCGTGGTGTTCGGGAGAGGATGCCGCCGCCAGAGGCACGGCCAGCGTGCCTGGAGCCAGGCTCCCCATGGTTTTCAGGAAGTGTCTGCGTTTCATGATTGGTACTCGTACTCCTTTCCCTGGTTGGATCGGAATGCCTTGCGATGGCCACGGCCGGCCGGACCCGGGCCCCACCCGCGGAACGCAGCAGGAAACTGCCGCCGATGGACGGCGCAGGCGCAAAGGGACGATCATCCCTTGAACCGCTCATGACTCACCCCTTGTTGGGCTCATGGTCCGCTTGAAGAGATCAGAGGTGTTCCACGGCGCAGGCTCCTAGCCCGAACTATTCATGAAGGGTGACCTATTGCTGATTGAGGCTTGATCTCGACGTCCCCACAGTGTTCAGACGGGTTTTGGGCCTGATTCTCAGTCTCGGCAGGCATCCCCTTAGAGGGCTGACCGGTGTGGCCGAC
>JAJDUG010000002.1 GCA_022826755.1 Acidobacteriota bacterium
GCAGCCTTTCCCGATCGGGATGCCGGAAGGTTGACGCCTGCTCGATGGCCGAGACGGCCCCATGGTTGCCGTGCTTCAAGGCCGTCTCGTAGGCCGTCACCCCGACATCGTTCGGGAGGTTCGGGTTGCCCCCTGCCTTGAGCAGCACACCCATGAGGGCTTCAGGGGCCTGGTAGGCAGCCGCATGTAGCGGCGTGTCCCCGTATTCATCCTCCAGGTTGGGATCCGCCCCGGCAGCCAGCAAGGTTTCCACTTGCCCCTGGGAGGCCGGGACTCCGCCGGATTGCTCGATGATCGACCTCAGCGGCGTGTTCCCGAAAACGTCTGCCGCATCGGGATCGATGCCGGAGTCGAGGACCTCCTTCAGTTGGTCGTTGCTGCCCGAAACTATCGCCAGGTTCAAGTCCTCGACCGTCGCCATGGGTCTCGATTGGCTGCCTTCCGCGTTCTGCCAGGACAGGACGTGGGATACCCCGAAGATCCAGCCCATCAAACCGAATGCAGCAATCACAAGGTGAAACACCGGCGTCATCCATTTTCTTCCGAAGATATCCATCGCGTCCTCCTCGGTCGGCGGTTCGGATTGGAAGGGAATTCTCCCCTACTCCTATAAACCGTCGAAACGGGGATTTATTACAGTTTTTTTTCGGATGGGACTGTTCAGGACTGTCTGGAGGCTTTGGGCGGCAGGGATTGAGTGCGTGCGTCGATGCGGCGCTTGAGCAGATTGATGGCCCGGTTCATGCGGACGGCGACGTTGCCGCGGGAGACGTGAAGGAGTCGAGCGATCCGCTTGGCTAGAGGGAAAAATCGGCGGGAGCAGCAGACGCTCCAGGCTTCGCTATTGCCTTCAAGCAGGGGGCAATCTTTAGCGGCTTGTTTCAGTTCAGGAGTGGGCAGGAGGTGAAACTCGTCGGGCATGAGGATTGCTCTTTTGATAGATTGCAGGCGGTGCAGGAACCTCACGTCCTGTTCATCCTGTGGATCGATGTTCAAAAAAAACTTGCTTCCTCAGCGCCGACCGGTCGCGGCCGACATTGAACGTCGGATTGGCGACGCCCCCGTTCACGGCCTGCTATAATCCACCCGATTCGCCATGCCCAAGCCCAAACTGCTCATCACCGGCATCAACGGCCTTATCGGAAGGGTCATCCGGGATCCCCTGGAAAAGTCCTTCGAGGTCTACGGACTGGATCTCACGCCGCCATTTTCCGACCGGGTCTTCCAGGCCGATATCGCCGACGCCCGGCAGGTGTCGCAGGTCCTCGACAGGCTGGCGCCGGTCCGGAGCGTCGTCCACCTGGCGGCCCAGATCGCCGTCGATACCGCCTGGGAGCCCGTGCTCCGGGTGAACATCCAGGGCACCCGCAACCTCTACGAGGCTGCCAGGGTGTCGGGTGTCAAACGGGTGGTCTTCGCCAGCTCGAACCACGTGACCGGCGCCTACGAGGGATTCGCGCCCCACCTGCATCTCCACCGGCAGGCGGAACCGGTTCCCATCTCGGTGAAACACCCCGTGCGGCCGGACAGCGACTATGGCGTCAGCAAGGCCTTTGGCGAGATTCTGGCCCGCTACTACTGCGCCCGCTGGGGATTGGAATCGATCTGTCTCAGGATCGGGTCGGTGCGGGCGGACGACGATCCCACCACCGATCCCAGGTTTCTGCGAACCTGGCTGAGCCACCGCGACCTGGTCCACCTGGTGGAGTGTTGTCTGCACGCCAATGTGACCTACGGGGTCTACTACGCGATCTCCAACAACAAGGGGGCCTTCTGGGACCTCTCCAATGCCCGCGCCGAGCTGGGCTATGCTCCCCGGGACGATGCCTCGCGGCGGGCCTCAGGATAGGGGTGTCAGTCCCCTCTTGAGGGGGAGTCGCGGAAGCCGTGCCGCGGGCGACGGCCGATGCAGCCGGGCCGGCGGACACCCTTACTTCCAATCAGGGCAAGGAGGAGCCATGCAACCGAAACACCACCTGTTGGGCCGCCGCCGTTTCCTGTCGGGAGCCGCCTGGCTCTCGACCTCACCGACCCTGCTGGCTGCCGCCGGGCTCGAAACGACGACGGCCTCCCCTCCGAAACCGAAAGACAATGTCTACAGCCGGCTGGGTGTGCCCACCTACATCAACGCCCTGGGGACGGTCACACGGCTGGGGGGGACCATCATGCCGCCCGAGGTGCTCCGGGCCATGGACGAGGCCGGACAGCACTTCGTCCCCATGCCCGATCTCCACGAAAAAGTGGGCGAGCGCCTCGCCCGGCTGATTGGGGTGGAGGCCGCCACCGTCACCAGCGGGGCCGCCGGCGCCATCACCCAGGGAACCGCGGCTTGCGTCACCCGGGGAGACCCGGACAGGATGGCCCGACTGCCCGACACCACCGGCATGCCCAACCAGGTCGTCATCCAGAAATCACACCGGGAAGCCTACGAAGCCCAGATCAAGCTGGTGGGCACCCGGCTCGTGGAAGTCGAAACCATCGACCAGGTGGAAGCCGCCATCAATCCCGCGACCGCCATGCTCTTCTTCATCAACACCTTCAACCCCAAGGGCCGGATCGATCGGCGCACCTGGGTTGCCATGGGGAAGAAGCACGGGGTTCCCACTTTCAACGACGCCGCCGCCGACGTGCCCCCCAAGGGGCGGCTGTCCGAGTATGTCAGCATGGGATTCGACCTGGTGGCCTTCAGCGGCGGCAAGGGCCTGCTGGGTCCCCAGAGTTCCGGCCTCCTGCTGGGCCGCAGCGACCTGGTGCTGGCCGCCAGGCGATGCGGGAGCCCCTGGGGCGGCATCGGGCGGGGCATGAAGGTCGGCAAGGAGGAGATGATCGGCCTGCTGGCGGCGGTGGAGCGCTATCTCACGATCGACCACCAGGCAGAGAAACGCCTCCTTCGGTCCCGGGTGGACACCATTGCCGCGGCCCTGGCATCCATCCCGGGGGTACAGGCGGAACCCTTTGTGCCGGAGATCGCCAACCACGTCCCCCACCTCAGCCTGGAGTGGGACTACGAGCGGATCCCCATCACCACCTCCCAGGCTTCCGCGCGCCTCAAGCAGGGAGACCCGCCTATCGAGGTGGGCGGCCACCACTGGATGCAGCCCAACCGCCAATCCCCCGACAACATGCAGGGCTTGACCGTTTCCGTCTGGATGCTGCGACCGGGCGAAGCCCGAATCGTGGCCGAGCGCCTGAAATCGCTGTTGGTCGGCTAGAGAGGACAACCAAGATGCTTCATCAACGACTGGCTGAACTGGAGAGAGGCGGGCGTCCGATCCAGGTGGGAATCATCGGCGCCGGAACCTTCGGAACTCAAATCGTGGCTCAAACCTGCCGTATCGAAGGCATGCGAGTCGCGGCCATTGCCGACCTCAAGCCGGAGCGGGCTGTCCGGGCCCTGAGCCTCGGGGGCGTCCCCCGCGAGGACGTCCGGATCGCCAAGACGGCCGGCGAGATCGACCGGGCCATGGATGGGGATCGCCCGGCCGTGACCGCGGGGGCCGAAGAGCTGCTCGGCAGCCGGGTGGACGTGGTGGTGGAAGCCACCGGAATTCCCGAGGTTGGCGCCGCCAACGGCTATGGGGCCATCCGGCAGAAGAAGAACCTGGTCATGGTGACGGTGGAAGCCGACATCCTGGTGGGGACACTGCTCAAACGGATGGCCGACCAGGCGGGCGTGCTTTACAGCATGGCCTATGGAGACGAGCCGGCCCTGGCCGCCGAACTCTGCGACTGGGCGCGGACGCTGGGGTTCAAGCTGATCGCCTCCGGCAAGGGAACCCGCTTCAAGCTGGCCTTCCGCAAGGCCAATCCCGACGACGTCCCCAGGATGTACGGTTTCAAGGGCAAGGATTACAACGCCAGCATGTTCTGCTCTTTCCTGGACGGCACCAAGCACTCCATCGAGATGGCGGCCCTCTCCAACGCCACCGGCCTGGTCCCCGACATCCGCGGGATGCACTTCCCGACGGCCGACTTGCGGGAGATCCCCGAAAAGCTCTGCCTCAAGGAGCGCGGCGGCATTCTGGAGACGGAGGGAGTGGTGGAGGCCGTCAGCTCCATCTTTCCCGACGACACCCCGGTGGAGCGCAGCCTGCGCGGCGGCCTCTATGCGGTGGTCGAAGGCCAGGACGACTTCCCGGTGGAGTCGATGGCCTCCTACGGAGAAATCACCGGCATGATCATCGGCGCCAGGAGCAGGCACGCCATGATCTACCGTCCCCAGCACTTCATCGGGCACGAAGTCCCCATCGGGATCGCCCGCATGATGATCCACCGGGAACCGGTGGCCTCGGTGATCGGGCAGATTTCCGAGGTGGTGGCGTCCGCCAAGAAGCCTCTGAAGGCGGGAACCGTGCTGGATGGCGAGGGCGGCTACGCCACCTATGGAATGGTCGAACGGGCCGAGGTGGCCCGGGAGGAACGACTGGTTCCCATCGGCCTGACCCACGGCGCCGAAGTGATCGAGGACATCCCGGAAGACGGCATGATCACTTACGACAACGTGAACCTGGTGGATTCGGAGCTGCTGGAGCTCAGAAAGAAGCAGGACGAACTGGGGGGTTAAGAGCTGGGGGTTAAACCTCAGTCGCCGAGTAGCTGGTACTCCTCCCGCCTGCCGGGTCCTTCTTGAGGACGCCGCGCGCCACCAGGTCCTGAATGTCCCGGATCGCCGTGTCCTGGGAACACTTCGCAATCCTGGCCCACTTTGACGAGGTCAGCTTTCCGTCGAATCCGTCCAGCATCCTGTCGAGGAGCAGGCGCTGTCGGTCGTTGGTCTTCACGCCAGCGTGTTTCTGCCAGAACCGGGCCTTGTGAAGCACAGCGGCCAGCGTTGCCTCGGTTCCCTCGAACGCGCGTCCCAGGCAGACCAGGAACCACGCCATCCACGGCGTGACATCCAGCCTTCCCTTCTGCGTCCTTTCCAGAATCCTGTAATAGGCATCCCGTTCCTGGCGGATCTGCGAGGACATGCTGTAGAAGCGCTGCGGGCTCTTCTCGGATCGCGCCAGCGCCCAGTCGGAAATCGCCCGCGCGATGCGGCCGTTGCCATCGTCGAGCGGGTGGATGGTGACAAACCACAGGTGCGCCAGCGCCGCCCGGAGTACGGGATCGGTACCGTCAGGCTCGTTCGCCCAATCAAGGAACCGAGCCATCTCCCTTTTTTTCCGCATCGCCAAACCTATTCTTTGCACACAATGCCAAGAATGAGTCCGATATTCTCTGCAATCCTGGACTCGACGATTCTTGGAGGCGCTTGAGACCCCATTCCAAAAAGGCTATAGTTCCAAGGTGTTGGGTCTTGGCGAGATGCCGGATTTCGATTGGCGGGCTTGGCTTCCAGCCGGACGCGGCCCCCAATAGCATGGAGTCTATTATGAACACGCGTCTCTACACCTCCATCCGGCGTCATTGGCCCAAGCGGGGGCCGGTGCTGCCGGCGCTGATTCTGCTGACGGTGGTGGCCGGCTCCTACCAGGCGCTGGCGACCGTCCCTGTCCCGCAGGAAGGCCGGCCTGCCCCGCAGGAACCCAACGCTGAAACCCCGCGATTCACCTATCGGGGCGAACAGGGCTGCGCCGACGACGCCGGAGTCCAGGGACTCAATCCCGATTTTCGAGGAGAGTGCGGCGACCTCCGCAAGGCGGACCTGTTCAAGACCGACCTGCAGGGCCGCAACCTATCCGGCGCCAATCTTTCGGGCGCATCCCTGACCGACGTCCATCTCCGGGGAGCAAAACTGGTTGGAGCCAGGTTCATCGAAGCCACCCTCACCCGAACCGACCTGCGGGAAGCCGACCTGACCGGCGCCGATTTGACGGGCGCCCACGTTTCGGGGACCCAGTTTCAGGGAGCCAGGCTGAATCGAGCCAACCTGAGCGAGGCCGTCATCCGGAACACCGACCTGCGGGGCGTCGAGTTGGACCAGGCGCAGTTCTCCCGAGTGATCCTGTTCGGGGTCAACCTCAGCGGGGTCGACTTGAGCGGGCGGAACTGGGAGGGAGTGGAGGTCTCTTCCTCCGACCTCAGCCAGGCGGTGCTCACCGGACTCAACTTCCGAAACGGGTTTTCCGACAAGGTGGACTTCATGCAGGCCGACCTCGGTCAGGCCGACTTCACCAAGGCGGAGGTGTACCGCGGCAACTTCATCGGAGCCAATCTACAGGAAGCCAGGCTCTCCCAGAGCCTGCTGACTCAAGCCAATCTGACCGGTGCTCAACTGGAGAAGGCCGATCTCAGCCAGGCCGACCTGACCCAGGCCGACCTGAGCGACGCCTCGCTGGCCGAGGCTAACTTGAGTAAAGCCACCCTGGATGAGGCGCTGCTGACGGGAGCCGATCTGCGGAACGCCGATCTGTCCGGGGTCTCCCTGTCGGGGAGCGACCTCAAGGAGACCGACCTGCGGGGAGCCAACCTGACCGGGGCGGTGGTGGGAGATGAGGGACGGGTCCTGGCCACCGGCAACCCGGACGCCCCGCTGCTGCGGCCGACCGAAGTGGCGGGGGCCACCTGTGATCAGGCAAGCCGGCTCCCGGACAAGTTGCTGTGCAAGAAGCAGGCCGTGGAATTCGTGGCCTCGGCCCGGGTGGTCAAGGTCTCCCGCAAAAAACGCCCCCGGCGCGTCGCCGCCAAGGCGTCAGACCTTCTGAAGCCGGGGACCAGGCCCACCAGCAAGAACTGGCCGCTGTTCCTCAAGACCGTTCGCGCCAAGACCTTCGACTATGAGCGCAAACTGCCCGAATTCGTCTGCAATCAGACCACCCGCCGCTACCGCCGGATCGGGCAGGGAGGATGGACGCAGGAGGATTTCCTGGCTCACGAACTCTCCTATCACGGCAGGAAGAAGCACTACAGGAACGTGGGCGCCAGTAGCGCGCCTCCCCAGACGGCGGGGGAGTTTGGTCCCGTCATCGCCGAGCTCTTCTCCCCTCAATCCCAGGCCACCCTGGAACTGGAACGCATGGAGAAGATCAACGGCCGCGAAGTGGCGCGCCTCCGCTTTAGCGTCCCGTCCGAGCATTCCAAGCGAACTCTCCGCGTAAGTGAGAAGAAGTCTGTTACTTTCGGGTATGAGGGGCAGTGCTGGATCGACCTCAAGGACTTCCAGGTGGTACGGTTTCGCGCCAAGGAAACCGAGATCCCCAAGGAGTCACCCATCAAGGCATACGAGCTGACCATCGACTACAAGAAGACTGGAGTCGGCAAGCGGTCCTACTACCTTCCGACCCGAATGCAGGAAACGGTGAGAACCAGCTTCATCGGAAACAGAAATCTCGACCTGATTGCTCCTGGGGCAGGTCCCGGGGCTCCGACGCCGTCGAGAAATTTCGACGCTCTGTCCACCAGGTTCGTGACCCTCTTCGGCAAGTACCGGAACTATGCGCAGGGTGCCAAGGCCAATTGACCGGCTTTCCTCTCTGGAATCCCTGCCGCGAGAAGACGCCGCCACCCACCACTTCAATCGGCAAAGCGATCGCCGTTGCTTCATTCACACCCACCCTGCCGGAGGTCCGTATTCTTGGGGTGCCTCACCCAATTGGCACCACGGTGGGTTCTTGCACACCTGACTGGGCTGCTGCGTTTTGGAAGAGTTCGACGATCGTCGGATGGCAGGTGAAGACCAGCACCTGGTTGGCCTCAGACAGTTCCGTGAACGCGACCGCCGACCGCAGTCCCCGGTCCGGATCGAAGTTCACCAGCGCCTCATCCAGGATCACCGGCAGCCGCTCCGACCGCTGGCCCAATTCGCGGACCAGCCCGAACCGTAGCGACAGGAACAACTGCTCCCGTGTGCCCCGGCTAAGTTGGTTGGGCTCTTTGGAGATGCCGGCGGAGTCGGTTACGTGTATCTCCGAACTGCCAAGTGGAGAGAACACCGCCTGGTAACGCCCCTCGGTGATTTCCTTGAAGAACGATTCGGCGTGGCGTATGACGCCGGGTTGGCGCTCTCTCTCGAACTTGCCCTGGGCCTCCTTGAGGAGGTTTTCTGCGACGGTGCGGATGACCCACTCCCGTGCGTGGCCGCGCATGTCTTCCAACAACCGATGGCGATCGGCCCGCAGCCTTGATGATTCCTCCTCGGACGTCAGCCTCTTGAGGTCGGACCGGATCGATCCCTGCTTGGTGGAAAAATTCCTTATCTTTGCGTCGGCGTTGTCAATTTCTCCCTCGGCCGAGCTCACCTGGTCTCGGATTGCCTGAATATTCGTGTCCCCGAGTTGCTTCTTCAGGGTTTCGAGCGGCTCTCCGGGTCCGCTGAGGCGCTGCAGCCGACCGAGCGCTTCATCGCGTTTCTCCTTCAGTTCCGTTCGCCGACCCGCGATCTCTGCTCGATGGCGAAAGTCCTCGGCGTCATCGGCGCCGCCGGCTTGGAGCAGGTCTTTCAACTCCTCCCTCGCTTTCCGGAGATCACGCTCGCGCTCCTTCAACTGGCGCTCCGCCTTCTTCAAATCGGCCTTCGCGGCCGTCCGATCCGAGACCCCGCGCTCGACACTGGAGTACATCTCCACCAGACTGTCGGCCGCGGCGGCGACGGAATTCGAATCGTTCCTGTCGAAAGGAACGCCGAAGTCCGACGCCAGAGACGCAGCCAATTCAATGTAACTGTCGATGTCGTTCTGAATGGCGTCGATACGCTCTCGATGGCTTCGTAGACCGAGCAGTTGAGTGCGTCCGAGTTCGACCTTCCCGCGAAGCTCACCCACGGTCTCCGGCAGGAACGTCTCCCTCAGATTTCGGTCTGCGAGCCATTGCCGCCATTCTCTCTGGATGGACGCGACTGAACGCTCAGCCTCTTCGACGGCTTTCTTGCACTTCTCCACTCTGCTCTCACGCTGCCGGGCCAACTCTCTCGCGTCGTCGTGCGCTCGGGAGAGACGCCCATATTCCATGTCGGCGCCGGCGAATGGCTGGCCGGATGCGAACAAGTAGGCCGCTACAGCCGCGAGCGCAACGCCTGCGGCAATTCCCAGGAAGAGAGCAGGTCCGCCAAGTACCGCCCCCACGGCCAAGACCGCGATGCCTGCGGCAACGCAGACGGCCGGCAGCACCT
Source organism: Acidobacteriota bacterium (assembly GCA_022826755.1). GTDB lineage: Bacteria > Acidobacteriota > Terriglobia > Versatilivoradales > Versatilivoraceae > Versatilivorator. Next base: position 9,050 of record JAJDUG010000002.1, read on the forward strand.
TGCCTCCGCTCTTGCGACCGATCGGCTTGACGGCGGCCTCCAGCTCCCTCTTGGTCCTGCTCTCCGCCTCGGTGGATTCCTCCAACAAAGTCTCATGCTGAGTGAGTGTGGAATTGCTGTCACCAAGTTTCTGCCCGGCTTCTTGCAGTCGTTCCTGGAATTGCGAGATGTCCTCGCGGACGGCCAGCGACAGGTCGAAGTTCTCCAGGCGAGCTTCGTCCCAGTCCGGACCCAGCTCCTTCAGGGTTGCGGCCAAGGAGTTTTTATGCTTGCCGGATTCATCCTTGCGCTTCGGCAAGTCGCGAACGGAGTTGTCGAAGGAAGTACGGCCCCGTTCCAGCCTTCGGATGTCGGAGGATTTGTTGAGGATGGCTTCATGCTCGACAGTCGCCTCCGCCCCAGCTTTGGCTTCCCTCACATCCCCGCCTGCAGAATTGTATTCTCGCTGCGCAGCATCGATCCGACCCTCCAGTTTTTCCAGGCGGCCCACACCCTTGACGGGGAAGTCGCCGATGGCCGGCAACTCGGCCAGTTGCCCCTTGGCCTGGTTGAGGTCGTTCCAGTCCTCCCAGGCGCTTTCCAACAGCTTGTGGTGGTCGAACCGCTTCCGGCAGGAATGGCGGTCCCGGCTGGCCTCTTGCAGGTCCGCCTCGACTTCCTTCAGTTCGCGGGTCAACCTCCCGTAATCGGCAGCGTGATTCTCCACATCCCTGAGAGAGCCCGCTACCTGATCGAACCGGTGTGCGGCATCATGAATAGCGTGTTTGCTGCCGCCTTTCAGAAACAACCCGGTCTTGTCGTTGTTCAACGCCTTCAAAGCATCGGGAAGCCTTGATGCGCCCATGCCGGCGCTGTAGATCTGGCTGTTGACGCTTTCGTCGCTCAGCAATTTCTGGCTGTGGAGTTCGTCGAGCGTGAACGTAAAGACGTTCTGAAAGACGTCCCTGGAGTGCTGGCCCAGCAGACGTGGCAATTCTCCCTCCGGGAGCGCCCCGCCGGACTCGGAGGTCAGCGTGACCGTCCCGCCGCCCGTCCCCTGGAATCGCCGGACGGTAACGGTTTCGCCAGCGTCGCTGACGATGGACACGCTGCCGCCGTGGCGGCCGCCGGCCAGCGGCGGGTAATCGTTATAGCCGGATGGAGCCCTGCCCCTGGCCGTGCGAAATCCGAATAACACCCTTCGAATGAACTCCAGGAGCGTGCTCTTGCCCGCCTCGTTGGGACCGAGGAAGACGATAACGGGCCGTTCGAACGGCCCGAAGGTTCGCTCGGCGAATCGCCCGAAGCCGTCGATATGCAAACTCGATATCTTCATCGGTGGTCGTCCTCGGCAAGCAGGTCCACGGCCATGGCTTCAGCTTCATCGACCAGAGCGGCGAGTTCCTCCTCGCCGGGGGCGGAATCGGATAAGTACCGGCGAAATCGGTGGTGCTGGTAGAGGTCGGAAAGCCCGGCGCCAAGCCCAGCCAGAAGTTTCGGATCGGTCTTCGCTCGGTCGGCCGTCTGCAGCACCTCCGCCAGAAAATCCGATCCCTTCAGCCTGGCTTCGCGGTCGAAGGGAGATGCGGTGGCATCCTCGATTCGCTCGCACCAGACAAAGGGCGACCGTTCGGCCCATTCCCCATTCAATTCGTCGACGAGGTCCTCAATCGTGTTCGGCCTGCGGAGACTTCGGTTCAGCTCGCCGCGGCCGGTGAGCATAATGCGAACCACCAGGGACCGACCGTCGGCGCGGTTCAGCAGACCCTGCATTCCTTCGTGCAATGCATCCAGCAGTTCCTGTTCCGTCTCCGACTTGCCGAGGTCGATCCGGAGTGATTCCCACCGAACTGCGTCCATCGCGTGGAACTCCAAGCTGACCTTCGCGCCGTCGTCCACCTCGACGAGGTACACGCCTCGAGCTCCGGTCTCGTTCGGATGACGGCCCTGCGGGTTGCCGGGGTAGACGACCGCCGGCTCCCGCTCTCTCAACTCCCGGCGGGCGTGGACGTGGCCCAGCGCCCAATAGTGGACGTTCGATCGCACCAGGTCGTCGAGCGAGCATGGGGCATAGGCGGCGTGTCCGGTGTCGTTGTTGACGTTGGCGTGCAGCAGCCCGATGGAGAACGGGCTGGGCTCGACCTTGCCAAGACGGCGAGCCAGGTTCTCGGTGACCTCGCGCTTTGGGTAGCTGATGCCGTGTACCACCGCGCGTTCGGGTGCATCCTCGAAAACCGGCGCGGCTTCCCACTCGGGTCCGAAGCGGTGGCAGCTTGGCGGATAATCCAGCCGGGCCTGCCAGCCCTCCAACGGATCGTGATTGCCGTGGCAGACGAAGGAACGAATACCCTTTGCGTCCAGCTTCTTCAAGCCCTCGATAAACCTGAGTTGGGCGCGCAGGCTGCGGTCGGCCCCGTCGTATACGTCCCCTGCCACCAGCAGCGCGTCGACTTGTTCGGCAATGCACAGGTCGATGATGTTCTCGTATGCGTCAAAGGTGGCATTGTACAGCCTGTCGGCCACGGTTTCGGGAGCGGCGGCCTTCAAGCCGGTGAAGGGGCTGTCCAGGTGCAGGTCGGCGGCATGTACGAAGCGAATCCGCATGGTCGTTCTCCATATCCGCGTCCGGATGGGGCCGCCAGTATAGCAAAGGGCACCCGGCTGCGCCCGCCGGCGAAACGAAGCGGAAGGACAGTCCTCAAGCAAGGTTGCATCGCTCCACTCCAGACGCTTAAGATAGCAGCCACGAGGCCGGAGCCCATGAAATCCGGTCTTGCTCGAAGGCTTCCTCGGGGCAATGCCAGGCGCACGCCGGCCATTCATGCGGCCATGGCAGGGATGGCCTGACGGAATGGCACTTCAACACCGCCGGCCCGAGCGCAAACCGGTTCACCTTTTGCCCACCATGGATGAACTGAAAGGAAGGGTGGCCATCGTCACCGGGGCGGCCTCCGGGATCGGTCGCAGCGTGGCTGAACTCTTCGCCCGGGAGGGGGCGGCCGGCCTGGCGCTGGCCGACATTCAAGCGCCCCCCCTTCAAGACCTGGGGTCAGATCTGCGGACGTGTTGCGGCTGCGACCTGCTGGTTTCGGAAACCGACGTTTCCGACCCGGCCCAGGTGGACCGCATGGTTGAGGCGACCGCGCAACGGTTCGGCCGGATCGATATCCTGGTCAACAATGCCGGCATCTGCCCCATGGTCCCCTGGGACCGCACCACCCTGGAAAGCTGGAACCGAATGCTCGCGGTCAATTTGACCAGCGCCTTCCTTTGCAGCAAGGCGGTGCTGCCCCACATGAGGAAGCGCAAGTTCGGCCGGCTGGTCCACATCTCGTCTGTGGGGGCATTCGTGGGCAGCGTCACCGGTCACGTCGGCTACGGGGTGAGCAAGGCGGGCGTCGTTGCGCTGTCCAAGTACCTGGCCAAGCAGTTTGGCTCCGAGGGCATCCTCTCCAACGCCATCGCGCCCGGAAGCATCGACACTCCTCTTGCCGAGGCCTTCGGGGAGCAGAACCGGCAGATGTACGTGGAGGCTTCGCTGGTGAAACGCCAGGGAACCCCGATGGAAATCGCCGAGGCTGTCCTGTTCCTGGCGGGCCCCCGGTCGGGCTACGTGACGGGAGCGACCATGCACGTCAACGGAGGCTCGCTCCTGATCTGACTTCCAAGCCGAAAGGGCGGCGGAATGCGTTCAAGGCCGGTCGGCTTCGATCCTGCCGGTTCTCCCCCCGACCCTAAACACGAAAGGCATCCCTAATGGCAAGCAATCCGGAATGGGTCCTGGACCCCAAGCAGTTTCCCGTCTGGCAGGCTCCCGACGGCTCCCGACGGGTCAATCTGCTGGTGAGCCCCGAAACCTGCGGCGCCGGCGACATCTCGGCCGGACTCTTCTGGCTGCACCCCGGGCACGAGACCCAGGCCGACATCCATCCCGAATCGGCCGAAATCTACTACGTGGTGAGCGGGCGGGGGAAACTGGTCATGGACGGGCAGGAATTCAGGGTCGAGAAGGGCATGACCGTCTACATTCCGGCCGGAGTCGAGCACCAGTCCTTCAACGACGGCCACCAAGACCTCTGCTACTTCTACGCCTTCGCTCCGCCGCCCCCGGGTCCCAGCAAGCAGGAGGACCAGGGCTGGAACCGGATCGCCTTCCGGTAGCAGGACCCCGCGAAATCGGCCCCGATTTCCGGTTTTGCAAGGGAGTCAAGGCGGGCAGGCACTCACCCAAAGGTCACCGGGAGCCGCTCCAACCCGCGGAAGACCGTATTCTTCCAGACCAGCTCGCCGGTCGCCAGCTCCAGGTTGGGCAAGCGCCGCAGCAGCCCATTGATGGCGATGGGAGCTTCCAGGCGCGCCAGCGGGGCTCCCACGCAGAAGTGTGGACCCTGACCGAAGGAGACGTGTCGATTGGGGTGCCGCTCGATATCGAATGAGTCCGGGTTCGGGAATACGGCCGGGTCCCGGTTGGCCGCGCCCAGCATCTGCACCACCAGTTGACCTTTCTTTATGAGGTGGCCGTCCAACTCCACCGCCTCGGTGGCGAGGCGGCGGTTGCGCTGGAACGGCCCCTCGTAGCGCAGCATCTCTTCCACCGCCGTTCCGGCCTTGTCCGGATCTTCTCTCAACTTCCGCATCTGTTCCGGGTGTTGGATCAGGGCCAGCACCCCACTGGAGATCAGGTAGGTGGTGGTCTCGTGCCCGCCGATCAACAAGGTCACGCAAGTCGAAATGAGCTCCTCTTCGGTCAGTCGTTCCCCCTCCTCTTCGGCAGCCACCAGGGCGCTGATGAGATCGTCTCCCGGCTCCAATCGGCGACGCCTGAAGGTCGATCGAAAGTAGTCCTGCAGCGCCAGCAGAGCCTCCTGGGATGACAACAGCACGTCGGGAACCGGCTTGGGGGTGGCCATGAACTCGATGATCTTCCCCGACCAGCGCTTGAGCTTGCCGTGGTCGGCCGCCGGGACTCCCAGCAGCCTGGCAATGACCGTGACCGGCAAGGGGTAGGAAAAGTCCCAGATGATGTCCATCCTGCCCCGAGGCCGCACCTCGTCGATCAGCCTCTCCACGATCTCCTCCACGTAACCGGCCATGGCGGCGATGGTGGCGGGCAGGAAGGCCTTGTGCACCAGCTTGCGCATACGGGTGTGATCGGGCGGGTCGACGTTGATGAGGCCCTGGGAATAGTGGCGCACCAGGGGCTGGACCTGTTCCCGAACCGCTGGCGGGATCTCCATGGTAGCGGTGAGCCTGCCGACGCTGGTGAAGCGTCTGGGATTTTGCAGGGTGCTGACAATTTCCCGATAGCGGGTCAGGATCCAGCACCCCCAGAGATCGCTCCAGTAAATGGGAGCTTCTCGACGCAGCAGGTGGTAGGTGGGATAGGGACTCTGCGCGAATTCGGGGGAAGTGAGGAGGTGATCGAACTCGGCCATGGGGAGGTCTCTCCAGTCGGATGGATCTTGAGCCCGCCGGGAAACCTTGGCTCCCTCGACTGACCCTGTCCGGACGGTCAGGACCGGCACATCCTGGGAATACTAGCATGGGAATTCCGCGGGCTGCAGTCTGACGGCCCGGCGTCTGCCCCCCACCGCATCAGCCTTCGCCATTCGGCTCGACTTCTGCGAGACAAGGGCGAAGCCCGCAGTCGAGCCGGTGGGGGGCCAACGCGGCGTCCCGTCGACGAAACCCGCGGTCGAGCCGGAGGGTGGCGAACGCCACGCCCCCAATAGCCGATTCTGGATCAGTCGCTCCGCCAAGCGTATAATCGAACCCGCAGCCTAAAGGCTCTTTGACGATCCCGAAGTGAACCGAACAGGGGAACAAGCTCCCCGGCCTGGCCCGAGGCCCCCTTCCATGGAATCGACACTGTTTCCCACCACCGTGATCGGCAGCCTGCCCCGTCCGGCCTGGGTGCTGGACCTCATTCTGGACCGCAAGGCCGGCCACGTCTCGGAAGAGGAGGCCGAGCCGCTGCTGGATCGGGCCATCGAGTCCTCCATCGCCCTCCAGGAACGGGCCGGACTGGAAGAGATCACCGACGGCGAGTGGCGCCGGGAGAGCTACGTCAAGGTCTTTGCCGAACGGGTGCGCGGCTTCCAGGCCGACCTTCACGACAGCGGAATGCGATGGAATATGCCACCCCGGTGGCCGGGGGGATGGATTCGCTGGCCCAGTTCCCGGAGAAGGTACGGCTGGGACTGGGCTGCATCGACCACTGTGAACCCAGGGTGGAGAGTGTCGAAGAGGTGGTGAAGCGGGTGGAGGAAGCCATGCGGCACCTGGACAAGAGCCGCATCACCCTGCACCCGGACTGCGGATTCGCTCCCTCGGCCCAGAACCCGATGGATCTGGACGAGGCCTATGGAAAACTCAAGGCGATGTGCCGGGCGGCGCGGGTGTTGCGGGAAACACATGGCTGACCGAGTGCCTATCTCGCAGGGAGACGCACTTTCTGTCCGGACCGGCTGCGCCCGAGAAGCCCTGTCTCGCATCCGGGAAAGGAGACCTCTGCAATGGTGAACCCATTTGGCCGATTGACTGCAACAACCTCGGTCCGGCTGGGGCTGGCCGGAGGCGCCCTGCTGCTGCTCTTTCTGAGTTGCGTGACCGGCGGTCCGGGGGACTCCGCCGGCGAGCCGCGCTGGCTGGCGGGGGACCACCACATTCACAGCCGCTTCAGCGTGGGCTGGAACCGGGACAACGATCCACCCACCCCGATCATCGGGGGCGACGCCATCTACCCCATCCCCATGAATGCGCTCATGGGCAGGCGCTTCGGCCTCTCCTGGGCAGTAGCTACCGACCACGGCGGCCCCAACCACAGCAAGGTCAACCTGGAACGGGCCTATCCCGAGCTGGTGCTCTCGCGGGAACTGGTTCCCGAGGTGGTCCAGTTCTGGGGCTTGGAGTTCAACTCGCCGGGAGCCGACCACAGCAGCCTCATCATTCCCCACGGCCCGGACGAGGCCCAGCGGCTGTACGAGCTGGAGTCGCGCTTTGACCGCAACGAGGCCTATCCGATCGATGAGACCCGGGATACCGAGCCCCGCATGATCGAAGCCATCCGGTTGATGAAGGGTCTGGAGCGCAAGCCGGTCCTGATCGCCAACCACCCTTCGCGCTCGGCTTCGGAGACCGGCGAATACGGGGCCTACGACCCGGCCGAGCTGCGGAGTTGGAACGACACCGCCCCCGAGGTGGCGGTGGGCATGGCGGGAGCCCCCGGCCACCAGGCCAGGACGCTCAACCCCGACGGCACTCTCGACCCGGAAAGTCCCCGCGCGTCCTATGGCAGCTATCCCACCTGGGGAGGATTCGACCCCATGACCGCTCGGCTGGGCGGTCTCTGGGACTCGATGCTGGGAGAAGGGCGCCGCTGGTGGATCACCGCCAATTCCGATTCCCACGTACACTACACCGAGGGTGGCAGTGATTTCTGGCCGGGCGAGTACTCCAAGACCTACGTCCACGCCGAGAAGTCGCACGCGGGTATCCTGGACGGGCTCCGCCGGGGCCGTATCTTCGTGACCACCGGAGATCTCCTCTCGGAGCTCTATGTGACGGCGCGTTCAAAGGACCGGAAGGCGGAAATCGGGGGCACCCTCGAGGCCGCCGAAGCCTCCGTGGAGGTCACCATCCGGCTGAGAGATCCCGAGACCCCCAACTGGCATGGCGACAACCCCGAGGTCGCCCGGGTGGACCTGATCGTCGGCAACCTGACCGGTCCGTTGCCCGATCCGGCCCACGACCTCAACCCCACCACCCGGGTGGTGCGGCGCTTCACACGGGACGACTGGTCCCGCCAGGGGCGGTATCTGACCATGAGCCACACCCTGGCCGACATCGAAAGCGACAGCTACCTCCGCGTTCGGGGCACCAACACCGAACAGTTGGAGCCCGAGCCCGACCCTCGCGGGGAAGACCCCTGGAAGGACCTCTGGTTCTACTCCAATCCCATTTTCATTGAAGTGCGAAATGGCCACTGATTCCTCGCCCAACGACAGCCGGTGCCGAATCGCCGTGGTGGGCGGAGGCATCGTGGGTGTCTGCTGCGCCCTCTACCTGCAGCGCGACGGGCACGCCGTGGCGATCATCGATCCCGGCGGACCCGGCGAGGCCTGCAGCAGCGGGAACGCCGGACAGTTCGTCACCGGCTACTGCGTGCCCCTGGGCCTTCCGGGCATCGCCAAGGACGTGCCCGCCATGGTCCTGGATCCCCTGGGCCCCCTGACCATTCGCTGGCCCTACCTGCCGAGCCTGCTCCCCTGGCTGCTGAGATTCGTGGCCGCCAGCTCGCCCAGGCGTGTTGACGCAATCGCCAGGGCTCTCTACCGGCTCAACAAGGATGCTCTCATCGCCTTCGGGCCGCTCCTGGAGCAGGCCGGAGCCGAGCACCTGGTCCGGCGCAGGGGCAGGCTGGACGTCTACCGGTCGGAGCGGGTCTTCGCCAAGGCGCAAGTCAAGTTCGACCTGCTGCGCCGCTGCGGCGTCCAGGTGGAGATGCTGGATCAGAAGGGAATCCGCGAACTGGAGCCGGAGCTGGCGGACCGATGCCGGCAGGGAGCCTTCTACCCGGAGTCGGGCCATACCACCAGCCCGCTGGGATTGACCCGGTTGCTGGCCGAGGATTTCCTGCGCCGCGGCGGAGAGATATTGCGGGAGAGGGTCACCGACTTTCGCATGGGTGCGGACGGCGCCTGGTCGGTGGTTACCGATGTCTCCACACACCCCGCCGATCAACTGGTGGTGGCGGCCGGGGCCTGGTCGCGCCCCCTGGCGGCCAGGCTGGGCAGCCGGCTGCCGCTGGAGGCCGAGCGCGGCTACCACCTCATGCTGCCCCAGGCCGGAATCAGGCTGCAGCGAACCGTGGTCCACGGGGACCGGTACTTCGGCCTGACGCCGATGGAGGGGGGGATGCGCCTGGCCGGCACGGTCGAGCTGGCCAGCGTCCACGCCAGACCCAACTTCGCCAGGGCCCATGCCCTGTTTCAGGCCGCCCGGCAAGCGCTGCCCTCCCTGAACGGCCAGGGGGCGGTTCCCTGGATGGGCTGCCGGCCCTCCATGCCCGATTCCCTGCCGGTGCTGGGTCGATCACCGCTCCACCGCTCGGTCTATTTCGCATTCGGCCACGGGCACCTCGGACTGACCGGCGCCGCCACCTCGGGCAAGATCATTGCCGACCTGGTGGCCGAGCGGGCGGAGGACAGCCAGTTCGAAGCCTATCGGGCCGACCGGTTCTAGCCCCTCAGGCGGAAACAGGTGGCAGGTTGGGAGGAACCATGGCCATAACAAGGGTTGGAGTGGTGGGGGCCGGTCTGATGGGTTCCGGCATCGCACAGGTCTCGGCCGCGGGCGGCTATCGGACCGTCGTTCGCGAGGTATCCCGGCAGCTCCTGGACCGAGGCCTGGCGAAGATCGCCGCATCCCTGGATCGGTCGGTCAATAGAGGCAAGACAACCATCGAGCAGAAGGAGCAGACCCTGAAGAACCTGTCCGGAACCACGGCCCTGGAGGGGTTGGATGAATGCGATCTCGTCATCGAAGCCGTCACCGAAGACATCGCGGTCAAGAAGGAAGTCTTCGCCGCGCTCGACGGGATCTGCAGGCCGGAGGCGATTTTCGCTACCAACACTTCATCCTTGACAGTCACCGAGATGGCGGTGGTCACTCGCCGTCCGGAACGGTTTGTTGGTCTCCATTTCTTCAATCCCGTTCCCATCATGCAGTTGGTGGAAGTGGTTCGAACCATTCAGACCAATCAGGCGACCTTCGACACCGTCTTCAAGTGGGCCCAGTCGGTGGGAAAGGCTCCCATTGCCTGCAAGGACAACTCGGGATTTGTCGTCAACCTGCTTCTGGTGCCCTACCTGCTCAGCGCCATTCGAGCCGTGGAAAGAGGCACCGCTTCCATCGAGGATATCGATCGAGGCATGACCCTGGGCTGCGGGCATCCCATGGGTCCGCTCACGCTTCTCGATTTCGTCGGGCTCGACACCATCTACTCCATCGCCAACATCATGTTCGACGAATACCGCGAGGCGCAATACGCACCGCCGCCCTTGCTCAAGCAGATGGTTCAGGCGGGCTTCTACGGCCGCAAATCGGGAAGGGGCTTCTACGACTACGGTGCTGCCAAGCCGGTCCCCGCAGAACTGGGCCTTTGACCCCCAATCTCATCCCCAACCCTGACCTGTCGGAGACCTGTCCCCGCATGCTTCTGAGAAGACCAAGCTACCAGGAGACGTATGACTCATTCCGCTGGGAGATTCCGCGAGACTACAACATTGCGGTCGACGTCTGCGACAGGCATGCCACCGGAAGGGCCAAGCGGGCCCTGATCTACCACCAGGAAGAGACCGGCGCCACCACCGAGTATTCCTTCCATCAGCTCAAGAATTGGAGCAACCGGTTGGCCGCCGCTCTCAGGTCCCTGGGCATCGAAAGAGGGGACCGCATCGCCATCGTGCTGCCGCAGGGCCCGGAGGCCGCACTGACCCACCTGGCCTCCTCCAAGCTGGGAGCCGTCGCGGTGCCCCTGTTCTGCCTGTTCGGCCCCGACGCCCTCCAGTATCGGCTGAATGACAGCGGCGCCAAGGCCGTGTTCGTCAATGCCGAGAACCTGGAAAAGATCACCGCCATACGAAGCCGGTTGCCGGCGTTGAAGTTGATCGTTGTTGTCACCCAGGGCAGTGCCGGCGAGTTTCACCGCTTCGACAAGCTGCTGACCGGGGCAAGGGGCGCCTTCAGGCCGGTGCGGACCAGGGCCGACGACCCCGCTTTGCTGATCTATACCTCCGGAACCACGGGCCCGCCCAAGGGAGCTCTGCACGCCCACCGGGCGCTGCTGGGCCATCTCCCGGGAGTTGAATTCTCCAACAACTTCGCTCCCCAGCCGGAAGACTGCTTTTGGACTCCGGCGGACTGGTCCTGGGTGGCCGGCCTCATGGACGTGTTGCTGCCGGCCTGGCACCACGGGCTCCCGGTAGTTGCCGGGACCTTTCGGAAATTCGATCCTGAGCGCGCTTTCGCCCTGTTGGGACAGCACCGGATTCGCAATGCCCTCATTCCTCCGACGGCTCTGAAAATGATGCGGGAGGTTCCGCAACCGCGGAACCGATACCGTTTCAGCCTGAGATCGATCTTCAGCGGCGGAGAGCCGCTCGGAGCCGAGGTTCTCGATTGGGCCAAAGGAACTCTGGGTGTAACCATCAACGAGGTATACGGTCAGACCGAAGCCAACATGGTGGTCGGCAGTTGTCACGAGGTGATGGGAATCAAGCCCGGTTCCATGGGTCGGCCCATCCCGGGACATCAGGTCGAAGTGATTGGCGAGGGCGGGAATCCTTCCCCGGCCGGCGAGATCGGAGAAATAGCCGTCAGGCGGCCGGACCCGGTGATGTTCCTGGAGTACTGGAAGAACCCCCGGGCCACCGAGGAAAAGTTCACGGGAGACTGGGCTCGCACCGGCGACCTGGCCCGGAAGGACAGCGACGGTTATATCTGGTTCGTGGGACGCAGCGACGATCTCATCACCAGCAGTGGCTATCGCATCGGCCCGGCGGAAGTGGAAGAGTCGATACTCAAGCACCCGGACGTATCCATGGCGGCTGTCATCGGCGCGCCCCATTCGATCCGCGGCGCCATCGTCAAGGCCTTCGTCAAGCCCAAGCCCCACTGCCGGCCAACCCTGGAACTCCGGCAATCCATCCAGGAATTTGTCAAGACCCGACTGGGTTCCCACGAATACCCAAGAGAGATCTCCTTTGTCGAATCCTTCCCCATGACCACCTCCGGCAAGATCCTGCGCCGCGAACTGCGAAAGCAGGAAGAAGAGAGGCGTCGAAGTCGGGACAATGTCTGAGCCCGTTCAAACAGGCAAACTGAAACAGAAATGAAGAGGCTAAAACGGTGCCGGATCGAAGGGAGTCCGGAGGGAGACCATTGAATACTACGAAGAATCGACACCATTCCGTTGGTTCATGAAACGTGGGATCACACCATCGTCGCCGCCGATTAACTTGAGTATTTCCTCGACATCCACTTCGAATTTAATTCCCGGAACGTGTAGATACTGCCAGCAGCTAAACTCCGATCTCCGTGGGGACCGCCGCATTTCTCGTCTAGCTTTCTCGGCAGCTTCCCGCGCCGCATCGAGTTCGCCCACTGCCCAATAGGCGATCGCTATGCATTGGAGATAGTTGGGATGTGGATCCTCCAAGGGATTAGACCGATTGATCTCCACTACGCGATCGAACGGCTCGCGAACGAGTTGCCCACTCTCTCCCCACAACGCCATACCATAGTTGAATGCGAACTGAATGCTCATCCTACCCACGTCTGGATTTTCGCTCCGAACGACCTCGATGGCATCGGAAAACCGTCCCAATGCTATGGACGTCAGGACCCAGGCATGTCGTGCATGCTCGCGCTCCTCGGCAGATAATCGGACATCAACCAACAAGGGCCCCAGCATGTTTGAGGCGGTCTGGGCCTGGATTCTGGATCGGTTGAGGCCGCTCGCGATCCAGACTTGTTCGCTGGGAGGTAGGGACGCCACGGCCGGGGAGTCAGCGACCCCATCCAACTGATCCGGTGTGATCAAGGAGAACGCCCGTCTCACTTCCGCTGGTGAGGCATGGACTGATTGAAGGACCGCGACCGCATCCTGGCAGGCACCATCCCGGTCGTCGTGCTCCCTCCGACGGATGACGGCTCGCCGGAGATAAATCTCCGGTTCGCGGTAGCCCGCCTCGATAGCTCTATCGAACAAGGCGGCTGAATCCTCGAACTTCCCATCGTCACCTCGCAACAACCCCAACCGGAACAGCACCTCTCCGTCAGCCCGATGATGCTTTTCTATTTTGTTCAGATGCTCATCTTCATCCGCCAGGGATGGGCCACGCCTTGTGGGTGTGCGCCGGCCCCACCCCATTTGCTCGATGTAATCCAGTGCTCCGTCGCGGTCCTTGGGATTGAGTCGTGTGATCTCCGCCGTGACTGCCTGATACTCCCTTGCGAGCCGGCTTCTGGGCCGATCTTTGGTGAAGATGACCTGATTCAGGAGCGACAGGCTGTCGTAACGATGGATCACCATTGGCTCATTCTGAAAACCGAGATTGTGCTGAAAGGAAGCGATACTCTCCTCGAGAATCTTGTCCTCATCGTCGAGATCCGGAACGTTGGACATGACGAAGTGGAGATCAATCGCTTTGTTGCGCGGCTCTGTCCGTTCCGCTCTGATGTCGCGGACCACCTTGCTTAGGCCGCGTAGGTTTTGTGCGTTGGGGAAAAACAGTAGGACCACCGCATCCGGAAGTTGGCGAGTGCAAATGCCGCCAACATCAGTATAGCCAGTGCGCGAATCAACCAGCACATAGTCTGGTTGCAGGAACGTCTTCCACTGTTCCTTGAGATCTTCGAACAGCAGATAGCCGTCGTGCTGCTCATAGAGCACACCCCAGTCAATGTGCGCGAACGTGCTCGCGTAACTCTCATGGTGCGCACCGGACGGCATGATCCATAGCCTGCCGCCGTCGTTCCCGACACCAGATGACTCGAAAACGTATTCTTCGATACGCGGTGTCTGCCCGGTGCCAAGGTACGAACTTACGAAGTCGATTACTCCAGGGGTTGTTCCCGAGGGCCGGGGAAGGTCGAACGTATCGAGGCTGGGCGCCTCCAGATCGAAGTCTACCGCAAGCACGCGGCGGCCCCGGCGTGCGAGATCGACAGCTACGTTGACGAGCGCCATCGTTCGCCCCACACCGCCCTTGAACGAGTAGAAGGTCGTGACGTACATCGTGGTCAGCTCACCAATCTAAGCTGGAATCCTGACTGGCTGCGCCGCTGTTGGTCGGAAACCTTCAATACGCGAAACTTCTTGAGATTGCTGGGAACAGTTACCTGAGGCTGAGCAGGCTTGGGAGCCAACAGGGACTTCAGCAAACTCACGACCCCCGGTTTGTCAAGCAGCCGAAGGTAACGGTCGTTGGCCAGATTCTGAATCACCAAGCCGTTTTCCCAGCGGTTGAGCGTAGCCTCGCCGAAGCCGGTGAACTGAGCGAAGGCCGACCGGGTCATTCCGTGCCGCTTCCGGATGCCAAGCACCTTGGCCGGAGTCAGGACGCCCAAATGACGGCACACCGCCTCATGTCTGAGCCGCTCCCCTTCATGGTCCAGGAATTCAAAGCTACAGGATCCACAGCGGCGAACCGGAAGATCGACGGGCAGATCTACCGCCGAGCCGCCGCTTCCGTAGCGGAGCCGATCATGATGCCAAAATGTAGTGACTGACGCCTTGCCGCACTGCGGGCAGGTGCGATTGCCGGTTGCGCCATTATCATACGAGTCAGCCATGTGGCCAGATCCCATGACCTTGAGTCCTTTCAGTTGTGTTCGGAATAGTGAAAGCTTCGGCCGATAATTTTTCCGGAGCCCGATTGGAGCTTTACATAGAGCGCAGGCACCTTCGGTCCGAGATCGATCGTCATGACGTAACCCTTGGCACCCATCGGCGTTTGCAGCTCAATGACCTTTACCTCCTCGCCGCGTTCAAGCCTCGTGGCTATCAACTCCCATGCCGACGCATCCGTAAAGTGGGTGTCGAGCAGCCCGTCAGGATTGCGTACCTTGCCCGGGCGCCAATCCGTGGGACGGTCTCGATGGAATTCTGTGATGCGCGCTCTGCTCCGTCTTGCAAGTACAACCAGTTGATGCCTTGTTTCCTCGTCGATGCCGGTCTGTGAATCTCCGCCTCCAGTGGCAGCTCTCACCCTTCACTCCTAATATCATATGATGTGTTTATATCAATGTAAATGCACATTGACCATCATTTGATCGACACTCGGCAAGCAGAAACTCATGGCTAGGCCGCTTGGATGGGGACTCGTTGCGAATCACTGAGGGAGGGAACTTGGTACGCCCGGCAGGATTCGAACCTGCGACCCCCTGCTTAGAAGGCAGGTGCTCTATCCAACTGAGCTACGGGCGCTTGTCTTCAAGAATATAGTGCCTTTCAGGGTGCAAGTCCACCCGGCGCGGCGGTGACCCTGAGCGCCGGCGGGGCGGGTCAAGGCTTCTCCGGATAGATCCGCATGACGTGGCCTCCGCCGGGCGCCAGCCGGGCTGTCACCGGGTCGCCGGAGCGGACTCGAAGCTGTTGCCGGCGGACTCCGGTCGGATCCCCCTCGACATCCGCGTAGACCTCGGCCTGGAAACGCCCGGGCCCCAGGAACCGCAGGGGGATGCTCAGCTCGCGCCGGTCCCAGTCGGTCATGCTGCCCACGTACCACTCCGTCCCGCTCCTGCGGGCCACGGTAATGAACTCTCCCACGCGGCCATCCAGCACCCGGGTCGCGTCCCAGGAGGTGGGGACCCTGCCCAGGAACTCGATTCCCGGCTGCCCCCGGTAGGCGGCGGGATAGTCCACCAGCATCTGCAGTGGACTCTCGTAGACCACATACATGGCCAGTTGGTGGACGCGGGTCCCCTGGGCCAGGGGTTCCCGCGCCCGGGGCTCGAAGTCTTTGCGGAGAACGGTGCGAAAGGCTCCGGGCGTGTAGTCCATGGGCCCGGCCAGCATCCGGGTGAAGGGCAAGGTCAGGTCGTGGGCGGGGCTGCAGCGGGTGCCCAGCCGGTTCCACTCCAGGCCCAATACGGCTTCCCGGGTAATGATGTTGGGCCAGGTGCGGCGCAGGCCGTCGGGCTTGTAGGCCCCATGGAAGTTGACCAGCAGGCGGTGGCCGGCGGCACGGCGGGCCACCTGGTGGTAAAAGCCGACCATCTCCTGGTCGTCGCGGTCCATGAAGTCGATCTTGACGCCGGCAACCCCCCAGTCCTCATAGAGACTGAAGGCCTTTTCCATCTGAGCCTTTGCCCTCTTCCAGTGCAGCCACAGCAGGATGCCCACCCCTCGCTCCCGCCCGTATCCGATCAGGGTGGGGAGATCGATCTCGGGCCGGCTTCGGGTGATGTCTCCCTCCTCCTCGCTGCCCTGGTGCCAGCCGGCATCGATCTGGAGATATTCCAGGCCCTGGTCGGCGGCGAAGTCCAGGTAGTGCTTCATGGTCGCCGTATTCATTCCCGGTTCGAATCCGACCCCTCTGGCACTGGTGCCGTTCCACCAGTGCCAGGCGGCCTTGCCGGGCCGGATCCAGGAGAAATCGGCGATCCGGCTCGGCTCGTTCAGATGCAGCAGCAGCACGTTGTTCTCGATCAGTTCCCCCGGTGTCTTTCCCACAAGGAAGACCCGCCAGGGCGACTGCAGGGGAGCTGCCGTCCGGACCTTCACTCCCGGACGGAGGGGGTGGGGAGAGAGGCGGCTTGCCAGCGTTTCCGGAATGCCCGGAACGGGGGTCAGGTACATGCCGGCGTAATCGGTGATGTTGGCTTCGGTGACGGCCAGCCAAGTCCCCCTGAGGGTTTGCAGCAGCAGCGGCAGGCCAACGATGGCGTCCGGCTGCAGGTGCCACAGCGGCTGGGGATTGAACTCCGATTCATAGTTGGTGGCATAGTCCCGAAGCTGCAGCACCCAGGCCCGGCAGCCTTCCGGGAAAAAGAAGGTGGAGTTTTCTTCCACCAGGTCCACACCCGACAGGCCGGGCTGGGGAGGAACCCGGTAGCGGAAGGCGGCCCCCTCGTCGTAGGCGCGAAAGACCAGGTCCAGACGGCGGCCGGAAGGAGTGCTCTCCCGAAGGCGAAGGACCCCCTGGCGGTAAGCGTTCCGCAGTTCTTCCCGCGTTCCGTAGGGAAGACGGTAGCGCTCATCCCCGGACGAGGCGTCCCAGCCCAGCAGGACGAAATCCCGCCCAAGCGGCGGTCCGCCCTTGAGATCCAGCCCCAGCCAGGAATCCCGCACCACCGTCGCCCCATTGAAGCCGATGCGATAGTAGGGGCGCACTCCCCCGGGATAGGGGGTCCGCAGTTCCTTCAGGCCGACGGTGACCGTGACCTGGCCGTTGGGCGAGCGGAGCCGGAAATCATCGGCCCGCACCACCGGGTTGGTGACGGCTGGCGGCATGAAGAGAATCAAGGCTGCCAGCGTGCTCTTCAGCGGGTCGATCCGACTGGGGGTCCTGGTCTTGGTGTCATTCATTTGGAGCTTCCGCCTTCGCCGTCCAGCTATCCTAGTACAAGTGACGCCGGGCTGCACTCACGGGACGCCGCGTCGGCCCCCCTCCGGCTCGACGGCGGGCTTCGCCCTTGGCTTGCCGACTCCCCCTCGAGGGGGGAGTGATTCTTGAGTGCTGAACCAGGCCTCTTGCCCGATTCCGGGGCATGATGTAAACCATGTTCCCGGTTTATGGTGTGGAGGATGCCCCCCGGGAGCGCGGGCGTCCCGGGGCCGACCTCCGAGGGAGATGCAGCGGGAGGGGATGCCCCCCGGGAGCGCGGGCGTCCCGCCCCAACCATGTCGGGCACAGCCTTGGCCTCACCGCCGCTCGGGAGGTGAAGTGCTGCAGGACGAATTTTGCAAAAGGCTCGACTTGTAAGGTTTTTTCTCCGATATACTTACCACGGCTGCAATCGATGGAGTTGTCCATGGCTGTGTCTCCCATTCCCCGCCGAACGACCGTCCTGCTCTGGCAGGCCATCCTGGCTCCCTGCCTCGCCGCCGGCGAACCCACCGATCCCGTCTTTGAAAACGAGGTCAAACCCCTGTTGCTGGCCAGGTGTCAAGCCTGTCACTCGGAGGCGGAACGAACCAGCGGTTTTTCGGTGGGGAGCCTGCGTTCGGTGATTGCAGGCGGCAACAAGCACGGCAAGGCGGTGCTGGAGGGTAATGCGGAGGAAAGCCCGCTCGTGGGTCTCCTCAATGGGCAGATCCATCCACGGATGCCTCTGGGCGGAACCTTGACGGAGAGCGAGATTGCACGGGTCGCAAACTGGATCGGCACCCTCCAACCGGCGGAGCAAATCGAAGCCGAGTCCTGGATGTGGCCATTCCGCCCGCCGGTCAAGACCGTCCCTCCCGAAGTCGAGAACTCCGGCTGGGTGCGCAATCCCATCGACCGGTTCATCCTGCGCAGGCTTGAGGGAAGCAGCGGGTTGTCTCCCGCTCCCCCTGCCTCCAGGCGGACGCTGGCGCGCCGCCTCTACCTGGACCTGGTCGGGATGCCGCCCGCGCCCGAGGAAATGCGGCGCTTTCTCACGGATCCTTCGCCCAACGCCTACGAAAGGCTGGTGGACACCCTGTTGGCCGACGCCAGGTACGGAGAGCGTTGGGGTCGCCACTGGCTGGACCTGGTCCGATACGGAGAGTCGGACGGCATGGAGGGAGATATTCTCATCGGGAATGCCTGGCGTTATCGAGACTGGGTGATCGAGGCCTTCAATTCCGATCTGCCCTACGACCGGTTTGTCATGCTTCAACTGGCGGGCGGCGACGAGCACAGCCGCAAGGCCTGGTACGAGCCGCAGATCCAGGGACACATACCCGCCGGTTTCCTGCGGCTGGCGCCCTGGGACCTGGGCAACCTGGCTTCCGAGCAGTTGAGGCAGGACTACCTGGACGAAGTGACCACGGCGACGGGCTCCGTGTTCCTTGGATTGACCCTCGGCTGCGCCCGCTGCCACGACCACAAGTACGACCCCATTCCCGCCAGGGACTACTTTCGCTTCCAGGCATTCTTCAACGCCATTCGGGTCCCCCTGCCCCGCAACACCTCGGGCATTCCGCCCGAAGAGTTCGTCGTCCCCTACCAGGACACGAATTTCAGGACCCTGGCCGAATCCAAGATCGAGCAGTACCGGGAGCGTCTCGAGAACGGACCGGAAAAGCAGGAGTTGGAGGCCCTGGAACAGGCGCTTCTCGACAAGCTGATTTCCAAGAGGATGTCGGAGCCGGCGTCCGAGAAGCTCACCGAAAAGGACCTGGAACTCGAATTGGCGCGAAAGGAACAGAAGGTCTTTTCCGCCGAGGAAAAGGCCGAGTATGAACACTTGAAAGAGACGGCCGGGCGCACGCTGGAGCAGATCGACCACCAGGCCCTGGCCCGCTACCAGGGAGGGCTGTTGGACAAGCTCAGCGCCGCCTATGGCGACCGGACCATCGATCCGCCGGGGCGCTTCCGGGCGCTGACTGTGGCGGATGTCCGCGCTGAAGCCCGCCGTGTGAATCAACCTTCCAAGTACTTCACCCGAGAGGAGAAACAGCGCCATCTTGAACTCTCCGACAGCATGGAGTTCCTGCGGCGGCGCCTGTTGCGCTGGAGGCCGCTGGCCCTGACGGTGACCAACGCCATCGGTCCTCCCCTGGGACCCGGCATCCCGGCCACCCGTGTGCTGAAGGGCGGCGACTACCGGCAGCCCGGAGAGCCGGTCGAGCCCGGATTCCCCAGCGTCCTCGCCGGAAATTCCGAGCCGGCCGTGCTGGAAAAGGACCGCTACCGCCAGTATCCGACCCGGGGCCGGCGGATGACCCTGGCCAGGTGGATCGCCAGCCCGCAGAATCCGCTCACCGCCCGGGTGATGGTCAACCGCATCTGGCAACATCACTTTGGAAACGGCATCGTGGGAACTCCCAGCGACTTCGGCAAGAACGGCGACCGGCCCACCCACCCCGAGCTGCTGGACTGGCTGGCGCTGCGGTTCGCCCAAGACGGCTGGAGCATCAAGTCCATGCACCGGCTCATGCTGGCCAGCAGCACCTACCGGCAGTCGGCGGACAACCCCAGGGTGGCAGACACCTCCCCGGATCCGGAGAATCGCCTGCTGTGGCGCTTCAACCGCCGCCGGCTGGAAGCGGAGGCCATCCGGGACAGCATACTGTTGGCCAGCGGCCGGTTGAATACAGAGCGGAGAGGCCCCAGCGTCTTTCCACCCTTGCCCGACGAAATGAAGCACCTGAGCCGCGCCGCCCGGACCGGCGGGTCGATGTGGGAGCCCAACGAACGGGAGCGCGACGCCCGGCGGCGGTCCGTCTACATTTTTCAAAGGCGGTCGCTGCCCTTGCCCATGATGGCTTCCTTCGACGCCCCGGTCTTCAACGAGTCCTGTGAGCGGCGCAGCGTCACCACCACACCCCTGCAGGCTCTTTCGATGATGAACGGCCGACTGGTGAACGAGGAAGCGGCCCACTTGGCCGACAGGGTCAAAAGCGAGGCCGGGGGCGGGCGGGCGGACCAGGTGGCCCGACTGTTCGAGATCGTGCTGAACCGCCCGCCCGATGCTGCCGAACAGCAGCGATTCCTGGAGTTTCAGGGGTCGCTGGAGGCCATTTGCCGGGTCATGCTCAATTCCAACGAGCTCCTCTTCGTGGATTAGGATAAAATAGCCTTCACAACACCCGATCCGAAGACACCCTCACCGGGAATCCAACATGCACCCTTTCCCTTCTCGCAGGGAGTTTCTGAAGAACACTGGCCTGGGGTTCGGCAGCCTGGCCCTGATGGATCTGCTGGCCACCGATCTGGCAGCCTCGACCGTTTCGGCCCCCAATCCGCTGCTGCCCAAGCCGGTTCACCTGCCGGCCAAGGCCAAACACTGCATCTTCCTCTTCATGGAGGGTGGAGTGAGCCAGATGGACACCTTCGAGTACCGGCCGGTCCTCGACAAGTACGCGGGGCGGCAGATGCCCTCCGTCCGCGGGACCGACCTGGACGTGGCCAGCCTCGGAGCGGCCCACAACCGAATCATCCCTTCCCCCTTCCGTTTCGCCCGACACGGCCAGACCGGCCGGTGGATGTCGGAACTGCTGCCCCATCTGTCGACCTGCGTCGACGACATGGCCTTTCTCCACGGTGTCACCGTCGACAGCAGCAATCACGCCCCGGCTGTCTATCACGCCTTGACGGGACAGATCCTTCCGGGCGGAGCCTCCATCGGGGCATGGATGACCTACGGCCTGGGAAGCGAGAACCGGAATTTGCCGGGCTTCATCGTGCTGGGACAGGGGGCTCCCGCGGTGGGCGGCGCTTCCCAGTGGAGCCACGGTTTCCTGCCTGCCGTCCACCAGGGTACGCTCTTCCGACCGGGCTCCAATCCCATCGCCGATCTGCACCCGCCGGCCGGGACCTCCCCGGACGGCCAGCGCAGCGAGCTCGACCTGCTGAAATGGCTGAACCGGAGGCACGCCCGCCGGCGTACCCGGACCGGAGAGCTCGAAGCCCGAATCGCCGCCTACGAGATGGCGTTCAGAATGCAGAGCGCGGCGCCGGAGTTGATCGACCTCTCCGGGGAATCGGAAGCCACCAGGAAGCTCTATGGGCTGGATGACCCGGTCGCGGAAACCTTCGGCCGCCAGTGCCTGATGGCCCGCCGCATGGTGGAGCGGGGGGTCCGCTTCGTCAAGCTCCTTCACGGCAAGGGCAAGCCCTGGGACCAGCACGGAGACCTGGCCGGGCGCCTGCCGGTCTTGTGCCATGAAGTCGATCAACCCATTGCCGGCCTGCTGAAGGACCTGAAATCCCGGGGAATGCTGGAAGAGACCCTGGTGGTGTGGGCGTCGGAGATGGGGCGGACGCCATTCGATTCCAACGTGGTTTCGGATAAACCCGGACGGGACCACAATCGCTTCGGGCTGGTCATGTGGATGGCCGGCGGAGACGTGCGCCCCGGAGCCACCTTCGGAGAGACCGACGAATTTGCGCTGCGCAGCGCCGGAGAGTCTCTCCCGGTGCGTGACGTGCACGCCACCCTGCTTCGGCTGATGGGGCTGGATCAGCACCAGTTGACCTTCCTCCATGCCGGGCGCTTCAAACGGCTCACCGACATCGGCGGACGCGTCATCGACGAAATCCTGCTTTAAACCGTAGGCGAGCTCTTACTTTCTTCGACCCGTCTGCGTCATGTCCGATCTCCTGATCATGGGGAGTGGTGTCGTCGGCAACTTCGCGGCGGCCTGCTTCCGGCGCTATTTCCCCTCGGTGAGGGTGACGGTGGTGGGCCGTTCCGATCAGGAACTGCCCATCGTGGGCGAGTCCCTGGTGGAGCTCAGCACCCGTTTCCTCCAGGACCTCGGACTCAGCCGCACCCTCATTACCCGAGCACTTCATCAAGGTGCAGTCCTCCCTTACCCTGAACTTCCGCTATTTTGAGTATCACCGGGAAGAAGACATCCCGCGGGCCATCTTTCGGATGTACCGGCACATGACGGCTTTGCGCCTGCGCCTGCCCTGACCATAGGCCGATCAGCCGCGGGCCGGGCCGAAGGCCGACCAGCCCAGCAGATAGCGGGCCCGGGGCGGGTAGCGATCCATGATGTCGTCTGGAGTGCTGCGGGTGTAATCGGTGAAGGGCTTGATCCAGGCACGAATGAAATTTCCCAGCACGGCCCGCCGCGGGCCGTCCGTCAGGTTGGTGCCGGCCCGGTGCCAGGTCTGGGACAACCACAGCGCCAGGCTGCCGGCAGGGGCCGTCAGAGCCACCTCTCCCTCGACGGAATCGTAGGTCCAGGGGGGCTTCCTGCCGCTGAGGTGGGTGCCGGGCACCACTCGGGTAGCGCCGTTCTCCACGGTGAAATCGTCCAGCATCCAGCCGAGGCCGATCGCCATGGGGATGGTGGGCAGAGGCTCGGGGACCATGGTGAACGGCGAATCGACGTGCCAGTAGGAAGGCTCGGACTGCGGTCCGATCCGGGTGGCGGCCATATCGGACAGCACGTAATCCTCCCCCAGCAATTCACCCATGACCTGGCGAAAAATGGGATGGTCGAACAAACGGTCGCAAGCAATCAGCTTGGCTGGAAGGTTGAAGCAGCGCTGCATGCGTCCTTCATCCAGGAGAAGGGGAATGTGGAGAAAATTGTGGTTCACCTGGTCCGCCGGCACCGGCCAGGGAGTATCGTGATTGAGGGCGCGGGTGTGGCGGATCCTCTTCATGACCCGGGCCAACTCGGCCGCGCTTACCTTGTAGGTTCTGGCCAGATAGGCCTCCATTTCAGCGTCGTCGGGGGATTCCGGTCCGTCCCCGGGATCGAAGTGAAATTCCCGCTCCCTGGCCATCAGCCGGTCACAGTCCGTTACGATCTGCTGCAGTTCCTTTCCTCGGAAGACCCGGTCGAATATCACGTACCCCTGCCGCTTCAGAAATTCACAAGCGTTCCGAATGTCGTCGGGGTCAAAGACCTTGCCAGCATCCATCGTCGTGCCTCCCTTCGAACCTCCGGGGCCATATCGGCGAAAACATCATACTCCTTCCCGTGGTAACTCTCCATCTCTCGAAGGCGGCTTGCTGAATGATTCCACCTCCGGATCGGGTTTCCCGCGGGCGTGGCGGGTCTATGGTAACGGAAATGGCCGATTGTGTGCCTTGCCAACCCGATTTCAAAAAATCTGAGTCATCCGGGGTAGACAAATACCCTGGTAAGATGTTAACTTACTTGACATGAAAACTGTCATCTCCACAAAAGGCCAGATCGTCATTCCGGTCGAATTGCGCAAGCACGACAACATCCAACCCGGCCAGGCTTTTGAAATTGAACGGGTGGATAAAGGCGAGTATCGCCTGGTACTTACTGAACCGCCGAAAAATCAGGGACTGGTGGACATGCTCCTGGCTTGTCCCGTGAAAGGCTGGTTCGTGCCTGTCGAATCGGAGTCTACCGACTTACTGGATCTCTCGCCATGACCCTGCTGGTCGATGCCAACATACTGTGCGAGCTTACCAAACCCAGGCCCGATCCGCATGTGATCACCTGGCTTCGACACAACGAGCGTAGCCTGGTCATCGATCCAGTGATCCTGGGAGAGATTCGTTACGGTATTCTTCTGCTTCCGGGCGGGCGCCGGCGCCGGCGTCTCTCAAGCTGGTTCGAGGAAGTCGTCTCCCGCATTCACTGTGTTCCGTGGGAGGCCGAGACGGGATTGCGCTGGGCGGAACTGCTGGCGCGTCTTCGCACCTCCGGAAGGTCGATGCCGATCAAGGACAGCTTGGTTGCAGCAACCGCACTGACTCATGGGTTTCAACTTGCGACCCGAAATCGGCGGCATTTCGAGGCCTGCGGGGTGGAGCTTGTCGATCCGTTCGCTTGAAGGCGCTTCGCTGGCTCCGTAGCCTGTTCCCGCCGTCGGGCGCCTTGTACCTGGCAGCCCGAATTTCTGTGCAGACGCCGCTGGCCGGGCGGCGCGCAGGCCTCAAGGAGCATCGACGATGGAGAAAGCATCCAAGCAATTCCCCGGCCGAGGCCGGGAGCCGGGCGGCCAAAGCCGGCGGGACTTTCTGAAGTCCGGAACTCTGGTGGGGGCTGCCGGTCTGTTGACCTCCGGATGCGGGCCGGAGAAGGAAGGAAAGGGCGTTTCGGCCTCCGGGAGGCCGATAACTCCGGACCCCGACGACATTGTCCTGGAGAACCGGCAAGCCCGGTTGATCATCGGTCTCGACGGTGTTGCCCGCAGCCTCTGGCACAAGGGGAGTGGCCAGGAATGCCTGGCGCCGGGGAGTGCGACACCCGTTTTTTCGGTGACCCAGTACCGTCCCTACGAGAACGAGCTGCAGCTTCGATATCCCGCTAAATCCAGGACCTTCCCGGTCCGTTCGGTTCGCCGGCAGGGGGATCGGCTGCTGCTGGAATTCGAGCTGGTGGACCACGAAGTCACCCTCAGGACCGGGGTCACCGAGGACTATTTCAGCTTTGCCGTGGAAAAGATCGAGTCGGCCACAAGGCCGGGGTTTCGCCGGAAACGGCCGACACCCCTCGACGAGGTGTGCCTGCTTCAACTTCCCGTTCGCGACCGCAAGCATTTCGGGGAGTGGCTGAACGTCCAGTGGGACGACTCGGTGGCCGTCTGCCTGCTGGGAACCGACCCCTACCCGCGCATTGACGGGCTGGAGCGGGACGGTTACCACCTGATGCAGGCCGCGGCCGTGCGGGGAGTCAAGCTGGAGGGGGTGGGAGCGGCGCTCATCGTGACCGGAGCCGAGCGGGTCCTGGACGGGGTGGCGCAGGTGGAGAAGGACTTCGATCTGCCTCCCGGTGTGGAGAGCCGGCGGCGGCCGGAGTATTCCTACTCCTACTACTGGGTAAGCGACGTCAGCCCCGCAAACATCGACCTCCACCTGGAATACGCCAGGCGGGGCGGCTTCCGGACCTTCATGATCTACTACACCGCCTTCGCCCCCAACCCGGGCCACTACCGCTTTCGCAAGGACCGCTACCCGAGGGGCATGCGGGACCTGCAGCAGGTCGTCCGCAAGATCAAGGACGCGGGCCTGGTTCCGGGACTCCACCACCACTACAACAAGGCCATCGGGCAGGACCCCTATATCACTCCCCGGCCCGATCCTCGCCTGAACCTGAAGCGCACCTTCACCTTGGCAGGCGCTGTGGATGCCTCGCAGACCACAATCGAGGTCGAGGAAAACCCCGAAGGCTGCGACCTGGACTCGGCGGTCAAGGTGCTGAAGCTGGACGAGGAACTGGCGGAGTACGACTCCTACGCCACCGAGCGCCCCTACCGATTTCTGGGATGCCGCCGGGGAGCGCTGGGGACCCGGGCCCGGCCGCACCGGTCCGGAGGCAAGTTCGGCCTGCTGGGAGAGGTGGCCGGCGTGGTCGGCGTCTACGACCAGAAGACCGGCATCCAGGAGGAGGTCGCCCAACGCCTGGGGAAGCTCTATGGCCGGGCCGGCTTCCGGTTCGCCTACTTCGACGGCGCCGAGGACGTCCCTCCGCCCTACTGGTATAACGTCTCCCGGGCCCAGTGGCTCACCTGGAAGCAGATGAAACCCGGACCGCTGTTCGCCGAAGGGGCCTGCAAAGCCCACTTCAGTTGGCACATCCTCACCCGGGGCAACGCCTTCGACATCTTCCGCCCGGAGGTCATGAAGGACGCCACCCGGGCCCATCCCGGCGAGGAAGCGCCCCGCATCGCCAAGGACTTCACCGGGCTCAACTACGGGTGGATCGATTACTGGGAACCGTCGGCGGAGACCATGGGAACCCAGCCCGACATGCTGGAATTCGTCACCAGCCGGGCTGCCGCCTGGGACTGCCCCATTTCCTTCCGGGGCCGACTGGAGCTCTTTTCAAGGCACCCCAGAACCCCGGACAACCTGGAGGTGCTGCGGCGGTGGGAGGAGGCGAGGGTGAGCCGCTGGCTGACACCGGCCCACCGGGAGGCCCTCAAGAACCTCGACCAGGAGCACACCCTGCTGCTGAGCGCAAACGGTGATTTCGAGCTGGCGCCCTGTTGGCAGATCGAGCGCCCTGGCAGCGGCGGCGACCGGCTGCGCGCCTTCTACTTCGAGCACCGGGGATCTTCCTGGGTCCTCTACTGGCACACGGCGGGCAGCGGTCGAACCGAGCTGGAGCTTCCGGGAGATCGCCTGCGTTTGTGGCAGGACCCGGGGAAGGGCCGTGTGGCGTTCGACTCCACCGGAGGCCGGGTGGTCCTTCCCGTGGAGGGCCGGCGCTACCTGGAGTGCCCCGGACTCTCCAGAGAACAGGTCAGCCGTGCCTTTCGGGAAGCTCGGCTTGAAACAACCCATGGGGTCGGGTGAAGGGGCACCGGTTCAAAGTCAAGTATCGGTAGATTTTCGATTCACATCGATGCACTGGGTTTTTTTGGAGACGGCTGGCTTGCAGCACCGGTCATCCGCAAGGCACAACCTCATGTTGGCCGGCAAGTTGACCTGGCCGCTGTGAATTTTGCAAAAAGCCCAGTACTTTATCGGAACCAAAGGGGCCCCTTTTGTCCCCAACAGGTTTGAACAAGAACATCCGCTACGAACTGGACGAGCCCTGTCCCCCGGTGTTGGCCCTGGGGGTCGCGGCCCAGGGCGTCACCTTTGTGCTGGCGCCGACCGTGTTGATCGTGGCCATCACCGTCCTGGCGACCGGCCAGGACGGACACTTCATGTCGTGGGCCGTCTTCGCGGCCCTGATCATCACCGGAACGGCCACCGCCTTGCAGGCTGCCAGAATCGGCCGGCTGGGCGGAGGCCACCTGCTCATTACCACGGTCACTCCCAATTTCATTGCCGTTTCGGTCCTGGCCATGGAAGAAGGAGGGCCCTCCCTGCTGGCGAGCCTGGTCGTCCTCTCCGCGCTCTTCTACCTGGCGTTGGCGGCGTGGCTGCCCCAACTGCGGCGCATCATTACGCCGGTCGTCTCCGGCACGGTGCTCATGCTCATCGCGGCCATGGTCCTGCCCATCGCTTTCGATCGGATGAAAGAGGTCCCCGAAGGCGCGGCTCCGGCGGCGGGTCCTTGCGTGGCGGCAGTGACGCTGGTCGTGACCACGATGTTGATGCTGCGTGCTCCCGGGATCTGGCGTCCCTGGTCGCTGCTGTTTGGAATCGCGGCGGGCTGCCTGACGGCTGTTCCGTTCGGACTGTACGACTTCGAGCGCTTGATGGCGGCTCCTTGGGTTGGAATCCCCGACAGCCGATTCCCGGGACTGGAGCTGACGCCGACCGCCGGCTTCTGGGGGCTGCTGCCGATGTTCCTGATTGTGGGCCTGGTGCAGGTGATCAAGAGTATCGGCGACGCCATGGTTGCTCAACAGGTGTCGCGGCGACGGCAGCGGGCGACCGATTTTCGCCTGATCCAGGGCTCGATCTATGCCAATGGAGTGGGCATTCTGTTATCGGGCCTTGCCGGAACGCCGCCCACGACCTCCTACTCCTCGCTCACGGTCTCACTCATCAACCTGTCCGGGGTCGCCGCCCGCAGCGTTGGCTATGCGGTGGGTGGCGTCCTGGTGGTGCTGGCCTTCTTTCCAAAAATCACGGGCCTTCTGCTCACCATTCCCAGCCCGGTCATGGCCAGCTTCCTGGTGATCGCTCTGGGAATGCTCTTCGTCGAGGGGATACAGACCCTGGTGCGGGCCGGACTCGACCCCCAAAAGGCCATGGTGGCAGGACTGGCGTTCTCGATCGGCCTGGGCATGCAGCATCAGAATATTCTCAAGGATCTGGTGAGCAGTCCCTGGGACATGCTGCTCGGCAACGGCATCACCGTCGGCACGGCCACAGCGATCGCGCTGACCGCCTTTCTGGAATGGACCAGCCCGCGTCGCCGGCGCCTGGAGGTCCGGTTGGATATCGCCGACCTTCCCCGAATCGATGTCTTTCTCCAGGAGGTTGCAGCCAGGCTGGGTTGGGATGCTTCCGCCGCCGGTCGGCTGCGGTCCGCGGGAGAGGAGACGCTGGCAAGCTTGTTGCAGCCGTTGGACGAGTTCCAGGATGGCGAGAGGCCGCGCTTGATCTTGGCGGCGCGCTCCAAGGCGGAAGCCGTGGAACTGGAATTCCTGGCGGTTTTCGACGAGGAGAACCTGGAAGACCGCCTCGCCTTTCTGAATGAACAGACGGAATCCTTCGATGATGAAAGGGAGCTGTCCTTTCGCCTGCTGCGGCACTACGCTTCTTCGGTACGCCACCAGAAGTATCAGGGACTCGACATCGTCACGGTGCGGGTGACACGCTAGCAGGCTAAGACCGGGCGGTCAGATCGATGAATTCGCGCATGATCCCCACGCATTCCTCCGGTTGCTCCAATTGCAGAAGGTGTGTCGCTTCAGGCAGGAAATCGTAGTCCACGGTCAACATGTGACTGAGATCGAGCGTCGGCAGGTAGGAGTAGGGCAAGGTAGGATCGGCGCCGAGCACCTTGATGGGACAACGAATGGTTTCAAAGTCCACCATAACGGCAAAAGCGCGGGCATAATCTACGATCCGCGCTTCATATTCACGCGGGCATCGTAGTTCATACCCTTCCCCGCCAGCACTCTTGCGTAGCGTTGTCCTGGCCACAAGATCGCAAACCCCGGGCACGACACGCTGGAAGATCGGCAAATAGGAAAGAACTTCCGAAAGCTCTTCCCTGGCCCGGAACCGCTGGGCGCGGCGCCGGGTCATGGCGGAGGTGCGGGCCACTGCCGCATCGAATTCTTCATAGTCGTCGTCCGGCTTGCAGAGGGGCGGATCAAAGAGGACGCACGCCGAGAACTCGCTGCCTCTGGTCGGCGACAGAAGCGTTATCAAGGCCGAGACCGAATGAAATACGCCTATTTTCGGTTTCGTCCCGAAGAGGCGGTCGATGGCTGCAAGGATGCAGTCGCAATCCTGAGCCAATGTTGGGATATTGTGGTTCTGCATGGAACCCACACTATTCCAACCATGGTTTCTCAGATCGTAGATGATCAGATCGAAATCGTCGAGAAGCAGTCGCCAGAAGGGATAATAGAGATCGATCGCCAGACCGTTGCCGTGGCTCAGAACGAGCCGTGGCCCCGATGGATTTCCATGACGGCGCAGGGTGATGACGGTGCCATGGTCCACCCGAACATCGCTGGTGGAGAGAGGCTCAGGTATCTCCCATGCGGTTTCTGGGGTCTTGGTCAATGGGAATCCGGGGACAATTCATGAGCGATGGCCGCGGCGAAATGCTCGTTGCCGAGATCTTCCAGCCACCATCGGACTGTCGGAATGTGGGGAAACCGAAACAGACTCGCCTTCATGCCGCGGCGCATGGCCGATGGAATCTCGAAACGGGATACATCCAGGGAAAATCCTGAGCCCAGCGCCTTGATCAGTGCTTCCTTGACTGTCCAGAGACGATAGAACAATTGAAGCCTGAGGTCCCCGCGCGCCATGGCCAGTTCGGCCCGTTCGTCCGGCCCCATCACGCTGCCGATGAGTCCATCGAGGTCACGGGTCGTGCTGGGTTCCTCCACGTCCACCCCCAGCCTTCCCTCGGCGGCAAAGGCAATCAGGCCATGTGCGCTACCGTGACTGACATTGAAGCCGATGGGGGCCGGCTTCCCCTTGACCAGGGCGTAGGGCTTTCCATGATGGGAAGCGCCGAAGGCAAGCTGCTGGTTCCGGCAACCGAGTTCACGACAGAGAACCGCCCTGAGCGCTGCCCGGCACAATGCGAATCGGCGTCTAGCACCGTCGTGCCGAAAGCGCCGCCAACGGGACTGTTCCGCCTGGTCGAGCCAACCCAGTGCAGCCGCTTCGCAGGCCGCATCAGGCGCCAGACCGACGTGCAGCACCGTAGCCTTGCCAACTTTCCTGAATGGACGCCACCAGCACTCGGTAACCGATCCAGGCATGTTATGTCGGGAGCACTCCTCGAAATCACGCGGAAGCGGCAATGCCGAAAGCCCGCGGATTGGCAGAGGCGTCAGCCGGCGTTTGCGTCCAGGTGCGCAATCAAGCTCTGGACGCTGTTAAGATTCGAACAGTCTTCCAGAGTGAATTTGACGTTGAACTCCTGAGAGACCAGTTTCGCGAAGGCAACCAGGTCTACCGAGGATACTCCGGCGTCAAGCAAGCTGGCATCCAGATTGTCCGACAGATTTACCGGCTGTCCATCCACCTCAAGGTTGTCGCTGACGAGTTTCCTGATGCGATCTACTGTTGAGGACATTCTTTTCACCTTTCCATATTGGTACAGGGACCTTTTGAGGGAACAGGCAAAATAGCAAGTGGCGGAGGTCAAGTCAATTCATTTTGCTTAACCCGCAGAACTTGAAGTCATTTGCTTGGGCGCGTCGATCCAGTGGCGCCGGCGCTGAAACGGATATCCCGGCAGCGAGATCCGGCGTCGGGTCTCCCCGGCAAACAACCCCGCAAAGGAAACCCCCAGCCCCGCCTCGTAGGCGCCCGCAACCGCCTTCACGAATTCGTGGTCTCCCTGCGATTCTCGCCGCAGGCTCGACAGAACGACCGGTGCAGAGATGCCACCGGCCGATTCCGGCCAAGCCGAGGCGACCATCGGGCCCAGCACCGCTTGCGGGCCGACCTCCACCACGACCTGCGCACCCCGATCCGCCAGGGTCTCCGCACATTGGTCGAATGCTGCCGTCTCATGCGACTGTCGCTGCCAGTAGCCCTGGTCGGGCGCCTCACCCGGCTCCATCACCCGCCCCGTCGCGCTGCTCACCAGTGCGAGGAATGGCGGCGCAACCGAGATCCCTTCCGGATGCCGCTCCTCGCTCAGCGCCGCGGCGAGCCGCAGCCCCTCCTCCAGGCCGAACACCCCCGCGGCATGCGCTGCCGCAAGCTCTCCCACGCCGTGGCCAACCACCATGCCAGGTCGAATTCCCACGCTCGACCACAGCGCGGCCAGGGCGCACTCCAGAGCGTAAATAGCCGGCTGCGCCCATGTCGGGGCATCCAGAGCTCCCTCCGAACCCGACCGACCGAACATGGCCTCCAGCAGCGAAGCACCTCGTTCTTCCTGCAGCATGGCGTCGCAACGATCCAGAACCGCCCGCACCACCGGCTCGCGTTGGTACAGCGCCTGGCCCATGCCGACCCACTGGCTGCCCTCACCGGTGCAGGCGAATGCAACCTTGGCCGCCGCCGGCTCCGGCCGCTCGTCCGCCAGCGCTTTCAGCCCGTCCCGCAGCGAGGCGGCATCGTGGAACACCACGCCCGCCCGATAACCGAAGTGACTTCGCCCCACGCCCGCGGTCCAGGCCAGGTCCGCGAGCAGCGGCTGTTCAGCGGCTCCGGCAAGCTCCTCGCCGCGCTCGTCAAGCCACGACAGGTAGCACCCCGCCAGTTCTCGAAGGGCAGCGTACGACTTCCCCGACAGCGGCAGCAAGCGCGTCTCGCGCGTCCGAAACTCTTCCCCCGACAGCGGCAGATCCGCCAGCGGCTCCGGCATGGATACGGCTACGGGTCGGGCGGAACCTGCCGGCAGAAACCCTTCCGAGCTGGCGCCGCTGTCTGCTTCGTAGCCCTCCAGCACAACGTGCGCGTTCGTTCCCGATACTCCGAAGGCGCTGACCGCTGCCCTGGGCTGCCGGTCCGCACGAAGAGGCCAGTCGGTGGACTCGGAAGTCACTCGCACCGGGAACCGCTCCCAGTCCAGGTGCGGGTTCGGGTCCCGGAAGTGCAGTTGCCTCGGTATCAGCCCCCGCTTCATTGCCAACACCGCCTTGATCAGGCCGGCAACACCGGCGGCCGTTTCCAGGTGGCCGATGTTGGTCTTCACCGAGCCGATCAGCAGGGGTCGGTCCGCTTCGCGTCCCCTGCCGTACACTGCCGCGGCTGCCTGCACCTCGATCGGGTCCCCCAAGGCGGATCCGGCCCCGTGTGCTTCCAGGTAGTCCACTTCAGAGGGGGGAACCCCCGCCCGAGACAGCGCCTCCTCGATCACCCGTTCCTGCGCCGGACCGTTCGGCACGGTCGGCCCCGCGGTCGCCCCGTTCTGGTTGACGGCCGATCCCCGGATCACGCCCCAGATGCGGTCGCCGTCCGCCTCCGCCTCGCGCAACCGCTTCAGGACAACCATCCCGCAGCCCTCGCCCCGCACGAAGCCGTCCGCGGCGGCATCGAAGGTCTTGCACCGACCCTCCCGAGACAACATCCCCAGTTCCGCCATCTCTCTGGTCAAGCCGGGCGACAGGACTGCGTTCACGCCTCCAACCAGAGCCAGGTCCACTTCACCCTGCCGCAATCCCATCACTGCCTGATGGGCGGCGACCAGTGACGCGGCGCAGTTCAACTCCACCGGCACGGTCGGCCCCTCCAAACCCAGCACGAAGGCGACTCGCCCGACGGTCATGCTTCCGGCGGTTCCCAGGTAACTGACAGTGCGGTTACTCGTCATCATCAGGTCCCGATATTCGCTGGCGGCGACACCGGC
This sequence comes from Acidobacteriota bacterium, assembly GCA_022826755.1. Classification (GTDB taxonomy): domain Bacteria; phylum Acidobacteriota; class Terriglobia; order Versatilivoradales; family Versatilivoraceae; genus Versatilivorator. The sequence goes on from JAJDUG010000002.1 coordinate 41,571, forward strand.
ATACACCCCGGTGCGGCTGCCTCTCAATCCCTCCGCATCGATCCCCGCATCCTCGAGCGCCTGCCAGCTCGTTTCCAGGAGCATCCGCTGCTGGGGATCCATGCCTCGCGCCTCGATCGGGGCAATCCGAAAGAATCTCGAGTCGAATTCATCGATCCCTTCCACAAACCCGCCCCGGCGGTAGGGGGCATACTCGCCGGAAAGCTCTGCGGCGCTCCCGGAACCGGAGTTCCAGCGCCCGTCGGTCAGCGCGTCCGCTCCGGCTTCGAGCTGGCGCCAGAATGCCGCAAGATCCGGCGCGCCGGGGAACCGGCAGGCCATGCCCACGATTGCAATACCATCGTCCTCGCTCCCCACCGCTGGCCGGCTTTCCGGCTCGGGTTTGTCCTGAGGGGCGGGCGCACCGCCAACCTCTCCCAGCGCCTCCACCAGGTGGCCGGCCAGCGCGGCAATGTTCGGGTAGTCGAAGACCAGCGTGTTCGGCGCCACGTACTCCCCGGCAAAGGCCCGGTTGAGCCGGTTCCGCAACTCCACCGCCATCAGCGAGTCGATCCCCAGATCGAAGAAGCCCACCGCTGACTCGGGCGCCGACGGCAGCCTCAACACCGCCTGCACTTCCTGCTGCAGGAAGGAAACGAGCAGTTCCTGGCGCGCAGCCGCCGGCGCTCTTCCCAGCCGGGCAAGCAGATCTTCCGGTGCGCCGGCAGAGTCCGCCGAGTCATCCCCGGCGGCCGGCAGCAGGTCTTCGAACAGGGACGGTCGGCCCTCCACTGCCTCTCCGAACAGGGACCAGTCCGCCGCCAGAACGACCGCGGTGGCGGGATCCTCGCGCAGCAGCCGGTCCAACACCCTAAAGCCCTGTTCCGGGCTGAACCAGCCGGTTCCGGCTGCTTCCCGCCGCCGGGCGATCCGACCCCGCTGCTCCTCGGCCTCCCCGAGTCCCGACCACGCTCCCCAGGCGATGGCCTGTCCGGGAAGCCCCAGCGCGCGCCGGTGGGCGGCGAGTTGATCCAGGAAGGTGTTGGCCGCCGCGTGGTTGGCCTGTCCCGGATTGCCCAGGATCCCGGCCACGCTCGAGAACAGGACGAAGAGGTCCAGATCGCAGTCGGCGGTCGCCCGGTGCAAATGCCAGGCGCCCAGGACCTTGGGCCAGATGACCTGCTCGAACCGCTCCCAGCTCTGATTGGCCAGTGAAGCATCCGCCAGCACGCCCACGCTGTGGATCACGCCTCCAAGCGGCGGCAACTCCTCCTTGATCCGCTCGAGCATTCCGTCCACCGCCTCGGCATCGGTTACATCGGCCAACTCCACCCGCACCTTGACTCCGCGATCCTTGAGCGCGCCGATCGCTTCCTCGGCGGCCGCGTCCGGAGACCGCCGGCCGTTCAATACGATCGCCCCGGCACCCCGCTCCGCCAGCCAGCCGGCCAGGGCGCACCCGATCCCGCCCAGGCCGCCGGTCACCAGGTAGGTGCGATCCGGCCGCAGCCGGCCCTCCACCAGCGACGGCGCGGTCAGTACGATCTTTCCGATGTGCCGGGCGTCCCGCATGAACTCCATGGCGGCTCCCGACTCGGCCAGCGGCCACCGGCTGTGGATCAGGGGTTTCAGCTCTCCCGCCCCCAGCCGTTCCATTACCTTGCGGAGGGCCGCTCCCGGCCGCGCCGGATCTTTTTCCTTCAGGACATCCAACTCCAGAATGGAGTAGGCCACATCCGGCCGCGCGGCCGCCATTTCCTCCTCGCTCAGGATGTCGCGCCTGGCCAACTCCACGAACCGGCCGCCGCGAGCCAGGCAGGACAGACTCGCCTCGATGAAACCCGGCCCCGTAAGGCTGTTCACGACCACTTCCACACCGGCGCCGGCGGTGGCTTCGAGGATCTCCTTGCCGAAGGAGGTCTGGCGGCTGTCGAACAGGTGCGCCACCCCCAGCGACCGCAGATAAGCCCGCTTGGGCGCGCTGGCGGTGGCAAAGACTTCCGCGCCGGCGGCCTGGGCCAACTGGACGGCCGCCAGGCCGACACCACCCGCGGCAGCGTGAATGAGCACCCGATCGCCGGGCCGCAGCCCTGCAAGATCGAAGGACAGGGCGGCGGTCACGAACGCGGTGGGCATGGTGGCCAGCGCGGCCACCGGAATCCCCGAAGGCGCCGGCGCCACCAGTTCCTCCCTCGTCACCACTTCCGGTCCAAACGTGCCGAACGCCAAGCCGACCACGCGGTCGCCCACCGAGACGGTTGAGGTCTCGGAACCGACCTCGATGATCCGGCCGCACATCTCCTCGCCCAGCGGGCCTTCACCAACCAGGCCCATGGCCCGGAACACATCGAGGAAGTTCAGCCCGCGGGCTTCGACCGCGACGCGAACTTCCCTTGGCTCCAGGGAACGGGGCGGCAAAGGCCTGACTTGAAGCTCTCCGAGGGCGCCGCCGGCGTCCGGCGCCAAATGCCAGTCCGACCCTTCCGGCAAGGCAAGGCGCGCCCGGCCCCGAACCAGGCGGGCCACCCGTCGGCGCCCGCCACGGTAGGCGACTTGGGTCTCCGGGTCGGGAAACAGCAGTTCCTCCACCAAGTCGGCCGGCGACTCCCTCTCCTCGGGGTCGAGATCGATCATCTTGGGATTCAACTGCGCCGCTTCCCGGGCCACCACCCTGCCGAAACCCCACAACGGCGCTCCGGCCAGCTGCCCGGCGCGCTCCCTCTCCAGAACCTGCGCGCCCCGCGTGACCAGCCACATCCCCTTCGCGGGGGTCAGATCGGCATCGATCACGCCCTGCGTCAGCGCCAGCGCACTCGCCGCCGCTCGTCCGGAGTCCTCCCTCATTTCCTGCGCGGTCGCCCGGGCCGCCTGACCGTCCAGCCCCGCAAGATGCACAATACCGCCGAGGGGCAGATCACCGGGCAGCCGCTCCAGGAGGGACCGCCACGACTCCCGCCGATCCATCTCCACGGCTCTTCTGACGACTCCGGTCGCACCTTCCGCGGTTTCCAACTGCCCCGCCGATTCCTCGCCCGCCAGCACCACCGTCTGGTTCCGCTCCGCGAGTTGGGCCGCCAGCGCCGCCGCCACGCCGCCCCGGTCCGCCGCCAGAACCCATGCGGCCGGCGGCAGGATCACCTCCACCGGTCCCTGCGCCACGATCACGCCCCGGTCGGGCAACCCGGCCGACTCGGACTCGTCGACTCCCAGGATCCGGACATCGCCGAAACCCACGTCGCCGAGCGCTCGCCGCCACACCTCCGGCCCCGCCAGGGCGTGGCGCGAGCGGTACCGATCGGCGAATCGCCACCAACCGTCCAATTGTCCGAAAATCAGGTCCATCCAACCTCTGCCACGCTGGTTCTCCAGCGCCACAAGCTGTCCCGACGGCGCCAGGAGTTCCCGGCAGTGCATCAGCGTCTCGTCGAGATACTGGGTCGCATGCAGCACGTTGGCGGCAATCACCAGGTCGTAAACGTGGGAGTCGAAGCCCTGAGCCTTCGGCTCCTTCTCGATATCCAGGACGCGGTATTCGATCGGCACATCCGCCTGGCTGAAACGTCCCTCCGCCTCCGCGAAGAAGCCCGCCGAGATATCGGTGTAGGTGTAGTCGAACCGCCCGGGAGGCAGCCCGGGCAGGACGCACTCGGTCGCCGACCCGATGCCCGCGCCGACCTCCAGCACCCGGAGCCGCCGTCCGGCCGGCAACCCGGCCGCCAGGGTCTGCACCACCTCTCCCAGCATCAGGTTCGCCGCTCGCCACACCGCCGCCTTCCGGTAAAGATCGCCAGCCTGCGGTTCCGCGTCGCCGAACAGCAGCGACAGCGGGTCCTCACGGCCGCGAAGCACCTCCGGGAGGGCCCCGGCGCATCGCCGCATGAGCCCGATCTCGTTGGAACCGTGCGGGTAACGTGCGATCATGCCGGTCGCATGCTCCTCGGGACCCGGCGGCATGGCTTCCGGCAACCGATCCTCCGCCCCGACCGCCACCACGAAGCCCTCGCCCGCCGCCTCCAACACGCCCGACCGGGACACGATTTCGAGCATCCGGCGGAACAGGCGCGAGTGGTCCGGCAAAACCTCCAGGTCCTTCCGCAAGCCCTCGGCGTCCACGGCGGCGCCTGCCCTGCGCCGCCAACCCAGCTTTTCCAGGGCCGAAAGCGCATGGCACCAAGCCAACCGCTCCAGGTCGGCTTGCAGTGCAGCCTCTTCTTCGACTCCGACCCCTTCGTCGGCCAGGTACCGGGAGAATGGCTTCGAGCGGGGGGCCATGTCCGAGGGGCTTGGGAGGAAATCGGCGGACGGCATTCCCGGCGCCAGGAGGCCGTCCCGCCACACCACCTCGTACAGGAGCTCGTCCACCCCTTCCACGGCCGAGAGCAGCGCTTCCCGGGTGGCCCGCTTCACCGTGTATCCATCCAGCCGGCCCAGCAGGGTCCCGCTCGGGTCGTAGATGCGGAGGTCCCCGGTAAGGACCTCGGGTAGCTCGGACCCCGCATCCGGCGCCGGAGTCCGCCCGTTCCCCGCCATGCGGGCGTGGCAGACAACCCGCTCCGGCAGCGCCCCCTTGAGCCACAGCCGTTCCCAACCGAAAGGCAGGTAGGTGACCCCCTCCCGGATCCCAGCCGTGTCGCGCGCCGCGGCCATGACCTGGAAACAACCGTCGAGCAGGAGAGGATGGACATCGAGCCCACCGGGGCCGATGCCTGCCGGAAGAGCCATCTCGCCAAGCGCCTCGCCCGCCCCGGACCAGACCGCTTCCAGCCCGCGGAACGAAGGGCCGAGATCGATTCCGACCTCGGCCTTGGCCCGGTAAAGGGCAACCACGTCCCGCGGCGACAGCCCGGTCTTGAGGCCTTCCAAATCCTCCCGCGGTTCGGCCGGGAGGCCGCCGTCGCCCGGCGACACCCGGGCCTCGGCGTGCAGCGTCCATTCGTCTCCGGATTCTCCCCGGCTGAGGATCCGGATACGGCGTGACGGCTCCTCGCCGGGACCGTCGAGCAGAACCTGCATCTTCCGGCCCCGTTCAGCCGCCCCCTCCCCGGCATCCTCGTCCGGGAAGATCAGCGGGTTGCGGAACTGCATATCCTCCAACGCGTCCCCTCCGGCGCCCTCTCCGAGGGAAGCCGATACCGCCATAGCCCCGTAGAGCGCACCCGGCGCCACCAGCCTGCCGAACACCCGGTGGTCCTCCAGCCAATCCGGGTCCGAGGGAAACACCTCCGTATCGAACGCAACCTCCCCGCTGGCCGATTCGTGCCGTTCCCCCAGCAGCGGATGGCCGATGCCGGTCCGCTGTCGCTTCCGTCCTTCGACCCAGTGCCGCCGGCGCTGGAAGGGATATTCCGGCAGCGAGATGCGGCGCCGGGTCTCGCCGGCGAACAACCCCTCGAAGGAAACCGGAAGACCCGCCTCGTAGGCGCTTGCGACCGCGGCCGTGAAGGCGCGGTCGGCTTCCGCCTGCGACACCCTGGTCGAGGGGCGCAGCAGGCTCGACAGCGCAACCGGCGGCCCACTGCCGTCTGCCGAGTTCGGCCAGGCCAGGGTCGCCATCGAACCCAGCACCGCGTGCGGACCCAGTTCAAGGATCAGATCGACACCCAGACCCGCCAGCGTCTCCATGCATTGACGGAACGCCACCGGCTCCCGCGTATGCCTGCGCCAGTAGGCGGCATCCAGCCGCCCATCCGATTCCAGCACATCCCCGGTTACATTGCTCACCAGCGTAAGAGCCGGCGCCGGGAGTTCGAGCCGTTCGCAGGTGGCATCCAGCTCGTCCAGCATGGGCTCTACCAGGGCGCTGTGAAAGGCGTGCTCGGTCCGCAGGCGGTTGACCCGAATGTCCCGTGCAAGGAAACGCTCCGAGATGGCCGCGACCTCTTCTTCTGAGCCGCTCACCACCTGGTGGGCTCCGTTGTAGGCCGCCAGGCTCAGACCCACCCCATTGGAGGCCTCGTTCAGCTCGCGAACCGCCGCTTCCACCTGCGTCGCCGGCGCAAAGACCGCGGCCATGGCTCCTCTTGGCAGCTTTGCCGTCAGTTCGCCCCTGGCCGCGGCAAACCGCACCCCTTCCTCCAGGCCGAACACCCCCGCCGCCTGGGCCGCGGCAAGTTCCCCCAGGCTGTGCCCGAGCACGACACCGGGACGGACGCCCAGGCTCGACCACAGCGCCGTGAGGGCGCACTCCAGCGCGAAAACGGCCGGCTGCGTCCAGGCCTGGTCGGACAAGTCGGCCCCCGACCCGTTCCGTCCGAACATCACATCCAGCAGCGAGATTCCGCGGTCCTGGCGCAGCACGGAGTCACAGCGGTCCAGCACGGCCCGCGCCACCGGCTCGCTCTGGTACAGCTTCTCGCCCATGCCGACCCAATGGCTGCCCTGCCCGGTATAGACAAAGGCCACCTTGGACGGCGCCGGCGGCGCCGGCCCGGCGCCCGACGAGGCAAGCGCGCTCAGTCCGGCGCGCAGGGACTGGGCGTCCCGGAACACCAGGCCTGTCCGGTGCCCAAAGTGACTGCGCCCGACGCCCGCTGTCCAGGCCATGTCCGCAAGCATGTCCTCTGCGGCGCCAGAGGAAGCCGGTTCGCCCGCGCGCTCGTCGAGCCAGGAGAGATAGCGCCCTGCCAGATCCTTGAGCGCCTGGTCCGACTTCCCCGACAGCGGCAGGATACGCGTCTCCCGCGCCTGGAGAGCTGCCCCCACCGCGGTCAGATCCGCAAGCGGCTCCGGCATCAGAACCGCAACCCTCCGCCCGGCGCCGGCAGGCGAGTTCATCCCGTTTCCGGCGGCATCACCGCCCGGGGCGCCGTACCCCTCCACCACCACGTGCGCGTTGGTGCCGGACCATCCGAACCCGCTCATGGCCGCTATCGGGAGCTGATTGCCATGGAGCGGCCAGTCCGCCGGCTCCGAAGCCACCCGCAACGGCAGGCGGTCCCAGTCCACCTCGGGAGTGGGCTTCCGGAAGTGGAGGTGCCTGGGAATCACTCCCCGCTTCATCGCCAGCATTACCTTGATCAGCGCGGCGACCCCGGCGGCGGACTCCAGGTGGCCGATATTGGTCTTCACCGAACCGATCAGCAGGGGGCGGTCCATGGCGCGCTCCTTGCCGTAGGCCGCGGCCGCGGCCTGCAATTCGATGGGGTCCCCCACCTCTGTTCCCGTTCCGTGGGCCTCCAGATAATCCACCTCCGAAGGCAGAACCCGCGCACGCGACAACGCCGCCTCGATCACACGCGCCTGGGCCGTCCCGTTCGGCACGGTCAGCCCGGGGCTGGCTCCATCCTGGTTGACTGCCGAGCCGCGGATCACTCCCCAGATCCGGTCTGCGTCCGCCTCTGCTTCCTCGAGCCGCTTCAGGACCACGATTCCACAGCCTTCGCCCCGCACGTAACCGTCCGCGGCGGCGTCGAAGGTCTTGCAGCGCCCGTCCGGCGCCAGCATCCCGGCCTTCGCGCGCAGTTCCGAAAGCCGTCCCGACAGGATCAGGTGCACGCCTCCGGCCAGTGCCAGATCCGCCTCCCCCCGCTGCAGTGCCGACACCGCCTGGTGTATAGCGACCAGCGATGACGAGCAGGCGGTGTCGAGCGCCATCGCCGGTCCCTCCAGACCCAGAGCGAAGGCGACCCGTCCAATGGCCGTGTTGAAGGAAGTTCCGCTGACGGCATAAAGGCTGGCGGCAGGCTCGGTAATCTCCTTTCCGCCCAGGATCAGGCTACGGTAATCGTGATTGCTGATCCCCGCATACACCCCGGTGCGACTTCCCCTCAAGCCGTCCGGGTCCATTCCCGCGTCCTCCAGAGCCCGCCAACTGGTCTCCAGCATCATCCGCTGCTGCGGGTCCAGCAGGTCAGCCTCGACCGGGGAGATCCGAAAGAAGGCTGCGTCGAACAGGTCGATCCTGTCCAGGTAACCCCCGAACCGGCAAGCCTCCCTCTGAACTTCGGCGTCCGGAAACAGCTCTCCCACCCGACCCACCCCGGAACCCGGGACTCCTTCCGTCACAGCGTTCTCACCAGCCGCCAGCAGGCGCCAGAAGGCCGCAAGGTCCTCCGCGCCGGGGAACCGGCACGCCATCCCCACCACGGCGATCGGCTCTGCCGCCCGGACCGTCTCCACCCCATGTGCTCGATTCTCAACCGGGTGCGGGGATCGATTGCTTCCCATTTGTGGACTCCTCTATCCCGAGATCACCGGCCTCCACTCAAATGCGGTAGGCCAACCGCATTATACACGGCAGGTACAGGCAATAGTACCCTCGACCGACCCGAGACGGCAGCCATCCCTCTCCCTACTCCACTTCCCTGTAAAGCAGCACCGAACCTGAGGCGGCTTGCTGGAGCTGCAGTCGGATGCGGGCCGCGAAGTCGTCCAGCACCGCCCGGGTCAGGAAGCGGGCGCCTGCGCCCGCGATCAGCGTCACCACGGCAACCGCGGCCACCGAGCGGAACAGGAAGTACTGGACCCCGACCGCGACCCCCACGACCAGGAAGAAGGCCAGCATCAGCACCAGGTCCGCCGCACCGCGGGTCGGCAACGCTTGCTTGCCGAAGGGCACACCTTCGATCAGCCTCACTCCCACACCCAGATAGAGAGACGCCACGGCCATGCTGAAAGCGACAAAGAGCAAGGCGTCCCGCATCGGCCAGAACCAAGCCAGCACCGGCAGCGCCAGGAGGTTGGGAACAACCGCCAGCCAATGCCACAGCGCCGCATGGATTCCTCCCGCGAAGGGGCGGAAAGAAGACTCGGGAGCGCTGAAGAACCAGGCGATGGCTTTGAAGTCATTGCCATAGGCCAGAAACCGGCAGGTCATGAGAATCGCCAGTCCGAGCACGTGAGGCAGTAAGTGGGTGAAGGCGAATCCCGGCCCGAAGGGAGAGGCCAACCCGGCGCGGGCCAACACGACGCACAAGAAAAGGATCGGGAAAGCAAGGCGGGTGGCTGCTTCTCTGCGGAACTGCCAGTCCCGGAGCATCAGGCAACGCAGATATTCGAAGCCCGCGCGGCCGGCCTGGCCGACGGCAACCCGGGCGACCCAGGGGCCCACCGCCGATCCTTTGCGCTTGAGCTTACGGATCCCGCGGCCGGAGTGCATCAGGCCCGAGACACGGATCAGGTGGTCCACCGAAAGAGCGCGCAGCCCCTGGAGGACAACGACCAACCCGACCGCAGTGCCCGCCGCCCCCAGCAACACCGGGAATCCGTCCGGCAGGGCGTCGGCTGCAGCCGGCCACCCCTGGAACAGCTCGACCGAACCCGCCCAATCCACGAAATCCTGCCACAACCGGATCAGCATCTGGAATCCGAACAGGAGTAGCATGGGGACCACCTGCATCAGGCCGGCAGCCGCCTTGAGGCGCCGCACCGGAACGAAGCGAATCAGCCAGCCGAACAGGCTGCAGCAGAGCAGGCCGACCACCGTCCCCACTCCCAGGGCAATCAGTAAGTGTTCCAGGGGATAGAACAACCAACGACTCCCCTCCCCGTGAGGAAGAGAGAGACCGACCAGCGCCGGCACTGTGTTGACTCCCGCCACCACGTAGACCACCGCCTTGACCAGATGGGTCAGCTTGGCGGCCGACCAGGTGGCTCCGTTGACGGGCTGCTGGGCCAGAATCAGCCCTTCGACGGGGTTGACCAGGTTCTCGGCCACTACGGGGATCAGGACCACTATGAGATTCAAAAAAGTAATGCCGACAAATACGAGGAGGTACCACCAGGGATCGGTACCGGTGAAGGCCATTACCAGGCTCATAAGGCCAGCCAGGAAGAACCAGAAGGTCACAAGGACCCGCAGGGAGTAGTCCTGGTTGCCCACCTGGGCCACTTCGCCCCGGTTGCCCAGCGTCCGGAACAGATCGACCAGGAGCCAGTAGCTGCGGGGCTGGATGCCGCAGCCTTCCAGCAGCCGGGTAAAGGCCCTGCCGCGAAGCCAGCGCCTTGCGATCGAACCGAGGACCCTCATGACCGCAGACCCTCGATGATTTCGGTGACACCGCTCACGGTTTCCTCGGCCTGGGTCAGTTGCCGGAAGACGTCTTCCAGGCTGCCCCTCTCGGTGGAGGCCTTCAGCGACTCCAGCGACCCGTCCGCGATGAGACGCCCCTCATGGATGATCAGGGCGCGGTCGCAGACGCGCTCCACCACGTCCAGGACGTGGGAGCTGTAGAGAATGGTCCTGCCCTCAGCGGCCAGGGCGGCCACCAGGTCCCGGACCATGAGCCCGGTGTTGACGTCCAGCCCCGAGAGTGGCTCGTCCAGCATCACCAGCTCGGGATTGTGCAACAGGGCCGCGCTCAGCAGCACCTTCTGCCGCATGCCCTTCGAGTAACCGTCCAGCCGGCGCCGGCGCTCCCCGTCCAGGTCGAAGTGCTTGAGGAAGAGGTCAATGCGAGCCTGAAGGGTCGGCTCGGGGACTTCCTGAAGGCGGCCCATCAGCTCCAGGAACTCCTGCCCCGTCAGGCTCTCGAACAGCGCGGCCGCCTCCGGCACATAGCCGATGCGCTTCTTGGCCTCCACCGCCTCTCCCGGCATGGAAAAACCGGCGACCCGAACCGATCCTCCGCCCGGAGGCAGGATGCCCGTCAAGACCTTGATGGTGGTGCTCTTGCCGGCCCCGTTGGGACCCAGCAGCCCCACCACCTCGCCCCTCCCCAGGGTAAAGGAAATCCCGTGCAGCACCTGCCGGCTGGCATAGCTGAAGGTCAGCCCCTCCACGGTCACGACAGAATCAGAACGACTGGCTTCACTGAAGGGAGGCATGGCTGTCTATTGCAATTCCGATTTGATATCAATAACTTGGAACTGATAGAAGGAGACTTGCTTAAATGAGTCAAGCATCTTGTCCTTGAATGGGCAGCTTTACACAGGGCCGAATTGAACGAAGTGTGGAGTTCCCAAGAGTTCCGCAAACTACCACCGCTGGCATAGTCATGCTGTGTCCGAAAATAAGATCCGTCGAAACCATTGACGATCATACTCTTGTGGTTGAGTTTGATAACGCACAGAAACGCCAATACGACGTGACTCCGTTGTTAGAAAGGGAATTGTTTGCCCCCCTGAGAACTCCTGCTTTGTTTAAATCGGTTCAGGTGGAGCAAGGTGGTTATGCCGTAGTGTGGAACACGAATATTGATTTGAGTGAATTTGAAATCTGGAGCAATGGGAAGACCGCGGTCTGACAAGGCAATCCACGGCCCGCCAGTCTCATTGCACCTCCCTGATCACTGATAATTCTGGCCACTTTCTCCCATCAGGCCACCCGCCTCACACGTGCCGTCGCCATTCCAGTCCTCCATGTTGTGAAAGGAGCTTGACCTGCTCGTCCCCGCATATAGGCGCCCGCCGCCGTTCATCCGCCACACTACACCCTCCGCATCGGCTCCCCAATCCATCAGGATGTCCCCGGCGTGTGGGCAAGAGAAGGCGAAGTCAGGCGGCGGACGACTGCTGCAGCACGTGTCCGATGACCTGCTGCAGGCAATCGGACTCGTTCAGGAAGTAGACGCCGTCATTTTTCCATTCACTGGGAGAACGACCACCGTCGATTTGCTGGGCCGGCGTGACGGACAGGACGTAGGCGTGCAGGTAGAGGTCGGGCTCGGTTTCCCGAATCCGTTTTTCAATGTCCTTGATGTCGTGGTGCAACTCAACCTTTCGCCGTTCTCGGGTCCCGAATCGGCTCAACCCTTTGGGATCCAGAAAAACGACGTGCTGACTGCCTGCGCCTTTCAGCCAGACAATGAAGTCGGGGTAGTAGCCGAAATCGTCGAAAAACGACACGCCCCGACCCCGCGTCAGGTTGCGGATCAGGTATAACTCGTTGCCACTCAAACATGGATCAGCATTCTTGGCCAAGTCAGCCAAGCCGTTGACGACCTTTTTTTCATTCTCGTCCAGAGCAACCGGACGGACGGTGACCTGGCAGCCCTCCCCGGCATACAACAGCGGCTGGTAGGCATGGGCGCCGGCCAGAATGACGCCAAGTTTCAGACGGTGCCAATCACCTTCCCGTACCTTCGCCGCCAGATCGTGAAGGTCCTCGACTAATTGGCTTTGCATCGCGTCCACCGACAGCTCGTAAGCTTTCGGGTTGTTGGGGTCGTCCTGGTCCAGCGTGACTACCTCAAAATTGTTGCTTTCCCACTTTCGGCGCTTCCTGCGCCAGAAGCGGTCAGCGTATTCGCTGATGAGATCGACAGCAACATCTTCCAACTGCTTCAAGCTCCGATAGTCGGGCAGGGCCAGTCGTTCCGGCGGCATATAGAGATCGTACCAGCCCGAATCCTGCAGAAGACGCTGCACCGTCTCAGGCCTGATGACCAAATTGTGCCAGCCGTTCTGCTGCTTGCGCCTCAGCAGTCTGTCATGCACCTTCGTCAAATCGAAAAAAGCGGTGTGTTGCGGCTTGATTTTGACAGAGTTTTTCTGCTGAGCGGGGCCGGACGGCGTTTCTCCCGAGGACATGGATTGGAGTTGAGAGTACAGGTCCAGCGTCACGAAAGGGCGGCCTGTCTCGTCTGGATTCGGCAGAATCGGGCGCTCCTCGCAATATTCAAATTTGCGGTCACCACGCATACGAATCAACTTCAGGTTCGATTTCTTTCCCAAGCTCCAGGTCACGGGCAACTCGACCGTTTCCTGGTCGATGCGCATCCCTTCCTTTTCCAACAGATCTCGAAAGGTCTGCATGTAGTTGGCGCGCAATCCAAAGATATAGAGCGTTTCCAGTTCCGCGAGGTCGACGCCCCCCATCGGTAAGTCTGCGCCACTTTGCCGATGACGCTTCAAACTCGTGTTCCAGCCCTTCAGACGCACTCCGCGCCCAAACATCTGGATGATCTCCGGACCCTCGCCGACGCCGACGTGCATCAGCCCCATGGTGCTCACACGCCAGGAATTCCAACCGGCAATGAAACGCCGCGCACCGATCACGATGTTCACCGGCGAATCTGGCCTGTCCACATGGGAGAATAGCCGTTCAGCGAACCCCGCTTCCCGGTCGACGATGACGTCGGAGTTGTCCTCGTCCAGCAGCAGCTTATGGAGAGCCGTCGAGTCGCCGATATTGACCACGCCGAATATGGGATTGTCCGCACTGCGCAGATGCAACTCACCTTCTCCCGCTGTCAGATAGACTACGTGGAGCGCCCCCTGTCCATGGAACAGAACATCACACAGGTCGGCATACAAGTCGTCCTTCGGATTCCGGTTGAGATAGCCAAACCGACCGGCGAAGTAGTCCCTCCCGTTCTCGTCGGGCAGTCCGGAATTTCCGGCCACCAGGTTGTTGAGCATGGGGCGCACGGCGCTGCCGTTTGCCAGCAACCAGCCCAAAAAGTTCAATATAAGGACCACATCGGACTGTGTCGCCTTGTCCGCCCGACTCTTGCCTGTCACCGTTTTGCCTAGAAACACCCACAGAGGCTTCGTCAGGTTGAATGCCTCCCATTGCGCCCCCTTGTCCCACCAGATGCGGCACTGCTGGTAGAAGGTCAGCAGGCAGCCCAGCAGGTACATGTGGCTGCTGGCGTCTTCGATCCCACTCGGCAGGTTGGAGATGGCATAGTCCTTGCCGTATCCGTCCTGGTGAAACTGTCGGTAGGAATAGTCGAACAGCAGGCATTTGCCGTAGGCGTTCAGCAGCGCCGGATCCTTGTTGACGACCTGGTTGAAGGTGGCCGAATACTCGAAGGTAAAACCGCCGCGGGACAGTTCCTGTCGTCGCTCTCGCCAAACCTTGCCGGAAGCCCCCAGGTGCCCCTCGTCGACCAGCACCAGATTGTTGTCGCCAAAGTCCTGCACGGCCACGCGCTTGACGCCCTTCTTCTCGGCCAGCTTATTCAGGTCGATGATCTCGATAGGTGAAAACAGATCGGCGGCGGCTTCAGCGGAAAACAGCCGGGCCCGCAGGCCGCTGGCCTGAAACTCACGCTGGTGCTGCACCGACATCTGCTCGTTGGGAGTCAGCAGGATGATGTTGTTGAGCCTCCCGCCGGACTGGTGCAGGTAGTGTTTGAATTGCAGGACGTGGGCGTGCATGAGAAGAGTCTTGCCCGACCCGGTCGCGCTCTGAAAGGCAACGGTGCGCAGATCTTCAGGGTCGTATTCCGGCATTGCTACGGTCCAGCGGTTATCGGCCTTGGATTTATTCAGGTCGGCGCACACCTTCTCAGGATCGTCAAAATAGCGGTTCAGGTAGTGTTCGGTGAAAAGCAGAGCAAGGTACTGATAGTGCTTCCACTCCCGTCCCTGCTCGCCGTTCATGCGCAGCTTGAGGCTGTGGGCCGCGATGTTGGCGTCATAGGCAATAAGTTGGTCGGGCGTGACCGTGGCGAGATTCGGATTCAGATACAGCGCGCGGGCGTATTCGCTTTCACCGCTACCGGTGAACCCTGCCGGAGCATCTCGAAGGCGCTCCAGCATGGCGGGCAGGTCCTTGTAGCCGAACTCGCGGCAGATGAAGCGGTAAAGGACAAGGCGACTTCGGAGGGCCGTCATTGGTCAGCGCTGTTCTCCTTGATTCCTGTGTTTGTTCACAAGATAGGCGGCGAAGGAGGCGCAAGCCCCAAACATGAACATGGATTCGTCCAGCCCAACATCCGGGGAATCCTTATCAAGAAGGGCGTGCCGGATCCCTTGTTCGTCGCTTGTATAGCCGTAGAGTTTCTTGAATGCTTCTTTGAGCGCTGGATGATTCAGTAGCCCGCCCCTTTCAAGAGAATCCAGCGCAGGCCCAAGGGTCTGGCTCGCTCCTGAATCAAGTACCCGTGCGACGGATTCGACCGCATGGACACTGTCGGTGATGGAATCCCCATATTGCCGTGCGTTGATGTGCTCGGCCGCTTGGCGCAGGTGCGTTGCCGCGCCTTGCATACCACCTTGGTGAAGCGTCTCAATGGCCTGCCTTACAGACTCGCCTTGTTCCTTGCTAGTTTGAGGAAAAAATCGATATGGACGCCTTGACGTGTCCAGCCGGTAGGCAGCGGAGTTTTCAAACAGATCTCTCAATCGTTCCTTCAGCTCCCCTGTTGCATCTCTGTCGTTAACTATGATCTCAACTAGATCGAGAACACGATTGAACTCCCTTTGTAATGCTACCTGCTTAAAAGAGTTTAGAACGTTCTCGTAATTGGTGTTGATTTGATCTTCGGGTTGCTTCCATAGTTTTCCTAATACACGCTCACAAAATCTTTTGGCCCCCTCATCAAGATAGTAGCCAGCATAATGTCGTCTATGCCTCAGCAGTTTTTCTCGAATCACATTCCAGACTTCTCGACGCAGATCTTCCGAAATTTCCTCCAGTCGCATAGGCTCCGGCACGGGTTCGTAACTGTAGCGTTGCGAGAAAGTAAGATGACAAGGAGAGTTGTTTCGGTTAATTGTCATCAATCTACTCCTTCGAACATCAACTCTCTGAAAAACGGTTCGATGGTTTTGGCGTTCCAGCATTCGTCCGGCTGCCGCACGGCGTTCAAGGTGTGGTCACCGTTGACATAGACGATATCGAGCGAGTCAGCGAATTGCGCCCGGTTGCGGACAAACCATGCTTCCAGCGCGGTGTTATCTGTTTCGATCAGATTTCGCCAGAGGATCAAGCACTTGCGCCCTTGGACGTCTGCGCCCGTCTCGGCGAGCACACCGTCGATCCGTCGGCGGAATTCCAGGCGCAGGCCGATCAGGAAGTTGAAGGTTTCAGGCAGATCGACCGGCGTTTCCTGGCGAATGCCGCCACGGACGACGGAGAGCGTGTAGGCGAAGGGGTCGGTGAAATGTTTCCCCAGCAGGCAGGCGCTTTCGGAGGTTTCCTGGCCCAATGCATAACGCAGCCGGTAATCCTCGCCCAGCGCAGGGTTTCCGGCCAACAGTGCCCCTTGTTCATCCGCCCTTGGCGTCAACTCAAGACCGTCCAACGTGTCCTCGTAGGATTCCAGGCGGATGTACTTGAAACACTGAGTGGAACCGTTGCGTGAAATCGGCTGGCCGTCCTTCCAGTCCGGCGAATAGACAACCTTTTTCATGCGCGGCAACAAGACCGTATCAAAGTGATGTCCAACCTCCACCAGAATGTACTTGCGACTACCGCCATCTTTACGGTTGAGATTTACAACCGCATGACCGGTCGTGCCGGAGCCGGCGAAATGGTCAAGGATGAGACTCGTTTGTGTGGATGTTTGGGAGATGAATCTCCTGGGTAACGTCGTCGGCTTGGGAGTTGGAAAGAGGCCAGTCACACCAAATAGAGCCGCTATTTGCTTCTCGCCATCTGTGTAGTCATGGAAAAGCGATTTGGCGACGTTCGTTTCAACATCATGCACAAATCTCTTATATTGAGGAACCTTCGTCTCATCTTCACCCCAGACAATTCGCCCTGCCCGATCCAGTGCCACGAAGCTGTCACGGGTATCATCGGGCCAAATCTGTGGCCATGCCCAACCACGCTTAGGAACGCGGCAAGGTTTCTTAGTGACCGGGTGCAGGGGACGGTAGAAGCGGTAATTGGCATGGGTCGGATCTTGTGTGGTGTCGGACTGTTTTTGAGCTGGAGCGGATGAATCAGATTCCCGCCAAATCACTAGCCGCGCTCCTTTGGCCCTCGCTTCTTGATCGCAAACAACGCGGCCATTGCCATTCCGATACTCTCCATGGCAATAGTTGTAGATGCCACGCCAAGGGTCTTGCCTTCTCGCTTCCCTGTCATACTCCTGGTTTCGCTGCTGCAATTCGACCTTGTACTGCTCTACGTGGCGGCTGAACAGATCCTTAATAGCCTCCTCTACTTTGGCTATTGTGGGATAGCGAGGATTCAACTCGTTGACAAGCTCCATGAGTTCCAAAAAACCTGGTTTAGCCTCGCGGAACATGGCCGTTGCACGTTCGGCAGCGACGCGATTGCGAACATAGACCTCAATATATTCATGATTGGTCGAATACAGTGGCGACTGGCTATGGGTTGTATTCTGCCCCCAGATCAATTCCTCGATTCGGTTGGAGCGATCAAACGTTCCGTCGAGTACTGCCTGTAGGCTGTCGCGCTCGTTCTCATCTATGTTGGAGAATAATGCTCCATCCCGTTGCAACAGAACCCGCGCAAGATCAAGCCGATCCCGCATCATGGTCAGCCATGACGAGTGACGGTAACTGTCTTTGTAAAGAAAACTGTCGCCCAAACGGTTGTACGGCGGGTCGATGGCGATGGTTTTTATCTGGCCCCGATATCTCGCCTGCAGCAGGTTCAGCGCCTGGAAATTCTCGCCGTGTACGAGCAAACCGTCCAATTGGTCTTCCAGGGGACCGGTGTCTGACAATGCTGCCAACAGCCGGTCCCTAAAGGCACGGTCGAAATGGCGAGTGTCCAGCACCAGATAGGGGTTGGTCTTGAGAAACTGTTGGGTCAGCGGTTGGGTGTAGCCCGCGTTGTCATTGGCAAGGTTGCCTTCAATTCTGTTGATGGCGAACAGGTTCACCCATTCCTGGCGCTGGGCGTCATTCGCGACGATCTCGGGATAGAGAGCCTCCGGCACGCGGTCCAAGGTCACGCACCATTGGGTTTCCAGGACGAATTTCTTCTTGAGCCAGAGATGTTTTTGGAAGTCCTCAATCTGTGCAAGAAAGGTGGTGATCTTGTCCGCTACTTGGCGAACCGCCCGCGTTCGAGCCAGCGCTCGGCTCAGCCGGGCCGCCTCCCCGACCGTCAGGTCGTCCAGGTTCAGCACTTCGTTTTTCAGGTAGAAATCCAGCTCCCGGCGCAGAAATCCACCCAGGTCCTTGTGAATGAAATAGTCGAAGCTGTTCCTGGCCGTGTAGACAGCCAGGTGCTTGTCCAGGACGCTGCGGTCAGGATGACTTTCCGTGGGGGCTGGTGCGGCCAGCAACGCCAACCAATCCGGCGCCAAGGCCCTGAAGATTCGTTGACGGGCTGATTCATTGATGCGGTCCTGCTGTCTGCTGCCGCTGCCGGGCCAGGTTTTCTTTTCGCGTTCCGCCAATGGCCGGTGCTCGAAGCGGACGACCAGATCGCGACCTTCGATGGTGATGGCGCTCTTGCCGCCGGTGAGCACGAAACGGCGCTGCTTGCCGCTGGTTTCCTTGATGTTGTCCTTTTCGCCGTCGGCCGCCGCAATTTCGAAGCGAACGCGACGCTGCTGCGCACCAGGCCCAACAGTGAAGGCGTAGGAAGAATAATTCTCGGTGGTCTTGACGTAGTACTGATCCTGATTGGCCCAGTGAAGCTTCACTTCCTCGCCGTCGTAGGGGATGAGATAAGCTGAGCGGCCTCCTCCCGAATAGCGCCGCTGGGAGATGAAGTCGCCTTCGGCGTAGTAGCGGGCAAAGAAGTTGGCGAGATGGTTGTAGACCTCGGCTTCCGCGGCTGCGTCGGCCCTGGCCTCTGCCAGCTTTCGTTTCAACTCAACAACTGTCTCCTGTTCGTCGGGATCAATCCTCAACTTCCAGGCCGCTTCTCTGGCTTCGGTTAGAGCCCCGTACAGCGCTGCCCGCTCGTCGTCAACCAGCTCGGCCAGGACGGTTTTGACCTGCGGCAGCAGATCGTTTTCCAGGAACGCATCTATCTCGGCCGCCTTCAGGTTCATGATTCGGTACAGACCGAAATCGAGATCGCCGCGGTCAAGCTGGAACATCGCTCGCAACAGATCCTTCAGCCTGTCGAATTTGTCGGTGGATTGCGGAGAAGGTTGCGTGCCCTTTGGCCCTGTTCTGAATTCTGTCGATTCGCTCATGACGTAGTCACCCACTCCAGTCGCACCTTCAGTTTGTTCAGAGGTGTCCCCCAAGGTATATGGCCTTCGTGCTGGAGCTTCCCGACAACTATGCCCGGGGCTATCCCTTGTTCCTTGGCGAATTGACGAATTGAACTTTGACTATATAGCGCCGCAGCAACAAACTGTTCCCAATGGGTGTGGGACACAACAACATGAGAGGCCCAATTGTCGGCTTCTGCTTCGACGTCAGTGGTCTCCTTATTGGCCTTCGTGCCGTCGATAAAGATACCCTTCTTGCTATGTAGAAGAATATGAGCGGCCTCGTGGAATAGGCTGAACCACAAATGGTCGTCCGTCTTATGGCGTGCGCTGAGTGCAATCACAGCCTTTCGAGGGGTCAGCCACCAGGCGGCGCCGCTGATGGCGGTTTTCGGGAACGGTTTAATCAGCTCTAAGGCAACGCCCGCATCGCTACAAAGTTGTTGCGCTTCTTCCATAGCTCCCTCGATCGGTTTTTGCGTGAGTTCGCGGACCCTCCTCAAGGCTTGTTTGAATCTAACCGGGTTGTAATCGAGACACTTCTTCCGTTCTGCATTGAGCTCTCCAATCCGGAGCCATGCTGTCAGCGATGCCTTATCGCTCTCAAAACTGGTCGAGTGCCGAAATGCGACACTCATCCCTTTGTACTTCACGTCCCACGCCTCGACCGATCCGACCCCATAGAAGGCCAGCAGCTTCGACACCGCGTCCAAATCAGAGGCAGGCCGCGCTACTACCCGGCGTTTCACCAACTCTTTAAGAGGCAATGTCTTCATCCAGGAAGCAGTTTGTTTTGCTTGCCTCGCCTCCTCCTCGCGCGCCCGATGGAGCTGATAATCCGTTTCAATGCCGAGCCAGATGCCGGCGTCGACTCCCAAGACTCTCTCGAACTGCAGCGCAGTCTTCGGCTCGACCGGCGCCTTGCCCGAGATGATCTCACTGATAAGCTTTGCGGAACGGCCGCAGCGCCGGGCGAACTCTGCGTGTGAGATACCGTATGCCTCAAGGCGCTCCGCCAGGATCGCCCCCGGTGGAACGGCATAGTCGGGTTGGTATTGATTGGCCTCCTTCACCATGTCGTTTCCCTCCTTCTAATGATAGTCAACGATCTCGATGACAGTAATCGCAGTCACTTGCTCCGTGTCGATCCCCCCGTCCGCTTTAACCGGAATCGGGTCATGATCAGGTCTGAAAACCAGCCGGTGGGGATGAACGAGATCGACGGCGTACTGCTCATTCCGCCTGCCTTTGAGCGGGTGGCACCGATCCGGACGGGTGGTCGGCACATGCGACAATGCGCGGGCATTCTTAAGGACGGCGAGACGATACCTGATCGTCTGCGCCATGCGGTTGCCGTATGCCTTACGGAGAGCGTCAATCGAGTTGAATGTCTTGGCGAGCCTTCGACTACGAAAAGTGATTTCCACACTCGTGTCTGGTTTAGTTACCTATCAGGTAACATTTTATTCGTACCCGGGCGGGGAAAACAAGCGGAATCCAGACGCAAGAGCAGGATGATCCCACGCAACCAAATTCGGGGGGCATGGTCGTCGAGGCGCCCTAATCACGCCCAGATTCTATGTGGGACAGTCCTGCACCAATCCGTAGGCGCGTCCCTTGTGGACTCCCAATCCGGGGATAACCGGGCGAACCCGAACAACGGGCAACCAGAAGGGTTGCCCCTACGGTGCGGGGACAGAGAGGCAGCCAAATTATCGACTCGGTTGTTCAACTCGCGCAGTTGTCGCGGGCTTGCTGCGCTTGGCGCCGAAAGGGAACTGCTGGACTCACTCGGGAGTAACCACCCAACAACACGGTTTCATTCACTCATCGGCTTCAATGGCTATTGCCGAACACCGCTTGACGTGTCTGCTCCTCTGGGGTGAACCGTAACGCCTCTACCCTCCAGCGGTGCCGGTTCAGAAATACAAGAGCAGCCCCAGGCGGGCGCTGACGCCGCTGGTTTCCAGCGACAAGGGGACCGTCACCCCCACGTCGGTGAAGGAAATGGTCCTTGAGGCGCTTCCGTAATCGGTGTAGCGAACTTCGCCCCGCAGGGAGATGTTCCCCAGCTTTTTTTCGATTCCGCCGCCGGTGGTCCAGCCGGTGAAGTTCTCGTCGAATCGGTCGGTCCCCGAGGTGAACTGGCTGGCATCGGTGCAGGGGGTCGGATTCAGGCACCCCGTATAGTCCGACCTGAATCCCGCCCCGAGTCGCCGCACCCCGACCAGCCCGTAGACGCTCGGGCCCAGCCCCGGTCCCACCACCGGGATTCCGGCGCCCAGCCGCAGGGTGAAGCCGAAGCTCTTGTCCTTGTCGAAGGACCAGTCCTCGGGCCAGACCTCTCCCAGTTGGTTGCGGCCCTCGGAAGTCCCCAGCCCCGGAAAGCGCCCCAACGCCACACCCCGGTGATAGGCCAAATCGCCCTCGCCGGCCACAAAAACACCGGTCAGGCCCAGAGGCACGCGGTAGCCGGCCAGGAAACCGTAGCCGTAACCCACCTTGGTAGCGGAGTCGTCGGCTCGAAAAACCTGGCCCTGGTTGAGTGATAGGTTGCTGGGGCTGGTGTTGTCCACGGTCTTGTCGTACAGGACATCCAGACGTTCGCCCGCCCCCGTGACACCGACGTAGAAGTCTCCCCCTTCAGCCGGCGCCGCGCCCGCGAAAATCCAGAGAATTCCGGCCGCAAGACAGCCCCGGGTGTGGGCTCTTCGAACGGGAGTCAACCGCATAGGGACCTCCATCATGCCCGCGCAACGGCGGGCCATTGAAGTGATTGAAAGGGTTAGGGGAGCGGGGAAAGAAGACAAGTATCCGGGCTTGCCTTTACTGTTTCAGAAATGAGGACGGGGAGCCCGCGATCGAGCGGCTGGTCTTCAGTCTCAGAAACAGGGTCGCCATATTTCCGAGACTGGCACTAGATCTCCAGCAGCCGCTCTTGCGAGTCGCCGAACTCCTTGCGGTGAATGCCGTACTTGTCCAGCATGGACAGGAACAGGCTGCACATCTTGCGGTTGGGCTTGTCGAGGTAATTCAGAATCCGGCCGCCCTTCAACTGCCCCCCGGCACCGCCCAGCAGGACCACCGGCAGTTGCTTGGCGTTGTGGCGGCCCGTCAGCATGCTGGAGCAGATCATCAGCATGGAGTTGTCCAGGGCGGTCCGCTCGCCCTCCTGGACGGCGTCCAGCTTGCCGGCGATGTAGGCCAACTGCTCCACGAAGAACTGGTTCACTCGCAGCCAGGCCTCGTTGTCCTGGTGGGAGAGCTCGTGGTGGCCGACCGTGACTCCCAGGTGGCGGAACAGCAGGTAGCTGTGGTCGTTATTGAGCTTCAGCGTGCACACCCGGGTGGTGTCGGTCTGGAAGCCCAGCACCAGAATGTCGCTCATGAGCCGCATGTGCTCGGGGATGTCCTGCGGCATGCCGTCGGGCGGACGGGGAATGTCGGGCTTGTCCAGGGTCGGGCGCCAGCCCTGCACCTCGCCCCGGTTGCCGGCCCGCTCGATGCGCCGCTCCACCTCACGCACCGAGTTCAGATACTCGTCCAGCTTGTGCTGATCGTTGGAGCCGATGTCCCGGCGAAGGCGATGGGCTTCGTCCAGCACCGCATCCAGCACACTCTGGTCTCCACGCTGGACGCTGTCCTTGAACAAGCGGTCGAAAGCCAGGGCGGGATAGACCTCCAGCGGGGTGGGAGCCGTGGGAGAGCTCCAGGAGATGTGCGAGCTGTAGAGCATGGAGTAGTTCTTGTGAATCCCCGGGTTGGACCTCTCGCAACCGATCACCAGGCTGGGCACCTTGGTCGAGCGCCCGTAGTTCTGGGCCACCACCTGGTCGAAGCTGGTTCCGGAACGAATCTCGCCGCCGTTGGCCAGCGGCGCCCCGGACAGCATGTTGCCGGTCTGGGAGCTGTGGATGTTGCCCTTGAGCGCCTCGGCGTTGTAGAGCCCGCGGATGAAGACCATGCGCTCGCGAAAATCGGTCAGGGGCTCCAGCACCCGGCCGAGCTCCATCTGATTCCCGGCCCCCTTGGCCCACCACTCCTTGCTGTGGAACCCGTTGCCGGCAAACAGCACTCCCAGGCGGACCGGGGCCTCGTTGGAGGCACGCGCGCCCGGAGCGGCCACGGCATCCCAAACCGGCAGCGACTCCATCCAGGGCAGCGCCATGGTGACGCCCAGCCCCCGCAGGAATTTTCGTCGAGAAAATTGACGGTCAGTCATGATCGGCCTCGCGGCATAGGAGAGAGGGATTGCCCGGCTATTCTACCTCAATTGGCCTCCGAACGCGCCATGAACGTGAATGCCCCCGGTCAAGGGTTCGGATCGGGAACGGTCCCGCCGGAAGACTGCTCCCGATGATCAGGGACCGGACCCCCGGGCCACTTGCACGTCCCGGCCTCGAATCTCCCGGAACTGACGGCTGCGGACGATGGTCTCCACCGCCACCGAGAACCGGTAGTCGTTTTCGGCCAGGCGCTCCAGCATCTCGGTGACCAGCGGCTGGTCGGAGAGCTTCAGCTCGCGGCCGATGGCGTACCCCAGCAGCTTGCGGCAGAACTGCCGCAGCACTTCCTCTCGCCGGTGCTCCAACAGGTAGTCCCGCAAACCGGCCAGTCCCTCGACCTCGCTTCCGTCGGGGAGTGTGGTCCGGGTGTCCAGCGGCCGTCCGGCCATGTCCCGGTCGCGGCGCCGTCCGATGGCGTCAAAGCCCTCCAGGGCAAAGCCGAAAGGGTCGATCCGTCGATGGCAGGAGGCGCAACCAGGCTCGCTGGTATGCAGGGCCACCAGTTGGCGCAGGGTCAGCCCCTCGGTCGCGGTCTCGTCGGGCGGAAGCTCGGGCACGTCCGGGGGCGGCCGCGGCAGCTTCTCTCCCAGGAGCACTTCGCTGATCCAGTTGCCGCGCAGGATGGGACTGGTCCGAGAGGCCCCCGACTGCTTGCTCAGGGTGGTGCCCAGCGCCAGAATGCCGCCGCGTCCATGCTCCTGCGCCACCTGGATGCGCTGCCAGTCCTCACCCTGAACGCCCTCGATCCCGTAAAACTCCGCCAGTCTCCGGTTGACGAAGGTGTGATCGGCGTCGAACAGGCTCAGCAGGGAGGCGTCACGTTGAAACAGATCGGCGAAGAAGCGGATGGACTCCTCGTACATGTCTCCGCGCATATCGGCAAACTCGGGGAAGTACTTCTCGCTCTTTTCTTCCGTCTGGTCGAAGTCGTAGATGTGCAGCCACTGGCAGGCGAACTCGGTGGCCAGCCGCCGCACCCGGGCATCGGCCAGCATGCGCCTGGCCTGCCAGACCAGCACCTCGGGAGACTGCAGCCTGCCCTGGGCTGCCAGGGCGCGCAGTTCCCTGTCCGGCTGGGAGGACCAGAGGAAGTAGCTCAGCCGGCTGGCCAGCTCCCAGTCGGAGACTTCAGCCGCGGCCTGGATCGGAGCCTTCTCCAGCCGGTAGAGGAAGGGGGAGGCGACAAAGACCCGGGCCAGGGTCAGACGAAAGGCCTCGTCGTGGGACAGCTCCTGCTCCCGCAGCCGGCCGTAGAGCCCGTGAAGCTCCTCCACCTCCAGCTCGGTCAGGGGGCGGCGGTAGGCCCGGCCGGCGAACTCGACCAAGGCCGCCAACTGCCGGGGTTCGGCATCGACCAATTCCCGGCGAAAGCTGTCCGCCCCATGGTTGATGGGCGGCTGCAGTGGCAGCAGGGCGAGATACTGGGACCGGTCCCTGCGGCCGTTGCCGACCATGGCTTCCAGAAGCAGATCCAGGGCCGTCACCCGTTGAAAGGGACTGTGGCTGACGAAGCGAAGCTCTTCCCAAAGCCGGTCGAGCCGAGCCCGCTGGCGGCTGTCCAGCATCAGCCGGGCCAGGTGGTCATCCTCGCGATAGAACAAGTGCAGGGTGAGGATCTCGTCGACCGGCACGATCTGGGTGAAGCAGAGCGCCGCCGGAAAGAGGCCGCGGTATTCATCCAGGGCCGCCTGGATCCGATGGCGGGCGGTGCCGGCCTCTGACACCAGGATCGGCCGGTCGATGGAGAGGTCCCTGCGGTCCGAGAATACCTGGCTCACGCTCGAATAGAGGACGCTGGTCCGGCTGATCAACAGGCCGGATGTCTCTGCCGGCTCTCCCAGCACCAGTTCCACCTGCACGCTGCCCTGGCTGC
Organism: Acidobacteriota bacterium; assembly: GCA_022826755.1. Classification (GTDB taxonomy): domain Bacteria; phylum Acidobacteriota; class Terriglobia; order Versatilivoradales; family Versatilivoraceae; genus Versatilivorator. Next base: position 66,470 of record JAJDUG010000002.1, read on the forward strand.
CGGGTTCCTCGTGCAGCACGGCCCGGGCGACCAGGTCTCGCCCGGATGCCAGGGAGGCCGGCAGGCGAATGGGAATCACCGCCGGCGCGCGCACCACCAGCGAGTCGGCATCGATGGATCTGCCGTCGGGATGCCTGCCGAACAGGGCCGGGTCCAGGCCCCATTCGGCTTCTTCCGGAGACTCCCCGCCGGGGGCCGTACGGCTCATTCCCCGGCTGAGGGCGCGCACTTCCCGCAGCAGCACGTCGGGTCGGCCGACCCGAACCAGCCGCGGCCGCTCCAACACCACCAGGTCGTCTTCGTTCCCGTCCCCGGCATCGGCCACCACCAGCGACACCAGCACTTCCCCGTCCCGCCGGTCCGGCGGCCTGGGGGGAATGGAGGCGCACAGAAACTGCTGAAAGACCAGGGGGTCGACCGGCTCCATCCACCGCTTGGGTCCTCCGGTCCTGCCGATCAAGCCGACCGGGCCAAAGGTCCAGAGCGCCCGCTGCCAGGCGGCCACCGCCGAGGTCAACGCCGCGGCGTCCGAGAGCCCGGCGCCGCGCCAGCGGGCACGCAGGTCATCCATCAGGGGAGAGGGGGCGACTCCGTTGAGACTGTTCCACAGCCTGCCCAGGTACCGGGCATTCAGCCCGAACTGCCGGGCCACGGCCGGGATGGTCTTGCGGCCGGAGCGCAGCGCCTGCCGCTCGGCCAGCGTGGCTGCAAAGTATTTCTGCAGCGGCAGGACTCCGGACAGCCCGATGCGGGAGTTGCCGTGGACGTTGACGTTTCCCACCTCCGAACCCACGCCCAGCTTGCGGACCTCCGTGAACCGGCCGTAGAACTGGCGGATCTCGGCCAGGATTTCGTCGGTCCAGTCCCGCCGGGTCTTCTGAAGGGAAAAGCGGAAGCCGTCAGGCAACAGCACGGCGTGTCGGGCAATGGCCTTGCCGGCGTCGAGATACTTCTGCAGCAGGCCGGGGGACATCACCAGGGCGTTGCCGGCATTGGTGAATCCCTCCCCGGCCGCGCTGTCGGTGGGGAACTCCCGGGTCGGGTCCAGTTCCACCCCCGTCAGGTCCTGAACGGTGTAGGTGTACTCGGCGTTGTTGAGCCGTCTGAGCACCACCGGCCCCGGGTCCCCGGCGTTGGCCAGCGACTCCGCCCGCAGATACTCCTTCACCCACTCCAGCAAAGCCTCCCGCTGCTGGGGCAACGGCTGACCGGAACCCTCGGGGGGCATCTCCCCCCGCTCCAGCATGTCGGCCACCCTGACCCAGGCCCCGGCATCCCGACGCACCTCGGTTATGTCGGTGAACCGCTCCAGGTCCAGCTCCCCCGTGCGCAGGGCCGTCGAGTGGCAGTTTCGACAGAACTGCCCGATCAGCGGCCGCACCTCTCCGTCGTAGCGGAGTCCGAGCGCCTCGAAGGACTCGGCCTGCTCGTCCGATGCCAGCAGAGCCCCCCCGGACACCGCCAGGGCCAGACAGAGCAAGACCCCCGGAAAGGCCGGCGCCATCACGCCTCCGGCACTCCCGCGGGCACGAAAAACAGCACCCATCGCAAACCTCCAAGTGTGAGTCACAATTTAGCGCAACCGCCCGGTGCTGTCCACACCCTTGGGGGTGAGGGGGGGTATTTGACGCCGCCATGCGGCTTACATGGGAACCCGGTGTCTCCAGTGGGAGCGCAGGCGTTCTTGTGAAGCAGTGGGTGCCGCGATCATGATGCGTGGAGCGCCACCGACAATGCACATCGTGTCGCAGTCTATAAAAACATATAAATATCATATTATATATAAAATAGACACTTTATTTAGATATCTCTAAAACAACCCTTCATCGACAATCTGCGTCTATTCCCGAATTCCATGCTCTCGGATCTTGCCAATAGTGTGTCTGCACAACCAGTCGTTCATTGCACTGGTTCGTTTGTACTACGCGAGACGCTTCATGAATGCCGTCAAGAAGGAGTCTAACCGGCGGCCTCGGGAGTTTGCGGAGTAAACCCCATTCCCAACAGCGTGAGTCGACGAGTACCAGGGAGAACCATTCCGATGAAGATTCCATTGTTCGTCATGCTCACCGTCTGTCTTGAGCCATGGGTGGCCGTTGCCCGGCCAGGCACGTTGTGCGGCACCGTGACCGACTCAACCGGTGCGGTCATGGTCGGCGTAAGCGTGGAAGCATGCAGGGAAACGTCGCGCAGCGATTGTCGGCGCGCGGACACCAACCAATCAGGTCACTACTCCTTCCCCGCCATGTTGCAGGGGAACTACAACGTCACGATATCTGTCCCAGGATTTGTCGACTTCGTCCGGAAGGACGTCGAGATTGCGGATCAGGATGTCCGGTATTTGAACGGCACGCTGGAAGTGGCTCCGCTAGCCCGCATTATGCGCGAAGGTATCTGAAGGAAGCCCGTTATCTGTGCTATACTGTTTATTATAAAACACTTAGGAGGTTAAAGCACAGATATGAAGGACAAGCAGGGTGTGTTGTTCTCGAATCTGTTTCGGCGGC
>JAJDUG010000053.1 GCA_022826755.1 Acidobacteriota bacterium
CCCATGATCGCACAGCCCACCCCGTTGCAACGCAAGGCCTTTGCACTGCTGGAGATCGACCCGGCCAAAGTTGTTCCCAGTACCAAGCCAGTTTGATCTCGCCTAACTCACTGGTATCATGGAGTTATTGCTGATTTTCGGCAATGAAGTTCCGCTTAGTGGCCCTTCGTCATCCTTCGTGTGTCTTCGTGGATAACTCTTTTTTTCTGTTGTTTCAAATAAGACAGGGGCGGTCCGTAGCCTACAGGAGATGGGGCTAATTCACCCTGGTGTTGGGGGTCGGGGGCTTCAGAACGTTCAAGGGCAGTTCCTTCATCATGAAGCCGTCGAGGTAGACCTGCAGGATATGGGTTCCGTATTCCGAGAAGCCCAGGTTGTTGAAGAGGGTTACGTTATCGGCGAAGCTCCTCGGGTCCAGGGAGAACCTGGAGGGGCTGGTCTTCATGAGGGTCTTGCCGCGTCCGGGCGACAGCAGTTGAATCTGGGTCTCGTGCCGGCCCTGGCCCACCCAGTGGTTCAGCAGCGCGAACCGGAGCACCGTGGAGGGCAGCGAAGGCAGATAGATGTCCTGAAAGATGCCCATGATGCTGAGCTTGTTCCCGGCCTCCAGGCGGACGTCGTCGCAGAGAAGCGAATAGGACAGGTGAACGTGCCCGGCTGGCGATTGCGAGTTCATGGTTGGCGGATTGCTGTCCGGGGTAGGGAGAAGGCCATGGTTGGCTGGTTCATGAAGCCCGCGCGGGAGTCGGTTGCGGTTCGGCTCTCTTTTCCCGGATCTTCAATTCCGGTCGAGCTCGGCCAGGAGTCTGGCGTGAATGGCGTCGAAGCCGCCGTTGGACATGATCACCACCTTGTCTCCTGATTGAAGGCGGGGGGCGATCTGTTGGACTATCTCGCTGGCCGTGGGAAAGCAGTGTGCGTCCTGGCCCTGCTTCCTCAGGTCTTGCACCAACCGATCCAGGTCGAGCCGAAGGTCGGGGTCCAGCTTCTCGGGAGCGAAGATCGAGCACAATATTACGTGGTCGGCATCGGCGAAACAACGGGAAAATCGGCTCTGAAAAACCCGTCGGCGGGCGGTTGCAGACCGTGGTTCGAATATCGCCCACACCCGGCTTTGGGGAAATTGGTTCCTGACGGCGGCCAGAGTGGCGGCAATGGCGGTGGGGTGGTGCGCGAAATCGTCGAAGACGGTGATTCCGGCTGCCTCGCCGCGGATCTCCAGGCGTCGCTTGACGCTCTTGAAAGAGCCTAGTCCCCGGGCAATGGCGTCCCGGGACAGGCCCAGTCGATGAGCGCAGGCCAAGGCCGCCAACGCATTCCTGACATTGAAGCTTCCGGCGAGGGGAACCTCGAACCGGCCCCAATCCCTGCCGTCCTGCAAGGCCTGGAAGCAGGTGGACTGTTTCAGATATCGTATCGAGGACGCGGTCCAGTGGGCAGCCGGGTCCAAACCGAACGAAATGACGTTGGTGGGAGAATCGGCACTCAGCGTTCGAACCACCGCATCGTCCCAGCCTGCGATCAATGCCCCCTTGGAAGGGATAATGTTCAGCAGCCGGCGGAAGCTCTGCTTGACTGCCGAAAAATCGGGATAGATGTCGGCGTGGTCGTACTCGCAGTTGTTGAAGATGACCAGGTCGGGCAAGTAGTGCAGGAATTTGGGTCCCTTGTCGAAGAAGGCGGTGTCGTATTCGTCTCCTTCGATCACGAAATGCGCTCCATCGGCCACCCGGAAGCTGGTGTTGAAGTTGCGGGCGATGCCCCCGATCAGAAAGGATGGCCGGAGTCCGGCGGACTCCAGCAGCCAGGTCAGCAGGGCCGCCGTGGTGGTCTTTCCATGGGTTCCCGCCACCACCACCGAGATTTTCCCGCGGATGAAGACTTCCTTCAGAATTTCCGGCAGGGAGCGGTAGGGAATTTTCTCATTCAGCGTCGCCTCCACTTCCGGATTGCCCCGGGAGACCGCATTGCCGATCACCACCAGGTCGGGGCGAGGGCTGAGATGGGATTCGGAAAATCCCTCGAGGATGTCAATGCCCCGGTCCCGCAGGAAGGTGGACATGGGCGGGTAGACATTGCGGTCCGAGCCGGTGACACGGAATCCCTGCTGCTGGAGCATGCCCGCCAGCGAGGCCATGGCCGTGCCGCAGATTCCGACCAGGTGGATGTGTCTGGCGCCGCTGAGAACATCAACCATCGGCGGACTTCTCCTACGGGGTGGTCGATGGGGCGGGGCAATCCCTCCGGTTGAGAAGGGAATCGCCGGTATTCATCCCGAGGCCACGGCTGTTTCCTCGAACTGGAGCCAGCGCTGCCCGGCATCCAGTCGAACCTCCACACCGAAGGGAAGGGTCAAGCACCCGGTGCTGGTGTGGCCGGAATGCAGTCCGTACCAGATGGGGACCTGAAATTCCTGCAACAGGCTCAAGACGATCTCCGGTATGGCCGGCGCTTGTCCGGCCTGGTCGCAGTCGAGCATTTCGCCGAAGACGAAGCCCCGAACGCCCTGCAATTTTCCCGCCAGCTTGAGCTGCATCAACATTCGGTCCACCTGGTAGGGCCTGGCGTTGATGTCCTCCAGAAAGAGAATCCTGTCCTGAGACTGCAACTCATAGGGCGTACCCAGGGAGGCGACCAGAAGCGACAGGCATCCCCCGGTCAAGCGCCCGCGAGCGGTTCCGGCTTGCAGAGTCAGGCTGTCGGGGGAGTGGAGCCTCCGGCCGGGCCGAGATCCGGTCAGGCAGCCCAGCAGGTTGTCGCGAACGTAGTAGGGCTCGCCCTGGGCGAACTCCTTGGCCACCATGGGTCCGTGGAAGCAGACCAGGCCGCACTGGTTTTCCAGGAACTGCAGCAGGACGGTGACATCGCTGTAGCCCAGAAAAATCTTGGGATGCGCCCGCAGGCTCTCCGGATCCAGCAGTTCCAGCAGGTACTGGCAGCCGTAGCCGCCGCGGGCGCAAAAAATCGCCTTCACCCCGGGGTCGGTGAACAGATCCGTGAGCGACTGCGCCCGTTGCCGATGGGAGCCGGCAAAGTAGCCGTGCCTGGAAAAGACGGAGTCGTGGTAGCGAACCTGGTAGCCCAGTCTCCGGATCTCCGAGATGCCCTGCAGCAGGTCCTCGCGCCGGACGCACCCCGACGGGGCTGCGATGCCGACCGTGTCCCCGGGTTGAAGCGGATTAGCTTTTTGCATTGTCTGAGCAGCGAAGGATCTCGGCCTCCCTGATTCGCTCCAGGATCAGCTCTCCCATTTTGGAATGGGGCCCCAGCGGGGCGCTGAAACGAATGGCAACCCGGGGATGGTTTCGGGCTGCTTCCCGGACCATCCTGGGAATGTCGCTGGTGGAGTGTCTTCCCGGACCCAGGAAGTAGGGCTGGACCATGATCGCGTCCACCCCGGCCGCCACACAGGTCTCGAACCCCTGTTGGATGGTGGGCTCCGCCAATTCCATGTGGGCGTGCTGGACAATCAGGAAACGGGACTTCTCCCGAACCATTTCGGCAACCTGGCGCACCACTCGATTGGCGTCGGGCCGGCGACTTCCATGGTCGATAATCAGTAGTCCCGTCCTCTCAGCCATTTCAGGATCGGTCCTTCAACACGGCCCGGGCGATGGTCTCGAGCTGCATGAACGAGGTTCCTTCGTAGATCTTGCCGATCTTGGCATCGCGGTAGAATTTTTCGACCGGGTAGTCGCGGGTATAACCGTAGCCTCCAAAGATCTCGATGACCTCGGAGGCAATCCGCTCGGCCACCCGAGAGGCATAGTACTTGGCCATGGCCGCCTCCTTCAGGAACGGTGTGCCGGCGTCCTTCATCCGGGCCGCGTTGTAGGTCAACAGGCGGGCCGCTTCCAGCTCGGTGGAGAGCTCCGCGATCTGGAATCGTATCGCTTGAAACTTGGAGAGCGGGCGTCCGAACTGCTGCCGCTCTCCGGCGTAGCGGGTTGCCTGTTCCAGCGCCCCGGCAGCCAGTCCGATCATCTGTGCGGCGATTCCGATTCTGCCTTCATTCAGGGTTTCAATGGAGACCTTGTAACCCTTGCCGCGCTCGCCCAGGACATTCTCTGCAGGAACCCGACAATGGTCCAGCACCAACTCGCAGGTGCTGCTGGCGCGGATGCCCAGCTTCTCTTCCTTCTTGCCCACCGAAAACCCGGGGAAGTCCTTTTCGATGAGAAAGGCGGTGATGCCCCGATATCCCAGGCCGGGGTCGAGGGTTGCGAACAGAATGAAGAGGTCGGCCTCCAGGGCATTGGTGGTCCACAGCTTCTGGCCGCTCAGAAAATAAGCGCCGTCCGTTTCCACCGCCCGGGTGCGGAGTGCAAAGGCATCGCTGCCCGCGGCCGCCTCCGACAGCGCGTAGGCCCCCACGGTGTCAGTAGCCAGTCGGGAAAGATATCGGGACTGCTGCGCCTGGCTGCCCCAATTCAGCAGGGCATTGTTGACCAGGGTATTCTGGACATCCACGATCACCGCGGCGGAGGGGTCCACCCGAGAGAGCTCTTCCACCGCCAGGACGGACAGGAAGAAGGTGCCCTCGGCTCCCCCCCACTGCTGGGGAATCTGAATGCCCATCAGGTTCAACTCGAAAAATTGCCGCAGGAGGCCGGGGTCGAATGATTCCCGCTCATCCATTTCCTTGACACGGGGACCGATCTCGGAGCGCGCGAAGTCGCGAACGGCATCCCGGAACAACTCCTCCTCGGCCGTCAAATGAGTCAGGGCTTGACTGTTCATGAGAGGCAGCGGCCGCTTCCGTTCCCGCACGGCACCGTTTCAGACGTGCAGCGGCGCACGGTGGCGATGGAGGAAGTCGAGGGTCACGCGATTGAATTCCTCCGGCCGCTCGACATTGTGCAGATGGCCGCCATTCTCGAAAATCACCAACTCGCTGTTGGGGATGGCGGCGGCGACCTCTTGAGCATACATCGGGGGAAGGGCGAGATCAAAGCTTCCCACCGTGATCAGGGTCGGCACCTGAATCTCATGAAGACGCCCAAGAGCGTCATGATCCAGGTCCGCCCGGTACTGTTGCCTCAGCAGTTCCCGGTTCGGGAGGTTGCGGACGATGTGCTGAATTTGCCGCTCCACCCGATCCGGATGGAGATGCATGGTTTCCGGGGTGATGAACCACAACACGTTGATGGCGTAAAAGGTGGCGAGATCGAGCGTCTCCAGCAGCTTGAGCTGAGCCCTGAACTTTCTGGCGGCGTATCCGTGCGCCCGTCCCCAGGTTCCATGAAGCTGCAGGGTCAAGACCAGCTCGGGGTGATTCAAGGCCAGTTCCTGGGCGATGCAGGAACCCAGGGACAATCCCGAGACATGGGCCGGGCCCGCTTCCAGGGACTTCAGCAGGGCGGCCGTGTCCTCGGCCATGAGAGGGACGCTCAGCGGTACCGGGGGAGCCTCGGTCTTTCCCGCGCCGCGGTTATCGAAGCGAATACAGTCGAATTCCTGTTGGTAGGCTTCCACCTGGGGGATCCAGCAGGAGCAGTCCAGCCCGGTGCCCATGATGAGGATCAGAGGCGGCCCGTTTCCCTGGCGTTCATAGTGGAGGCGGACTCCCGTCGGAAGATTCAGAAAGGGCATGGTCGTGCAGCCGATTTCCCTTGAAAACCAAGATCTTACCACAGGCTCCGGCACCCACGGCTCGACCCGAGCGACTGGTCCCGTGTCTCAACCCGGCAGGTGTACGCTAAGGATTTAATTTTTGAAATTCGGAATTAGGCAAGACGCCTGGTTCGGCGCTCAAGATCACTCCCCCCTTGAAGGGGAGTCGGCGAGACAAGGGCGCAGCCCGCCGTCGAGCCGGAGGGGGCCAACGCCACGTCGAGAGAGGGCACGGCCCGTAGTCGGGCTGGAGGTGAGATCCAGTTTAAAATTGCGCCAACCCGGGATTTGTGACTAAGATACCAAGCTTTTCCGGCGTCCGGACGGGCGGTCGGTAGAATTCAGCGGCAGGCGGGGTTGTCGAAGCTCCAGGAGAGGGTTGTCCCATGCCGGGTCGATTGATCACCGTAGCCCACAGTCCGGATTCGGACGACGCCTTCATGTTCTATGCGCTGGCGAAAAGCCGGATCGACAGCGGCGGGTTCGAGTTCCGGCACGTCCTGAAGGACATCGAGACACTGAATCGAAGCGCCCTGGAGGGTCGCTACGAGGTCACGGCCATCTCCTTTCATGCCTACGCCTTCTTGAGCGATCGATACAGCCTGCTGGACAGTGGAGCCAGCATGGGGGATCGGTACGGCCCCCTGGTGGTCTCCAAGAGACCCATGGAGCCGGGAGATCTCAAGGGCAAGGTCGTTGCCATCCCCGGCACCATGACCTCCGCCTTTCTGATCATGAAGCTCTTCCAGCCCGACTTCACGCCGGTGGTGGTTCCCTTCGACCGGATCTTCGAGGCGGTGGCCGATGATCGTGCCGATGCCGGACTGATCATTCACGAGGGCCAATTGACCTATTCCAGTCTGGGCCTGCACGCGGTGGTCGACCTGGGGGAGTGGTGGCACCGGGATACCGGCTTGCCGTTGCCCCTGGGCGGCAATGCCATTCGCAAGGACCTGGGGTCGAGCGCCATCCGGCGGATTGCGCGCATCCTCAAGCAGAGCATCCAATACGGGCTGGACCATCGGGCCCAGGCCCTGGACTACGCCATGAGCTTCGCCAGAGACATGGACCCGCGCCTTGCAGACCGATTCGTCGGCATGTACGTGAACCAAAGGACTCTGGGCTACGGCCCGGCCGAGCGCCGTGCGGTGCAACTGTTGTTGGACCGGGGTTGCCGGGAGGGGATTATCGACCACCGGGTCCAGGTTGAATTCGCGGGCCGCGACGGGTCGGACAATCAGGAGTGATTTGGCCGGCTCACCCGCCGGTGAACGTTGACAGGTTCGAACAGCTCCCCTTATAATCTCGGGCCACGGAGCGAAGTGTCATGTACGCAGTGATCAAGACCGCCGGCAAGCAGTATCGGGTAGCCCCTGGAGAGGTGCTCCGCCTGGACAAGATGGAGGAGCAGGTTGGGGATCGGGTCGAATTCGACAAGGTGCTGGCCATTCAGGACGAGGAGCAGCATACCATCGGCCGGCCCACCATTGACAACGCCAAGGTTCTGGGGACCGTGGTCGAAACCGGCAGGGCCAAGAAGATCCGCGTCCTGAAATTCAAGCGCAGAAAACAGTATCGCGTGTTGCAGGGTCACCGCCAGGCGTTCACCGCCGTCAAGATCGACGCCATCCGCACTGAACCACAGGAAGGTTGAAGGAGGAGAGCCCATGGCCCACAAGAAAGGGGTGGGCAGTTCCCGAAATGGCCGCGATTCCAATGCTCAGCGGCTCGGCGTCAAGCGGTTCGACGGACAGCAGGTCACGGGCGGTTCCATACTGGTCCGCCAGCGGGGCACCAGAATCAAGCCCGGCGCCAACGTGGGCCTGGGGAAGGACGACACGCTCTTTGCCCGCATCGGTGGGCTGGTGAAGTTTGAAGACAAGGGACGAAAAGGACGGTTTGTCAGCATCTATCCCCCGGCTGAATAGAAAAAATTGATCCGGATGAATCCCCTGAAGTGGACTTTCAAAGTTCACGGCAGGGGATTTTGTTTTTGGAGTCGGGATGTTTCTGGATGAGGCTTCCATCAGCGTCAGGGCAGGTGACGGCGGGTGCGGCTGCGTTGCCTTTCGACGGGAAAAGTTCGTTCCCCGAGGAGGGCCGAGCGGTGGCGACGGAGGGCGTGGCGGGCACATCCATATGCAGGCCTCCATGCGCCACAACACTCTGATCCAATACAGATACAAGAGAAATTTTCGGGCTCGGCGCGGAACCCACGGTCTTGGAAGCAAGTGCCACGGCAAGGACGCTCCAGATCTGACTCTGACCGTACCGGTCGGCACCGTTGCCCGCGACGCCGGCAGTGGCGAAGTGGTTCATGACTTCCTGGTTGCCGACGAAAAAGTTCTGCTGTGTCGGGGGGGGCGCGGAGGGAGGGGCAACGCGCAGTTCGCCAGCTCGGTGAACCAGGCGCCCCGCCGATTCGAGTACGGTTTTCCCGGAGAGAGCCGCCAGCTCAAGCTGGAACTGAAGCTCCTGGCCGACGTGGGACTGGTCGGTTTTCCCAATGTGGGGAAGTCCACCCTGATCTCCCGTCTTTCGGCTGCCCGGCCCAAGATCGCCAACTACCCGTTCACCACCCTGGAGCCGAACCTTGGAGTGGTCGAACTGGAAGACTATCGGAGCTTTGTGGTCGCCGACATCCCGGGGTTGATTGCCGGAGCTCACCTCGGGCAGGGACTTGGCATCCAGTTTCTGCGCCATATCGAACGGACCAAGGTGCTCCTGCACCTGGTGGATCTGGCCGGAGACCATGGACGCGATCCAGCCGTCGACTACGAGACGGTCAATCGGGAACTGGCGGCCTTCAATCCGGAAATGCTCCGAAAGCCGACCCTGGTAGTTGCCTCAAAGATCGATGCCATGGGCAATTCGACTTACCTGGAGGCGCTGAGCAGGGTGGCGCGGGAGCGCGGCCTGGATTGTCACTCCATTTCCGCGGTCACCGGTCAGGGTATTGAGGACCTCAAGGTCAAGATCTGGGGTATGTTGCAGAGACTGGCCGCGCCAGGAGCGCCGGCCGCAGGCGGCTAACGATCCTATGAATGACCGAGTGGTTCGAGTCGGCTTGTTGGGAGGAACCTTCGACCCCGTTCACCGGGGTCACCTCCAACTCGCGGAGGCGGCCCTCAGGGTGGCGGACCTGGAGCAGGTCTACCTGGTGACGTCGGTGCGGCCCCCTCACAAGACTCGAGGGACGGAGGCCAATTTTCTTGACCGCCACGCCATGGTGGCTCTGGCCGCTGTCGACCACCCCCGGTTGATTCCCTCCAGTCTGGAGCATGGTCGGAAGGGGAAGTCCTACGCCGTGGACACCATTCGGCAGTTCAAGCAACGGCTGGGAGCCGCCACGGAAGTCTTTTTCATCCTGGGCATCGATACGTTTCTGGATATTTCAAGCTGGAAGGATTTTGAGCGTCTTCCCCGGCTCTGCCGGTTTCTGGTCTTTGCCCGGCCAGGTTTCGACGAGAGCCGGTTGACCCTGAGAATTCCCGACGCGTTTCTCAGGTCGGTCAGTTTGATCGACGACCGAACCCCGCTTCCTCTGGATCCGCATTGTCGTTGTTACTTTTATCGTGAGTTCTCCAACCCCGTTTCGTCCTCGGAGGTTCGGGAACGGATTCGGCGCGGGCAGCCGGTGAGGGAGATGCTGCCGCCGGCAGTGCTGGAATACATCGGGAAGAACCGTCTTTATAGTGAAGAGTGAAGAGTGGAGAGTGAAGGGTTATGGGAGCAACAAGCGCTTGGTGACGCGGTTGCACTCGTAAGACAGCTGCGCCAAGATCAATAGGATGTTCGACGTGTCGATTCAACAACTCTTCACTCTCCACTAATCACTTGGCACTAACCACGGTACGGGTCGCAAAGGATGAAACAAAGGTGTTTCACACACGAGGTCTTTTTTGAACACGGACGAACCCCTCCTCAGTTGTGCGTTTGAAGCCGCCCGGGACAAAAAGGCGCTCGATCTCATCGTTCTGGATCTCAGGGAGATGGCGGCCTTTACCGATTACTTCGTCATTTGTTCGGGCACCTCGGCCCCCCAGATCCAGGCGATCTCCAACGAGATCGAGATCAGGCTGAAGAAAGTCGGAAAAACCCCCGACCACATTGAGGGTTACCGGCAGGCACAGTGGGTCCTGATGGATTATTCGGAGTTCGTCGTCCATATTTTCTCTCCGGACAGGCGGTCCTACTACAACCTGGAGCGCCTGTGGCGCGGGGCCGCCAGGATTGACGATTCCGACCCTTCCGCAATTGCGCCCCCCGGTTCGCTATCGCAAATGTCCTGAGGCATGAAACTGATTCTGCGGTGGATCGGAAAGACCAGGAATCCCCATCTGGCGGCACTCATAGGCGACTACCAGGCTCGCGTCGGCGGCTTGGCGGATCTGACTCTTTCCGAAGTCAAGGGCGTTGAGTTTCAGGATCCCGTCCGGGCAGTCGAGGCCGAGGGGCGACAGCTACTCAGGGGACTGGGCCGGGATGACTATCTGATTGCCATGGACCCGCAAGGCCAATCCTTGAATACGGAGGAATTTGCCCGACTCATCGCCGACAGGAGGGAACATTCCCTGAAGAGACTGGTATTCGTCATTGGGGGACCGGAGGGGTTGTCACGGGAAGTTCGGAGCCGCAGTCATCGAGTCATTTCCCTGTCCTCCATGACCTTCAGCCACGAGATTGCGCGCCTGCTGCTCCTGGAGCAGATTTATCGGGCCTTTACCCTGGTCCACCGCATTCCCTACCACAAATAATTTGGGTCTTACCGCGTTTTTGGGGTAGTATTCCCGGTTTCGTCGGCCCTGTGCGCGGCGGATGCGCGAGGCTGTCATCGCCTCAACCCCGCGTTCGGATGTCATGGTCATGGATGCCAAGAAGCTGGACCACTTCAGAAAGAAGCTGCTGACAAAGAAGGAAGAGCTTCACCGGATGGTCACCAAAACGGAGCAGTATGGCCGGGAGGCGGACGAGGAGAGTTCCCAGGACGTTGCCGACAAGGCGGCCAGCTCCTACACCAAGGAGTTTCTCTTCAGCCACAGCAGCAGCGAACGCTCCATCATGCAACTGGTGGATGAGGCCCTGGCCAGGGTCGGCACCGACTCATTCGGCGTGTGCGTCGCCTGTGGAAATGCCATTCAAGCCAGAAGGCTGGAGGCGGTTCCATGGACGCGCTACTGCATTAGCTGTCAGGAGAAACAGGAAGAAGGCCTACTGGAGGAATCCTACTTCTACTAATCCCTCCCTCGCTGTCCGATCCGTCGTTTGAATCCTGTCTTCGGGCGTTTTCGCCCTTTAATGGAATCGCTGGTCTCGGTTCTGTCGCCCGCCACTTGCGTGGTCTGTCAGAGCTCCGTGGAAACGTTGGGGTGCGGGGTCGTTTGCCGGCCTTGCTGGCAGCGCATTACCCGGCTGGACGGAATTCTGTGCGACCGGTGCGGCTACTCCTTTGCTTCCCGCAATCTGCCGGCCGAGAAGGCATTGTGCGCGGCTTGCCGCCGAGGTGACTTCCATTTCGATTTCGCCCGATCCTATGGCAGGCTCGAGGATCCGCTCCAGGCGATCATCCACCAGTTCAAGTACGGCTCCCATGCCAGCCTGGCTCGTCCGCTGGCCCGCCTGCTCCACGCGCTCTGGGTGCAGAGCTGTCAGGACCGGGATGCGGACATGATCGTGCCGGTGCCCCTCCACAAAGCTCGCCGGAAGGAACGCGGCTTCAACCAGGCCTGGCTGCTGGCCCGGCACCTGAGTCGTTGGACTCAAATCCCTCTAAAGGACAAGGTTCTTGTCAGGTATCGGGCCACTGCAGTCCAGGCGGGGCTCTCGCGCGGACAGCGGCGCCGGAATATCCAGGGCGCCTTCAGAGTGGTGGATCGGGCGGCTGTCCGCAAACGAACGGTCCTCCTGGTGGACGATGTTTTCACGACCGGTGCCACCTTGAACGAGTGTGCTAGGATGCTAAGAAAACAGGGGGCAAATCGAGTCGATGTCTTGACCGTTGCGCGAGTCGTGGCCTGGTCAGTCTAATTGGAGTGAGCCTCATGGCACGGTTCAGTCCCGTAGCCAATGCCGCCGCAGCCTGTGGGGTCCTTTGGGGCCTGTGGTGTGTTCTGGCGCCGCCGGGGATCGAGCCGCCTGTCCGTGCAAACCCGGTTTCCCTCACCGATGAGACCGAGGTCCGGCAGGACTATTTTCTCAGTCCCGACTATCTCCCACTGCAACTCGGAAATCGCTGGATCTACGATCGGGAGGACAGCCGATTTCAGAGAACCACTCAGGTCAAGGTCGAGATTATCGCCAGGCCCATTTTGCAGTGGACCACTTACTACGTTTTCAATCAACTTCCGTTTGTGCCGGGTCTGGAAGGCGAGCCAAACGTGGTGGTTCGCTACGATCAGGACGCTCGTCGGTTCCTCCGCTTGATTGCTCAGGACCAGGACCAGGAGGAAATTCCCCTGTTTCCGGTGGGGGAATCGGCCGACGCCATCCTCGACCAGTCTCCGGGCGATGACGGACTTCCGGTGGCCAACCGCTTGAGCTATCTGACCTGTCCGGACTGTGAGGATTCAGGCCTGGAGATGATCTTCGACAGAGGTATGGGGATCGTGGAGGTGGGCATCTTTTCCGACTGGGGCTCGGAGAGCTACCGACTGAAATCGGCCCTGGTCAACGGCCGCAATTTCGGTGAGCCCATGCAGCCGGAGGCCGAAGGCGAACCGGAACGTCCCAGGTCCGAGGTGGTGATCAGCCGGGCCGACCCCGTGCTGAGCCTGGAGTTCCAGAAAAAACCCGAGACAGTCGATCTGTTGCTCGTGGTCAAGAACCCGACCGACTACTTTCTGAGCTTCAACTTCGACTCAAGCCAGACCTATGACTTTGTCGTCAGAGAGAAGCAGACGGGATTCGAGGTCTGGCGCTGGTCGAAAGGCTACTTCTTTACACCGGTGATCCGCAGCCATGCCCTGCTGCCTCAGAAGGAATGGAAGTTCAAGGAAGTCTGGAACTTGAAGGACAACGAACGCAATGATATCAGGCTGGGGTCCTACGAGGCCGTGGCCATACTAACCTCCCAAGTACCCCGCGAATCCTCGGCAGTGGAGATCGTGCTGCCTTGAGCCGCCATATTACGGGAGGGTCCACAACAGGTAGGCGGCCGCCACCGTTCCCGTCACGGCTCCTCCGTAACAGAAAAGGTTGATGACCAGATTGAGATGCTTGATCTGCAGGCCGTCGTAGAGGGTGAAGCGAAATCGATGGGCCCAGTGAAAGAGCGACAGAAAGCAGAGCAGGAAAAGGATCGGGCGGGCCAGGGGATGTTGGACCAGCTCCAGCGTTCTCTCGTAGTCCGGGGGCTGCAGCCATCCCAGCGGGAAAGCCAACCCGTACAGGAAAATGAGAACCGGGAGCAGAAAGGCAGCCACCACGCCTCCCCCGCTGAAGAGGGCCCAGAGAAGAGGTTCGTTGGATCGCTTGGCCATGGGTCAACCTTGTCGCGTCAGGAGAAAAACGACCAGCGCGGAAACCGCCAGCCAGGCCACGTAGTTGGGAGCGGCCACCAGCACATTGGGCAGCCGTTTGCCTCGCAAGCGCACCGCCATCGCCTTGGGAGTCAAGTTGAACCAGGTCACCGCGTGAAAGAGCACGAACAAAAAGCTGACGCCGTTGAGAATTACCAGCCACGGGTCCTTGAGCCAGTCCTGGAACCCCTGATAGGCGTCGGGCCCTCCCCTCAAGGCGTGGAGCTGCAACAGAAGGATCACCACGTAGCAGGCCACAAAGACACTGCTGAGCTCCCTGAGCATGAACTTCAGGTAGGACCACTTCCGGCTCCACCATAGGGTCGAGACCCGGGTTCGGTACCACTTGGGATGGTATTGGCGATAAGCCGTGGATGGCTTCATTGCTTGCTCCAGGGCATCAGGAAGGACTTGAACCATTCCTTGGTGGCCGCGAGCTTGTATTGCTGGATGGCTCCCGCCGGATCCACGTCCTTGGGACAGACCTCGGTGCACTCGCCCACGAAGGTGCACCCCCAAATCCCCTCATGCTGGGAGAGGACATCCATGCGTTCCTGCTCCCCCTGATCGCGGGAATCCTGGTTGTATCGCTGCGCCAGGGCAATGGCAGCCGGTCCGACGAATTGCGGGTCGAGTCCGTAGACGGGACAGGCGGCGTAGCAGATCATGCAGTTGATACACATGCTGAACTGCTTGAATTCATCCAACTGTTCCGGAGTTTGCAGAAACTCTCCCTTAGCGGGAGCGGGATCGTCCTGTCGGACAATCCAGGGCTTCACCGACTGCAGTTTTTCCATAAAGTCGGTCATTTCGATAACCAGGTCCCGAACGACCGGAAAATTCTTGAGGGGCTCCACGCGAATGGGTCCAGGCGCGTAGTGGGACAGGAAGGTGGCGCAGGTCAGCTTGGGTTCGCCATTGACGGTCATGCCACAACTCCCGCAGACGCCCATGCGGCAGGACCAGCGAAAGGAGAGGGAACCATCCACATGGTCCTTGATGTGATTCAAGGCGTCGAGAACCACCCAGTCCTTGTTCAAGGGCACCTCGTAGGATTGTAAGGCGGGTTCGCCCTCCTGCTCGGGTCGGTATCGAGCCACTTCGATGGTTATCGTTTCAGCCATATCTCCTCTAGCCTGGTTGATTCCCGGGTGTCCATTGGTTCAGAAGCAGTCCAGCGGCCTTCAAAACACTTCCGGCAGGCCCTCTCGGCCTGCCCGCCGTTACCCCGGCGGCGCCGGTGCCGCCGGCCGGCCGTAGACCCGTTCGCCCGGGGGCCAGCGGGTGATGGTCACCGGCAGATACTCGACCCGGGGGCGATCGTCGGGGCGGTGCGAGACCAGAGAGTGGGCCAGAAACCTCTCGTCGTCCCGCCGTGGAAAATCGATACGCTGGTGGGCTCCCCGGGATTCGGTTCGATGCAAGGCGCACTCGACCACGGCCTCTGCCACGTCCAACATGTACGAGAGTTCCAGGGCGGCCGTCAACTCGGTGTTGAAGGTGTGGCTGTGGTCCTGGATGGCGACCTGGCGGAAGCGTTCCTTCAATTCCGCCACCTTGGCCTGAGCCTCTTCCAGCAGAGTCCCCGTCCGGTAGATCCCGGCGCTCTTTTCCATAATGGATTGCATTTCCCCGCGCAGGCCTGCAATGGGCTCGGTGCCGCCGCTCTTGTGGAGAAACTCCCGTTCCAGGCGCTTTTTCTCATCGGCCGCCTGGGCCTCGATGCCGGCGCTCAGCGGCTTGTCCTGCAGGGCGTGTTCGGCGGCCGCCCGCCCGGCCCGCCCGCCGAAAACCAGGAGCTCGGTCAAGGAATTGGAGCCCAGGCGGTTGGCCCCGTTGATACTCACGCAGGCCGCTTCGCCGGCGGCGAACAGGCCCGCCAAGGGCGTGGCCCCCTGGATGTCGGTGTGGACGCCGCCCATCATGTAGTGAACCACCGGGCGGACCGGAATCAGCTCGCTCACCGGGTCGATGTTCTCGTACTTGAGGCAAAGTTCGCGAACGAAGGGCAACTTGGTGTCGATGATCTTCTTGCCCAGATGGGTAAGGTCGAGATGGACGTAGGGTCCATAGGGCCCCTCGAGCGTCCGGCCCTTTTCCAGCTCCTTCATGAAGGCCTGCGACAAGCGGTCCCGAGGGCCCAGCTCCATGGACCGCAGCACCGGCTTGGGCTGAGGCGTTCCCAGATCGTAGTCCTGCAGGTAGCGGTACCCGTCCTTGTTGAGCAGGAAGCCGCCTTCCGCCCTGGAGGCTTCGGTGATCAGAATCCCGGTGAAGGGGAGTCCGGTGGGATGGTACTGCACGAACTCCATGTCCTTCAGGGGCACTCCCGCACGGTAGGCCAGGGCCATGCCATCGCCGTTCTTGATGTTGGCGTTGGTAGTGAAAGGGAACACCTTCCCGCAACCGCCGGTACAGATGATGACGGACTTGGCGGTGATGGCCTGGATCTTTCCGGTCATCAGCTCAATGGCCACCACGCCCTGTACCCGGCCATCCTCGACCAGGAGCCTGGTGACGAACCATTCGTCGTAGCGAGCGATGGATCTGTACTTGAGAGAGGTCTGAAAGAGCGCGTGGAGCATGTGGAAGCCGGTCTTGTCGGCGGCGAACCAGGTGCGTTCCTTCTTCATTCCGCCGAAGGGGCGAACGGCCACCCGCCCGTCGGGTTCCCGGCTCCAGGGGCAACCCCAGTGCTCCAGTTGAAGCATCTCCCCCGGGGCCTCGTTGACGAAGAGCTCCACGGCATCCTGATCGCACATCCAGTCCCCGCCGGAGATGGTGTCGTAGGCGTGTTCGTCCAGGCTGTCGCCCTCCTTGATGACGGCCGCCGATCCGCCCTCGGCCGACACGGTGTGGCTCCTCATGGGATAAACCTTGGAGACCACCGCCACGCTCAGATTGGGGTCAACCTCGGAAACCGCAATGGCGGCTCTCAGGCCGGCTCCACCACCACCCACCAAAAGTACGTCATGGGAAGGCATTTCTGAAGACAAACTGTCTGTCATGATGTTTCCAGCGGCCCGGTGAGAAATGCGGGCCAGGGCTTGCCCGTTTCCCTGCAGGATTCGCGACCGCCTGAAGCGGATTGCGTGAGGACTTGGCAGGATGGTTGGGACGACTCGGGACGCACCAGCCAGGAACAACTCCCGCAAGACTACCCCAACCCTTCCCGTGGAATCAAGAGAGGATTTGGGACCCTTCCACCCTCTCGGCGGAGAAGTTGATTCTCTTGGCGAAGCCGACAAACCTCAACCTGACTGCTGCCGCTGGATCGATCTTGGGAGGTGCGCTCAGGGCCGACTCGCTTCGCTGGGATCGGGCATGCGGTAGCCGACGCCGAACTCATTGAAGATGTAGGTTGGCCGCACCGCGTCGTCGCCGAGCTTGCGGCGGAGCTTCTTCATGGAGGTGCGGACGGCATTCGGGCCGGCGGTGTCGCGGTCGTTCCACACATCGCGGAGGAAGACATCGTAAGCGACGACCCGCCCGGCGTTGCGGGAAAGAAGGCGAAGCAGCTCGAACTCGGTTGCGGTCAGGTTCAACAGGCGGCCGGCAAGGGTCACGCGGCGCCGGTCGTAATCGATGGCGAGATCTGCGAGACGGAAGGCGGCGGGGCGGGAGCGCAGGCGAAGGGCTGCCTGGACGCGGGCTGTCAGTTCGGTGGGGGAGAAGGGCTTGACGATGTAATCGGCGGCGCCGGCCCTGAGCGCCCTGGCGATGGTCTCGTCGCGGTCATAGCCTGAGAGGAAAATGACGGGGAGATCAGCGAGGCCGGGGACGGATTCCATCAGCTCAATGCCGTCGGCCCCGGGCAGCATCAGGTCCAGCAGTACCAGGTGGGGCCTCTTGGTGCGGAGGAGGTGGGGAAGTTCCCCTGGGTCTCCGGTGATGAGGGGGGTGTAGCCGGCGGGCGCGAGTGCACTGTGGACCTGGCGCAGCGTCTCCGGGTCGTCGTCGAGGACCAGGATGCGGGTAGGGTCGGACCGGTAGCGGGCGGGGGCCTGATGGAGGGAGTTAGAGGTGGGGTCTTCACCGGCCAATGAGGCCACTGGAAGCGTGAAGGTGAAGCGGGTCCCCTGACCGGTCCTGCCGCTGGAGGCCCGGATACGCCCCCCGTGCGCTTCGACCAGCCCTTTGCAGATGGCAAGGCCCAGTCCGTAGCCTCCGCGCCCGCCACCGTACTTGCGGAAAAGGTGGAGCAGCAGGTTGGGCGGCAGACCGGAGCCTTCATCGGAGACCGAGAGGGCGACGTGTCCCCCGTCGCGTACGGCATCGATCCGGATCACGGAGGTCTCGGGGGAGTGCCGGGCGGCGTTGGAGACGAGGTTGTTGAGGACCTGGACGATGCGCCGTTCATCCGCCATCACTGGGGGCAGATCCGTCGGCAGGTCGATTCTGAGGCTGTGCCGGCCGCCGCCGCTGAGGAAGGTGTTGCGCGCCTCATCCACCAGGGCGGCCACCGCGGCGGGCTCGGGGGCGACCGACAACGTGCCGGTCTTGATGCGTCCGGCGTCGAGCAAATCGCTTATCAGCCCGTCCATGCGATTGGCTTGCTGGTCGATGATGCGGAAGAACTGGCGCACCTCGGCCGGGTCGAGGACCCGGGAGGTGCGCAGCACCGTGGCGGTGGAACCCTTGATGGAAGTCAGCGGCGCCCGCAGTTCGTGGGTCACCATGCTGAGGAACTCGGCACGGGAGCGCTCCAACTCCTCTAGCGGCGCCAGATCCTGCATGGTGACAATTACCGACTCGACCTCATCCCCGGCGGACTGGATCGGTGTGGCGTTGACCAGCACCGTGATGCGCCGCCCATCGGGGGCCGACAACTCGATCTGCTCAGCGCGCACCGTCTCGGCCCCGCTGAGCACCCGGGCGATCGGCAGTTCGGCGAGGGCGATCTCGCGGCCGTCGAGGAAGCGGCAGGTCGCCACGTTCAGCAGGTGTTCCGGGGGGTGGCCCGGTATGCGGATACGCGAGAGGATGCGGTCCGCCTCGCGGTTGAACGAGACCGGGTGCCTGGTCCCGGCATCGAACACCACCACGCCAACCGGTGAGGTCTCGATCAAGGTCTGCAGATCGGTCCGAGCCCGATGCTCGTCCCGGTAAGCGCGTGCGTTGGCGATGGCGGCTGCTGCCTGCGAGGCTAACAAAACCAACACCTCCTCGTCCTGGCTGGTGAACTGCTGATGGCCGGCCTTATCGGCCAGAAAGAAGTTTCCGAAATGCACCCCCCGGTGACGCATCGCCGTTCCCTGGACGGTCTTGGGCAGGCGCGGGTGAGGGGAATAGCCGCGTGAGCGGAGGTCGTCGTGCAGATCCGGCAGTTTCAGCGCTCCCTGAGAGTCGCGGACGCGTTCGCACAACTGCGGCCCGGCGGCCGAGTCCAGTAACAGGCGGTGCTCGTCGGGAGTGAAGCCGGAAGTGACGAAGTCTTCGAACGGCCCCGAGTCTCCGATGGTTGTTATCAAACCGTAACGGGCCTCGGTCAAGGCGCGGGCGCTCTCCACAACCTCCGACAGGATCGTATCGAGGTCGAGGCTTGCGCTGATGCGCAGGCTGGCTGCGCTCAGTTTGGAGATGCGGTTGCGCAGCGCCTCGTTTTCCTGCTTGAGTGCGTCGATGCTCGTCAATGCTCAGTCCTCCGCCATGCCGACGCGGCCCTGAAAGCGGTTACGCAACAGGCCGGTTCAGGTGGCCGAATCCGGCACGGGCCGCGACCGGGTGGTGGGTTCAGAAAATATTAGTATAAGCATATGCTCCAGATAAGCATCAAGGTTCTGCTCGGCGTTGTGATGAGCGGGGACCTGGTGGAACTTGCCTCGCTTTTCATGGAGGCGGAGCCACCAGCGCTTGGTTCTGCTGCTTGAGTGCGTTGATGCCCGCTCCCCAAACCGACCTATCTTCCTAACGACACTATAAAGACACATTTTCAACACGCCTGTACCCACTTGGTACACGAGCATAGGGGATGATCCCCGACCAAGGAGTACAGCCGCAAGGTCGCTGATGCGTGACCCGGCAGGGGCCGAATTGCGACTGGGAAGGAAGTCTTAGGGCAACCCGAGCAGCGGGTCGCCGTGGGGATGTGTGGGATGCTTCGATCCCCGGCGGTGGCAACGGGGGGGATCCCCCAAGGCCCACTACTATACCGGCTAAACGGCCCTCATCGCCTCCGGTTTCGCCGTTGGTTCCACAGGGTCATCAAAATGAGCGGCATCCACATGGCCTCCGCCGGCATGACCGATCCCGCGCGCCATGCTGGGAGCATATCCATCCCGGCCCTTCTCTCCTTGCTGTTCATCCTGGTGACCAACCAGGGAACGCTTTTGGCTGACAACGATCCACTCCCCAATGTGCGGCCGAGCTCAACGGAGAGTGATCCAATGGCCAGGGTCGAGTCGTCAGCCACCTATACGGTAACGTTCCAGGGCAACTGGACGGCCGCCAGCACACCCGGCGGCGTTGTAGGCGGTGCCCACTTCACCACCCTGATCGGCGCCATACACAATGACATGGTGACCTTCTGGGAGAGCGGAGGAACGGCCACCGCGGGGGTCGAGAATGTGGCGGAACTCGGTTCCACGGGCACGTTCAAGTCTGAAATCAATGCCAACTCGAATGCGGTCACCGTAATCGAGCAGAGTGTCAGCGGAGGTGGAACCGGCAGCGCCACATTCGAAATCACGGTCACCGACACACACCCCCTGGTCACCCTTCTCTCGATGATCGGACCCAGTCCGGACTGGTTCGTGGGCATCTCGGGGCGATCCCTGCTCAATGCTCAGGACGAATGGATGTCAACGCTCGAGATCGACCTGTTTCCCTACGATGCCGGGACCGAGGACGGAACCGAGTTCTCGCTGAATAACCAGGCCACCTCGCCGCAGGGTGTCATCAGCAGCATCAAGGGAATGGGCAAGTTCTCGAACGTGCGCATGGCGAGGTTGATCTTCACTCGCCAGTCGGTCAACACCGCGCCATCCTTCACCAGCGATACCAGCTTCGAGGTGGACGAAAACCAGACGGCGGTGGCCACGGTGGTCGCCGATGACCCGGACAGCGGAGACGATATTGCCTATTCGATCGGCGGCGGGGCTGACGCCTCGGCATTCGAGATCGGTGAAACCACGGGCGTGCTGGCCTTCAACACGCCGCCGAATTACGAGAGACCGGCGGATGTCGCCAGCAGGGATCCGGTCAACGCCAAGGCTGACAACCAATACGTCGTAACCGTGACGGCGACAGGCGGTACGGGTGATCGGGCCGTGGCAACAGACCAGACCGTTACCGTCACAGTGGCAAATCTGGAGGAAGCCGGAACGGTAAGGTTTTCAAAGTCCGGGTCTCAGATCCGGGCAACCTTGAAGGATCCTGACGGAAGTGTGAGCGATTCAAGCTGGCAATGGGCAAGGTCTTCGGACCGCGACATGGGATGGGCGAACATCGACGGTGCGACGACGCGCAGCTACAGCCCGTCCAGCGAGGATAAAGAAATGTACTTGCGGGCCACGGTGTCCTACAACGACGGGCATGGATCCGGCAAGCAGGCGCAGGGCGTAAGCACCAGCGAGATCACCCCACCCTATCTCCAGGTTGACACCCTGGTCTCCGGCCTGACCATTCCCTGGGGCATCGCCTTCGCGCCCGACAAAACGATGCTGTTCACAGAGCGGAGAGGCGTGTTGAGTGCCCGGCTCACTGACGGCACGGTCCAGACCGTGGACGCCGAGTTGGGGGACCTGTTCTCCGGAAGAGAGACCGGGTTGATGTCCATCGTCGTTGATCCCGATTTCACTTCCAACCGGCGCTTCTACACCTGCCAGGGCCACACCGGGCCCGAGGTTCAGGTGATCGCCTGGACCGTCAATTTGGACTACACGGCCGCCACTCGGGTGGCCGATCCCCTGGTCGGGGGCATGCCGGCCACCAGTGGCCGTCACGGCGGCTGTCGGCTGCGCTTCGGACCGGAGGGCTATCTGTGGATTGCGACTGGAGATGCGGCCTCGGGAAGCACTCCGCAGGATCTGACCTCGCTCGGAGGCAAGGTCCTTCGGGTCGACTCCTCCACCGGCGCCGGGGCGCCGGCAAATCCCTTCGCTTCATCCCCAAGGATCTACACCTATGGCCACCGGAACGTGCAGGGCTTGGCGCTCCGCCCCGGCACCAGCCAGATGTGGGCGGTGGAGCACGGACCGAGGGTGGACGACGAGATCAACCTGCTGGTGGCCGGCGGCAACTACGGCTGGGATCCTGTTCCCGGATACAACGAATGGGTTTCCATGACCGACGTGGTGAAGTTTCCCAATGCGGTTGAGGCCAAGTGGTCTTCGGGGTCGCAGCGCCTGGCCGTCAGCGGTGGCATCTTCCTTGAGGGAGGCCAGTGGGGTGTCTGGGAGGGGCGGCTGGCGGTGGCCACGCTCAGGAATGAGAAGCTGCGCCTGTTCGAGTTCACCCCGGAAGGCTCACTTGTAAGTCAGGTCGTCGTCCCCGAGCTCAACCGTGCTTTCGGTCGGCTCCGGACCCCGATGCTGGGCCCCGACGACGCCCTGTATGTGACCACCTCCAACGGCGGCGGTCAGGACCGGATCCTCAGGATCTCCGAAGACTCGACGCCTCCAACGGTTAGCAAGGTGGTGATCAGCTCGAACCCCGGGGTGGACCGGACCTACGCGATCGGCGAGGCGATCGAGGTGACGGTGACGTTCAGCGAGACGGTGGACGCGACGGGGACGCCGCAGTTGACTCTGGGACTGGGGGAAGGGACGCGAGCGGCGGCCTACAAGGGCGGAACGGGAACAGCGGCTCTTGTCTTTGCTTACGAGGTGGCCGATGGGGACAGCGACACGGACGGGGTGGGGGTCGAGGAAAACAGCCTGTCGGGCGGGACGATCGAAGATCCTTCGGACAATACCGCCGAGCTGGCCCATGACGGGCTGGCGGGCGACTCCGGCCACAAGGTGGACGGGGTCAGGCCAGGGCTGGCCGCAACCGGCGGAGCGGTGGTGGATGGGACGACGCTGATACTGACCTACGATGAGGCGCTGGACCGGAGCTCGACCCCGGCGGCCGGTGACTTCACGGTGTCTGGTGGCGACCGGACGCGGACGGTCACCCGTGCTTCGATGAGCGGCAGCGCGGTGACGCTGACCCTGAATGTGGGCGCCGAGCACGAGGAAGCGGGGATCCAGGTGAGCTACACGCCGGGGACCCATCCCATCCGGGACGTTCCCGGCAACCAGGCGGCGGGGCTGAGCCAGGAGTCGGTGAGAAACGACACGCCCGACACCACCCCGCCGGAGGTGAGCAGCCTGGCCATCACCTCGGACCCGGGATCCGACCAGACCTACGCGGCTGAGGACACCATCGAGGTGACGGTGACCTTCAACGAGACGGTGAAGGTGGAGGGAACGCCGCAGTTGAGGCTGAGAGTGGGAACCAGGAACCGGACAGCCGGCTATCTGAGCGGCACGGATACGGCGGTGCTGGTGTTCGGCTATGAGGTGGCCGTGGGAGATGAGGACACCGACGGGATCAGTATCGAGACCAACCCACTGAGACTGAACGGGGGGACGATCAAGGACGAGGCGGAGAATGCCGCCGACCTGGCCCATGAGGCGGTGGCGGCTCAGACGGGGCACAAGGTGGACGGGGTGAAGCCGGCCTTTGTGAGCGCGGCGGTGGACGGGGCCTCGCTGACCTTGACCTACGGGGAAGCGCTCGACGGGGGATCGAGTCCGGCGACGGGAGACTTCACGGTCACGGTAGGAGGCAATACCAGAACCGTTTCGGGAGTGGGGATCAGCGGGAGCGTGGTGACGCTGGCGCTCAATCCGGAGGTGGAGCACGGGGACACGGGAATCCGGGTGAGCTACACGGTACCGACGGGGGCGGGAGCCAACCCGATCCGGGACGCGGTGGGCAACGAAGCCGTGGCCCTGAGCAACCGGTCGGTGACCAACACCACCGAGGCGCCCAACACGGCGCCTGAGATCACCAGTTCGAGTTCGATCAGTGTTCCGGAAAACCAGGTGCTGGCGAGGCGGCTGGCGGGGAGGGACACCGACCCGGGGGACGAGGTGACGGGCTGGGCGATCGCGGGCGGAGCCGACCAGGGGCAGTTCGAGATCACCTCCGATACGGGGGATCTGAGCTTCCAGGATGCGCCGGACTTCGAAGGTCCGGGAGACAACCAGTATGAGGTAACGGTGGAAGTGACCAGCGGAGCGGGAGGCAGGGAACTGGCGGCGGAGAAGACGTTCACGGTAACGGTGACCGACCGGCAGGAACCGCCGGAGGCGCCGGAAGCGCCGACCATATCCGGGGAGACGGCCGAGAGCCTGACGGTGAGCTGGACGGAGCCGGACAATACGGGTCCTGAGGTCACCGACTACGACGTGCAGTACCGGGAGAAGGGCAGGGGGAGCTTCAGGGGCGTAACGCACGATGGGCCGGGGCTGACGGCAGATATCGAGGACCTCGACCCGGGGACGGCCTACGAGGTGCAGGTTCGGGCCAAAAATGACGAGGGGACCGGCGGCTGGTCGGCCTCGGGCGAGGGGATGACCATTACGCCGCTGACGCTTGAGATAATGACCATGGAAGAGTCTCCGGTGTCGGACTCTTTCACCATGAGGTTCAGCTTCTCGGAGCCGGTGACGAGCTTCAACACGGGCGACATCCGGACGGAGCAGGATCCGGCCTGCAGGGATGATCAGAACGATCCGGTCTTCTGCGAACCGGTGTTCGGCAACCTGCAGACGGGAGACAACCGAATCTACACCACTACGGTGACGCCGGAGACCGCCCGGGTGGCCCACAGCTACACGCTGAGGTTGACGGTGGAGGGAGACGATGTGCGCTCGTCGGTGGGGAACAAGGGGAACGAGGAAGCGGTGGCGGAAGTGCGGGTATCGCCGCCGGGGGCGCCCGAGCCGATCTCGGCCATCGGTCTCCGGACGAGTCCCGCAAACGGATCGGCGAGGCTGAGCTGGAGCCGACCCTCGGATAACGGGGGGTCTGCCATCATCCGCTACGAGTACCGGTATGCCCCCAGGGGAAAGGCGTGGAGCGAGTGGGAGAACGTGGGAGCCAGTGCGCTGGGGGTGACGGTGGGAGGGCTGATCAACGGCCGGGAATATGTCTTTGAGGTGCGAGCAGTCAATGGTTTGGGCAAGGGAGTGGCGGAGACAGCGATGGCGACGCCGGAGCAGGGGGTAACGACGCCCGGCACAGGTGGCGGCGGAGGCGGCGGAGGCGGCGGCGGAGGAGGAGGGGGGCTGCTGTTTCCTCCGGAAGCCCCGGCGAGCCTGACGGCCGCGGCTGGAGACGGAGTGGTGCGGCTGGAGTGGAGCCCGCCGGAAATCGACGGGGGCAGTCCTGTCGCGCGCTATGAGTTCCGCCTGAAGGAGGGCCGTGGAGAGTTCGGGGAGTGGACCCCCATCCCGGACAGCGCTCCAGAGGAGGCCAATGCCTCGGGGTATACGGTCATGGAGCTGGGCAACGGGACGGTCTATGCCTTCGAGCTGCGGGCGGTCAACGCGGCCGGCAATGGCCAGGAGTCGGAGTCGGTGGAGGTAGTGATGCCGCTCGATCCGGCCTGGTGGGCCAACTTCCGGGCGGAAGACCTGCAGGGGGGGCAATTGAGGCTGGAGGTGTTTCTCTCGGGCGGAAGTGGAGACCGCCGGTTGAGGTTCTCGGAGGGGCTGCGGTTTGAGGAAGACGAGCTGGACGGGCAAGGGGAGGTGACGGCCACCCGCATGGGCAGCTACGGGTACCGCTACACCAGCCGGACGACGGGAGAGTTGAGCCTGGAGTTCGACGGGGAAGAAGCCTGCCAGGTGAGGCTGACCTTTGCCGGGGAGGGAGAGGGCAGCTACGTCCACCGCTGCGGCGGGTCGTCGGTGGGACAGGGGAGCTTCGAGCTGAGCGAGTTGGAGAACCGGGTGCCGGAGATCACCGGCGCAGGTCCGTTCGAGGTCGAGGAGAACACGACGGCGGTAGGGAATCTGGGGGCGGTGGACTGGGACGATGAGGACGAGGTTGCGGGATACGGGATCGCGGGGGGAGCGGACAGGGCGCTGTTTGCCATCGATGCGGAGACGGGAGAGCTGAGCTTCCGGGAGGCGCCGGACTACGAGGCTCCGGCGGATGTGGAGAGCGAGGACCCGGCAAGCCCGGCGGGGGACAACGAATACATCCTGGTGGTGGAGGTGACGAGTGGAGAAGGAGACAGGGAGCGGAGCAGGCAGCAGGCGATCCGGGTGCGGGTGAGTGACGTGGAGATGGAAGAGGCGGGAGAGGAAGAGACGGAGGAGGATCCGTCCGACTTCACCGGGGCGGACCTGGAGGGGAGACGGCTGACCCTGCGGCTCGCGGGTGAGGAGGGAGCAGCCGGAAGCCTTGAGCTGCGGTTTGGGCCCGGCAGCCGGTTCGAGCAGATCGAGTCGGGCGGGCAGCAGGCGTCCACCCGGAGTGAGAGAGAGACGCGGAGCCAGGGGGCCATCCGATCGGGCACCTACACGTATGAAAGGACAGGTCCCCGCATGGGAACGGTGAGGCTGGCCTACGATGACGGGGGCTCTTGCGAAGTGTCCCTTACCTTTGCCGAGTCGGGAGTGGGGGCATTCGCCTATTCCTGTGGCGGCGCCGACCCGGGCGAGGGGAGCTTCCGGCTGACGACGGGGTCGCTGTTGGTGCCGGTCCTGCTGACCTCGGCGGGCCTCAACAATTCCTACTTCACCTCCGAGCTGACGCTGACCAACCGGGGGGACGAGGAGGTGAAGCTCGACTACGCCTATACGTCCAGGGACGAGCCCGAGAAGAGAAGCGGCACCGCTTCGGATGTTCTCCCCACCGGCAGACAGACGATCCAGGCCGACGCCCTCACCTATTTGAGGGGCCTGGGGATGCCGATTCCCGAAACGGGGAACCAGATCGGGACGCTGAGGGTGGAGGTCCCGCCGGGTTCCGAGGTGGAGGCGGTGGTGCGGACCACCACGCTGGTGCCGGACGGACGGGCGGGACTGGCCTACCTGGGGGTGGCCGAGGAGGAGGGCTTTACCGAGCCGGTCTACCTGTGCGGGCTGCGTCAGAACGGCCAGGACCGCTCCAACGTGGCCTTCCAGAACATGGGAGCTCCCGGGGAGGAGGCGATCACCCTCAGGACCACGGTGTATTCGGGAGGGGCGGGAGACTCCGAGGTCCGAGAGCTGGACGATGTGATACTCGAGCCGGGAGCGTTCCACCAGTACTCGGGGCTGCTGGGCAGGCTGGGCAGTCCGGCCCAGGGCTACGTGAAGGTGGAGCGTGTGGAGGGAGCGGCGCCCTTCTACGCCTATGGGGTGATCAACGACCAGGCCAACTCGGACGGGTCGTTCGTCTTTCCGGTGACGGCCAGTGCACTGGAGGGAAAGACGGGTCAGACCCTGCCGGTGATCGTGGAGACCCGTGAGTTCCAAAGCGAGCTGACGGTGACGAACTTCTCGGATTCACCGAGGACCCTGACATTCCAGTTTGTGGCAGAGCAGATCAGGACCGACGACAAGACGGTGGGCTTTCGCATGGAGCTGGAGGCCGGGGAGCAGGAGATTGTACCGGAATTGGTGGAGGAGTTGCGGCTCCAGGTGGCGGGGCTGGGGACGAGGCGGGGCTTCTACGCGGGGCCGTTGTTTGTAGAAGCCGAAGACGGTGACATGAGCGGGATCGTGATCGGGGCCAGGACGGGCTCTGAGGGAGGCGGGGGCTCCTACAGCGTCTTCTACAACGCGGTGCCCAACGGCGAGGCCTTCAATGAGGAGGCCTGGGTGATGGGTCTGCAGCAGAACGAGGAGAACCGCAGCAACCTGGCGCTGGTCAACACGGGAGAGGAAGACGGAAGTGAGAGCATCTTCCATCTGGAGATCTTCGACGGAGAGACGGGAATGCTGGCGGCGACGGTGGTGACAGGGCCGATCCCGGCCCGGAGCTGGCATCAGATCAACGGGATCCTGGGCAGGTATGCTCCGGACACCCGGCAGGGGTATGTCCGGATCGAGAAGGTGTCGGGGGCCAACCCCTTCCTGGCCTACGGAGTGGTCAACGACGGCGGGGCTCCGGGAGCGCGCAGCGGTGACGGGGCCTACCTGCCGGCGAGGGAGTAGTAACCGGAGCTATCTTACTGCTGAAGTGGGTTTTACCCTCGGCAACTCATATCAGCGAGTTATGAACGTATCACAGTAAAACGTTGGGACAGTAGTGATGGTGCATCTGTGAAAACAGGGGACGTTGTTGAACAAGCGGAAATACCGGGAAGGTGATGTTGTGATGCCTTGTATACGGACTCGCGGACTCGATACCGCGTGGTGTGACCGGGTGTGCCGCCAACCAGCCTCTTGCAGCCGGGCTTGACGGAGCGTCGGCTGCTCCTCTTTCTGCCAGCCAAGACTCGGAAGCCGGAACAAAGTTATTCCAGTGATTCAACAACGTCCCCTTGCTTTTCCCACTCGATTGGCTTCAATCAACAAAATCAGAGGCCGTCGCCGGCCGTTCACCCCCGGGAAGCAGCTTCACCAGTCGTCTTCTCGGGCCATGCGGTAGCCGACTTGGCGTTCGGTAAAGATGTAGGTGGGGTGGGCCGCGTCATCGCCCAGCTTGCTGCGAAGTCTCTTAACAAAGGCGCTCACCAGTCGGGCGTTGCCGGATTCTGTCCGGGCCCACACCTGGCGCAGCAGGGATTCGTGGGTCATGACCCGTCCGGCGTTGACCGAAAGCACGCGGAGCAGATCGTATTCGGTGGCCGTCAGTTCCACCCGCCGTCCGGCCAGAGTCACCCGGCGACTTTCGTAGTCGAGCGACAGGTCCCCCAGCCTGAAGGGCTCCGACGGCCCAGTCCGGCTGCGCAGAGCCGCTTGCACTCTCGCCGCCAGTTCCGTCGGCGAGAAAGGCTTGACGATGTAGTCGGTGGCTCCCCTCCGCAGGGCCTTTGCAATCGTCTCGTCCCGTCCATAGCCCGAGATGAAGATGACCGGCAGATCGGCCATCTCCGGAAGGCTCTCCATCAACTCGATGCCATCGATTCCGGGCAGCACCAGGTCCAGCAGGACCAGTTGGGGCTTCTTGGTATTGATCAGCTGAGACACCTCCCGGGGATCTCCTGTCACAATCGGCGAGTAGCCCTCGGCCGTCAGAGCGTCCCGAACGGTCCGTAGGGTCAGCGGATCGTCGTCTATCACCAGGATGCGCGTTCCCTCCCCTGTTCCCCGAGGCGATCGTGAGGCACTCCGGGTGATGTCTGCGGTGGCACGGCTGGGGGGCTCTTCAGCTACCGGAATCGTGAAGGTAAAGCGTGCGCCCAACCCTGCTCCACCGCTCGCGGCCCGGATACGCCCTCCGTGGGCTTCCACCAACCCCTTGCAGATGGCCAGCCCCAGGCCGGACCCTCCGATCCCGGCCTCGCTGTCTCCCACGCGGGCGTACTTGCGGAACAGGCGCGGCAACTGGTCCGGCGGTATGCCGCGTCCTTCATCGGAGACCGAGATCGCCACGTGAAGTCCATCCAGCACGGCTGAGACCCGGATGGGTAATGTCGCGGGAGAGTGCCTCGAGGCATTGGAGAAGAGGTTGTTGAGAACCTGGACGATGCGGCGCCGGTCAGCCAGCACCCGGGGCAGGTCCGGAGGCAGATCGATCAGGATGGCATGGCGGCCGCCCCCACTCAGGAAGGTGTTCCTGGCCTGGTCCACCAGGTCGGCTACCTCGGTCGACTCCGTCGTGACCGACAGAGTACCCGCCTCGATACGGCCAGCATCCAGCAGGTCGCTGATCAGACCCTGCATGTGATCGGCTTGTTGTTCGATGATACGGAAAAACTGCGCCATCTCGGCAGGGTCCGGAGAGGCTTCCTTGACGGTGGCGGCCAAGCCCTTGATGGAGCTCAGCGGAACGCGCAGTTCGTGACTCACCAAGCTGAGAAACTCGGCCCGGGACCGCTCCAGTTGCTCCAGCGGGGCCATGTCCTGCAGGGTAACGATCACTGACTCGACCCGTCCCTCCTCGGAATGGATCGGCGTGGCGTTGATCAAGGTGGTGATGCTCCGGCCGCCGGGGACCTCGAGCACGACCTCTTCGGCACGCACCGTCATTGCGCTGCTCAACACCTGCGGCAGGGAAGACTCGTCCAATGAGATTTCCCGTCCATCGGCGAACCGGCACTTCAATATCTCCGGCAACGGCCCCGCGGAGGGATCTTCCACACCCAGGCCCTTTGACATCCGCCGAGCCTCCCGATTGAACAACGCCGGCTTTCCGGTCCGTGCATCGAAGACCGCTACGCCCACCGGCGAGGTATCGACCAGAGCCTCCAGATCCGTGCGGGCTCGATGCTCGTCACGGTAGGTGCGCGCGTTGGCGATGGCTGTGGCCGCCTGGGCGGCGAACAATACCAGCAACTCCTCGTCCTGGCTGGTGAACTCGCCTCCGCCGGCCTTCCCAGCCAGAAAGAAGTTGCCGACATGCACACCCCGGTGACGCATCGCCGTCGCCTGCACGGTCTTCGGCACGACCGGGTGCGGGGGAAAACCGAGCGACCGGATGTAGCCGTGCAGGTCCTTCATGTTCAGTGTGCCTTCAAGGTCGCGGACGTGTTCGCACAACCGTGGCCCCTCGGCCCAGTCCAGCAACTGGCGGTGCTCTTCGCCGGTTAATCCGGAAGAGACGAAGTCGAAGGCCCCTCCCCCCTCGCCGGTGGTCACGATCCCACCATAGCGGGCGCCGGTCAGAGAGCAGGCGCTTTCAACCACCTCGCTCAGGACGGTGTTGAGGTCGAGGCTGGCGCTGATGCGCAGGATGGCCGCGCTCAGTTCGGAAATGCGGTTCCGAAGCATCTCGTTCTCTGGTTTCACGTCGTCGGGACGGTTCACGTCATCCCCCTTTGATTGGGCCTCCGAGCCAAACCAGTTGAGCGTCGGCCAGGGGCAACTCGACGGAAGAGCCGGTTTCGAGTGCCTCCAATCTCCGATACTGTCGATTCTAGCAGTAATGGGACATAAATTCGCAACGTATTCACCTTGGCATTTATGTCTTCGTATTAACGTCACATATATTTAGTAAGGTACACAGGCTTCTCGAGGTGGGGGCCTGTGGAAAAATCGCAGTCCCCGGTCGCGATGGAGCTTTCAGCCGGCAGGGCGTGCGACACAGCGGGGGCCGTGCCCGAGCTTGGTGTTCGTTCTCGCGATGCACGCATCCACGAATCCTGACTTGTCTGCCTCTCTGCTTACTCTGATTCGGAGACATTCAAGCGGTTTCACGACCGTCTGCGATAGATCGCGCGACGATTCAACAACGAGGAAACACCTGGAGGCTTCCCATAAGCGACATAGCAAGAGCAGCGATAACGGTCTTTGTGGCGATGGCCGCCATTGGCTGGGGGTCTGAGGCGCTTTCTCAAGGCCGTGGGCCGGTCCGAAGCAGCTTGCTGCTGCTGATCGACGCCTCTGGAAGCATGGGCAACGAAATCGGGAGCGGCAATTCCCAGGTGAAGATCGAGGCCGCCAAGCAGGCTGCAATCGATGCCTTGGGCAGGGCCGCCAAGAGCGGCTCGGTCGAAGTGGCGGTGCTGGCCTTCAGCGGTGACTGCCAGAACCCTGTCCCGCGCTATCAGGATTTCACTGGTGACGTCAATCGGCTCACCCAATTCATCGGCAGCCTGCAGCCGGGTGGCGGCACGCCGATGGCCGACGCTCTGCTCTTCGCCAATCGCTACATGGACAAGAACGGAGACGCCGGCGCATCCACCCGGATGATCATGCTGCTGGCAGACGGCCAAAACGACTGCGGCGACGTCGATCAGGCCATGGCCAGCCTGAAGTCGAGCGGGATCGTCTTTCGCCATGAGACCGTGGGGTTCGGCATCGCTCCCAACTCCCGGGCCGCCCAGGACCTGCGCGACATTGCCACGCAAACCGGGGGCGCCTACCACCATGCCGTCGACGCCAACCAGCTTGCGGACGTATTCATGGAGTTCGTGGACACCTTTACGGTCATCGATATGCTGGGAATGTTCGGCCGCAGTGGTGAAAGCGCATCGGCGACAATTCAGTCAGAGCAGCCCAAGGACAAACAAGCGCCGTCTGCCGCCCCGACGCCTTCCCAACCGGCATCCGGTCAGGTGACAAGCATGCTCGGCCTGTTCGAGCCCAAGCAGGCTGTTGCGAAGACCGGCGGCTCGGGTGAGTTCTACGTTGCCGTTGCAACCGAACTTGCAGGCCGGCAGCTTGCGGTCGGGCCGGGGTTCAGGTGGCACTACGCGACCGGATGGAGTGTGGATTCGGGCCACGAAGCGGGACAGGCGGCTGAAGCGGCGTGCAGCAAGAGCTCCGGAACCACGTGTTGGCACGAGGGGCTATCTTCCATGAAGGGAGGATGCGTGGCCATGGTCGAGGGGACATGGCGTGACCAGGACGAACCGCAACCGGAGCTGGACGTGTTCGTAGATACCAGTCAATCCCGAAGGAGTGCGGAATCAGGGGCTTTGCGTCAGTGTAAGGTTGAGATTCATGCGGGGAAGTACCAGGGAACCGTTCAGGAGTACGAGTGCATCCTGAAGGTTTCATTCTGTTCGGAAGATGTCAGACCTTGAGGATGGGAGAGAGGCCATGAGGAAAGTGATCGGCAGCGTTGTGCTTGCAGCCTTGCTTGGTGCTTTCATGGAGGCGGCCACCCAACTCCCGCCTGAGATCATGGCCGACCGCTACCTGGTGGAGGCGGAACGGCTGATGAAAGAGAAAGAGTTCAAAGCCGCTCTGGAGGCCATGGAGAAGATCGTGGCGCTGCAAAAGGAGCACGATCTATCGTTGCCTGCCGAGTTCCACTTCAAGTATGCGCAGATTGCCCAGTCGGCCGGCTTGCTCGAGGCTGCGATTGACGCTGTGAACCGATATCTGGTGGCGGCAGGGAGGGCAGGCAAGTTCTATCGGGAGGCGCTGGAGTTGCTGGACCAAGCGGAGCTGAAACAGGCCGAGTTATTGGAGGAGGCGGAAAAGAAGCAGGCTGAGCGGATAAGGGCTCAGGAAGAAGCAGACAAGCATCTGGCTGAAGCGTTGCGGCTGATTGGTGAAAAGAAGTACAAGGACACGGTTGACGTGGTCAATTCCATACTTAATTTGCGAAGGCAACATGATCTCACCTTACCCAACGAGGTCCACTTTGTTGTTGCACGGGCGGCGTTGTCTGTGAATAGGTTCAAGCTCGCTAAGGACGCGGCGAACCAGTACTTGTCTGTGGCCGGGACGTCAGGCAAGTACTACGGGGATTCGCAGGAGTTGTTGGAGGAAGTCCGCGCAAAGATACGTGAGGAAGCCCGCGCAAAGTGGCTGAGTCCGAACGAGATGGTGGTGATTCCCGGGGGGCGTTTTCAGATGGGCTGCCTGTCCGGCAAAAGCTGCGGACGGGACGAGAAACCGGTGCATGAGGTGAGGATGGCGTCGTTTGGGATGTCGAAGTATGAGGTGACGTATGAGGAATACGATCGTTTTACGGCTGAGACGGGCAGAGCACGGGCGGAGGACAAAGGCTGGGGGAGGGGGAGGCATCCGGTGATCAACGTTTCCTGGGAAGATGCGGTGGCTTATACGAAGTGGCTGTCGGAAAAGACGGGGGAGCGGTACCGGTTGCCGAGCGAGGCCGAGTGGGAGTACGCGGCGCGGGCGGGATCGACGACGAAGTATAGCTGGGGAAACGAGATTGGCCACAACCGAGCCAACTGCGATGGCTGCGGAAGCCAGTGGGATAATGAGAAGACGGCGCCTGTGGGCTCATTCAGCCCCAACGCCTGGGGCCTGCATGACATGCACGGCAACGTGTGGGAGTGGGTGGGGGACTGCTGGAACAAGAGATACAAGGGTGCGCCGACGGATGGCTCTGCCTGGGAAACCGGCAACTGCGAGAGTCGCGTGTTGCGCGGCGGTTCGTGGAGCAACCAACCTGAGTTCCTCCGCGCTGCCATCCGCTACTGGAGCTCCACCGGCGCTCGGTACTACAGCTTCGGTTTCCGTGTGGCCCGGACGCTCACCCCTTGAATCTTCAACTCTTTACCTCGGGGGTCCAGGCCCTTGTAATTGCGAAGGGGTTCTCACCGTGTGAAAACAGGGGACGTTGTTGAATAAGTGGAAATATCGGGAGGGCGATTCTGTGATGCCTTGCATACGGCCTCGCGGACTCGATTCCGCGTGGTGTGACTAGCTTTGCTGCGAACCGGCCGCTTTCAGCCAAGCTTGACGGGGCGTCGGCAGCTCTTTTTCTGCCATCCAAGACTCCGAAGCCGGAACAAAGTTATTCCAGTAATTCAACAACGTCCCCTTGCTTTTCCCGTGCTCCCACGGGCTGCCTTCCCGGCAAACCTCCCGCTGTCAGCCGATTGCTGCAAAAGGCTCGACCACAAAAGCACAAAAGGCACAAATTGAGATTCGAGACGTGTCTATGGGTGTTTTGTGCCTTTTGTGGCCATTCAGGTATTGAAGCAAAGCAGCTATGCATAGCAGCTAGTTAGACTTGATCATTCGGTGCCAATGGGCTAACGTCGCTTACTGTTCGACAGAACCGTAAAATGGGGTTGTCTCCGCTTTCGTTAGCGACTTAAGGTCAGCAATATGTCGAAACAACGGAAGTTCAAGGTCTACCTTGCTGGCCCGATCAGTGGATGTAACCGGGTCCAGGTGCGCCGGTGGCGCGAGGAAATCGAGCAGAAGTACGACAAGGATTTTGAGTGTAGTGATCCCAGCAAGTATATATATCCCAATGAGATAGACTCCAGTGAGGCGTCATCGGGAGAGAAAAAGACAACCCCTTCCCAAATTGTTGAAGCTGATCTCTCTTTGATCGGAAAGGCGGACGGACTGCTCGCGAACATGTGGCGTGAATCCATAGGAACCGCCATTGGCATTGTCCACGCAAACTTGGCAGGGAAACCGGTGGTTGTCGCTGATCCGAACCACCTGGGCAGCAAGACACTTGCCTTCTACGCGGATAGGGTGGAGGAGACGCCACTGAAGGCCGCGACATTCCTGCGGAAACTCTTGCGCACCGAGGCGAAGTGGAGCGTCCTAAAATCGTCTGGGCGAGTGGAGTCGTTTAACCGCCGGAAGTTAATGGACGCAATCCGCTCGGCCTGCCGTAACGCCAAGTGCGATGACGTCGTGGGGCCGAGGCTCGTTTCGTCGAAAGTGATCGGTCGGTTGCAGGAGAGTAGCCGAAGTTTGAAGGAGCAATTTCCAACAACGCAGCTCGATGATGTGATCCGGGAGGCATTGAAGGAACTCGAAAATGACTTTAAGGCCATTGAGGGAGTTTTGTCGACATGGGAGCGCCTCCGGGAAGAGGAGCAAATCGGCTTTCCGTTACAATCTCCAAGCAGTGCAGCGTTCCAAAAACCAGCGACCCAGGCTCGTGTTGAAATCTCTACAGGGGGGAGGAAGAACCACGCCACGATTTGGGGAAAGCCGGTGAATCAACTCCGCGATATTCCGTCAGCTCGGGCCCGTCGCGTGTTCGAGATCATCGGCGAGACCCACGGCATCACGCGGATAACCCTGGGACCTAAAGGTCAAGGTAATAAAGAATCCCGATCCTCTTGCAAGGCAACCGTCAATACGTCCAAGACGCTTGGAGTCATCGAAGGAAAACTGTTCGACCCTAAGGGAGCGGAAGGAACGATGCAGACGTTTCAGGTAAGGGTACAATACGAGTCCGACAAGGGAGCGATTCTGAAAGACATCATCAAGAAACTGGAGGAGGGCGATCTTCTGGCCTGACGGGCCGTCCGCAATTCCCACGTCCGCAAGTGCGTTCTATAACGATAGGCGGACCGTCAACATGAAGGGGCTTCACTGTCGAAAACGCAACACTACCTGCCGCTCAACCATTGGGCCAGCGCTTTGTCCGGGTCTGCCAGTTCCTCCATCGAGGTGTACCAACTGGATTCCCAGCCATTTTCCGGAAGTCCGGTGAATACCATCAGGTTGATGGGGTAGCCCTCGCTGTCGGTGCAGCGACGGAAGTCGTCCCGGAAGAGGAACACCGGCTTATTCCAGGCGATCGCCATTCCCAGTTCCACCATAACGCCTTCGTCGGGTGGACAGCCGTTGACCACTGCAAACAGCCCATCCGCTTCCCGTACGTCGCGAAGGTCGGCCTGGCCGATCCGATAGGCCCAGTTGGGACTGCTCCGGTCGATCTGGTTGTTACGGGCAAAGGGCT
Source organism: Acidobacteriota bacterium (assembly GCA_022826755.1). Taxonomy (GTDB): domain Bacteria; phylum Acidobacteriota; class Terriglobia; order Versatilivoradales; family Versatilivoraceae; genus Versatilivorator. The sequence continues at coordinate 35,364 of JAJDUG010000053.1, forward strand.
CCCAGACTTCGGCTCCCATCGACTCCAGGGCCGATACCAGTTCCTGCAGCGGACCCCGGCGCTGCTGAGCCGAAAATCCGTAGGGATTGGCCAGATACAGGGTCTTGGGATTCGTGGTGTTCATGTCAGCAGATCTCCGATTGGAACTCCCACGCGGATGTGTCTTTCTCCTCATCGACAATTGGCAAATCCCTCTTGAGGCTCCGCCAACTCCTTAGTGTGACTTCGTGGACCTTCGTGCCCCTTCGTGGATATCTTTTTATCTTCATTGCTTGTGGGTCTGAGGCGAGTCCTCGCCATCCGGTCCGCTGCCCGAGACCTCATTCAGGAAGTCGTCGATTTTCTTCCAGTAGGATTGTCCCCCTACGGCAAACACATCATTGTGGGCGGCGCCGGGAACCGGCAGCCACTCCTTGGGCTCCGGGGCCGCTTCAAAGAGGGCCCGGCCCAGGGAGAGGGGGACCGTCCTGTCCCGGTCGCCGTGAATGGCCAGCAGCGGGCAGCTCAGGCCCCTGATCTTGGGCAGGGAATCGAAAGGGTCCTTCATCAACAGGCCCACGGGCAGAAGAGGGTACCGGTGTTGGCCGACATCCGCGGCCGACGAGAAACCCGATTGGATGATGAGTCCGGCCGGCGCGGCTCGTGTCGCCATCTCCACCGCCACTCCGGATCCCAGTGATTCTCCGAGGTAAGCCAGTTTCCGACCCGGGTCCCTGGCGAGCCAGTTCACCGCGGCCCGGGCATCCCGGTAGAGGCCCGTCTCGGTGGGAGTTCCCGAGTTGCCCCCGTACCCACGATAGTCCAGAAGAAGAAGGCCGTAGCCCAGGCGGTGAAAGTCCCGCGCCCACTCGAGGCGATCGGCGCGGTTGCCGCCGTTGCCGGGAAAATAGACCAGGGTCAGCGGCTTTTCTCCCGGCCAGTGCCAGCCCTGCAACCGGTGCCCGTCCTCTGTTGGCAGCGCGACTTCCTGGAGTCCCCGGAATGCCTCTCCCCGGGGCAGGGGAACCGGATCGGGGTTGGGGAAGTACTGGAGTTTCCTCTGCAAAAGGTAGACGCTTCCGACCAGGACGACATAGATCACCACCAGGCCCTTCAGGAGCGGCCACAGGAAGGAGAGGTCGTGCTGGGAGGTCGCCATCAGTTGTTTCCGGTTCGGGAGGAGTCCGCCGCCTCCGCATCGGACAGCTCCATCTTCAAGGCGTGGACCACGAAACCCCACTGGTCGGCCACTTCCTCGATGATCTTGCCGGTGGGCTTGCCGGCTCCGTGGCCGGCCTGGGTCTCGATCCGGATGAGCACGGGCGCCTCGCCGGACTGGGCGGCCTGCAGGGCGGCGGCGAACTTGTAGCTGTGAGCCGGCACCACCCGGTCGTCATGGTCGGCGGTGGTGATGAGGGTCGGCGGGTAGCGAGCGCCCTGCCGGAGGTTGTGAAGCGGGGAGTAGGCCAGCAGCGCCTTGAACTGTTGGGGATCCTCGGAGGATCCGTAGTCCGATACCCAGGCCCATCCGATGGTGAATTTCTGGAAACGCAGCATGTCCAGCACCCCGACTGCCGGCAGGGCCGCGCCGAACAGTTCCGGTCGCTGGGTCATGACGGCTCCCACCAGCAACCCTCCGTTGCTGCGCCCGCCGATGGCCAACTGGGAAGGACGGGTGTATCCCTGCCGGATCAGCCATTCGGCAGCCGCGATGAAGTCATCGAAAACGTTCTGCTTGTTTTCCTTGGTCCCGGCCCGGTGCCACTCCTCTCCGTACTCGCCGCCGCCGCGTAGATTGGGAATTGCCAACACGCCCCCCAGTTCCAGCCAGACCAGGTTGGAGACGGAGAAGTAGGGAGTGATGGAGATGTTGAAGCCCCCGTAGCCGTAGAGGTAGGTTGGGTGCGGTCGCTCCGTTGAGAGGCCCTTCCGGTGAGTCAGGAACATGGGGACCCGGGTTCCGTCCTTGCTACGGTAGAAGACCTGACGAGTTTCATAGGCGCCGGCGTCGAAGTCGACGCTGGGCTCACGGAACAGCCGCCGCTCACCTGATTCGAGGTCCTGGTGGAAAATAGTCAGAGGAGTGGTGAAGCTGGTAAAACCGAAGAAGGTTTCCGAGTCGTCTTTTTTGCCGTCGAGGCCGGTGACGGTGCCGAGTCCGGGAAGGTCAATGGAGCCGGCCGACTCTCCTTCGAGCCCAAAGAGCCGCACCAGGGAGTGGGCGTCCTTGAGGTAGGTGGCGATGAACCGGTGGTTGACCAGGCTCACCTGTTCCAGCGTTTCGGCCGATTCCGGGATGACTTCCCGCCAGTTCGACCGCCCCGGCCGTCGAACGTCCACCGCAATGACCCGCCCCCGCGGGGCCTCCAGGTCGGTGCTGAACCAGAAAAGGGAACCCTCGTTGCCGATGAAGCGGTAGGAAGCGTCGAAGTCGTCCAACAGGGGAACCACCTCCGAGGCGGTGCCTTCGAGTGCCCGGATATAGACGCGGTTTCGCCTGTCGGTGCCTTTCCAGACGTGGATGACCAGGTAGCTCCCGTCCTCGGTGACCCGAGAGCTGAAGCCCCACTCCTTGCGGTCGGGACGCTCGTAGATCAGCACATCCTCCGACTGGGGTGTGCCGATTCGGTGGTAGAAGAGTTTCTGGTGGTAGTGGGTGTCCGCCGAGCCGGCAGTTCCCTTGGGTTCGTCGTAGCGGCTGTAGTAGAATCCCCGGTTGTCATGGTCCCATGAGGCTCCGGAAAACTTGATCCAACGCAGCGTCTCCTTCAAGTCTTTGCCTGTCGAGACCTCTCGAATCTTCCATTCCATCCAATCCGAACCGGAGGTTGAGAGACCGTAGGCCATGAACCTGCCATCAGGACTGATGGAATAGTTGGCCAGGGAGATGGTCCCTTGATCGGACAGCCGGTTGGGGTCCAGCAGCACCCGGGGCTTGCCGGTCAGGCTGGGAACCGTATAGAGCACGCTTTGGTTCTGGAGGCCGTCGTTCTTTCGGTAAAAGTAGCGGCCGCCTTCCTTGTGGGGTACGCCGTAGCGTTCATAGTTCCACAGCCGCTCCAGTTTCCTCCTGATGGGTCCCCGCTGGGATATTTTTCCGAGGTAACGGAAGGTCAGTGAATTTTGGGCCTGAATCCAGGAACGCGTTTCTTCCGAATCGGGGGTTTCGAGCCAGCGATAGGGGTCCCGGACATCGATGCCATGGTAGCGGTCGACCTGATCGGCTTTCCTGGACTTGGGGTAGGCAAGGGTGAGGTCTTCGGGTGAGGTGCCCGAGGCGTGGATTCGTGGCTGCATGATCGCCCCTGCCAACCATCCCAGGGATAGTGCCGCCGTCAAGACAACTACGAGGGCAAGCGCGCGTTTCATGAGAAATCTTGAATTTAGGAATCGGTGCGGCCGTTTCGGCTTGTGCCAGATGATCGGTCGTGACGCCAGCACCTCCGACTAAAATACAGCAGCGTCCACCATTGGGCAATGGGCGTCCAAATCCCTATAGTGGGGAGTGGAGATTGGATAGTGATTTAATCGATACGTTAAGCAACTTGTCGATCTCGGCGAAGTCTTTTCGATAAAGCTAAACGAGGTTGTCAGTTGTTTCAGACAGGGGTCTCAGTGTCACCAGTGATTCTGGCTGTCAATAACCTGTTCAAGAGATATGGGGACCTGGTCGCGGTGGATCGGGTCAGCTTTTCGGTCCATTGCCAGGAAATCTTCGGCATCCTCGGGCCCAACGGCGCCGGAAAGACCTCCACTCTGGAAATGATCGAAACGCTGAGGCCCATCGATGCCGGGACGGTCATTCTGGATGGGCTGGACGTCAGCAGCCACCCCCGGCAGGTTCAGCAGCGGATTGGCGTTCAACTCCAGTCGGCTTCCTTTTTCGAGAAACTCAATCTGAAGGAGTTGCTGCTCTTGTTGGGAGAACTCTACGGCCGGGTGGTCGATCCGTTGGAACTGTTGAGCGAGGTGGATCTGCAGGATCGGGCCAAAGCGCAGGTGGAGCAGCTTTCGGGAGGGCAGCAACAGCGATTCTCCATAGCCGCGTCCCTGGTGAACGATCCGCTGCTGGTATTTCTGGACGAGCCGACCACCGGACTGGACCCTCAGGCCAGACGACACCTCTGGGGAGTTATTCGCAGAATCCGTTCCGAGGGAAAGACGGTGGTCCTGACGACCCATTACATGGAAGAGGCCGAGGAGTTGTGCGATCGAGTGGCCATCATGGACCGGGGGCGTATTGTTGCCGATGCGCCCCCCCGCACGCTCATCGGCGACCTGCTGGCATCCGGATTCAAGAAGGAACGAGTGGAGCGGCTGGCCAACCTGGAAGACGTCTTTCTCCACCTCACCGGCCACGCCTTGCAAGAGGATTGAAGCGGAGACTTCGCCCGGCCCTCGCCGGGACCGATGAAATATCGGAGGAAGTGCCTGGAAACGCTGGCAATTCCGGCTCACTCCGCAACACGCGGTGACGAACCATGCGGCTTCGGTGGAAATTGACGGTGGCGTCTCTGAAGATGTTCACCCGACAGAAGGAGGCCATCGTCTGGACCATGTTGCTGCCGCTCTTCATGGTTTTTCTGTTCGGATTTGTCAGCTTCGAGGGCTTGGGGAGGATTCAGCTCGGGGTGGCTGGCGCGGAGAATGAACCGGCCGCAAGGCTGGTGGGGAGGCTTGGGGAGGTCCGGACGGTACAGGTCACTCGGGGAGCGGAAAGCGCAGAGCTGGAGCAGCTCAAGGCCGGCAAACGCCATCTGGTCCTGGTCCTTCCCGAGGGGTTCGATCCCGCCGGGAAGCAGGAGTTGCGGGTCCTGGTCAATGACGGCACACCCGAGGAAACGCAGATGGGCCTGCTGATCCTCCGCAAGTTGCTGGACGATGCGACCTTCGGGATGCAATCGGCGCCGGATCGAATTCCATTGGCGATCCAATCGGTAGCCAGCCGCCGCTCCAGCTACATCGACTTTCTGCTTCCCGGGGTGCTGTCCCTGGCCATCATGCAGAGCGGCATCTTCGGGGTGGCCTTCGGATTCGTTTCGCTCCGCAAGCGAGGGGTCCTTCGCCGCCTGTCAGTAACTCCCATGAGACCGCAGGACTTCATTGCGGCCCAGGTGACCATGCGGCTGATGGTTCTGCTGGCGCAGATCGTTGTCCTGGTAGGGGTGGGAATTCTCTTCTTCGACCTGCAGTTCATGGGAAGGCTGCTGGATCTCTTCGCCATGGGTCTGCTGGGCGGGGCCGTGTTTCTGGCCATCGGCTTCTTCCTGGCCGGTATCGCCAAGACGGAGGATCAGGTCGTTCCCCTGGCCAACGTGGTCTCGCTTCCCATGATGCTCCTCTCGGGAGTTTTCTTCAGCCGCACCAACCTGCCCGAGCCGGTTCGAGTGGTCACCGAGTTCTTCCCCCTCACCTACCTGGCCGACGGCATGCGAAGCATTGTGCTGGAAGGCTCAACCCTCCCGGCCCTTGGGCTCCAGTTGGCCGGCCTGGGAGTGTGGAGCATCGTTTCGGTCTGGTTGGCGGTGAGGGTTTTTCGATGGGAGTAGCCCCGTCTTCCCCCCAACCCAAGACTACAGCTTCCCTTTCATGGACTTGCTTTTCCTCCTTCTGGCCGCAGTGGTTCTCCTCAAGGGCTTGGCCGGTGGACTGCACAGCCTGAGCTACCGGCGTTATCTCGACCGCGAGTTGTCCCGAACACCGCCCGCCTGGATGCCTCCAGCTTCGGTGATTGTTCCCTGCAAGGAGACCGATTTCGAGTTGCAGGAGAACATGGAGGCCATCCTGGATCAGGAGTTTGAAGACTACGAGGTCATCTTTGTGACCGCCACCGAGTCCGATCCCTCGCTGGTGGTCCTGCGCGGGGCGGCCCGGAAATTTCCCGGGCGGCGGATCAAGTTCGTGGTGTCCGGATTTTCGAACCAGCGCGGAGAGAAGGTGCACAATCTCCTGCGGTCACTGGATCGGGTGGATTCGGGTTCGCAGGTTCTGGTCTTTGCAGACTCGGACGGAAGGCCGCACCGGCATTGGTTGCGGGACCTCCTGTCGCCCTTGAGGGACCCCGAAATCGGAGCCTCCACCGGGTACCGGTGGTTCTTTCCCCGCAGTGGAAACCTGGCCGGCCTTCTGCGAGCCACCTGGAACGGTTCCGTAGCCACGCTGCTGGGGGAACACCGCCACAACTTCGCCTGGGGAGGCTCGATGGCGATCCGGCGGTCGACCTTTGCGGCGGTCGACGTTCCGGCCCATTGGCAACATTCCGTCAGTGACGACTACTCCCTGACGGAGGCCCTGCATTCGGCAGGCCTCCGGATCCATTATCAACCTCGCTGTCTGGTGGCCTCCCATGGAGACTGCACCTGGAGGGAACTGCTGGAATGGTCCACACGCCAAGTCATCATTACCAAGGTTTACTCGCGGGGCCTCTGGAGGATGGCCCACCTTTCGGAGTGGCCCTTCGTGCTGTTCTGGTGGTGGGCGGTGGGTGAGCTGCTGGCGTCAGCCCTTGGGGTGGGCGGAGCGATCCGGATCGGTTGGCTGCAGGGCGCCCCGCTGCTGCTCCTGCTGGGGACGGTCTGGTTGCTTGGCGCCGTTCGAGGACTCTTCCGCTGGAGAATGATCCGGCGGATCCGCCCCGAGCAGCGAGAGAGCCTCAAGCGAGACTTTTGGGGATACCTGCTGCTGGGGCCCCTGACGGCAACGCTGACCGCCTGCAATCTTGCGGTCTCCTTGTTTACCTCCACCATCCTCTGGCGCGGGGTTCGCTACGAGATGGCATCCAGCCGTGAGGTGCGGGTGGTTCGGGAATGATGACCAGCGGCCAGGTGCAGTTGCCCGCAAGCGGCATAGATGTCCATCCCCCTGGGTTTCCGGACATAAGCCGGCAGGCTCCTGCCGGTGAGGATCTCCCGAAAGCGGTTGACCCGCTCGGGGGGTGAGGGTCTCAAGCCGTTGGCATTGCCGGGGTTCAGCGGAAGGAGGTTGACCTTGGAACGCAGGCGGGCCAGCAGTTTGACCAGCCGCCGGGCATCGTCGTCGCTGTCATTGACTCCGTCCATGAGGACGTACTCGAAAGTCACCCGCTGGTTTCGTTTCAGAGGATAATCGGCGCATGCGCGCAGGATGGTGTCGATGGGATACCTTCGGTTGATGGGCATCAGCCGGTCACGAACCTCATCGGTGGTGGCGGAAAGCGAGACGGCCAGGTTGGGTACTACGGGTGCCTGAGCCAGTTTCCTCAGCTGGGGAACCAGCCCCACCGTCGACAGTGTGATTCGGCGCGGAGAAAAAGCCATTCCCCCGGGATCGGCCAAAATGATCAGGGTCTTGAGGACATTATCGAGATTGAGAAGGGGCTCGCCCATTCCCATCAGCACCAGGTTGGTGAGCGCGGGACGGCTGCCGTCACCCTCCGAGTATATTGCCAGGTTTCTATCGGCAAGCACGTAGAGGATCTGCCCCAGGATTTCTGCCGGGTTGAGGTTGCGCCCGAACCCCAGCATGGCCGTCAAGCAGAAGCGGCAATCCAGAGGGCAGCCCGCCTGAGTGGAGATACACAGGGTATTGCGCTTTCGCTCAGGGATCAGAACGCACTCGATCTTCTCCCCGTCCGCCAGTTCAAGCAGGTATTTCTCGGTGCCGTCGGCCGCTCGCTGACGCTTTTGCAGCCGGGGCAGGGAAATGACGCAGCTCTCAAGTTTCCGCCGGAGGGACCTGGAGAGCTCTGTCATGGATTCCGGGTCGAGTTGCCTTCGGCGGTAGAGGGCCCCGTAGAGCTGGCGTCCGTGATAGGGTTTCTCACCCCAATCGACCATCAGGGCAGCCAGTTCGTCGGCGGTCAGCCCCAAAAGCTCGCCCCTGGAAGCGGCCATTGCGGGAAGTCTCCTGTTTTCAACCGGTTCAAGCTGGAATGGGGATCATAACAGACGGGTTGGAGATAGTGCAATCGGCTGCGGAGCCGGGGCCCCGCTATTGGTTGCCGGTAGTGTTCGGTGCTATATTTTCGGGTTGACTCAGCGACCCGGTCCACGGCATGAAGCGCCCGGGGTTTTTGGCGCGGAAGGGCGAAGCAACCCGCCCTCGTTCAGGGCCTGTTGCGTCGGAGGTGTGATGGGCGGAGACCTGCGTTTCCGGCGTCTGCGATTACGGAATTGGCGAAACTTCACCGGCATCGAGGTGGCCATTCCGAAACGTCTGTGTCTCATTGGACCCAACGCGTCGGGGAAGTCCAACTTTCTGGATTCCTTCCGTTTCCTGCGGGACCTGGCTGCGCCCGGCGGCGGCTTTCGGCAGGCGGTGGCTCGACGGGGTGGGCTGAGCACCATCCGCTGCCTGGCGGCGCGCAGGCAGTCGGAGGTCGAGATTGGAGTTGAGTTGACCGAAGGAAAAGCGGGGACTCAGTGGAACTACGAGTTGGGTCTGCACCACGATCGGCAAAGACGCCCCCTGATTTGCAGGGAGCGGGTCTTGCGCGATTGCGTGGAGCTGGTCAAACGTCCCGATGATCAGGATTACGCCGATCCCGAGCGTCTCACCCAGACCAGCCTGGAACAGGTGAACGCCAACCGGGACTTTCGCGAGTTGGCCGCCTTCTTTGCTTCCATTCGCTACCTGCACATCGTCCCCCAACTGATCCGCGACCCTGACCGTTCGGGGGGAGGCTCGAACGACCCCTTCGGCGGCGATTTCCTGAAGCAGGTGGCCGGCGTCCCGGATCGAACCCGCAATGCACGTCTCCGGCGGATTGGAGAGGCACTTCAGATGGCGGTGCCCCAACTGGAGGCCATCGACCTGTGGCGCGATTCCCGGGGGACACCCCATCTTCGCGGCAAATACCGGCACTGGCGCCCCCAGGGCGCCTGGCAAACGGAAGAGCAATTCTCCGACGGCACTCTGAGGCTCATCGGCCTGTTCTGGTCGGCCATGGAGAAGGAGGGTCCGCTGTTGCTCGAGGAACCGGAACTCTCGCTCCATCCGGGCATGGTCCGGACACTGCCGAAGATGCTGGCCCGGGTCCAGCGCCGCACCGGAAGGCAGACCCTGCTGAGCACCCACTCTCCCGAACTGTTGCGAGACAAGAGAAGTGCGCTTCAGCAGACTCTGGTCATCATTCCGGGGGTGGAGGGGGCCCGGGCGATTCCCCTGGAATCGAACGGCAAGGCCCGTGAACTGCTGGAAAGCGGCTTTCCCCTTGCCGAAGACCTGACTTCCAGGGCGAGCGCGGGCCACGCAGGCCAACGTCCCCTGTTCGGGGAGGAGTGAGTTCGCCCTGTGAATTCGCCCTGTTGAAAACCCGCTGGGGTTGTGTTAGCTTCATAGCTTAAGCAGTCACCTACGCGGCTCGACCCATTTTCCCACTGCCGCAGCCACAGTCGAGCCTTCCGGAACAATCCAGTTCGCACCCCCGGGACACGGACTCCATGGAGAATGTCAATAAGGACGTGTTGGACAATGGGCTTACGGTTCTCACCGAGCGCATGCCTCATGTCCGTTCCGTTTCCATGGGAGTCTGGGTCAAGACCGGCTCTCGCAGCGAAACCCCTGAACTGAATGGTGTGGCCCATTTCGTGGAGCACCTGCTGTTCAAGGGCACCCGGCGGCGCACGGCCGAAGAGATCGCCAAAGAGGTGGACTCGATCGGCGGCCATCTGGATGCCTTCACGGGAAAGGAAACCGCCTGTTACAGCGCCAAGGTCCTGGATGATCATCTTCCTCTGGCATTCGACATCCTTGCGGATCTCGTCCTCAACCCGCGGTTCGATCCCGATGAGATGGAGCGGGAACGCTGCGTGGTTCTGGAGGAGATCAAGATGGAGGAAGACAATCCGGACGATCTGGTTTGCGAGATTTTCACCCAGAACTTCTGGAAGAACCAACCGCTGGGACGGCCGATCCTGGGAACCAGCCGGACGGTCAGCCGACTGGACCGGGGCCGGGTGGCCGGTTTTTTCCGAGAGCACTACACTCCGGATCAACTGGTGGTGTCGGCTGCGGGCCACCTGGACCACCGCAACATCCTGGACCTGGCCCTGCACCATTTCGGCCACCTGGAAGGCCGGTCGAACGGGCGGGCTCTGGCCCCGGCCAAGCCTTGCAATCCCATCTCATTGCGCACCAAGAAAGAGCTGGAACAGGCCCACATCTGCCTGGGCGTGCCCGGCTGCGCCCTCACCGACCGGGACCGGTTCGCGTTCTACCTGTTGAGCACCATCCTGGGAGCCGGAATGAGTTCCCGTCTCTTTCAGAACATCAGGGAAAAACAGGGTCTGGCCTATGCCATCTACTCGGGTTTGAGTTCGTTCCGGGATACCGGCTGTCTATCGGTCTTCGCAGGAACCTCTCTCGAAAACGTCGGCAGGGTGATCAGTTCCATCGTGCGGGAGTTCCGCGACCTCAAGCGGAATCGAGTACAGGACGAGGAACTCCGGCGCGCCAAGGATCACCTCAAGGGGAGCCTGCTGCTGAGCCTGGAATCCAGTTCCAGCCGCATGGCCAACCTGGCGCGGCAGGAACTCTATTTCGGGGACTACACACCTCCACAGGAGACCATTCGGGATATCGATCGAGTGTCCGCGGATGAGGTTCAGGGGTTGGCTTGTTCGGTTTTTGACACTCGCCAGGTATCACTGACCGTGTTGGGCAACCTGGAGGGGGTCCGTTTGAACCGTACAGACCTGGACTGCGGATGAGCGGTTGGCTGAGGCAAGTGGAGAGTGAAGAGTGGAGAGTGAAGAGTGGAGAGCGCGTCTCCGCCCCGGACGACGGGGCGGATCATCCGAGGATGAAGTCGGGGACCTGAATGGCGTTTCGGGAGCACCGGCGGGTACCGGTTCCCCTCGGCTTCTTGCTTCGTGTGTCTTCGTGTCCCTTCGTGGATAACTCTTTTCTCCCCGTCGCATGCAGCGCGAAACCGGATTGTTCCAGGCAAGCTACGTAACGTGTCGATCAAATAACTCTCCACTCTCCACTAACCACTCTTCACTCTTACAAGGGCGACAGTGGCGGTTACGGTTTCAGTTCTGGGCAGCGGGAGTTCCGGCAACTGCACCTTCATTGCCACCGGAAGGGTCAAGCTGCTGTTGGATGCAGGATTCAGTCGGGCTCAGACGGCCAAGAGGCTGCTGGCCATCGGAGAATCCCTGGACGACATCGATGCCCTGGTCATCTCACACGAGCACACGGACCACGTCAAGGGTCTGACGGGGCTCCTGAAGACCTGTGATATTCTCACCTTCATCGGAGACGCGACCTACGAGGCGCTCTCAGTCAAGCCGGTGCTGAAAAGGAGGGAGTGCCTCAAGGCCGGGGAGTCGTTTCAGCTCGGCGATTTGAAGATATCCCCGTTTTCCGTTTCCCACGATGCTGCCGATCCTCTGGCGTTCAACCTGGAAGCCGGGGGAGTCAAAATCTCCCATGTGACGGACCTGGGTGTCCTTACCGAATTGGTCCGGCGCCGCATGGCGGGCAGTGACCTGCTGGTCCTGGAGTCGAACCATGACCTGGAAATGTTGCGTCTCAGTCCCTATCCCTGGGCGGTGAAGCAACGGATCATGAGTCGCCATGGCCATCTTTCCAACGAAAGCGTCGGAAAATTCTTCGAGGAGGACTTTGACGGAAAGGCTGCCTACATCCTGCTGGCTCACCTGAGCGAGAACAACAACCATCCCGATATCGCGCGCATGGTCGCCCGTAAGGCCTTGGAAAAGAGAGCCTTTGACATCGACAACCTGCTCTTGGCTTCCCGGTCCGATCCGAGCAGGGTCATCCGCTTTTAGCCCGCATTTTTTCAGGAGGACTTCTCACTGTGATTGAGCGTTATACCCGTCCCCGCATGGGGCGGATCTGGTCTCCGGAAAACAAGTTTCGGAAATGGTTGGAAGTGGAGTTGGCCTGTACGGATGTCCTGGCTGAGCGGGGCGTCGTCCCCCGGGGTGCGGCTCGGGTGATTCGGGAGAAGGCCGACTTCGACGTGGCCCGGATCGACGAGATCGAGCGCGAGGTCAAGCATGACGTGGTCGCCTTCACCACCTCGGTGGCCGAGCACGTGGGGCCGGAGTCCCGCTACGTTCACTACGGCCTGACCTCCTCCGACGTGGTGGATACGGCCCTGGCTCTGCAGCTCAAGGAAGCATCGGGGATTCTCACCGAAGGGCTGGCCCGGTTGGTGGAGGTGCTGGAGAAGCGAGCCCGTGAGTTCAAGAGGACGGTCATGGTGGGGCGGACCCACGGGATTCATGCCGAACCCACCACGCTGGGCCTCAAGCTGGCCGTGTGGTACGAAGAAGCCCGCCGCAACCAGAGGCGGCTCCAGGCCGCGGCCGAAGGCGTTCGAGTGGGAAAGTTGTCGGGAGCGGTCGGGACCTTTGCCCACCTCGATCCCACGGTCGAGGAATCCGTCTGCCGCATCCTGGGGCTGCAGCCCGACCCGGTATCGACCCAGATCGTGCAACGCGACCGCCATGCCGAATTCCTGTCGGCGCTGGCCCTGATCGCCGCCAGCCTGGAGAAGATCGCCACCGAGGTCCGGGGACTGCAGCGCACCGAGGTCCGGGAGGTGGAAGAGTACTTCTCGGCCGGACAGAAGGGCTCTTCGGCAATGCCGCACAAGAGGAATCCCGTGACCTGCGAACAGATCTCCGGACTGGCCCGGGTGGTGCGCTCCAATCTGCTGGCCGGGCTGGAAAACATCACGCTGTGGCACGAGCGGGATATTTCCCACTCTTCGGTGGAGCGCGTGATTCTGCCGGATTCAACCATTCTGGTCGACTACCTGTTGGCCAAGACGACGCGACTGCTGGAAAGACTGCTGGTCTACCCGAAGCGGATGCTGGAGAACCTGAACTTGATGAAGGGGCTGGTCTTTTCCGGGCAGATTCTCCTCGACCTGACTCGAAAAGGAGTCAGCCGGGAGCAGGCCTATCGGTGGGTGCAGCGAAACGCCATGCGCGTCTGGTCGGAGGAGACGGATTTCAAGAGCCTGGTGCTGCAGGACGAAGACATCCTGAAACATCTGTCCCGATCCGAGATCGAAACCAGCTTCGATCTGAAGCACCAGTTGCGGCACGTGGACGCCGTTTTCGAGCGTGTGTTCGGTGCGTGATCGGTTCTGAAGCGAGGTCATGCCTCGGACCGACAAGCATTCGTATTGTTGATTGCCGATTTCTGATTGTTGATTGGGGAGATACGGGACTTGGCTTTTGCCCGAATCAGAAATCTGCAATCCACAATCGACAATCCTATACAGCGTGTATTCAGCGACCCGGTGAGATATGCGGGCTAGAGTCTACGTCAGCCTCAAGAAAAGCGTTCTGGACCCCCAGGGCAAGACCATTCATCACAGTCTGGAGAACATCGGCTTTCAACAGATTACCGAGGTGCGCCAGGGCAAGTTTTTCGAAATCGACTTTGCCCCTGAGCTGACCCGGGAAGAAGTTCGAGCCGAGGTCGAAAAGATAGCCAAGGACGTATTGACCAACCCGGTGATCGAGGAATTCAGCTACCGGATCGAGTAATTGCGTCCTGGATGGGAGAGTGGGGTCGCGGGGAAGGGAAGGCTTCTGCCTTCCGACCGGATTCCAGGAGACGGCTGAAGATGAAATTCGGCGTGCTGATGTTCCCGGGGAGCAACTGCGAGCACGATGCCTATCACGCCATTCGCAAGGTGCTGCGGCAGCCGGCGGAGTTTATCTGGCACCAGTCGACCGATCTCAGGGATTGCCAGGCCATCATCGTTCCCGGAGGATTTTCCTACGGGGACTACCTGCGCACCGGGGCCATCGCCCGCTTCTCTCCGGTGATGGGAGCGGTGCGGCGTTTCGCTGACCGGGGCGGACTGGTCCTGGGCATCTGCAACGGCTTCCAGATACTGCTGGAATCGGGGCTGCTGCCGGGAGCCATGCTGAGGAACCGCGGGTTGAAGTATGTGTGCCGGCAGGTCTCGATTCGCGTGGAGAACGCCCGGATTCCCTTTACCGGTCTGGCCAGGGAAGGGGATGTCTGGAACATTCCCATCGGACACATGGAGGGCAACTACACCCTGGACGCCGACGCTTTCCGGTGGCTGGAGCGCAATCGGCAGGTGGTGTTCCGCTACTGTAACCCGGACGGTGAGATTACCGCCGAGGCCAATCCCAATGGCTCGGTAGCCAATGTGGCCGGGATCTGCAATCCCCGTGGCAACGTTTTGGGAATGATGCCCCACCCGGAAAGGGCCAGCGAGCCGCTGCTGGGCAGCGAGGACGGGGTGCGCCTTTTTCAGTCGATGATCCAGTCCCGATCCCAGGCCTGAAATGCAAGCCAATCTGTCGATTACGGCTGACGTGCTGGAACAGCACAACCTGACCCAAGCCGAATACGATCGCATCCTGTCGATCCTGGGCCGCTGCCCCAACCTGACGGAACTGGGGATCTTCAGCGTCATGTGGAGCGAACACTGCAGTTACAAGAGTTCCAAACTCCAGTTGAAGCGGTTGCCCACGCAAGGCCCCCAGGTGCTGCAGGGGCCTGGCGAGAACGCCGGGATCATCGATATCGGCGATGGCTACGCGGTGGCCTTCAAGATCGAGTCCCACAATCACCCCAGCTTCGTCGAGCCCTACCAGGGAGCGGCCACCGGAGTCGGGGGGATTTTGCGCGATATCTTTACCATGGGCGCCCGTCCCATCGCCGCCATGAACTCCCTGCGCTTCGGGCCTCCCGATCAGCCCCGGAACCGGCGCATCATGGAGGGCGTGGTAGCCGGTATCGCCGGATACGGCAACTGTTTCGGGGTGCCGACCGTGGGCGGGGAAGTGGTGTTCGAGGGATGTTATTCCCAAAACCCCCTGGTAAACGCCTTCGCCCTGGGTCTGTTCAGAAAGGACCGGATCTTTTACGGGAAAGCCGCGGGTATCGGGAATCCGGTGATCTACGTCGGCGCCAAGACCGGCAGAGACGGCATTCACGGAGCCACCATGGCTTCGGCCGAGTTCGATGAAGCCTCGGAAAGCAAGCGCCCCAACGTGCAGGTTGGCGATCCCTTTCTGGAGAAACTGCTGCTGGAAGCCTGTCTGGAGGCCATGAAGACGGGTGCCGTGGTGGGCATCCAGGATATGGGGGCCGCCGGACTGACCTGTTCCACCTGCGAGATGGGCGGACGGGCGGACACGGGGATCGAGATCGATCTGGCAAAGGTGCCTCAACGCGAGGAGGGCATGACTCCGTACGAAATCATGCTGAGCGAATCCCAGGAACGGATGCTCCTGGTGGCTGAACGGGGCAGGGAAGAGGAGATTTTCCGGATCTTCCGAAAATGGGAGATCGATGCCGTCGCCATCGGAGAAGTCACCGGGGACGGAATGCTTCGAATCCTGGAGCGAGGACGGAAAGTGGCCGAAATACCCAATCGGGTCCTGACCGATGAGGCTCCCCTTTACCGCCGACCGGTGGCAGCCCCCGCACGGACCTCGCCGCCCCCGCCCCCGCCCGGTCCCCTGTCCATGGATTGGGGAGGCCTCCTGGAATGTTTTCTGGCTTCCCCCAATCTGAGCTCACGGGAGTGGGTCTATCGCCAATACGACCACATGGTACGGACCAATACGGTTCAGGTTCCCGGCGCCGATGCAGCCGTGGTTCGGGTCAAGAATACCCGGAAGGCGCTGGCCATGAGCCTGGATGGCAATGGCCGCTACTGCCGCCAGGATCCCCGCGTGGGAGCCCAGTTGGCCGTGGCCGAGAGCTGCCGCAACCTGGTCTGTGCCGGCGCCCGTCCCCTGGCGGCCACCAACTGCCTGAATATGGGCAATCCGGAAAAACCCGAAATCATGTGGCAAATGACCCAGGTGGTCGAGGGAATGGGCGAAGCCTGCCGTGCCCTGGGGACGCCTGTCACCGGCGGAAACGTCAGCCTCTACAACGAGACGCTTGGGGAGGGCATCGACCCCACTCCCGTCATTGGAATGGTGGGCTTGATCGAACCCCTTTCACGCCTGCGTGGCTCCTGGTTTGTCCGGGAAGGCCATCGGATCGTCTTGTTGGGTCCACTGGTCGGGCGCCCGACCGGCTATTCGAGCGCTGTCCGCCACAACCTGTCGAGGCTGCAACCGTCTCGGGAAAACGGCGCGGACGTCTATACGGGTTGGGTCAGTCGGCTTCCCTGTCCGCCCTTGGACCTGGACCTGGAGGTGCGTGTGCAGAGGACCTGCCGCGAGGGCATCGAGAAAGGCCTGATCCTCTCCGCGCACGACTGTTCGGATGGAGGTTTGGTCGTAGCCTTGGCGGAGATGGGCTTTTCCCGCTTTGGCGCCGGGACTCTGGGGGCCGATATCCTGTTGCCTTCCGCCGAAGAAGTGGGAGAGGCGTTGTTTGCGGAATATCCCTCCCGGATTCTGGTTACAGTCGAGGAGGAAAACCTGGCGGCCCTGGAAGACATTGCCGGGCTTCAAGGCGTGCCGGTGACTCCTCTGGGATGGGTAGTTCCGGATGTGCTCAGCGTGCGTCGTTCCGGTTCAGTCGTGCTCGAAAGATCGGTCGTCTCGCTGGAGAAGATCTGGAGAAATTGTCTGGGTGGATTGTTCGCAGATCCATTATAATTTTCGCTTAGCGCCGCTGGTCATTCCTGTTGCCACTCCCTGACAAATGCCGCTGGCCGCGGTACCGACAGAGCGAGGTATCCCGGGTAACCGATGTTTGACAAGTTTCGGGAAGAGTGCGGAGTCTTTGGGGTGTTCGGGCATCGGGAGGCGTCCCGGATCACCTATCTGGGCTTGTACGCCCTTCAGCATCGGGGACAGGAGAGCGCGGGCATCGTCTCCAGTGACGGCAACGGGCTCCACAGTGAGACGGGGATGGGCCATGTGGCCGACATTTTCGACCACTCTCGCCTGGAGCATTTGAAGGGGGAGGCGGCCATCGGCCATACTCGCTACTCCACGGCGGGTGAAAGCGCCTCAAAGAATGCCCAGCCCCTGGTCGTTTCCTGCAGCCAGGGTGACCTGGGGCTCTGTCACAACGGGAACCTGATCAACGCCTTGCAGGTGAGGGGGCAGCTCGAGAAGTCGGGGTCGATCTTCCAGTCGACGACCGATAGCGAGGTCATTCTCCACCTCATTGCCCGATCCCCCCAGGAAACCATCGAGGACGCCATCCAGGAAGCCCTGTCGCAGTTGACGGGAGCCTACTCGCTGATCTTCCTGACCCGGGAAAAGGTGATCGCCGTTCGGGATCCGCGAGGTTTTCGCCCCCTTAACCTGGGTTGGCTGGACGATTCTCCCGTGCTGGCCTCGGAGACCTGCGCCTTTGACCTCATCGAGGCCCGCTTCGACCGCGAAGTCGCTCCCGGGGAAATGCTGACGCTTTTCAAGGGCGGGACGCGGTCACGCCAGATCTCGCCGCCGCGGTCCCCCTCCTTCTGCGTCTTCGAGCACGTCTACTTTTCCAGGCCCGACAGCCATATCTTTGGCCGGTCCGTTTACGAAAGCCGTCACCTTCTGGGGAGGACCCTGGCGCAAGAGCAGCCGGTGGAGGCCGACATCGTGGTGCCGGTTCCGGATTCGGGCGTGGCCGCGGCCATCGGCTTCTCCCACGAATCCAGGATCCGGTTCGAGTTCGGGCTGATCCGCAACCACTATGTCGGCAGGACCTTCATCGAGCCCAGGCAATCCATTCGCCATTTCGGGGTCAAGATCAAGTTGAATCCGGTGGCGGAGCTGATCCAGGGGAAACGGGTGGTTCTGGTGGACGACTCCATCGTGAGGGGAACGACCAGCCGAAAGATCGTCAAGATGGTCCGGGACGCCGGCGCCCTGGAAGTCCATGTACGGATCAGTTGCCCACCCACCATCTCCCCCTGCTTTTATGGGGTGGATACGCCTACCAAGAGGGAGTTGATTGCCTCCAGCCATTCGGTCGATGAAATTCGCAGGTATATCGAGGCCGACACCCTGGGATATTTGAGCCATGAAGGCATGCTCCGCAGTTGCGGCGTGGAGCAGGGCCAGGGACATTTCTGCTCGGCCTGCTATACCGGTGACTATCCGGTGCCTTTTCCCCAGATGCCCGCGGTCGAGACTGCCTGAAAAGCCCATGACCTCCAAGACTGTCTTTGCCTACCGGGACGCCGGCGTGGACATAGACCGGGCCGATGCCGCCAAGAAACGCATCAAGGCGCTGGCCCGCCGGACCTTCACTCCGGAAGTCGCCAGCGAGATCGGCACCTTCGGTGGGCTCTTTCGCCTGAAGAGGGAGGGGACGCCTCAGCCCATTCTGGTGTCCAGCGTAGACGGCGTCGGGACCAAGCTCAAGATTGCCTTCGCTACCGGCGTCCATCACACCGTGGGCAGGGATCTGGTGGCTCACTG
This sequence comes from Acidobacteriota bacterium, assembly GCA_022826755.1. Lineage (GTDB taxonomy): Bacteria > Acidobacteriota > Terriglobia > Versatilivoradales > Versatilivoraceae > Versatilivorator. Next base: position 53,678 of record JAJDUG010000053.1, read on the forward strand.
TGTCAATGACATCCTGGTTCAGGGAGCCGCGCCCCTCTTCTTCATGGACTACGTCGCAACCCACCGGATGGAGCCGGAGGTCATCGCCAGGGTCGTGGAGGGGATCGCCGCCGGTTGCCGGGAATCGGAATGTGCTCTGCTGGGAGGAGAAACGGCCGAGATGCCGGGGTTTTACTCCAGCGGGGAATACGATCTGGCCGGTTTCATCGTGGGCCTGGTCGATCAGTCGCACCTGGTGGACGGACAGCGCATCCGGCCGGGGGATGCCATCCTGGGACTGGCATCCACGGGATTGCACACCAACGGCTACTCCCTGGCGCGCAAGTTGTTGTTCGAGGTGGGCGGTCATGAGGTTGGCACCAGGCTCCCCCGATTGTCGCTTCCCCTGGGAGAGGTTCTGCTGCAGCCTCATCGGAACTATCTGTCCCTGTTGAAGCCGCTGCTGGACCGGGGCTGGCTCAACGGGCTGGCCCACATCACCGGAGGGGGACTCACCGACAATCTCCCCCGCATTCTCCCCGGTGGCTGTTCAGCCCACATTCAACTGAAGTCCTGGCCCGAGCCGCCCATCTTTGGCGTTCTTCAGGAGTTGGGCCGGATCGATGAGGCCGAAATGCTGCGTACTTTCAATATGGGTATCGGCATGGCGCTGATCGTTTCGCCAGGGGAAGTGTCGAGAGTGGAAGAACATCTTGCCCGTAATCGGGAGCCCCTCTACCGGATCGGCGAGATCCGTTCGGGAAAGCGTCGGGTTCATTACCGGCGGTAGAGACAGGGAAAGGCCGCCGTCCGCTTTGACGGCAGCCGGGTCTTCAGCGTGGTCTTGCATCCAATGAAGCGTCTTGCGATCTTGCTGTCCGGACGCGGCTCCAACTTCGAAGCCATTGCCGACAGCATCCGGCAGGGGCGTTTGCCGGCCCGCATCGAAGTGGTGGTCAGCAACCTGGCCTCGGCAGCCGGACTGGAAAAGGCCCGGACCCGGGGGTTGAAGACTCTGGTAATCCCCTCCAGGGGTGTGCCACGAGAGGATTATGACCAAAGCCTGGTCTACGAGCTGAAGCGGCACCGTGTCGAACTGGTTTGCCTGGCCGGGTTCATGCGGATCCTCAGCCCGGTGTTCGTCCGGGCCTTTCCCAACCGAATCCTGAACATCCATCCCTCTCTGCTTCCGGCCTTTCCCGGACTGCATCCCCAGCGCCAGGCGCTGGAATACGGCGTCCGGTTTTCGGGTTGCACCGTCCACCTTGTCGACGAAGGGGTCGACTCCGGCCCCATTCTGTTGCAGGCCGCGGTGCCCGTGCTGGAGAGCGATGACGAAGAGTCGCTGGCCGCGAGAATCCTGGCGGAAGAGCACCGGCTCTATCCCCAGGCGATCGGAATGCTGGTTCGGGGTGAAGTGCGCCTGGAAGGTCGCAGGGTAGTGCGGAGGTCCTGACTGTCGGATCGCGGAGCGTTATTCCTCCCGAGTTCGTCACGGGTCCGGTGACACTGAACCCGTTTTCCGTCTAGAGCTCAATGGCCGCAAAAGGCACAAAAACACAAAAAGAACCATCGGATCGGCAAGACTCGAAATCAAGAAACTCGTTTTGTGCTTTTTGTGGCGAATGCCGGATGCTGCAGCACATCACCTTTGCCGCCTCAATGTCATTCCCGATTGCGAGCTTGGCAAAAGGCTCTGGAATTTGAACATGGATGCACAGGATGCACAGGATTAACAGGACGAGAGGCTGTTGCACGGAAAGCTGACTGGCTGCGTTTTCCCTCACCCGAACCCAAGGGGCGTTCCCTTTGAGTGGGTCAAGAACATTGTCTTTCTTCGTGTGTCTTCGTCGTCCTTCGTGTGTCTTCGTGGATAACTCTTTTTTTCTGTTGTTTCAGGTTAGGGAATTCTCCATCCGTGATTATTGAGGAACAACTGACCTTCCTGCAGCAGGGAGTCGCCGAGTTGATTCGACCGGAGGAGCTTCGAGACCGGCTGGTCCGCTCGGCGGAATCCGGAAAGCCGTTGCGCGTCAAGGCCGGATTCGACCCCACGGCGCCGGACCTGCATCTGGGCCACACGGTCATGCTGCGCAGCATGAGGCGTTTTCAGGACCTGGGCCACACCGTCATCTTCCTGATCGGCGACTTCACCGGTCTGATCGGGGACCCGTCCGGCCGCAGCGCCACCCGAAAGCCCTTGACCCGGGAGCAGGTGGCGGAGAATGCCGAGACCTACAAGCAGCAGGTGTTCAAGGTCCTGGATCCGGACAAGACCGTTATCGACTTCAACAGCCGCTGGATGATGCCCTTTAGCAGCGAGCAGTTCCTTGCCTTGGCCGCCCGCTACACCGTGGCCCGCATGCTGGAGCGAGACGACTTCAGCAAGCGCTTGAAGAGGTCGCAGCCGGTCGCCATTCACGAGCTCCTCTATCCCCTGATTCAAGGGTACGACTCGGTGGTGTTGGAGGCCGACGTGGAAATGGGCGGCACCGATCAGAAGTTCAATCTGCTGGTGGGGCGGGAGTTGCAGAGGGAATTTGGGCAGGCCCCCCAGGTGCTGCTGATGCTGCCGCTGCTGGAGGGATTGGACGGGGTGCAGAAGATGTCGAAGTCCCTGGGAAACACCATCGGGATCCAGGAACCGGCCTCGGAGATCTTCGGGAAGGTCATGTCGATTTCGGATGACCTCATGTATCGCTACTACGAACTCTGCACCGACCTGAGTTCGCCGGAGGTCGACCGAATCCGAAAACAGGTGGCTCAAGGCAGCCTGCATCCCAAGGCAGCCAAGGTGGACCTGGCCAAGAGGATCGTGGGGGAGTTTCATTCGCGCCAGGCCGCCAACCGGGCCGAGGAGGCCTTCCATCGCATCCATTCCCAACGGCTGCTCCCGGAAAAGATCGAAGAAAAGAGGCTGCCGGTTTCTCGGGAGCGGTTGCGCCTTTCGAAGTTGATGGTTCGCGTGGGACTGGCTGCCTCGGTGGGCCAGGCGGTACGCCTGATCTCCCAGGACGCCGTTTCCCTGAACCAGGAGAGGGTCACCGATGTGAAGGCGGAGATGGATTGCTCCCGGCCCTCATCCGCGGTGCTGAAGGTGGGAAAACGGGGATTCGTGAAGGTGATTGTCGGGTAGGGGCAACGCTTGTGGTCGCCCGTTGTCCGCTCAGTCGTCCTGACCTGCCCTTCGCCTCAAATCCAACAGAGTGGGATAACCCTGGTTGACAGGGAACAGTCATTGAAGTAGCCTTAGTTGCTGTAGTCCATGAATCAATGACATTGCTCGGGAAGCGGGAGGAACTATGAAAAAGGCAGTCCTGATTTTGTTGCTGGCGGTTGCGGTGGCCGGCGGGCAATTCCTGGCGGGTGAGACCTTGACCGGACACGTCTCCGACGCCAAGTGCGGCGCTGCCCACGCCGACCATTCCGAAAAGTCGATCGGTTGCGTCAAGGGGTGTGTCAGTGGCGGTACGGCTCCCGTCTTCGTCACGGGAGACAAGAAGGTCCTCAAGATCGCCAATGCCGACAAGGTGATGGGCCATCTCGGCCACAAAGTCGAGGTCACCGGCAAGGTGATGGACGGTACCCTGACCATCAAGTCGGTGAAGCACCTGGCTCCTTAAGGGGTCGAACCCCACGTCCATCTTCCGGGGCAAGCCTTCCAGCCTGCTCCGTCTCCTTTCAACAGGTCGCTGACCTGTGAGGTCCCCGTTGCGCCAGGGGTGCGACGGGGGCCGTAGTATCCTCCGAGGCAGTCCCTCGATCCCCCCTGCTTCAATTTTTAGATGTGCATCGCACTCACCGGAGAAGTCCAGCCGCTCCGCCTGTGCCATAATGGTTTCATGTTCAAGATTCTTGCGCCCTTCCTTCTCGTTCCCCTGATAGAGTTGGCCCTTCTGGTCGAGATCGGCAGCCACATCGGCACCTTGGCCACTGTGGCGCTGATCCTCGCCACCGGGGCTCTGGGCGCCTTTCTGGCACGCAGCCAGGGGCTGGAGGTTCTACGCCGGTTGCGGGCGGAAACAGCGGCCGGAAGGCTTCCGGCGGCTCCGCTGGTTGACGGGGTGATCATCCTGCTGGCGGGTGCTGTTCTGCTGACCCCCGGAGTCCTGACCGACATCCTGGGCTTTCTGTGCCTGGTTCCCGCTTTCCGTCAGTTCCTGAAAGCAGTGCTCTGGCGAAAGATGAGGCATTGGGTGGAACAGAACCGGGTTCAGGTCTCGGTCAATCTCTAACCCTTGGGCAGATACCCGGCCTCGGGCGCGACAAACCATGCAATCTTCAGGGGCTTCCACCGATGTGATCGTCGACAGCCGCACGGGCCTGGTCTGGAGCCGGCGAGACAACGGAAGCCGCCTCAACTGGCATGACGCCACCCGATGTGCGCAGAGTCTGGATTTGGGTGGCTATGGCGATTGGCGCCTGCCGACCCTGGAGGAGCTCCACGGGCTGTGGGACCCGCCCCGCCGCACCATTCGAAAGCCTTTCGAGCTGACCGGAGCCTGGCTGTGGAGCGCTACCCGGGCCGGAGCCGACCACGCCTGGTGCTTCTACTTCGCCATCGGGATGCGGATGCCCTATCCGCTCAATGTGTCCTATGATTTGAGGGCGCTGTTTGTGAGAGACCCCTAGCGGGGCTCTGTTGCGTGTCAACAAGACTATGGATTGTTGATTGCTGATTTCTGATTGTTGATTGGCCGGTCCCCCACCGTGCCATGCGGATCATTCGAGGAAAAACAGCCATTCGTCAAAAATGACGAACCACGAACGAACACGAAAACGGTGTCAACGTTCCCGTGTTGCCGGGATGGCGGTGCGCACCGGCTTGCCGGGGTTTGATCGCAGGAAGGAGACAAGATGCTGGGCAGCCAGGTGATCGCCGAACTCTTGAAACGCGAAGGCGTGGAACAGATATTCTGCTTTCCGATGACTCCCATCCTCGAGGCCTTGACCGAGGCCGGGGTTCGCCTGATCGTGGCCCGTCAGGAACGGGTGGCGGGAAACATGGCCGACGGCTTCTCGCGGACTTCGTGCGGGGACCGAATCGGAGTCGTAACGGTGCAGCAGGGCCCGGGAGCCGAAAACGCCTTTGCCGGGATCGCCCACGCCTATACCGATTCCAGCCCCATCCTCTTCCTTCCGGGGCATCCGGGGCGAAACCAGGCCGGGGTTCCGCCCACCTTCGGCTCGCTCGAGAACTACCGGGCCACCACCAAGTGGGCGGACCGGGTCCCGTCGGCGGCAGCCATTCCCGGCCGGATGGCCCGGGCCTTTACCGCCTTGCGGTCGGGGCGGCCCGGCCCGGTCCTGCTGGAGATTCCGGTGGACGTGGCCGAGGAGGAGTATCCGGGCGCCCTGGAGTACCGGCCGGTGCCGGCAATCAGGACCGGACCGGACCCCGCGGCCGTGAGCGAAGCCGTTCGGGTGCTACTGGCCGCCAGGCGGCCGCTCATCTGGGCAGGGCAGGGGATATTCTACGCCAAGGCCTCCAGGGAGCTGGAGCAGGTGGCGGAGCGGTTGGGGGCGCCGGTGATGACCTCGCTGCAGGGCAAGAGCGCCTTCAACGAGACCCATCCTCTGGCTCTGGGAACGACCGGATACAGTCAAACCGACATGGTGGGAGAGCACCTGGCGGCCAGCGATGCCATCTTGGCCATCGGCTCCAGCCTGACCCGTTCCTTGTTCGCGCCAGCCATCCCCGGCGACGGCAGGGTGATCATTCACGCTACCCTGGACTGGAAGGATCTGAACAAGGACTATCGGGCCGATCTACCCATCCTGGGGGACGCCAGGCTGGTCCTGCAGCAGGTGCTGGAGGAGATCGACCGCCAATCCGGGAAGGGAAAGAGAGACGACCGGCGCCGATCTGTCGAGGCCGGCATTGAAAAGCGTCGAAGGGCCTGGCAGGCCCGCTGGGCCGGCAAGCTCCAATCCTCCCAGGTGCCCATCAACCCCTATCGAGTCATCGGGGAGTTGAAGAAAGCGGTGGACCCGGCCTCGACCATCGTCACCCACGACTCCGGCTCGCCCCGAGATCAGATCGCGCCGCTCTACGAGGCGGTCAACCCGCGCGGTTACCTGGGATGGGGAAACTCAACCCAACTGGGCTTTTCCCTGGGCGCCGCCATGGGGGCCAAGCTGGCCGCTCCCGACAAGCTGGTGGTTACCCTGATGGGAGATGCCGCCTTCGGGATGGTGGGCATGGACCTGGAGACGGCGGTGCGGGGAAAGATCCCCATCCTGGTTCTGATTCTGAACAACTCGGCCATGGGCGGCTACGAACAGTACATCCCCAAGGCCGCCATAGAGGGTCGCGCCAAGTTTCTGTCGGGAAACTACAGCCAGGTGGCTCGGGGGCTGGGGGCCTACGCCGAACGGGTTGAGGATCCGGAGGCGGTGCAGGCTGCCTTGCAACGCGGAATAGCCGCAACCCGGGAAGGGCAAGCGGCCTTGCTGGAGTTCATCACCTGCGAGGAAACGGATATCGCCAAGCGCTAGCCGGCCACGAAGGCGCCGAGCGACAAAAAAGAGTCATCCACGAAGTTACACGAAGGACGACGAAGGGTCACGAAGGCGCTGAGGTTATCCGTGACGGTATAGCAGGGTAACGAAAGGATGGAAGATACCCAGGAAGGAAAACGACGAACCACAAATGGACACGAATGAACACCAATGAACGGCCTGATGAGTCGTTCATTGGGGGGTAACGACCGATATCGAGGAGGTTGTCTGCGAAGGACACGAAGTGATGCCAATGCAACAAGATTGCAGAAACATTTGTGTCCCTTGTCTGTTGAAGGAAGTCCCTCCGTTTTCGTGTCTATTCGTGTTCATTCGTGGTTCGTCTTTATTGACGGCCACCTGTTTTTCGTCCAGATGATCCGCCCCGTCGTGGGGGCGGCCTAACCTCCGGCGTCCAGATAGTAGCTGGCCACCGTATACACGACATAAATGACCAGCATGACCACTCCGTAAGAGCGGCCCAGCCGATCTTGGCCAGGGAGCAGGCCGACCCTCAAGGTCAACATCAACAGCAGCATGGTCGGGAAAAGAAGAATGAAGAACATGGGATCGGCGCTCAGGCCCCCGCGCGTGACTGCCCCCGCGGCTCCGACCACCAACAGGACGTTGAGGATATTGGCTCCGACCACGTTGCCCAGCGCCAACTCCCCGTGACCCCGCAAGGCTGCGGTGGCGGCGACCACCAGCTCCGGCAGGGACGTGCCGAAAGCCACCAGGGTGGCCGCGATCACGCTCTCGGGAACCTCCAGCCGGACCGCGGACTCCGTGACCGCGGGCAGGAGAATGCGGGCCGAGACCACCACCAGCGCGACCGATCCCACCAGCCGGGCGACAATCACCCCAACCGAATCCGTTTCGCTCTCCTCACCCTCTCCCGATTCCGGGTTCCTCTCCCGGGCCCAGCGGATCGATTGCCAGACATAACCGGCAAGGGCCAGCAGAAAGGTGACGGCCACGACTTGGGTGACTTGGCCGCCACGGGTGAAGGCGTCGCCTGCCGCAGGCCAGGGGAAGCAGGCCAGAACCAGCAGGATGACCGCCGCCAACTGGATGGCGTTCTGCCGCATGACGATCTTCCGGGCGATCCTGGGCGGGTCCAGCATGCAGGACAGCCCCAGAATCAGGCCCGTGTTGCAGATGATGGAGCCGACGGCGTTTCCCAGGGCCAGGCTCGATTGCCCCCGAATGGCGGCCAGAACCGAGACGGCCACCTCGGGTGTGGTCGTTCCCAGGCTCACGATGGTGGCACCGATCACCACCTTCGGAATGCGCGAGCGCTGCGACAGGCTGACGGCCGCCGAGATCAGCCAGTCGGCCGCCTTTCCCAAGATGAGCAGGCTGCCCAGGATGACTCCGGTCAGCAGGCTCCAATGGATTTCGGACAAAAGGGATTGAAAGGCTTGTTCCAAGGGGTCGAGCGCGGGTCGTGGGGTGACGGCAGTTAGAGCGGCGAGTGGCCATTAGCGAAACCCGCTTGGGAATCGGCGGGTCTCGCAGGCAGGATGCTATTCGTTTCCGGCCCGGATGGCAATCAAATCCCGTCTTTGGTGCTCTCGCCGGAGACCTTGCCACCCGGGTCCGGCTCCAGGTGCACCGTGTACTTCTGGGTGACCGGAATGCAGAAGGTGTCGGCGTCGTCGCAGGCAAAGTAACGTACGGTAAGGCGCAACGGCTGGCCCAGGCGGGTGGCGGCGATGTTCAGCAGGAACTCCCGAGGGTCCTTGTCGGCCGGTTGTTTCACCTTGGGGCCGGTCCCGCGGCTGGGTGTGACCCGGACTCCCTCGGCAGTCTCCAGGCGGAATTCCAGCGGCTTGACCCGGTTGTTCCAGTGGACGGCGTAGCCTGGATCCAGATGGAATCCGAGATAGAGCTTGCCCTCGCCCCGAGTCAGAAAGGGTCGGTCCACCTCCGCCCGCAGGGTGGCGTAGAAGGGGATGGGCCTTCTCTGTTTTCCCGGTACGATTTTCAGCGGGACCATTTCGGCAGGGCGCCGCACCCCGGGAACGATGCCTGAGGGAATGTTCGAGCGGGGGGCGCCGGGCTTTGTCTCCGCCTGCGGCTCGGCTGCAGCAGCCCGGCCCGGACTGCCGGACGTCGAGGCCAGCAGGGCTACAAATAGCCATGCGGTTGTTTGGGTCACCGGTCCTCCTCGCCTTTTAGTGTATCGCCTGTTGAACAGCAGTCGCCACCGGTTTTGGAGAAGGGGCGCCCCCGGCCCCCGGACGGGGTGGATCATTCGAGAGTGAAACAGGAGGTCGCCAATAAAGACGAACCACAAGTGAACACTAATAGGCACGAATACGGGTGGACTCGCTCGAACGACAAGGGACACCGAAACGCTTTTGTAACTTCTGCACCCTTGCCATGACTTTGTGGATAACCCCTCGATATCGATGGTCACACCCGCCAATCGACACCTCATCAATCCGTTTGTTGGTGTTCATTCGTGTCCATTGGTGGTTCGCCGTTTTCCTTGGCATCCCGTCACGGTTAACCTCAACGCCTTAGTGGCCCTTCGTCGTTCTTCGTGTGTCTTCGTGGATAACTCTTTTTTTCTGTTGATTCAGGTAAGTCCCGCCGTCCGGCCCTCCCTGAGTTCCTTGGACTTGCGGGTCCAGACCACCAGCAGCACCGCGCCGATGCCGATCAATCCGGCCGACAGTCCGACCCACAGGCCCTGGACCCCCCAGTTGAAGTGAAAACAGAGAAAATATCCCAGCACCATGCCTACCGGCCAGTGTCCGACCAGGTTGACCACCATGGGCGTCCTGGTATCGGCGGCGCCTCTCAGGACCCCGGTAGCCACAACCTGTATGCCGTCGAAAAACAGGAAAGCGGCGGCGATCAGCAACAGGGACGTTCCGATGGAGATCACCTGCAGGTCCGCGGTGAAGAGGCGGATGATCCCTTCCGGCAGCAGGACAAAGAACAGACCGGCCAGCAGCATGAAGCCGCTTCCCAGCAGCAGGGCCATCCAACCCGAATCGGCCGCCCGCCGTGGATCTCCACGCCCGATTTCCTGGCCCACCCTCACCGCTCCGGCCGAAGAGACGCCCAGCGGGACCATGAACACGAAGCCGGCGGCGTTCAACGCGATCTGGTGGGCGGCCACCGCTGCCGGCTCCAGCTTTCCCGCCAGCGAGGTCACGGCGGCGAAGACGCCCACCTCCAGGGTGGTCTGCATCGATGCCGGAAGACCCAGGTTCACCAGGCGGCGCATTCTGTCCAGGTCGGGCCTGAAAGAGATCCGTAGAAGAGGTGTCTGCCGGCGGCGGTGGTGACGGAAGATGAGCATCCCCAGGCCGAGCGCCATGTAGAGGCGCGAGATGCAGGTGGCCCAGCCCGCGCCCTCGACCCCCATGGCGGGGAACCCCAATTTGCCGAATATGAGCACCCAGTTGGAGGCCACGTTCACCAGGTTGGCGGTGACCAGCACCAGCATGATCCCCTTGACTCGCCCGATTCCCTGCAGGTAGCGGCGAAAGTTGTTGTAGAGCATCAGGGGGAAAATGCCCCAGCTCACCGCCTTCAGGTAGGGCGGCGTGAGCGCCAGCACATCGGGGTGGAAGCCCCAGAGGCCCAGGTAGGGCAGGCCGCACCAGAGGATGAGCATCATGAGGGGGCTGAGCAGAATACTGAGATGGATGCCCTGCACCAGCCATTCCTGGCATTCCTGCCATCGATTGCCTCCGTGGGCTTGCGAGACCAGGGTGTCCAACCCCAGCAACAGGCCCATTCCCAGGATGGTTGCCGCCAGAAAAACCGCCGTCCCGATGCTCACGGCCCCGATGGCTTCCGCGCTCAGGCGCCCCACCATCATGGTGTCCACCAGGCTCATGGTCATCCAGCCCAATTCGGTCATGGCCACCGGGAGAGACAGCGAGACCATCGGTTTCAGTTCGCGCAGCAGTCTGACACGAGGATTCTCCGGAGCGGGGTAGGGGACGGGGGACATTCTTTTTGCTTTGTGGTTTGGGAAGTTACTCCGTAAACTCTCGGCACGCTCAATCCGGCCCGACGAGCGTCAGGGAACGACAGCCGGACGACTGGGAAATTGCTGCCGGGAGCGAGCCGACGGCGGTGGGAGAGGGTTCATTCAACGGGTAAAGGAGGTCCCTTGGTCATGAGAGAGGAATCCAATGTAGCAAAAAACCGGCCTATGGAGCGGCGGGAATTTCTGCGGGCGGCAGGGAAAATAGCCGCCGTCACCGCCATGACCGCCGAGGCCTTCGGCCGCAACTTCGGCCCTGAGGCGGAGCCGGTGCGGTATCCGGAGCCCGACGTGGTGGCTCTCGACAAGCGATTCAAGTACAAGCTGGGTAATTCACCCATTCTGCGCCTGCACCGCGGGACGCTGTGGGCCGAAGGGCCGGCCTGGAACGGCGTCGGCCGCTACCTGCTATGGAGCGACATCCCCAACAACGAGCAGCTTCGCTGGTTGGAGGAAGACGGTCACGTGGCCCGGCGGTTTCGCTTTCCCTCGGGGAACTCCAACGGGAACACCTTTGACTTTCAGGGCCGGCAGATCGCCTGCGAGCACGGCAACCGCAGGGTGGTGCGCTACGAGTTCAACGGAGGGGTCACGGTGCTGGCCGACTCCCATGAGGGCAAGCCGCTGAACGCCCCCAATGACGCCGTGGTCCATCCGGAAGACGGCGCCGTCTGGTTTACCGATCCGGGATACGGCAGCCTCATGAACTACGAGGGGAACCGGGCCGACACCGGGTCCCTCCAGCCCTACCAGAAGGAGGCCATCTACCGGGTCGACCCCCGGAACGGCGCCCTCGAAAAGGTGGCGGATGACATCTACAAGCCCAACGGGCTCTGCTTTTCTCCCGACTACAAGAAACTCTATGTGGCCGACACCGGGGCCTCACACTATCCGGAAGCACCCAAGAACATCAAGGTCTGGGACGTGGTGGACCACAGGCATCTGCGGAACGGCCGAGAGTTTGCTTCCATGGAGTACGCAGGCAGGACCGGCTTTGCCGACGGTATCCGGGCCGATACCGACGGCAACGTCTGGGCCAGCGCCGGTTGGGTTGGGGACGGTTACGACGGGGTGCACATCTTCGCCCCCAACGGTGACCGCATCGGCTTGATCCGGCTGCCGGAGATCTGCTCCAACGTCTGCTTCGGGGGGACCAAGCGCAACCGTCTCTTCATGACCGGGAGCCAGTCCCTCTACGCGGTCTACGTGGAGACGCAGGGAGCTCACCTGACCTGAAGCGGCCGGCCTTTTCCACTGTCGCAACTCGGGCGGAACCCATCGCAGGGCGATATCAGCCTGCGTCCGCCCCCGCGGTCTTCTGGCCCCTCCCCTTGATGAGAAGCAGGAGGGAGCCCAGCACCAGACCGGCAACCGTGGCCATTACGATCCAGACCACCAGGTTGCGCCCCGGAATCAGCAGGTAGCCTTCAAAGGGTCCGATTCCCTCGCCCACGTTGCCCCCTCGGGCGATGAGGAAGCGGGGGGACTGCCACTGCCACAGGTAGGCCATCCAATAGGTCACCAGCACCATCAGCCGGGTGTAGAGGGAGTAGAGGAAGAGATCCTTGAAAAGCGCTCGGTAGGGCCGGTCGCTCCCGAACGCCTGGATCCGGTAGGCGAGGTAGAAGGGCACCAGAAAGTGCAGCCAGGCAACCCCCAGAAGGTTGTTGATCGAATCGGGCGCGCCCAGTCTTTCCAGGACGATCCGCACCACGACCAGGATTGCAGCGACGATCAGTGGCCATTTCAGCCTGTTTCCGGTGTCCGATGCCATGGCTTGTCTCCTTGGGATGCAGTCGATATCGGCGGCTGGTAGCATAACACGGGCCGGGGCTTGGAGCGACTGCTCCCTGCCCGGGTTGGAGGTTGATAAGTGGAGAGTGGAGAATGAAGAGTGGAGAGTGAAGAGTGGAGAGTGGTCAGTGGAGGATTTCGGGAACCGGTACCTGCCTGACGACTTGTTTGCGTTTTTTGAACGACTGCGCCGAGACCGACAAGAGGCTTAACGTTTGGATCTAAGAACAATCCACTGATCACCAGCCACTCTTCACATTTCTTTTCACCTAGCCGCGCCGCCGTTCCATGCGACGGACCCGCCGATACAGAGTGAAACAGAAGTGTTTCAGACAGAGTGGGGGGGAGGGAACAGGCAAGCGCATTGTTAGGTGGCTGCACTCTTTGAAACGGCTGCACCAAGATGGACAAAACGCGCAACGTGTCGATCAAGTAACTCTCCACTCTCCACTCTCCACTCTCCACTTTTAGCCTGGCCGCGCTGCCGTTCCATACGACGGGACGGTCGATACGGAGTGAAACAAGAATGTTCCAGACCAAATTCGGCCCATTGATCGGATGTCTCTTTGTGGCTGCCGGCGGCGGCTCGGCCCGAGCCCTGGATTTTGTCCAGCAGATCGCGCCGGGTGTCCACCTGGCCGGCTTCGCCGACCGCTACGGCTCCGCCAACTGCGGTTGGATCGAGCTGGAAGACAGGACGGTGCTGATCGACCTGCCGCATGGGATCGGAGAGGAAGCATTCCTGGCGGCGGTTGCCCGAACCAGTTCCAGGCCCGTTCGCTCGTTGTTGCTCACCAGCGAACCGGACCCGCAAGACGAAACGCTGCGAGCGCTCAGGGCAGGTGGCGTTGAAGTGGTCGAGGTTGCCGCCGCGCGTAGAACAATCTCGTTCGGGAAGGGGCCGGGACGCATCGAAACGATCCCCTGCGATGACGGACTCGAAACCGCGGCGGCAGCCCTCTACCTGTCGCGGGAGCGGGTCCTGTTTGCGGGCCGGATGGTCATCCACGGCCCTCGGGCGGATCTGACGGGCCGGGACACCCTGGCCTGGATGGCGACGCTTCGGAAACTGAAGCAGCTTGGGGCCAATCGCGTGGTTCCGGGCTACGGCAGTTGGGAGGGCAGGGATCTGCTGGGCCGCCAGATGGACTTTCTGGCCGAGTTGCGCCGCCAGGTGGGCTATGGGATCTCCCTGGGCCTGCCGCTGGAGGAAATCCGCCAGGGGATCCTGTTGCCTGCTTCCTACTATCCCTGGGCGCCCTACGGAGAGCCGTCCGCCGAAGACATCGAGCACCTGTTCCGGGAGCAGACGGTTCCCGCGGCTCCCTTCGGACGGCGAGGGCCCCCCGGAAAAGACGATGGCCCTCAGGCCCTGGTCCTGATCGGCGACCGGTTTCATGAACCGGAGCACATCCGGGAGGGGCTGAAACCGGTCTTCCAAGCGACCGGTGTGACCCCCCACTTTGCCGTCGACGCCCGGGCGCTGTCAGCCGAAAACCTGGCTCGGGTCCAGTTGCTGGTGGTCTTGAAGGACGGCATGCTCTGGCCGCAGGGGAATGACCGTCCCTACCGGCAGTGGATGACCATGGAGCAGCAGGAAGCGGTGGTGGAATTCGTCGAATCCGGAGGGGGATTCCTGAACCTGCACAACTCGATGGGGCTCTACCCCGAGGGTCCCTACCTCGAACTGGTGGGAGGGCGCTATGAGGGGCACGGGCCTTTGGAGAGGTTTGGCGTGGAGGTGGTGGATGCGAAGCACCCCGTTATCCGGGGCGTGACGGACTTCTTCGTGGCCGACGAGCAGCACACGCCCTCATACGATTCGAAAAAGGTGGGATTGTTGCTGGAGAATCGTTCCGATCAGGGGAAGGTGGCCGCGGCCGGCTGGGCCTATCAGGCCGGCAAAGGGCGCCTCTGCCACCTGGCCAACGGCCATACCCGGGAATCCCTGGACCATCCCATGTTCCAGCGCCTGATGCGCAACGCCGTCAACTGGTGCCTGGGCGTGTCGGACTCCCGGTAGGAATCGGGGTCGATCCGGCTCCTCGCCTGATCGGGTCGGGGCGGAATCAGTTCTACTCTTTCTTCTTTCTCTCCTCTGCTGCCGAGAAGGTGGTTTTTACCTTTTGGGAGAGGGCCGTGATCATGGTCTTGGCCTCGAGCGCGTGAGACCCCTGGGGAGCGATCTCGAGATATTTCTGATAGGCCTCCAGGGTGCCGGGTGCCGGGATCTGCTGGCCATCTTCGGTGACTGTCGCCATGCTGACCAGGGTGACAGCCAACTGGTACTGGGACTCGGCGTTCTTGGGGTCGGCCTCGAGGGATTTCCTGAAGGCCTCCACCGCCTCCTTGGACCGGCCGGTTCGCACGAATGACGCCGCGATTCTGAAGTAGGCATCGGACAGTTTTTCGGGAGCCAGCTCGGCTACCCTCTCGATCGCCGCGTAGGCCTCGGCGCCCTTGCCTGCCAGGGCCAGGGTTGAAGCCATGCTCCTCCGGTAGGCCACCTCGGAGTCGGGGTTTGAATTCTTCTTTGACAGGGCGGAGAGAGCGTTCCGGTAGCTGCCCACAGCCTGGTCGTACTTTCTCATTTGCCGATAGGTGTCGCCCAGAAAGGCATGGATCACGTGCTGATCGGGGTCCAGCTTGGCGGCTCTTTGGAAAGCCAGGGCGGCCATGGTGAAGTTCTTCTTCATGAACAGGTCCCGGCCCTGCTGAAACTCCTGGTTCAGCTTGGCGTAGGCGGACTGATTGCCCCCTCCCTCTCCTCCCTTGGAGGTGCGCAGGGCGATGGGCGGCATGACGCGGGTGTCCCTTCCTCCCAGGCACTGGGAACCGGGACTGCAGACATCGACGGTGTTCTCCCAGACCTTGTCGTTGTCGATGTGCACCGAGACCTTGTAACGCCCGATGGGGATGAAGTAGCGGTTGAAGCGCCCCTTCTTGTTGGTCTTGGTCTTGATGGGTTTTCCGGCCCGCCCCAGGTTCTCGAACTGGATCACGGCATCTTTGACAGGTTGACCGTCGAGCGTAACGACTCCTTCGACGGTGCCTCTTTGAGCCAGGGCTTCCGGCGGCTCAGCCAGAGCCGCAAAGGTCAGAACCAGGCCACAGGCCAGCAAGAATTTCCAATGCTTCCTCATGGGAACCTCCAGGGTCTTATCCTCGGGGCAGGGGTGCGGCCGCTACCAGGAAATCGGGGCCGCAGTCAGGAAAATTGTACCGACCAAAACTGTTCAAACAAGGGTCGATTATACGCCAGGGGTGTTGCTATCGCTACCCTTTCTTCAGCCGTGGCGGCATGCCCCTCGCTTGGCACTAGACGAAAAAACCGTCTCCCGGGTTTCGCAAAGGAATGATTGAGGCGAAGTTTTTGGTTTCTGCCCGAGACCGATAGAGGCAATATCCGCGAACGACGATCGCGAAGGAGACCCAAGGGTCTCCAAGGAGTGGAAGAAGCCTCAAGAAGGATCCGACAAGGGTTGGGAGGGCGGCCAGGCTAACCCGTGGCCACCGGCTTCGGAGAAAGCTGGCGGCCAAGGGCGGGCATGACCTCGGAGGCGAACAGTTCCAGGCTGTGGAGATGCCGCTCCCTGTCGTCCCAATCGTGAGCCACCAGCACCAGCGTGCCGAAAGGTCCCACCTCCCGGCGCAGCTCAACGATCTGGCGGGTCACCTCGGCGGGGTCGCCGGCAATAACGACCTCGTTCATGAAGTAGTCGAGGTTGCAATCGGCGTCGTTCATCTCGGGGTCTCGCCGGAACAGCTTCAGTTCGCCCGCGAACTTCCGCGTAAAGGTCAGGATATATTCAATGGTCCCGCACAAGGTATTTTCGCGCGCCAGGCGTTTGGCTTCCGCCGTCGAGTCGGCCACGAAGATGTTGAGCGAAACCTTCCAGTCCCGTGGTTGCGGAGTTCGCCCGGCCTGTTCGGCAGCCTGGCTGTAGGTGATCCAGTGGTCCTTTAGAACCTCTCTATGCAGCATATGGTGGCTGAAGGGCTGGAAGCCGTGACCGGCGGCCATTCTGACCGTTCCCGAACCGCGGCTCATGCAGGGCACCGCGATGGGGGGATGGGGAAGCTGGTAGGGCCGGTGGACCACTCCGGTCCCAAGCTCTGCCGAAACACTCTCCTTCAGACGGTAGTTCCAGAACCTGCCCGTCATCTCCTGGGGCGGCTCTTCGGCCCAGAGTTTCAGGATCATGTCGATCGACTCGGCGACCATGGCGCCGCTGTTCTTGGGCTCGACGTTGTGGACTTCCAGGTCGGAGGGAACCGCGCCCGGCCCAAAGCACAGGTTCAGCCGTCCCTTGCAGAGGTGGTCCAGAAAGGCCAGGCGCCCGGCTACCTGGGCCGGGTGGTGGTATTGAAGACAGACAGGCGCCGGTCCCAGGCGAATCCTCTCGGTCAGGGCAAAGGCCTTGGCCAGAAAGATCTCCGGCATGACGATATTTTCGTAGCTGGAGGTGTGGTGCTCGCCCACCCAGAACTCCTCGTACCCCCACTGCTCGCAGCGGCCGATCAGCTCCAGGTCCTCGTCGTAGCATTGGGCCTTGGGCTTGGCCGGGTTGTGGATGGGCATCAGGAACATGCCGTATTTCAGGGGTTGATCGGGACTCATGGTGGATTCCTCAGGGGGATTGATCGGAACCGGACTCCCCGGCTGCAAGACCGGAAACATATATTCAACCCCAGGTAGAGTCAATCTCAAAAAGGGAGCCGTGAAATGCAGGGCAAGCGGGGACGAGCCATGTTGACTGAATGGACCTTTTCGAGTTCATCCGTGCCGGTCCGGGGGTCCGTGTTCCAGGGTGTGCTTTTCTCTTTGAGTTGTCCCGAAACATCGAATAGATTAGGTGGCTGATTCACAGCCATGGGGCCGGGTCGGCGCCAGGCCGGGAAACGCCGACATCGAAGGGAGAAGAATCGACCATGCCCAACGGGAACTGCTACACCGACGATTGGAAACGGACCACCCCCGACTATGCCGTCTATTTGCAGGAGGCTCCCGGGGAGCGCGACGAGTACTCCGACCACATTCACGTCTTTTACACGCCGGGGGGGGATCTCATGTGCATGTGGACCCAGGGATCCCATGAGAGTTCCCCGGACCTGAGAGTGGTGTGCTCGCGAAGCCAGGATGGTGGGAAGACCTGGTCCCCGATCATTGCCATTGACGAGGCCAAGTACAAGAACATGGTTCCTTCGCTGGGCTTTCCCCTGGTCAGCCGTTCGGGAAGGATGTACTGCCTGTACAACCAGCATCTGGGATACGGGGACGGGGGGCTCTACTCCTCGCCCTTGAGGGTGAAGTATTCCGATGACGATGGTCGTACCTGGATCGCGAGCGGCGTGGATATCCCCTGGCGGCGGACCCGTTTCGACCACCCCGACCCCAAGGTCCACCCGACGGGTATTGTCTGGCAGCAGCCCATTCGGGATGCCAAGGATCGCATGATCGTGGGCTTCACCCGATGGAGCAGCCCCATGGCCTATCCCCGGCCCATCGGGGGGAATCGCAACCACGGCGACAGCGGCATCGAGTTCATGCGCTTCGAGAACGTGGATGAAGGCCCCCACCCCAGGGACCTGAAAATCACCTGGCTGCCGGACGAGGCCGGGACCATTCGAGTCTCACCCAACATCGAACCCGAGCACTCCCGCGGCTACAGCCTGGCCCAGGAGCCGGGTCTGGTGGTACTGCCGGACGGGCGATTGTTCACCACCATGAGGACAGTGACCGGCTACATCTGGTACACGGTTTCCGATGACCACGGCCACAGTTGGCGCCCCACCCAACCCATGCGCTTTCGAGACAACGGCGCCAAGGTCGAGCATCCCAAGTCGCCCGAGCCCCTCTACCGCCTGGCAGACGGCCGTTACCTATTCTTCTTCCATAATCACTCCGGCTACCGGGATGGGGCCACCGGTCCCTGGGACATGGACGCCCGCCGGCCTGTCTACATCACGGTGGGAGAATTTCGCCCCCAGGCGGAACAGCCCCTGTGGTTCAGCGAACCCAAGTTTCTCTTCGACACGCAGAAGGTGACCGCCGGTACGACCCGGCTCTGGTGGCTGGCCATGTACGCCAGCCTGACCGAGAGGGAAGGCCGTCGAGTCTTTTGGTATGCTGACCGCAAACAGTTCGTCCTGGGAAAAAACATCACCGACGAGATGCTGGCCGACATGAAGGCCCCGGAGGCTTGAGGTTCATGGACATGAAGACGATACGGATGAAAAGTCGGGTACCGTTCGGGTGGCTGGCAGTCCCGCTCCTTTCGGCCGCCATCCTCTGGAGCGGTTGTTCAGTGGCGCCTCCTGCCGGAGAACAACCCGCGGCCGGCGTTTCCGACGCGGATTCGGAGGCCAACGCCATCTACCTGGCCGACATGGAGAAGTGCCAGCCGGCTTCGGCCCTGGCCAATGAATGGAAACATGGCACCTGGCGGCTGCTCTCCTACACCACCGATTCCTTCAGTGGCAACCTGCTGGTGGCCGCCGAGGACAACCGGCCACCTGAAATCACCTATCCGCTGCAGCGGGAAGGATGGCACCGGATCTACATCGGCATCTACCGCGAACCGTTCACCGGCCCCAGACGGGTTCGGGTCCGCCTCAGCCACGAGCAGGCCTTCGCCACCCTGACGGGGCTCGAGGGGGCCAAGGACCATCAGGAGCATTGGATCGATGATATCTTCTGGAAGGAAGCCGACCTCACCGGCAGGGACATCGTCTTCAAGCAGATCATCGAGCCCATGGCCGTGCACGCCTGGGTCGCTTACATCAAGCTGGTGCCCCTCACCGAGAAGCAGGTGCGATCCATCCAGGCTGACCGTCGTCGCAAGGACACCAAGAGACTGTTCATCCATAACGACGCCGGAGTGATCAATCGCAGCGGAACCGCGCAGGAAATCCGGGATCAACTGGAACCGCTGCGTCATTCCGACGTGGCCCGGGTCTACTGGGAATTCGGTACCGGCGACCGCGCCAAGCGTTTCTCCAAGATCGCCCGGGACCACTCGCTGGATTTGACCCAGGCGGCAGGGGGCCGTCCCTTCTTTACCAGCCCCCACGGCCGCTGGTGGGCCGAGAGCTGGAAGGCCTACCACCAGAACGGGGTGGACCCGTTTCTGGTGGCTGCCGAGTACGCCCGCCAGTTGGGAGTGGAGTTCCATGCCTCCTACCGTCCCGGGGGCTTCATCTACCCGGAGAACTATGGTCCGACGCTTCCGGGCGTCAGCTTTTATGAACAGCACCCGGAATTGGTCTGCATGAATCGCGAGGGCGAACCCATGCCCCGTATCTCCTATGCCTTCCCCGAGACTCGGCGCTACGTGTTATCGCTCTTTCGTGAAGTGGCCACAGAGAATCCTGTCGACGGAGTGGCGGTACTCTACAATCGCCGCCCGCCGCTGGTGGCCTACGAGGCGCCGGTGGTTGAAGGGTTTCAGAAGGAGTACGGCCTGGACCCGCGCCAGCTTCCGGAGAATGATCCTCGCTTCATGCGCCACCGGTCACGGTTCCTGACCCGGTTCATGAGAGAGTTGCGGGCCGAGATGGACCAGGTAGCTCGAGAGCTGAAGAGGGAGACGCCCTTCGAGATCACCGCTGTTGTTTCCAATGGCGAAGAAAACCTGTTGTTGGGGATGGACCTGGCCACCTGGGTCAAGGAGGGTCTGGTGGATGTGATCATCCCCTATTCCTCGGTCGAGCGGATAGGAGCCTACGGAAACAAGGTTGGCCCGAACACGTGGGACGGCGAACCCAGTTGGGAGGACCCCCAGGATGTGGAGTGGTTCGTCTCTCTGGTCAAGGGCACCCGAGCCCGGGTGGCCCTGAACGTGATGCCGCGGTTCCTGACGAAGGAGGCTCAATACCGCAAGGCGCACCAGCTCTACGAGGCCGGGGTGGAGCACCTCTTCTTCTGGGACGGGACCCACAGAGTGCGCAATGTCCGGCGGCTGGGACACCGGGAAGAGGTGTCTGACTGGATGGCTGCGGGTCAGCCTCCCTTCCGACCCACCAACTTAAGGGTTTGGGAGCTGGGGGGATGGGACCTGCACACGGAAACCCCCGGGTAGACGTCCGTCCCCGCCCCCCGCGACGGGACGGATCATTCGAGAGAGAAACAGGAAACCTGGATGGCCTGTCGGGAGCACGGAAGGGTTCCGGTTCCCCTCGGCGTCTCGCTTAGTGTGTCTTGGTCGTCCTTCGTGTGCCTTCGTGGATAACTCTCTTTTTTGTAGTTTCAGGTAGGATTCCGGAAGGGACGGTCAGGGGCTGTCTTGCCGGTCCAGCCGAATCAGCGTTTGCAGCAGCAGGTTGGCGCCGTTGGCTACGTCCCTCGGACGGGTGTATTCCTCTGGCGAGTGGCTGATTCCGCCCACGCTGGGAACGAAGATCAGGGCCGAGGGAGCTACGTGGGCCATGTTCTGGGCGTCGTGGGCGGCCCCGCTGGGCATCCGGGCGTAGCTCAGGTCCAGGGCCTCGGCCGCTTGCCGGATCACCTCCTGCAACTTCGGGTCGGTCAGAGTCGGCTCCACCCCGATGTCGATTTCCGTGAACTCGATTTCTGTTTTTGTTTCCTGCCCGATGAGTCGCGCCTGCCGCCGGATCTCCCGAAAGACCTGATCCAACTTGGGTTTTGCGAGATCGCGCAGTTCCAGACTGAGCGTCACCCGTCCGGGAATGACGTTGGGGGCTCCCGGCTCCGCGCTGATGCGCCCCACCGTGGCCACCTGTCTTCCGGGCAGGCTTGTAGCGGCCCGGTTGACCGCGATCACCAGCCTGGCGGCCGCCAGCAGGGCGTCTCGGCGGGCGTGCATGGGCGTGGTGCCGGCGTGGTTGGCAGATCCCCTAACGGTCACATCCCACCAGCGGATCCCTACGAATCCCTCCACAATGCCGATGTCGGTTCCTTCCGATTCCAGGCTGCCGCCCTGCTCGATGTGCAACTCCAGGTAAGCTTTCACCTCTCCGGGGCGGCGGATGACCCGGGAGATTCTCTCGGCATTCCCGCCCAGGGCCGCAATCCCCTCCCGGATGGACATTCCGCTCCGGCTGGATTCCTCCAGGGCCTGGGAGTTGAGCCTGCCGGACAGGGCGCGGCTTCCGGTCAAGCCTCCTTCTTCGTTGGCGAAGACAAGGACTTCCAGCGGGTGTCGGGTCCGGATTCCATTCTCCCCCAGAACCTGGACGCACTCGATGGCCGCCATCACCCCCAGAACGCCGTCGTAGACCCCTGCCCGGGGCACGGTGTCGGTGTGGGATCCCAGCACAATGGGGGCAAGGGCGGGCGAACCACCTTGCAGGAGGCCCGACAGGTTGCCGGCCTCGTCGACTCGGACCTCCAGGCCGGCCTCCTGCATTAATCGGGTCACATAGGCCCGGCCGCGGAGGTCGGCCTCGGTGAACGCCAAACGGGTCACTCCCTGGGTGCTCCCTCCGATCTGGGCCATTCGGTCAATGCGTTCCCGGAGGCGTTTCGGGTCAACCCGAAGGGCTGTCCGGGTGCCGGATTCATCCGCTTGCAGAGGCCATCCGAGCAGCACCAGGCCGAGGGACAGGCGGTAGAGGCTGGGTAGCCAGCAGGTAGGGGATGGCCGCATGGGTGTCTCCTGGCGTGGGCTGATTCCGCTGGTTGTAGAAGTGTGCGCAGGAGCCGGGCCCCCGCACAGCCATCATATCCGATGAAAGGGAGATCGGGGTCGCCAACAGGCGTTTTGCCGGGCACGGGAGCAGACCGGGAGGGGCGGAACGGATTGCAACAACGGGACCGCGCCACCATACTGAATCTGTTCTCGAAGCCTCCCCAATACTCATCATCCAGCGACATCCAGCGACGACCCCCGAGGTCGGGTTCCGGAACCCTGCACATTCCATCCCCTTGAATCCTGGCAATCGTCATTTCGGCACGGCATTGTGCGCCTCGCTCCAGCAGTGGTAACATGTTGTCAATTACAGAGTTGATGTGACCCGTTGGAGGAAACCCGACCGTGCCCGGCTGCAGCCGCAGAGCGCTTCTCAAGAAGGTAGGCCTGATGGCGGGGGCGGCGGCCTTGAAGCCACCGATGGCCGGCCTGGCCGGTGCGCCTTCCCCCGGCCGCCGCGACATGGACCGGCTGCGGGAGCGCATCCAGGGCGTCCATTGCTTCATGGTGACTCCCTTTCATCCCGATGGCAGCCTCGACGCCGAGGGCCTTCGCCGCAACATCGCCCATCACGCCGATGCCGGAATTCAGGACACGACCATCGTGGTCGGCGGTGGCATGGGGGAGATCTTCTCCCTCGACCTGAAGGAACACCGGGCCATGGCCGAGGCCGCGGCCCAGGGCGCCCGGGGAAAGCTGCCGGTGGTGGTGGGGGCTTGCGGCGGCTACCGCATGGCCAGGATCATGGCCCGCAACGCCCAGGAGGCCGGCGCCGACGCCATCCTGCTGTTCGCCCCTCCCTACTGGAGCTGGATTCCCGGATACGACGAGGGCACCATTCGGTATTTCACCGAGGTGGCGCAATCGATCGACATCGGGGTGGTTCTGGCCACGGTGTCGGGCCACAATTTTCCCACCGGCAAGGAGAAGTACTGGCCCAAAGTCCTGAAACGTCTGTCCGAGCTTCCCAACGTCCTCGGGTTCGAAGACTCCAGCAGCGACATCGCCATGGGACAGGAGCTGGGGTCTCTGGTCACCGACCGGCTGGTCTGGATTGCGCGCGGTGAAGGGCACGCCGTAAAAGCCTTGCCGGCCGGAGCCCGCGGCAACACCTCGGCCGTGGCCACCTTCGTCCCCAAGGCCTGCAGGGAGTTTTGCAATCAGGGGAAGCTGGGAGAGGTCGACCGGATGCAGGAGGTCCTGCGGACACGGATCCAGCCCATGGCTCGGGTCAGGTCCGTCAGTCCCGGCTACCACGTGAGTGGTATCAAGGTGGCCCTGGAGGCTCTGGGTCGGGCCGGCGGTCCGGTCCGGCCGCCGGCGAGGGCCGTGCTTCCCGAGGATCGGCCCAGGATCGCGGCCATCGCCCGCGAGCATGCCGAGGCTTGAGCGCCGCCGGCGGTCGAGCACGAGCGAGTCGGAAATCACCAAGGTAGGAGATTAATGAAGCGGCACCACCTTAACGCCGGCAAGGGGAGCGGGTCCGCCCCTCGAGTGACCTGCTGTGGAGCGGCGCTGATGACCTTGCTACTGCTTTTCCCTGCGGTAGCCCAGGATATGCCGGCTCCCGAACCCACCGAGCCGGAGGCTCACTGGATCTTTCCACTGGGAGGCCGGGCAGGCACCCGGCTGAAAGCCGAGGTCGAAGGACGCTTGTTGCAGGAGGTGCACGCCGTCTGGTCGCCGGAGCCGGGCCTGAGGGGCGTTATCCAGGAGGTCCGACAGGTTTCCGAACAGATTAAGGCGTCCGAGAAGAGCAGTTATGGGGACAAGGGCAAGGCACCGAATCAACAGGTCGTCCTGGAGTTGGAGATCGGTCCGAAGGTCCCGAGCGGGGTTCATTCCCTCCACCTGGTTTCCGGACGGGGGATCTCCAATCCACTGAGCTTTCTGGTCAACTCCGATCCTGTCACGGAAGAGTCCCGGGATACCGGTGGAGTTGAGTCCGGGCCCCGGACGGTGCGTCCCCCGCTCATCCTCAACGGCAGGCTCTCCAGCGACGGGGAAGTGGACAGCTACGCGCTGGAGGTGACGGCCGGTGACGCTTTTACTTTCGAGCTCTTCAGTCCTGCCGAGACCTTCAGATCGACCCTGCGCCTGTTTCGGGAAAAGGGAAGCTGGCTGCAGGTAGACAAACCGGCCGAACTGGAGTTCAGCCACAAGGGCGGCTACCGGCCCTCGCGGGCCAAGCACTGGCGCCATCGCTTCAGCCGCGGCGGCCGCTATCTGGTGGCTGTCGGGTCGGTCTACGGCAGGGGCGAACCCGAATTCGTCTATCAGCTTCGCATCGTGCCGGCCGGAAATGGAGAGGGATACCGGGATTGGCCCGGGTCCGTGGGACCGGCCAAGTGGAGCGAGCGCCAGTACCTCAGGCAGTTGCCTCCCGACAGGCTGCGCCAACTCTGGGCGCGCACCCTCAAGCCCGCCGGTAATGCGCCCCGGTCCGAGGCCGGCTCAGGAACAGAGAAGGGGGCGCTAGGGACCAACGGCCCGCAAGGCCCTTCCGATCCCTCGTCGGATGGGATCAATCCAACCCTGGCCGTCATCGAAGAAAACGAGCCCAACGGAAGTCGTGACCAGGCCCTGGCCGTTTCGCTGCCGGCGCTGATCAGCGGCAGCATCGAAGCCCCGGGGGACCTGGATTTCTTCCGGTTCCGGCTGTCGGCCGGACAACAAGTGGTCTTTGAGGTGGAAACCCCGAAGGTGGCGCCTCCCGCCTTCAGTCCCAGTCTCAAGGTGCTGGATTCCGCCGGCCACCCCTTGTTCGACAACAAGCACCGCAAGATCGCTCTGACCCGTCAGGACCCCATTTTTCTGGTGGAGCTGCTCAAGCTCCATCTCCCCGATCGGGGAACCTGCGGCATAGGGTCCCTTGCCTTTTTCGAGTCGCTGGAAGCCAAGATGGTGGCCGAATTCGGCGTCGCCGGAGACTACATCCTCCAGGTCGGCGACCTGACCTCGCAACAGGGCCATCGGGACCATGCCTACCGGGTGCTCGTTCGCCCTCACATTCCCCACGTGGGGGAGCTCGATCTCGAAGGGGATCGCATCAATCTCACGCGGGGTCAGGTCAGAAAGCTGACGGTGACCACCGGCCTGGAAGAGGGTTATTCGGGTCAGGTGGCCCTGAGCCTGGAGGGCCTGCCCGCGGGGGTGGTGCCCTTGACCGGCACGGAAGTGGAGCCCCCCAGCCCCATCGGGCCCACCAGCGAGCGCAGGAAGAGCTTTCTGGGATTCAACGAGAAGGCGGTCATCCTGTTGCGGGCCGATGAGCAGGCGCCGCTGACCGATTTGCCGGTGCGGGTCAGGGTGTGGGCCCAGCCGGCGCTCGACAACAGGCTGGGAACCCGGCTGCCCGTCGGAGAAGTTCCGCTGATGGTGATCGGTTCCCGAGCACGGGCGTCCGAATCATGAGCCACGGGTCGGCATTGTTCATGAACATGCCTGATTGGAAAAAAACTGCACGGCTGTTGGTGCTGGGCCTCCTTTCAACCCTGCTTCCCGGACACCTGGAAGCGGAAGGGGATCGCCGAACCGCGCCCGCAGAACCGGCAGCCAGCCCCAACGGCTCGGCAGGCTCCGGCCAATCGCGTTCCCCTGAGAGCCTGCGGGACTTTCGCCTGGTTCCCTCACAGGTGAAGTTACAGGGGAAGGGAGCTTCGCAATCCTTCCTGGTGGTGGCCACCGATGGCCGCGGGCTGGAGGTCGACCTTACCTCCGAGTCCCGATTCAACCTGACCGATGGCCGGTTGGCGCGGGTCACCGCGGACGGTCTGCTGACGGCCCGACGTGACGGCGAGCTGCAACTCGGTGCCGATATAGCCGGGCAGCAGTTGACGGCTGCGGTTCGCATCGAAGGAACCGATCGAGCCAGGCCCTTCAGCTTCGCTCGCGACGTGGTCGGCGTCTTGACCCGCAACGGTTGCAACGGCAGTGAATGCCACGGCGGCGTCAAGGGCCGGGGCGGCTTCAAGCTTTCTCTTCATGGTATCAATCCCCGGGAGGACTACCGCTGGACCGTCAAGGGCGGGGTCTACCAGGTGTTGTCGCCCAAAGCCTCCGAGCCCTTCAACCCTCGGGTCAACCCGGAAGAGCCGCAACAGAGCCGATTGCTGCTGAAGCCCGCGCTGGAACTGCCCCATGGGGGAGGACAGCGCTTCGAGCGAGACTCGGCCGACTACCGAACGCTGCTGGAATGGATTCGCCAGGGAGCTCCCTACGGGGCCGGCCGGTCCGAATCCCCGATCCAACGCCTGGAGGTCTTTCCGCGGGAAGCAGTCATGGAGCCCGGGGCCCGGCGGCGACTCCTGGTGACCGCTGTGCTTGAGGACGGCCGCAGCGAGGACCTGAGCCCCGCGGTGCTTTATGAGAGCAGTGATTCGGCCGTGGTCGATGTCAGCCCGGCCGGCGTGGTGCATGCCCTCAAGCCGGGACAGGCGAGGGTCATGATACGGGCGGCCGGGAAGCTGGTTCAGGTCCGCTGCGGCGTGATTCGACAACCGCTGGACCGCTTTCCCCGGGTGGCCAGACACAATTTCATCGATGAGGAGGTCTTCGATCGGCTGCGAGAGCTGCACATCGTTCCGGCGGGCCTCTCAAGCGACTCCGCCTTCCTGCGGCGGGTCTGTCTGGACCTGACGGGGACCCTGCCGCCCCCTGAGCGCGTACGCGAGTTCCTGGCCGACCGGGATCCTCTGAAGCGGGAGCACCTGATCGAGCGGCTGCTGAACTCCCCCGAATTCGTCGACTACTGGACCTTCCGCTTCGCCGATTTCTTCCGGGTGGTCTATCGCAACGCCTACAGCTACAAGAGCTGGATTCGGGAAAGCCTGGCCCGCAACAAGCCCTACGACCACATGGCCCGGGAACGGGTGGCGGCCCAGGGCAATGGCGGCCCCACCCGGCATTTCATCAAGTCGATCAGCGGGGAGATGATGCGTCCGCACGAGAAGATGGGAGAGGACGTGAGGGTCTTCCTGGGAATACGCCTGGACTGCGCGCAATGCCACGACCACCCCTACGAGACCTGGACCCAGGATCAGTTCTGGGGAATTACGGCCTTCTATGGACAGTTGACCCGAATCCGCAGCCTCTCGGCCTTCATGGATGATATTTCCGGCAACGAGGAACAGCCCGAGGGGCCCAAGGTGATGCATCCCCGCCGCCGGCAGGAAGTGGCCCCCAGATTCCTGGACGGCTCGCCGCCAACCGACATGGGCGGCAATCCGCGGAAGAAGCTGGCCGACTGGATGACGGCGCCCGACAACCCCTACTTCAGCCAGGCCATCGTCAACCGCGTGTGGGCCAACTTCTTCGGGAAGGGCCTGGTCGAACCGGTGGATGATTTCAGGCCCGGCAACCCTCCCAGCCATCCCGAGCTGCTGGAGGCCCTGGCCCAGGATTTCCGGCGCAGCGGCTACGATCTCAGGCATCTGATGCGCGCCATCGCCCGATCTCGAACCTATCAGCTCTCCGGAGAAGTCAACTCGACCAACCGGGAGGATGAGGTCAACCACTCCCGGGCCCTGCCTCGCCGATTGGAGGCCGAGATCCTGCTAGACGCCATTTCACGAGTGACCGGCATCGAGGAGGCCTTTGCGGTCCACGAATACGTCGGCGGGGGCACCGAGCCCAAGGGGACCCGGGCCATAGAGCTGGTTCCCGAAGTCACTCCCTCCCAGTTCCTGGAAGTTTACGGGCGGCCGGTCAGCCGGGACAGCATGCCCTGGCGCGACTACCGTTCCACGCTCAGGCAGGCCCTGCACCTTCTGGTCGGCTCCACCTACACCAGCAAGATCTCGGCCGAGGGAGGACGGGTCGGTCGGCTTCTGTCGGCCGGCGCCTCCGACCGGGAGATCGTTCAGGAACTCTATCTGGCTGCCTTTTCGCGCTTTCCGTCGGCTGCAGAGGAAGCCCGGCTCCAAGCCCTGATCGAGGGATCTCCATCGCGCCGCAAGGGTGTGGAAAACCTGGCCTGGGGGTTGCTGGCCTCCCGCCAGTTTACTTATAATCACTGAAGGACGCGCTTATGCATCTGCCGATCGATCACCGTGGCTGTTGCCGGCCCCGCCGGGAATTTCTCAGAGTCGGCGCTCTCAGCCTGCTGGGCCTGAACCTGAGGCAGTACCTGGCCCTGGAAGCGGCCACTCCGGCCGCCGCCCGTTCGAAGCAAAAAGCCCAGGCCTGCATTCTGCTGTGGCTGGAGGGTGGACCCTCCCAGATCGACACCTGGGACCCCAAGCCCCACAGCCGGTTCAATGCCATTCCCACCCGGGCCGACGGCATCCGGATCTCGGAGATATTTCCCCGGATCGCCGGCCACATGGACAAGCTGGCCATTGTCCGCTCCATGCACACCGAGGAGAACAACCACCCTCAGGGCACCCACTACGCCCTGACCGGCCACCGGCCCAATCCGGCCCTGAAGTTTCCCAGCCTGGGTTCGATCATCTCCAGGGAACTGGGGGCGAGGAACAACCTTCCACCCTACGTCATGGTCCCGGAGCACCAGGAGACCGACTTCTTCTCCTACATGGACGCCTACACCTCGGCCTTTCTGGGTTCGGAATACGATCCCATCATCCTGCCCGATCCCAGCCGGGAGTCCTTTCAGATTCCGGACCTGTCGCTGCCCGACACGCTCACGGCTGCCGATATTGCCGACCGCCGGTCGTTTTTGCAGGCGGTGGATCAGGGGTTCCGCCAGAAGGAGAAGCACGCCGAATTCGGCAGGATGGACCGCTTCACCAACCAGGCCCTGACCATGCTGCTCTCACCCAAGGTCAAGCAGGCCTTCGATCTGTCCCAGGAGTCGGACCGGACCAAGGAGGCCTACGGACGCACCCGGGTGGGTCAAAGCGTGCTGCTGGCTCGTCGCCTGGTGGAAGCCGGCTGCCGCTTTGTGACCACCTCCGGATACGCGCACGGGGCCTGGGACACTCACAAGGACAACGACCAGAGGCTGCGGGACAAGCTGGCCCCCACCCTGGACCAGACCCTTTCCACTCTGCTGGAGGACCTGCAGCAGCGCGGGTTGCTGGATTCCACCGTGGTGCTGGCCATGGGCGAGTTCGGTCGCACCCCCCACCTGAACGCCAATAACGGGCGGGACCACTATCCCGACTGCTGGTCGTTGATTCTGGGAGGTGGAGGCATTCAGGGAGGGCGAGTGGTGGGTGCCAGCGACGAGCAGGGCGCCCAGGTGGCCGAACGCAGGGTTACCATGGGCGACCTCTTCGCCACCATCTACAAGGCCATGGGCATCGATTGGACCAAGGAGTACGTCAATCCCGGAGGCCGGCCCCTCTACATCGCCAACTCGATCGATGACGTCATGGGGCAGCCGCTCCACGAACTGGTGTAACCGACCGCTAGTTCCTTCCCTGTTTCCCTAAAAGGCAGCCTGCAGGATGCCCTCCAGGTCATCCACCGTGGCCTGACGGGGATTGCTGCGCATGAGCCGCTTGATGCCGAAGGCCGCTTCGGCGAACGAGCGGAGCTGGTGTTCCTCCACTCCGATTTCCCGGAGCTTGTCGGGGATGCCGATTTCTTTCCTCAAGGCTCGCACCCGCTCAATGGCGGCGTCGGCCGCGGCCTCGACGGACAGGCCCTCCACCGGGAGGCCCATGAGTTCGGCCAGGCGGGCCACAGCCTCCACCCGGGCCGGTTTGTTGAACTCCATCACGTAGGGCAGGAGCAGTCCGTTGCCACAGCCGTGGGAGCAGTGCACGGCTCCGCCGATGGGATATTCCAGCGCATGGACCGCGCCCACGCCCACATTGCTGAAGCCCATTCCGGCGATGAGCGCCGCCAGGTGCATGCCCTCCCGGGCCGCCAGGTTCCGGCCGTCCCTGACCGCGTCGGCAAGATGGCTTGCGATGAGGCTGACCGCCGGCTCCACCATGGCGTTCCCCAGGGGGTTGCGGCCCTGATAGATGGAAATTTCGCCTTCCGGAATTTCCAGGTGGGAGCTGTCGGTGGCCATGAAGGCTTCCACCGCGTGGGTGAGAGCGTCGATGCCGCTGTCTGCCGTGGCCTTGGGAGGACAGGTCACGGTCATGAGCGGGTCCACCACCGCCGCTCTGGGTCTCAGGTAGTTGCTGGCGATGGCTACCTTGATGTTGTTTTCGGTGTCGGTCAGGATTCCCGCGTGGGTGACCTCCGATCCGGTTCCGGCCGTGGTGGGCACGGCGATCAGCGGCAGGATGGGGCCCGGAACCTTTCCTTCGCCCATGTAGTCCCGGGGCTCGCCTCCGTAGGTGAGGAGGACCCCCACGGTCTTGGCCAGGTCCATGTTGCTGCCGCCTCCCAGTCCCACCAGCAGGTCCGGTTTGTGCCGGGAGGCGAAGTCGTGGCAGCGGAGCAGGGCGGCAATGGAGGGCTCCGGCTCTCCGCCGTCAAAGAGCGTCACACGCATGCCTCCGGAAGCCAGCCGGGACTGCACCTGGTCGGCCAGACCGGCTTTCACCAGGGCCTTGTCGGTGACCACCAGGGCGTGGCTCGCTCCCAGCTCGCGAGCAATCTCACCCAGTTGATCGGTGGCGCCTCGGCCGAAGTGAATGGCACCGGCAGTATGAAAACTCCACGTGGTCCGCATGCTGGCCTCCCTTCCCATGAACCGTGTCGGATAGACGAATAGCAGGGGAGAGTATAAAGAGTCCTTTTCCGCTTGTCAGTTTCTCCAGGACTGGCGGTGGTATTGGAGAATGGCGGGCCGGAACTTGGTGTTGATTTCGATATGGGCGTCGTCGAGCCAGCCCTTGCCGAATGCCGTCGCGTTGGAGACCAGGGCCGCGGTGAGATAGCCGGTCGGGACCCCGATGGATATCAGCCCCTCCAGCTTTTCCTTCATGTCGGGCTCCCGGGTCTGGTGCAGCCAGGCCAGGTGCCACCCCCACTCCCCGAAGCTGGGGACGTTCTGCCGGTAGGGCAGGGCCCGGTAGCCGGCGGCCCGCAGCGTTTTCCCGATGCACAGAAACATCTCCCGGGAGTGGTAGGGCGAGGTGGATTGCACCGCCACCAGGCCGGCGGGGCCGAGTTGGCGGGCCAGCCTGCGATAGAAATCCAGAGAGTAGAGCTTGGCCGTGCCCACCGACTTCGGATCTGGAAAGTCGATGATCACCAGATCGTAGGGACCGTGCAGACTGCGAACGAACAGGTCGGCGTCCAGGTTGTACACGCGGACTTTGGCCTGAGGATAGACGGAGTCGCTGAGCCGGGAGGGCGCCAGCTTGCTGGGACGGGAGACGGTCTGAATTTCTCCCTCGGAGACACCCAGTGCCGGACGCAGGGTGACCCGTTCGTCCAGCAGGGCTCTCCGGTTGAGTCGCACCAGGTCGGGATGGGTGGCGGCCAGGTCGGTCATGGAGGGGTCGATGTCCACCAGGTCCACCCGCCGCACCGCATCGTATTTCAGCACCTCTCTCAGGGCCAGGCCGTCGCCGCCCCCGAGAATCAGCACCCTGGCGCGCGAGGAAGCCACCGCAAAGGGAACGTGGACCAGCATCTCGTGGTAAATCCGCTCATCCCGGGAATTGAACTGCAGGTGGCCGTTGATGAAGAGGCTGAGCCGGTCGTTCCGGCGGGTCATGACGATGTGCTGGTACCTGGAGGTGTGGCTGTAGATGATCGGATCGCTGTAGGTCCTCTGCTCCAGCGATACCCTCCAGTTCTCCGACAGGACCAGAAGGCAGCCCAGGAGCGCCGCACCGGCGCAGGAGAGCAGCAGAAGCTTCCTGAAGTGGCGCAGCAGGGGGCGGAAGTAGGCCAGCCCCAGCAGGGCCAGCAGGAGGTTGGCGCATCCCAGGACCACGGCGATCTGGTTGACGGACAGGTTGGCGAAGAGGACGAAGGTGAACAGCAGGGCTCCCACCAGCGCGCCGACATAGTCCATGCTCAGGATCTCAGACAGGTTGGTCTTGAGACTGGCCGAATACTCGCGGTTGATGCGGATCAGAAGGGGAATTTCGAGACCGATCAGGATGCCGATTCCCAGGGAGAACCCCCACAGCAGCAGCATGTAGCTGGTGGAGTAGACGTAGGCCAGGTAGATGACCAGGGCGCTGACCCCTCCCGTCAGCCCCAGCAGAATCTCGACCAGCAGGAACTTGTCCACCAGGTCGCCGCTGATGTTCTTCTGCAGCGTGGCCCCCAGGCCCATGGCGAACATCATCAACCCGATGACCACGAAGATCTGCTCGTGGGAGGAACCCATCAGGTTGTTGCCCAACGCTCCCAGGGTGTACTCGTAGGCAATGCCGCAGGCCCCCATGACGAACATGGACGCCGCCAGCACCTTCCGGGCATGTCGGAATCGGTTCATGGGGAAATGCGGGTTTAAAGCATGAAAAAGAGGATGGACGCCATGCCGATGGCCACCACCGACTCGATCCAGGCGACTCCCAGGTTTCTGTCGACCGCGATTTCGTGGGCGATGCGGGTCCGCGGCAGCAGTGCGTGGTCGACCAGCTCGCGCAACAGGAAGAGGGCCACGAAGCCGACGGCCGCCAGGCTGGCGTATTCGGTGAGACTGGCGCTGAAGGACTCGAAGTGGTGGGCGCTCGCCTTGAGCAGCAGGATGCCCAGGGCGACCATGTTGCCGCCGAAGGCTACTCCTGCCGCCGGGTTGTCCTTCTCGATCTCAACGTGAATGTCGTAGCGGGTGATCCACTGGTAGAAGAAGGAGAAGAGGACCAGCGTCACCTGGCCCGCAACGAAGTAGCACAGGGCGGTGAGGGGGCCGGTCCAGGCTCCGGCAAAAGCGGATTCGGGGGGAATTTCACCGTAGATCCCTCCCGCCAGGATAAGAGCGGTGGCGATATAGGCCCCGCACAGCACGGCTCCGGTCCCCACGTTTCTGTCCCGGACCAGTTCCTGGTAGATGCTGAATTGGCGCAGCACCAGCCTGTCCAGGAGCTTTCTGCCCAGATTGAGGAGGGCGATTCCGCCCAGAGCGTAGGCGGCCACCACCCCCAGTTCGGGAAGAAGCCGGTCGAGATTGAGCAGGTCGCCCTCGGTTCCGGTGGAGGCGCCCAGGAAGATGATCATGACCCCGGCGTAATAGCCGGTCAGGCTCAGCCCGATGGCGGGGTTGTCCCGGACCGTCAACTCCTCGTCGAGGGGATAGGGCGTAAGCAGGTCGTTGACGAACTTGGCGATCATCAGAATGACCGCGCCGAGAACCACGTAGCACAGGCTGACTCCCAGTTCGATCCAGTCCATGGTCACTTGCCTCCAAAAAAGGAGCGACTGCCCCGAGAACGATAGGAGCCGCCCCGTCCGCCGGCGTCGGCGGTGCGGTATCGAGAGGATCCATACCCCCTGAGGTTGCCGCCGCTCCGCTTGTAATAGGAGTTTCGATAGCCCCCGCTGCGCACGTAGCGGGAGGATCGATACCGGGAAGCCGTCGTCCGGCTGTTGGTGCCGTAGCGAGGCCGGCCGGCGGCGGTGCCGCCGTAGTAGGTTCTGCCCGAGGTGTAGGATCGGCGATAGTCGTTGTAGTCACGGGGCAGGATGGGCTGATAGGCGGGTCCCCAGAACATGGAGCGCATGAACATGTACTGGCCGTAGAATACCCAGAAGGAACCGCCGTGGCTGTCCCGGCGCCATTGCCCGTACTGGTTGCTCTGCCCCGGGGGGGCCAGGTAGGAATAACCGGCCGGCTGGGCCAGGGATTCGGCTTCTTCCTCGTATTTCCCGGCCGGCTTGCGGGCCACCGACATTCCCAGCTTGTCTTCCAGGGCGTCGAAGGTGGCCTTGGAAACCTGAACCCAGGCCTCGCTTTCGGAGTGGGCGCCCTGTTTCTTCTGGGGATCCTGGATTTGAACCGTCACCGTCTTGTACTTGTGATGAAGGGTCAGCGTTTCACCTTCCCTGATGTCCATGTCCACCAGGATCCTGTCCCAGGAGAGGTAGAGCTGACCCACCTTCCGGCCGAGCTGGCTGTCCAGCCGGGCCAGTTGCAGCCCGTCGGCCTCGAGGTTCTGGTGGGTCTCCAGGATCAGCAGGGCATCGGCGTCGGGGGCGGCGATGGCCCGGGAGCGTTCCTTCCAGAGGGACGCCGACCGGGCCTTGACGTCAGCCATCTGTTGGATGGCCTGGCTCAAGTCGGCTTTTTTGTCGGGCCAGTCGATCATGGCTCTCTGAGCGCCGGCGAGGCTGGCGGGGCGGTAGGCGGCGATTTGGCGATAGCCGGCACGGGCCTCCCCCACGTAGCGGCTGCGATTCTTGTCCACCTCGCTGACGGTCCTGGCCGCATCCAGTGTCTCGCTGGTGGCCTGCAACGCCTGGGTCCGCTTCTGTCTGGCCTGGTCGATGCGGCGTTCGATCTCCACCCGCAGTTCATCGTCGTCCTGGGCGGCCAGTTCCGTGGCCTGTTCCAGCTCGGCGGCGGCGGATTCCAGGTCCTTTTCCGATTGGTCCAGTCGGTTCAGCCACTGCTCCCGCCTGGACTGAGGCAGCCCGGTCATGGCGTCGATCAGGGAGCGTGCCTCCCGGCTCAGCTCGCCATGATTGGCCCGCGAGGTGTTCAGTAGCTGCTCGGCAGTGGCCAGGCCGGCTTGGGTCTGCGGGTTCAACCCCCCGCCCGAAAAGGTGAGTACCACCACCAGGAGAGCCAGCACGGCTATTCCGGCCGAGGCGTAGAGCAGCGATTGTCTGTCCATGGTTCTCCTCCTACCGAACCGCCGTTACCGACCGGCTCAAGACCCCCGTGGACTCCTGGGGATAGTAGTGCAGGGAACTCACTTCCAGCCCCCGCTCCAGTGGGCGCACTCCCAGACAGGTCACCGGCGGGCAGTGGCCGGCATTCTCGGTTGCAAACTCCGAGGCCAGGTGGACCGGATAGCGGCTGATCCGGGCCCGCGCTCGCTCCAGCCGCTCCAGCCCCGAGGCCCCTCCGGTCGATATGAGCCCGATCTCGAACTCGAAGCCGAGGTCCCCGTCCAGGTACCGGAAGGGTTGCCGGCCGGAAAAGTCCGGTCCCAGCGAAAGGACAGGCGCCCTCTCGCTGCCGCCGGCGCAGGAGAGCAGCTCCGACCAGCGCCCGCAGCGTACCAGGTGGCTGGCCCCGATCACATGAACCTCGAAGTCCATGTCGAGGTGGCGCAGGACGGCCGAGGATACGACCTTGAAGCGGGCGAGGTCGATGGCTTCCCGAAACAGGCAGAGTCGCAGGTTGCGGTGCGAGGTGTCCCGGTATTGGACGGCGAGCCCCGGCCGGGGGTTCTCAACCGGTGGCTCGGTGCATGACAGGGAAGATGGTTGCTGCACCGTCTTTCGAGTCCTGTGGTGAAGGCCGTGGGATAGAGACCCTGCCGGCGAGGATTTCCGGCTAGGCTCTGAAGATCTTGATCCGGCTGGGGCTGATCTTTTCCGAGATACCGACCTCGAAGGGGTCGCCCTCATACTTCTCGATGAAGAGTGTAAGGTCGTCGCAATCGAACTTCCAGTAGTAGAAGCCCTCGCCCTCGGGCCCGTCATCCTTGAAGTAACCGGCCTCGGCGCTTTCCCGGTAATACCATCGCTTGTCCTGAAACTCGATGAAACGGGACCGCGACCTCTCCTCGTCCATTTGGACCAGATCTTCCTCGGTGACGCCGATGGCTCCCAGGTGCAGCCCCCCCTGCCTCTGCAGGGTGATTTCCAGTTCGTCGTCCTCGGACCATTCCAGGAAGATTCTCTTGCCGGCGCTGAGGCCGCTCAGCTCGAACCACTGCTCGCCGTTGGACTCGTAGCGGTTCAGCCGGTCTACCGTAAGAGACAGGTCCTCGTAGGATAGGCCGGCTCCGGAAAGGATGACGTTGTCTCCCCGGGTTGCATCCCTGATGGTGAGGTTGGCCAGGTCGGTTGGCTTGGGCAAGGCCTCCACCTTGGGCTTTTTCTTGCGTAGCGCCTTGTAGAGGAGGTAACCCGCCAAGCCCAGCAGGATCAGGATGAGGACTTCGGTCATGGCGAGGTGCGGTTTGCCCCCGGTTTACGGCCTCTTGGAGGACTCCACCTCGGCCTTCAGCCGGTCCAGCTCGCTGTCGGTGGTGGAGACGTCCAGGGCGGCAAACTCCTTCTCCAGGTCGGGGTCGGCGCCAACCGACATGTTCTCGTAGGCCTTGGCGGTGGCTTCTTCCCGGTTGACGGCCTCTTCGAAGCGCGAGATGGAAGCAAAGGCGTTGTCGTCGGTTCCCAGGCCGCTCATTACCTGGGCCATCTTCTTCTGGGCGTTGGCGGCGTTCTTGCGGGCGATGAGCGTACTGGCCTTGCGCTTGGACTCGTCGATCTTGCGGCGGAGCTGCTCCACCTGGTTCTTGAGCTTGTCGCGGGCGATCACGCCCTGATCCACCGCATCCTTGAGGGAGGCCGCCTGCTGGTCGCACTCGGTCTTCTTGGCCAGGGCCTTCCTGGCCAGGTCCTCGTTGCCCGCCAGCAGGGCCTTCCTGGCCTTGCCTTCCCAGTCCTTGGACTGTTCCAGATACTTGCCGTACTCGGCTTCCAGGCGGTTGCAGTTGCTCATGGCATCGGCGGCCGAACGGATCACCCGGTGAAGCTGGTCCTCCATGTCCCGGATGCTCTGCCGCAGGGTCGACTCGAAGGTGGCGTCCTCCAGTTTGTCGACGCCCTGGTTGAGCTTTCCCTTGCTGACTCGAAACAATCTGTCAAGGATCCCCATGGTTGTTGACTCCTTCGGTTGGAAATGCGGGTCAGGCGCTGTGAGTCCCCCCCAGCAGGTCCCTGGCCTCGCAGACATCCCCGACCAGGAAGCTGATGCAGGAGAGGATGTCGTCCCGATCGTCCTCGCCCAGGCTCTGCAGCTTGGCGAAGTTGTTCAGGGTGATGGCCGTCTTGCCGTTTCCCAGGTCGTAAAGCTGGAAGCTGGAGGTGGAGATGCCGTTCTGGGCATCCAGCATCCGGGCCATCAGGGCAGAATCGACCGAGTTCGAATCCACCACCTGGCAGGAGACCGCGTTATAGAGAATGTCCTCCTCCAGCACGCAGGAGACGGAGATCCCGCTCTCGATGTCCCTGATCTGAAGGGTATCGCCTTCGACCTTGACCACCTCGTAACCCGCATTGGCTACGATTTCCTCCACCTCGTCGATCATCGGACCCGCCATCGAGAAACCTCCCTCAGCAACCATCCAAAGCACATGCGCGACGCCGCCATTATGTCAGCAACGGCTGCGATTATCAATGCCGCGGGAATGAGAAGTCGGAAGCCGCCCAACTCCGCGAGATTCGCCTTACACACTGGAGTTGAACAATCCTTCTGGAATTTGCAAAAACTCTTTTCCTACAATGAATTTCAAAGAATACCCAACCGCTTTGCCATGGTGGCGGGAAAAGCGGAAGCGGTTCTTCCGGAGGACTGCAACCTGGTCTGACTGGGTCAGAGAACGCCGGAGCGGTCGAGTCGACGGCGAGGATGGGTGTCTTTATCGCGTGAGGGAAAAAGAAATGACAATCGCAAAACGAGTGACGTTGGCTGTTGGTGCGGGGCTATGCATAGTGTCTCTATGGTCGACACTGATTGCCCAGAGTGAATTCGAGAGTTCAACCCCGTCAACAAATGCTCTTCCGCTCATTACGCTCCTGGTTTTTGGCGGCATTGTCGCCATGTTTGCGGTTAGGAAAGGCTACGGGGGACTACTCTGGTTCATTTATGGTTTCCTTTTGTTTCCGATCGCACTGCTCCACATCCTTTTACGGAAAAAGAAATCGGAAATCCCCAAGAACAAGGCAATAGCCTCCAACCTTGAGAATAGCATTCGATCATTGCCGGACTTCCGTGCGGACGACGTCTATGTCAGTCCGTATAACCTTTCGGGGATCGCAATCGACAGAGAACAGGCCAAGGTGGCGTTGATCGCTGGAGACCAAATCGACATCATTCCCGCAAATGGATTCTACAAATGTGAACTACTCCAGGACGGGGTGCAAATCGCACGCGCCAACCGCGGAAGTCAACTGTTGGGTATCGCTGTTGGCGGTGCTTTGCTTGGCAAAGCCGGCGCGATGATCGGCGGTCTTTCAGGATCCAGCACCATCAGCGAAAACTTCCATAGAGTGGTGCTACGGCTGGTTGTCGATCACTTCGACAGACCCGTGCATGAAACCGTGCTGGTTGATTCCGAAAGAGCCTTGGCAAAAGACAACAAATTGTACAAGGAGGCAGTGGAGAAAGCCGAACTGTGGTACGGCCGGGTGATCGGCCTCATGCAGAAGGCCAGTGAACAGCCACGGGAACTTCCTTCGAGCGACTGAAGGATCAGTCTCAACTGCCCCGACTGGGTGCCGAGGTGTTCATTGATTGCAGGGAAACATGTGGCAAGCACTCGTGATGGCTGGTTTTGCCGTTTGAAAAGGCTCTTGAAAGAATATGATATGTTTGTTATAAAACATATATGGCACATTCACACGACATTCCGACCACATTGCGCAACATTCGCGCCAACCTGGATCTCACCCAGGAGAAGCTCGCCGAGCGTCTCGGAGTTTCCTTCGCCACCGTCAATCGCTGGGAAGGCGGATTGGTCATGCCCCAGAAGGCGGCGCGCGAGGCCATCGCCGCGCTGGCTGCAGAAGTCGGAGTCGACGCCGATGAATCGGTTGCGGAACCCACCGAAGCGGCGGCGCGGGTCACCCGCCGGCGTTCCCGCCGGCGCCGGACGGCTGTTCCATCCACCAAACCCATGGAGCAGATGCTGTGGGACGCCGCCTGCTCCATCCGGGGGGAGAAAGATGCGCCCAAGTTCAAGGACTACCTGCTGCCGCTTCTCTTTCTCAAACGCCTTTCCGACGTCTTCGACGACGAGATTGAACGTCTGGCCGAGGAATACGGAGACCGGAAGGTTGCCCAAGAGATCGCGGAGAATGACCACGGTCTGCTGCGTTTCTACCTGCCGCCGGAAGCCCGCTGGGGAGTCATCAGCGGACGTGAAACTTATCAGTGGCCTCACGACGACCGGGGGCGAAGCAGGCGGCCCCACGACATTGGCGAGCATCTGACCCGGGCGGTGCGGGCGGTCGTGCGGCAGAATCCCACGCTTTCGGGTGTCATCGACTTGGTGGACTTCGCCTCCGAACGGAACGGCGAGCGCGACCTCAACCCGGCTAGGCTCGCCGACGTGGTGGAGACCTTCTCCGATCCCCGATATCGGCTCGGCCTGGCCGACGTGCAGCCCGACTTCCTGGGACGGGCCTACGAGTACCTGCTCCGCAAGTTCGCCGAAGGCTCCGGCCAGAGCGCGGGCGAGTTCTTCACCCCCACCGAGGTCGGCTTCCTCATGGCCCACATCCTGCGCCCCAGGCCCGGCGAGGACTGCCACGACTACGCCTGCGGCTCGGCCGGTCTGCTGGTCAAGCTCCAACTGGTCGCCCGCGAGATCGACCCCACCAGCCGAGTGCCGCTCAAGCTCTGCGGCCAGGAACTGCAGGCCGAGGGCTACGCCGTCGCCCACATGAACGCCATAATCCACGACATGGAAGCGCAAATCGCCCGAGGCGACACCATGATCAACCCCAAGTTCAAGACCCCATCCGGGCAGATCGCCGCCCACGACATCGTAGTCGC
Organism: Acidobacteriota bacterium; assembly: GCA_022826755.1. Taxonomy (GTDB): domain Bacteria; phylum Acidobacteriota; class Terriglobia; order Versatilivoradales; family Versatilivoraceae; genus Versatilivorator. The sequence continues at coordinate 93,174 of JAJDUG010000053.1, forward strand.
CAACCCCATGTGGAACCAACCCTTCAACCCGGACCTCTTCTCCAACGATCCGTTCGACCGCTTCCGAACCCGGGGCGGTGTCACCACCGGCAAGGGTGACTGGGCCTGGCTTCAGCACACCCTGGCCTGCCTCAACGAGCGCGGGCGGGCGGCGGTGGTGCTCGACACCGGCGCCATGACCCGCGGCTCCGGCGCCAAGCACGAGGACAGGGAGCGCAATATCCGCAAGTGGTTCGTCGAGCGCGACCTCATCGATGGCGTCATCCTGCTCCCGGACAACCTCTTCTACAACACCAGTGCCGCCGGCATCATCGTGGTGCTGTCCAAGCGCAAGCCGGCCGGCCGCAAGGGAAAGATCGTGCTCCTCAACGCCAGCCGGCGCGTGCGCAAAGGACGCCCCAAGAATTATATCCCGGACGAAGACATTCGTCCGTTGGCAGCAGCCTTCGCGAAGGGTGAATGGGTCGAGGGCGAGGTCGCCGTAATCACGCGGGAGCAGGCCGAGAAAGCCGACTACAACTTGAGCCCGAGCCGGTGGGTGGGGCAGGCGGAAGCTGTAACACAGCGCCCGATCAGCGAGATCATCGCCGAGATGCGGCGCCTGGATGAGGAGGCTCGGGAGGTGGATATGCAGTTGGCGAAGATGTTGGCGCGATTGCAATAGACTATGGATACTCAGGAGCGAAGGGAGGAAGGAACATGGGAGCGACGCACGTAACGGTCAGGATTACCAACCCTGCGGACCGGGACAGGTTCTGGGAGGGTCTGTTTCTGGTTGACACAGGGGCAACCGATTCCCTGGTGCCCAGGCCTCACCTGGAAGCCATTGGCCTCAAGCCCGAGGGGAAGCGCATCTATGAGCTGGCCGATGGGAGTGAGATCACGGTGGATGTCACCGTCGCCAAGATCGAGTTCATGGGTGAATTCGTCGGCGGGACAGTCATCTTCGGCGAATCTGACGCAGAGCCGCTGCTGGGCCTGACGGCGTTGGAATCCGTCGGTATAGAAGTGGACCCACTGAATCAGCGGCTGAAGCGGCTGCCGGCCGTGCGGCTGAAGGGGCTGGTGTGACTGCAAGGAATAGAGCATGGACATGGCGTCCCTTTGGGGAGTTGTTCGAGATTGGCGTGGGGAAAACCATGTCTGCCGCCGCTCGCAATAGTGCCAACAAGACGCCGTTCTTACGGACATCTAATGTCCTCTGGGACGAGATTGACCTGTCGTCCGTCGACGAGATGTCAATCCCGGAGCACGAACTGCCGGCAAAGTTGCTTAGGTATGGCGACCTGCTCGTTTGTGAGGGAGGGGAGATTGGCCGTGCAGCCATCTGGGGTGGGGAAGTCGAAACGATGTCGTTTCAGAATCATGTGCACCGGCTACGTCCTATTGACGAAGAGGTCGATCCCCGTTTTTATGTGTACTTCCTGCAATCCGCCTTTACCCAGCTCGGGATCTTTGAGGGGGCCGGCAACAAGACGACCATTCCGAACCTGTCCCGCAGCCGCGTGGCAGGACTGGATGTGCCTCAACCGCCATTGAGCGAGCAACAGGCGATCAGTGGGGCGCTCAGTCGCGTACGTGAGGCGAGCAGGGTCCAGGACCAGCTTGTTGCGAACACACAGGAATTGAAGCACGCTGCAATGCAGAAGCTGTTCACACGCGGCCTGCGAGACGAGACGCAGAAGGAAACCAAGATCGGCCCGGTGCCTGAGAGTTGGGATGTGGTTCCCCTCGGCACACTAGGCAGAATTGGAAACGGTTCGACGCCTAGAAAGGCTACATCGGAGTATTGGACGGGTGGAACCTATCCTTGGCTGACCAGTGCCAAAGTGTACGACCGTAATATCGTAGGGGCTGAGCGGTTCGTGACAGAGTTTGCTCTCGCGGAATGCCACCTCCCGCGCATAAAACCAGGCGCGGTACTGATTGCTATTACCGGTCAGGGAAAGACGCTCGGACATTGCGCCGTGCTAGGTATCGAAGCAACGATCAATCAGCACCTTGCCTACGTTGAGGTTGATAGCACCATAGCCCACCCCTCATTTGTTCGTGGTTACCTCGAAACTCAGTACGACTTCTTTAGACAGGTTGGTGCGGGTGGTGGTAGCACCAAGGGAGCACTTACATGCGCCTTCCTGCGGAGCTTTCCAATCCCCTTACCGTCAGTGATAGACGAACAACAAGAAATCATCGCTACCCTCGACGCCATCGACCGCAAGATTGACCTGCATCGCGGAAAGCGCGCTGTGCTGGACGACCTGTTCAGAGCGTTGCTGCACAAGCTGATGACGGGGGAAATTCGCGTGGGAGAGTTGAGTTTGGCTGGACAGAAGGAGCGCTAGATGGAACTAACCATCCCCAGGATCTCGGGCGAATCATTGACTGTATCTGCTGAAGCGGGCCAGCAACTATATGTAGTCGGTGCCAACGGCTCGGGCAAGTCGGCGCTGTTGCAGCACTGGGTCACATCTGTAGGTGGCTCCACTATCAAACGTATCGCCGCCCACAGGCAAACATGGTTTGAATCTGGGAATCTTGACTTCACTGCGCGTAGGCGTAGGGACTTTGAAATTAATGTCAGAAGCTGGGATTCCCGAGTTGACGCTCGATGGATCGAACATAGCCCTGCCGAACGGCAGTCCGCCGTGCTCTTTGACCTGGTGGCTAAAGATAACACTCGCTATCGGACCATTGGGCAATACATAGACAACGCTAACCCGGACGAAGCTACTCGGTTCGCCTCAAAATCCGAGTCTCTTTTCAAACAACTTAATGACCTACTTAGCTTGGGCACTCTGACAGTATCTCTTGAGAATTCTAACGACGAGGAAATTCTGGCTCAACACAAGAACAACGGCCACAGGTTCAGCATCGCACAGATGTCGGATGGGGAAAGAGCCGCAGCAATAATGGCGGCTAATGTCCTTACTGTCGAGGCCGGCACAATTTTGCTGATTGACGAGCCTGAGCGCCATCTCCATCGCTCTATCGTTGAGGCTTTTCTGTCTGCGTTGTTCGCCAAGCGCCAAGACTGCGCATTCGTGATTTCAACGCACGAAATCGCCCTGCCTATAGCCAACCAAGCGGCCAATGTAGTGATCTTGCGTTCGTGTCTATGGAACGGCAACCAAGCTGGAGCGTGGGACGCTGAGGTTCTGAAATCCGGTGCTGATTTGCCCGAGGACCTTAAGCGGGATGTATTGGGCGCCAGGCGAAGGATCCTCTTTGTGGAGGGTGAGTCCAACAGCCTTGACCTGCCATTGTATGTAGGCTTGTTCCCAGAGCTGTCTGTGATTCCGAAGGGGAGTTGTGAAGAGGTCATTAGAGCCGTCAAGGGCTTGAGCGGCTCCTACGAGCATCACCACGTTGAAGCATTTGGGTTGATCGACAGAGACGACCGTGCTCAGGATGAAGTCAGCGAACTCGCCCAAGACAACGTACTTGCTCTGGAGGTGTGTTCAGTAGAGTCGCTGTACTACTGCTCGGACGCCATCGAAGCCGTAGCTTGCAGACAGGCGGAGTCCTTGGGTTGCGACCCGCAGGCGATGCTTGAAGCAGCTAAGCAAAGTGCCTTGGAAGCAATTGGGGCAGACCAAGATCTACCCGAGAGAATGGCCGCAAGACGTAGCGAGAGACTGGTATACAACCGCTTCGCGACCCACCTGCCTGATTGGAAAGAGATCAAGGCGGCTGGTGAACAACTGAGAATAAGTGAGCCAATAGAGAACCCCTACCAAAGCGAATTGAACCGCTTCAATGGTCTAGTCGAATCAGGACAGATCGATGGGCTAATCGCTCGCTATCCACTCAGAGAGAGCAGGGTCTTCGAGAGAATCGTGACTGCATTAGGATGTAGGAATCAGGCAGACTATGCGCGTATGGTCGTAGCGAGAGTCAGAGATGATGCGGGCCTTACAGAAAACCTAAAGGAGCGTATCAAACCACTTGCGGAGTTGCTTGATGGTGGGAGAAGCAATGACGCTTGACCGCATCACAACTCGCTCTGCCTCCGGTGATCTCGAGGCACTGGAGTTCAAGGAGACTACCAGCACACGCCGACAGGCGACCATGACGGTCTGCGCTTTTTTGAACCAAGGCGGCGGGCAGGTGCTGTTCGGAGTGAGGCCAGACGGGACAGTAGCTGGACAACAGGTCAGCGAGCCCGCTTTGGCCCGAAGGAACTATTCAGGGCGCTGCTGCACAAGTTGATGACGGGCGAGATGCAGGCCATCGACCTCGATTTATATTGCCTGAATGAGTGAGGAAACTGATAGATGCGCGGAATTGCTCTGAATTTCTTCCCTCTCATAACGGATGACTTCACGGTCACGCTCTATCGTTATCCCTATGTCGAGAGCAGCCGGCCTGAAGCCGAGGGTGAAAAGGCTATTCAGCGTAATCTCGAGGTAGCGGGAGAGCGTGCCCTCTACTGGACGCTGTTTCAACGGACTGAAGGCGGCACGGAAATAGTGTGCGAGCCATTTGATAATTTCTACATAACGATAGATGCGCTTAGGGCGGCCTTGATTCGGAGTTGTGAGGATAATCTCGATTCCCATCGTTTCCGCATTATCGAGGGCTTTCGGCGGCATGTGGAAATCATAACGGCCGAGCATGATGAGGGAAACCAAGTCGTCTCGTTAGAACCTTACCTTTTGCATTCTCGCGGGCAATTTGGCTTTCTTGCCGACTTTCGATTCCACCCAACTGAAGAACATCGCCACACCAGAAGGTTTCTTCAACTAAGCCTCTCGCTCGATAGTCGTGGACAACCAAATCGAAACCATTACGCAGATCGTTACTCGCATTTGGCAAAGTTCGTAGAGAAATTCCATTCCGTGATCTTTCCACTCACACTGCCAGGAGGACACGAAGTAGGTGTCGATACCAGTCTGGTGGAACTTACCTCTGAAAAGCTGGACATTAAGCACTATGTAGTCGGTTCTGGACGCGAATCGAAGTCTCAGTTTACAGGTGTGAAAGAGAGGGGTCCGCTCAAACAGGTCTCGGATGATACGCGGATCTGCTTTCTATACAGGCAAGAAGACCGCCCGCTGTCACATGACCTATTTCGCGCTTTGCGGGGGGATACGTACCGTACCTTCTCCGGGATGGAACAAATGTTTAACCTCCCGCTCTCAAGGGAACGGGTGAGTGGCGTTACTCTATCAACTTTTGGCATCAACGAGATTTGGCATGTCGCGGACCAAGTCTTAGCAGATGCCAAGGGTGGCAGGGTTATTCCCATCGTATTGACACCCTTTAGCAGGCACGATGACCCGGAAGACAACAACTACTATTGGTATCTAAAACATGCCTTTCTCTCAAGAGGACTTCCGATTCAGGTTGTCGCAACCGAAACCGTATCGGACAGGAAAAAGCTCAAGTGGTCCACAGCAAGCATAGGGTTGCAGGTTTTTGCCAAAGCGGGAGGAACGCCATGGAAGGTGCGTCCGCGAACAGAGCGGTGTCTAATGGTGGGTATAGGCCAAGCTCATCGCCAACACGAAGACCATATCAATCGATACTTTGCGTACTCTGTGCTCACCGATTCCAGCGGGGTGTTTGAGAAAGTGACAGTTCTAGGAGACAAGCCGAATGAGAACGAGTACATGAGGGAGTTCTATACAAACCTACGGCAGATTTTCAGCGACTACTCCGAACAGTTCTCTAATTTTGTAGTTCACACTACGTTTGCAATTCGTCGCCCCGAGCTTGAAGCCATCCATAATGTGCTCTCGGAACACCAATCCCAACCTAACGATGGGGAATTCGTTTCGCTCAAGTTCAACGACCGCAACCGGTTCTTTGGGTTTGCAGTAGGTCACAACAGTCGGGTTCCATATGAGAGCAGCCTAGTCCGCCTATCCAAGAATGAGTTTCTTGTCTGGTTTGAAGGGTTGCAATATGGCCATCCCACGGTCGGCAAGATGGTCTCGAACCCGGTTCACGTTAAATTCACCTATCCTCTTGAGGAACTTTCTCGGGATAGACAGCGCGCCCATCTTCAGGATGCAATCAACCTGTCAGGTGCCAATTGGCGTGGATTCAATGCTAAGTCACTGCCGGTGTCAGTCTATTACGCGCAACTGATCGCCAGATACCTCAAGGAGTTTGAGAAGCGCGGTCTGCGTGCCGTAGATGTGAACACCCTTACACCTTGGTTTCTCTGATGGCTACGACCGTTTTCAAGCGGGATGAAATAATTCTGCTTCTCGGAGCTGGCGCCAGTGTTGAGGCTGGCATCCCTGATTCTGGCAAGATGATTGATGAGATACAGGGCCTTGTTTCAAATGATAATGATACTGATTGGAGTTGTTACAGGGGACTTTATCGCTATCTCCGGAGTTCAATCTTCTTTGCGGACGGTTTGGAGGGAATCTTCGGCGACAAAGTCCCATTTAACATTGAGCGGTTGGTGAATGTGCTGGATGAACTCCAGAAAAAGGAGCGTCACGCACTCTATCCATTTGTGGGGGCATGGAACCCAAAGCTAGAAGAAGTAGCTGGCGCTAACTTTGAGAACGTTCGCGACTTTCGTAATCACATCATTCGGATTCTCAGGGATAAGTGGGTCGCATTAAGGGAAAAGGAGAGAGCCGCTTACTACAAGGGACTATTGCGCTTTCAAGAAGAGTATGAGCATCCGCTCCGGGTGTTTTCCCTGAATTACGATTTGTGCATTGAGCAGACCTGCGGAGGTGAGAGTGTTCAACGGGGCTTCTCCCGGAGAACCTGGGATTGGCGAATGTTCGACGAGACGTCAGAGGACCCACCGCCCCTATTGCTCTACAAGTTGCATGGCTCACTGGATTGGTACTTCAACCGGGACGGTCAAGTCCAGTACTCTGATTCCACTTCGACCATCGGAGCCGCCGACATCGCACTCATCTTTGGAACATCCTATAAGTTGCAGTATGTAGATCCCTTCCTTTTCCTCGTGTATGAACTGCGCCGTTGGACGCTAGACGCCGCGCGCGCCATCGTTTGCATTGGCTATGGCTTCAACGATGAGCACATCAACGGGATCTTGCGACAGTCCCTCGCGCAGAACTGTGAACGCAAGCTATTGGCAGTGACCGGCCAAGTAGACGAATGTGTTGCCAGGAAACGTATTGTTGACCAGTTAAGGGTCGCTGAAGCCCAGGTCGTCGCCCGTCCATGCGGGGCCAAAGAGTTTTTGGAGGACGGCTTGACCATTGCTGCCCTTTCGGAATTATTTCCATCTGAGAGTGACTTGATACCGGAATCGTAGCATTGTCTAGCGGCGATAAGATTAACTGAGGGGAACACAAGGGGACGTTGTTGAATTACTGGAATAACTTGATAGCAGGGTTCTAAATTCCGGCAATTCAACAACATTCCCTACTTACTCCCCGATTGCGATGAATTCGATCTCGAATCCGAGGGGTGACCAATGAAAGACATGGTCATCGATACAGACGCCGATATCCTTGGCGGGACGCCGGTTTTTCGCGGGACCACGGTCCCCGTACGTATCCTGATCGAGCATTTGGAAGCAGGCAACCGGCTTGACGATTTCCTGGAGAGCTATCCGACGGTATCGCGAAGACAGGTAGTTGAAGTGCTCGAACAGGCTAAGGCCGTGCTTACTGGGAATTCGGATGGAGCTGCTGCTTGACGAATCCGAGTCCCCCACCGGGGCAGGGGTTCCGTATGTTCAAGGACGACGAGATTTGCATACGCCGCGGGCTCGACGCGGAGCATGTCGCCTGAGTGAATGAACCGTTGCGCCTACATCTTTCTCGACGAGGCAGGTAACTTCAACTTCAGTGTCAATGGAACTCGCTACTTCGCGTTGGCCAGCGTCAGCATATGCCGACCGTTCCCGGCGTTCGACGCACTGGACAACTACAAGAACGATATCAAGCCTGCTGTGTGCAACGAGTTCGAGATTTGAAGCCGTGGAATGGCAGGTTAGAGCCGATGGACAACTTGTCAAAAAAGTGCCCCCCCCGACTACCCCATTTCTGGAGAGTGCTCACCTGGAGCACTTGTCATCGGGGGGGAACCTTTGGCCTCACCATAACATGTCAAGGGCTGGCAGTCCATGTGTCGAAGTCGACAAGGGAGCAACAAGGACGCCACTGTAGCATTCTCATCAGCGGAGGAAAGCGGAAATGAACCGACTTCTTCAAAGGGCCTTCGAGAGAACCGCCGAGCTCCCACAAGCGGAACAGGACAGGTTCGCCCGCTTCCTGCTAGCTGAGTTGGAATCAATGCGGCAATGGTCTGAACTGTTTGCCCATCCCGAATCGGAGGATTTGCTGGAACGTCTGGCCGATGAGGCCCTGTCGGAGCACCGAGCAGGACGGACTCAGCCGCCGGCTTCAAAACAGAGGCAGGGGCATGAGTAGCGGCTTCCAGCCGGTCTTCACGACGACTCACTCCATCACCGGCGGGCTGACGCGTATCGAACGCGCCCGGGGGTTTCTGGCGGCGGCCGTGTTGTCGGAGCAGTGGGTGCGGGAGATGGGCCGGCGAGCCTTGCTTCTGGAAGCGCACCACACCACTCACATCGAGGGGACGAGCCTCACGCTGGACCAGTCCCGCCGGTTGCTGGAGGGAAATCCAATAGCGGACGCTGACCCAGAAGACGTAAGGGAGTTGCTCAACTACCGGAAGGCGTTCGACTTCGTATCCGAGTATGTTTCGAGTGGCGGCTCCATCACCGAGGGGCTGATTCGAGAAATTCACAGGCGTCTCGTTGACGGGGTTCGCGGCGGTGCAGCAGGTCCCGGCGAATATCGAAAGATCCAGAACCATGTGGTGAACTCCCTCACCGGGGAAATCGTCTATGAGCCGCCTCCGGCTTACGACGTGCCGATCATGATGACGGAAATGGTGGACTGGCTCGCCCGTGGCCAGGAGGTCCATCCTGTCCTGGTGAGTGGCATTGCGCAGTTCCAGCTCGTGCATATCCATCCGTTTCTGGATGGCAACGGCCGCGCCTCCCGGCTGCTCTCCACCCTGTGCCTCTATCGAGCAGGATATGACTTCAAACGCCTGTTCACTATCAGCGAATACTATGATCGGGACCGGCCCGCCTTCTACGCTGCGCTTCAAAGCGTCCGCCAGAGCGGCATGGACCTGACCGCCTGGCTGGAGTATTTCGTAGAAGGGCTGGCCACGCAGCTTTCCGAGGTCAGGAGACGTGGAGAAAGAGCCATCCGACGGGATGTCTTCATCAAGGAGCGAGGCCTGTCCGATCGTCAGGCCAAGGCGCTGAGCCACATTGTCGAGCACGGCAGTTTGACCATTCAGGACTTCGAGTGTCTTTGTCCCGACGTCAATCGCCGGTCCCTGCAGCGAGACATGCGAGCCATGATCGAACAGAGGATCTTGGAAGTAGAGGCAACGAGTCCGACCGACCCCGGCAAGCGATACGTGTTCAAGGAGGGGTGGCTTGGTCCCGAGCTATGACAAGCTGTGACATGGAGCTGTGACAGGCTGGGATGAGTGACCAAGAAATCACGGGAGAGCTGAACCGCGGCGTCCACCGTGCGGAACCGGAAACAACTGGATGAACCGTTGCGCCTACATTTTTCTCGATGAATCTGGAAACTTCGAGTTCGGCGCAAGTGGAAGCAAATATAAGGAGAAAGTAGCTGGTACGACCAAATCAAGCCAGCGATGAGAAAAGAGAAGAAGCGCTGACTTCCAGGGGTAGAGTCAGCCGAGAAAGCGCCCCCCCCGACTACTCTGTTTCCAAAGAGAGCACCCTTGGCACTCTTGTCATCAGGGAGGAACCTTTGGATGGACAGTAGCACGTGACGGTGCAGGAGTCCATGGCAACTGCTACAGCAGATAGTCGACTGTCAGGTGAAGACCATCGCTTGAACGTCGCGGAAGATGAGGAAGTATCTTGACGATCATCGGTGGCAGGCAACGCCCTTTGTCGATCACTTTCTCAAGAAAATGATCGACTACACACATTGACGTTCATAGATGATCGACAAGCAAGACTACAAAGAGACCTGCTTCACCATAGCCGGCGGACGCCGTAGCGGTCGAAAAGTGACTCGTTGGATAGGAGGATCAGGTTGCGGGCCAGCGCCTGGGCGATGAGCATCCGGTCGAACGGATCACGGTGGGGGCCGGGAAGCGCGCCGGCGCGCGCGGCCTCGTCTACGGTTATGGGCAGTTCCCCGAAGCCTTCGAGGCTGATCGCCCGAGCGATATTCTCGGCCAAGGGCTCTGCCGCGGGCAGTTTGCCGGTTCGGTGCTTGGTCGTGATCTCCCAGGCGGAAACTGCGCTGACCAGCACTTCGTTATCGTCGTCCGCTATTGCCCGCCTGGCGGTCTGCGACAACCGGTCGTCATTGATGATCCACCACAGAAAGGCGTGGGTGTCCAATAGTAGCCGCATCCGCTATGGGTTCCCTTCCCATGCGGCCAACTCCTCTTCTGGCAGTGGATCGAAGAAGCTGTCGGGTACCGTAAAAAGCCCTGTCATGGAACCGGGTTTTCGCTTACGGCGCTTCTTGCAGCTCACCAGCCGGGCTACAGGGTTTCCGTTGCGGGCAATGATGACCTCCTCTCCTGCTTCGACCTGCCCCAGCAGGCGCGACAGGTGGGTCTTCGCATGGTGGACGTTCACCGTTACCATTGCTTGCTCCTCTTCGGTCAGTTTAGCTAATGATATGACTAATGCCTCGGCTTGTCAAACGGAGGACGGGCGGTGACGGGCTTCCAAATCACCGAAGCCAACTCCGTGCAGTTCCCGATGGCGCGTCAAACCCAGGGAATTGGCTGGACGCCGATATCGCCGAAGGAAGCCCTCGCCATGAGAGGCGGCTAAGGCGGCCTGCTGTTTCCAAGCCAGTTGGAAGGAGCACTCCACCGGTTCAATCCCTGAATGACGAGGGGTAACCTGGTCCCAAGCTATGACAAGCTGTGACATGGAGCTATGACGAGCAAACTTCTTTGTCGATCACTTTCGCAAGAAAATGATCGACAACGCACTTTGATGTTCATAGATGATCGACAAGTGGGAATACCAAAGGGCTTGCTTCACCACAACCGGCGGACGCTGTAGCGGTCCAAAAGAGATTCATTCGATATCAGAACCAGATTGCGGGCCAGCGCCTGGGCTATGAGCATCCTGTCGAACGGATCACGGAGGGGGCCGGGAAGCGCGCCGGCGCGTGCGGCATCGTCAACGGTGATCGGAAGTTCCTCGAAGCCCTGGCGGGCTATGACCGCGGCGAAGTCGGCCGCGATCAATTCGGAACCCGGCAATTTGCCGAGGCGATGTTTGGTGGTGATTTCCCACGCCGTTGCCGCGCTTGACAGATTCCGGTTGGCCGGGTCGAAAATGGCGCGGCGCACCGTTTCAGGCAGGCGCCTGCTTTCGATAAGCCACCAGATGAGGGCATGGGTGTCGAGCAGCAGTCGCAATCTCAACCACCTTCCCACGCTTTCAACTCTTCCTCAGGCAGCGGGTCGAAGAAACTGTCCGGGAGGACGAATTTCCCCTTGAAGACATCGGGTTGGGGCCTGCCCCGCTTTTGGAATGGCGCCAGGCGCGCCACCGGCTTGCCGTTGCGGGCGATGACGACGTCCTCGCCGGCCTCGGCTTGGGCGAGCAGGCGCGACAGGTTGGTTTTTGCTTCGTGGACATTCACGGTGATCATGGCCGGCTCCTTGGGGAAACTGGTTAGCTAAAAATATAGCTAATAAGAGAATTTGTCAAGCGGAGAGTCGTTGGTGACCCCCCTCCAAATCACTGAAGCCGGCTCCGTCCAGTTCCCGATGGTTCGTCACGCACAGGGAATTGGCTGGACGCCAATCTCGCCGCAGGATGCACGGCACAAGCGAGGCGGTGAAGCAGGGCTGCTGTTTCAGGGTGAACTCGAAGACACCCTCCGCCGGTTCAATCCCTGGATGACGAGCGGCGCGGTCCGCGCCGTCGCGGAACGACTCGAAGCACTCCCGCCGACTATCGAGGGGAACCGCGAGATGCTTGCTTGGCTGCGCGGGGAGCGGCAGTGGTATGACGAGTCCGAGCAGCGTCACCGGCCCGTCCAAATCGTCGATTTTGAGAGGCCGGGGACCAACCTCTTGCATGTCACCTGGGAATGGAAGCTCAAGCCTCCGGCGCGCAAGGGCAACCGTGCGGATGTGATGTTCGTGGTCAACGGGGTGCCGGTAGCCATCGTCGAACACAAGAACCCCACGGACGCGGATGCCATCGAGAAGGGCCTCACCCAGTTGCGGCGCTATGAGAAGGAGACGCCCGAGCTGATGGGCGCGGCCCAGCTCTTCAACGTCACCCATCTGCTGGATTACTGGTACGGCGTCACCTGGAACGTCTCACGCCGCTTCATGGCGCGCTGGAAGGAGCAGCCCGAGGAAAGCTATAGGTTCTCCGTCCAGTCCTTCTTCGAGCCGACCGACTTCCTGCGCACGCTGCGCGACTGGATCCTCTTTTACGTGGAGGACGGCGAGACGCGCAAATCCGTCCTTCGCCAACACCAGCGCCGGGCGGTGGGGCGCATTGTGGAACGCTGCTCCGAGCCGGCAAGGCGCCGCGGTCTGGTCTGGCACACCCAGGGGTCCGGCAAGACCTTCACTCTGCTGACGGCCGCGCGCTTGATCCTGGAAGCCAAGGACAGGTTCCACACTCCGACGGTGGTTGTGGTCGTGGACCGAACCGAGCTGGAGGGCCAGCTCGCAGGCTGGGTGGAACGGCTTCTCGGGGAGATGCAGCAGCAGGACATCCCGGTCTGGCGGGCCGACTCCAGGGCCGATCTCCGAGAATTGCTCCAAACCGACAAGCGAGGCTTGGTCCTCTCGATGATCCACAAGTTCGAGGGCATCGAGAAAGATGCCAATGTGCGCGGCAACATCTACGTATTCATCGACGAGGCGCACCGATCGGTTGCCAAGGATCTGGGCACCTACCTGATGGCGGCCGTACCCAATGCGACCATCATCGGCTTCACCGGCACGCCCATTGCGCGAACGGAGCATGGAGAGGGAACCTTCAAGATTTTCGGCGCCGATGACGAACAGGGATATCTCGACAAGTACACCATTGCCGAATCGATCGAGGACGAGACCACCTTGCCGATCCGCCATACCATGGCCCCTAGCCGCATGACCGTTCCGGTCGATCGTCTGGACAAGGAGTTCTTCGCCCTGGCCGAGATGGAAGGGGTTACCGATGTCGATGAGCTGAACCGCGTCCTCGACAAAGCCGTGGGCCTCAGGACCTTCCTGACCGCCGACGACCGGATCGAGAAAGTCGCCGCTTTCGTCGCCGAACATTTCAGGGAGAACGTTTTTCCGCTCGGCTACAAGGCGTTCCTGGTTGGGGTGAACCGCGAAGCCTGCGCCAAGTACAAACGCGCCCTCGACAAGCTGCTGCCGCCCGAATGGACCGCGCCGGTCTATACCGACAACCCTGCCGACATCGTCGACCGGCCGCTCGTCGCCGAGCTTCAGCTCTCGCCCGAACGGGAGGCTGACGTGCGACTCCTGTTCAAGAAAGCGGACGAGGACCCAAAGATCCTTATCGTGACCGACAAGCTGCTGACCGGCTACGATGCGCCGCTGCTGTACTGCATGTACCTGGACAAGCCGATGCGCGACCACGTGCTTTTGCAGGCGATTGCCCGAGTGAACCGGCCCTACGTGGACGCCTCCGGTGGACGCAAACGCATCGGCTTGGTCGTCGACTTCGTGGGGGTGCTCCGGGAGTTGAAGAAGGCGCTGCAGTTCGATTCCTCCGACGTAAGCGGGGTGATCGAGGATCTGGATGTGCTGATGAGAGACTTCCATCTCAAGATCGCCAAGGCCAAGGCGGAATTTCTCGAAGACGAGGGGGCCGGCGGGCAAGACGAGCGCCTGGAGCACATCGTCTATGGGCGCTTTCTGGAATTGGAATCGCGGACGGCGTTTTTCGAAGCCTACAAGGAGATAGAGGCGCTTTGGGAGATCCTGTCGCCGTCGCCCGAGCTGCGGGACCACATCTCGACCTTCAAACGCCTGGCTCATCTCTATGCAGCCGTCCGCAATGCCTACGCCACCCGGGTCAACTACGCGATCGACCTGGGGAACAAGACGCGCCTGATGGTGCTGGAGAGTGCGGCCCAGGAAGGTCTCGGCTCCTCGACCAAAACGGCGACGTTCGATGTGAGCACCCTCGAAGCCCTTCGAGGCGAGACGGGTTCGGACGAGGCCAAGGTGTTCAACCTCGTGCGCGGCCTCCGGCAGGAAATCCGCAGCGAGCCGGACCTGGAGCCTGTGCTGCTTCCTTTAAGAGAGCGCGCCGAGCGCATCCTGAAAGACCTTGAGGAGCGCAAGACCACCGGTCTTGAGGCCATGGAACGGCTGGCCGTACTTGCACAAGAAAGGGAAGCGGCCCTTGCAGCCGCTCGAAACAGCGGGCTCTCCCCGCGTGCGTTCGGCATTTATTGGGCGCTGAAGGATGACAAAGGGCTACGGATGGCTGACGTCTGTGCCGAGAATCTGGCGCAGCAGTCCGATGCGCTTCTGCAACGCTTTCCGAACGCAACGGTCAACGGAGACGAGCAGAGGCGGCTGCGGGCGGCCCTCTATCAACCGCTTCTAAGACTGGACAAAGACAAGCGGAGCCGTGTCGTAGAGGACATACTCGCGATTCTCCTGGGCACCAGCGCCGATGCCGACGCATGAACGATCAGCGCAAAGTCATTCGCTGTCGCGTAGAGTACTGGGCGCAACGTCTGCACGTGCGCCCGCGGCTGGTTCGCGTTCAGCGCATGACGCGAAAGTGGGGTTCCTGTTCCACGTCGGGAATCGTCACCCTGGCTGCCGACCTGGCCGATCAGGACACGGACTTCCAGAATTTCGTCATCGCTCATGAGCTGCTGCACCTGAGGGTTCCCAACCACGGCAGGCTTTTCAAGGCATTGATGACGGCTCACGTGCCGGATTGGAGGCGGCACGAAATCAGAAGATGATGTAGCTCACCCAAAGAAACGCCGCCTGCTCGCTCCGCCCACCCCCTACCAGTAGGAGCCCATCCAGGTGGCTTCCTGGGGGATCTTCATGGGGGGAAACCTGCGGATGGCCTCTTCGTCGATGTCGGTGCC
This sequence comes from Acidobacteriota bacterium, assembly GCA_022826755.1. Taxonomy (GTDB): domain Bacteria; phylum Acidobacteriota; class Terriglobia; order Versatilivoradales; family Versatilivoraceae; genus Versatilivorator. The sequence goes on from JAJDUG010000053.1 coordinate 108,275, forward strand.
CAGTCCCGGTCCCTGGGGGATGGTGAGGTAGCCGTCGCGGTACTGGATGGGTTCGGTGAGGACCTGGTTGTAGCGCTCCAGGTAGGGATAGAAGAATTCCTGGATCTGGACGTTGGGGATGCAGGCGTCCAGGTGGAGGCTGGCCACCGTGGACAGGGGGCCGTTGGAGTTGTGCGGCTGGACGCTGACGTAGTAGGTCTCGGCCATGGCCGCGATTTTCTTGAGTTCCAGGATGCCGCCGGCGTGACAGATGTCGGGCTGGATGATGCGGGCGGCCTGCTTTTCCAGCAGCGGCCGGAAGTCCCAGCGGGTGTAGAGGCGCTCGCCGGTGGCTACCGGGATGCGGATGGACCGCTGCACCTCGGCCATGGCGTCGATGTTGTCGGGCGGGATGGGTTCCTCGTAGAAGAAGGGGTCCAGCGGTTCCAGCTTGTGGGCGATGCGAATGGCGCTCCACATGTTGAATCGCCCGTGGCATTCGATGAGCAGATCGATGTCGGGGCCTACCGCCTCCCGAACCGCCTGGACCGATTCCAGGGCGTACGTTTCTTCGCTCTTGGAGATGACCTGGCCGCCGTCGCGGAAAGGATCCCATTTCATGGCCGTGAATCCCCGATCCACCATGGCCTGGGCCTGGCGGGCCACCGATTCGGGGGTGTCCTCCGCCTTGGTTTCGGTTACCACGTCCTGGAACGCCCAGGCGTTGGCGTAGGCCCGAACCTTGTCCCTCAGGCGCCCTCCCAGCAGCTCGTGCACGGGAACCCCCAGCGCCTTGCCCTTGATGTCCCAAAGGGCCTGCTCCACCCCGCTCAAGGCGGCCAGTTGGATGAGCTGCCCATACCAGAAGGTCTGCTTGTAGAGGGAGTTCCAGATCAGCTCGATCCGGTGGGGATCCTTGCCGACCAGAAAGTCCCGGAAGGACTCCAGAGCCCGGATCAGCAGGGGATCGTGGCGCTCCATGGAGGACTCCCCCACGCCGGTCAGACCCACGTCGGTGTAAAGCTTCACGAAGATCCAGTTGGCGTGGCCTCCGGCCATGTGGAACACTTTCAGATCGGTGATTTTCACGGTTGACTCTCCCGGGATGGTCTGACTGGCGGAGAAGACGGGCAGGTCACGGCAGGTTCCAGCGCACGGCTTCCACAAACGGGAAACTCTGTCCGCCCTGGTGGGAGTTGCCGTAGTAGAGGGTCAGCAGGAGGCCCGAGTCGAGCCGGATGGTGCAGGGATACCCACCGCCGCCCCAGGAGTGGTACCCGAGCATGATCTTTCGGGTCCGGTCCCAGGTTGTTCCGTCGTCCCGGCTCAGCAGGGCCTGGGCGCCGAAGGGAGGGTGGCGCACCCCATGGCTCAGAATCACGGTGCCGTCGGGCATCTGCAGGATGCTGGCCGGGTGCTGGCTGGCTGAGGTGACGAAGCGGGGCTTACTCCAGTGGCGCCCCCCGTCGGTCGATTCGGCCAGGGCACTGCGTCCGGGGGGCTTCTGTTCTTCCCGCATCGCCGCCAGCAGCTTCCCCGACTTCAGATGGACCAGGTTGGTCTCGTTGAAGCCGGCGGCAATCAGGCTGCGGTCTCCCCAGCTTCGACCGCCGTCGCGGGAGCGGTACACATAGCTGAAATGCCTGGGGGATGACTGCTGACCGGTCTCGCCTTCCTCGTCCTCAACGTAAGCGTAGAGAGGCATCAGCACGGTACCGTCGGGAAGCTGGAGGATGGAAGAATAGGATGCCAGGGCCCGATCGGGATCGTCGGGGACCTTGACCGGAGAACTCCAGCTCCTGCCGTGGTCGCTGGAGCGCATGACCTGGTAGGCGAGATAGCGGGCTGGCGAGCCGTCCTTGCCCCGCAGGATACGAAAGGTCTCGTAGCCCAGGAGCACGGTGCCGTCCCGCAGCACCCCCAGGGCGAGGTTCCCCTCGCTGTCCGGGCCGTCCACCATGACCCGGGGCTCGCTCCAGTGAAGACCCCCATCTCGGGATCGGGCCGACAGAACCCGCCAGTCCGAATCCGCTTCCCACGCCTGAAAAACGGCCAGGACCTCGCCGTTTCCCAGCCTGCAGACCAGGGGATGGCCGCCTCCGCTGCCCGGCGGCCCCTGGTAGACGCGGGTCCGGTCGGCTTGGAGGGACCGGAAAAGGTGAACCTCGTCTGCCGGAGCCGCCTGCGTCCAGCCCAGGCAGGCAAGCAGCAGGCCGCCGCTGCAGAGACAGACCCGCCGCAGGGCTCGCCCCACCCGGGACCTGACCTGGTGGCATGGGTTTCCGCTGTTCATGGTGCGACTTCCTTGTCCCGAACAAGATGTTCCGAAGGGGACGTTGTTGAATTACTGGAATAACTTGTCCTGCCGCCTGGAGGGGGGAATCTTACCACAGTGCCTTCCACGGAGGACTCAACCAGGAGCGAGGACGGCCGGGGGCCTGACGGCGGAGGGGGCTTCGGCAGGAAAAGGATGCGGGCGGGACGCCCGCGCTCCCGGGGGGTACGTTCCGGCTGAGCCGTGGAAGGAGTCTGGCAGGCGATCTCTCAAGAATGTGATGCATATGCATCGGGCGCCCCCATTTGCATCGGTTACGGCCTTGTGTGACAATCTCCAACCAGTCCGTGGAGGGGCCGGGGACGGGTTTCACCCCGGCCTCACAGGTGCCTTTTCCACATCCAGCCCGACCCTTCCCTGGAGAACTCATGTCTCAACCGTTGATCATCGACTTGCACCTGGACCTGGCCTGGGATGCCCTTTTCTGGAATCGCAACCTCACCCTGACCGCCCACCAAGTGAGGCGACAGGAGGCCGGCGAGCCTCCCCAGGTGGCTTCCGACTACAACGTGGGCTTGTGCACGGTCACCTTCCCCGAGATGCGCCGCGGCAGCGTGGGCATCATGCTCAGCACCATCATGTCCCGGATCGACGGCCGGCGGGGCGCCATGCGGGACGGCATGAGAACCCAGGAGCAGGCCATCGGCATGGGCCGCGGCCACCTGGCCTACTACCAGGTGATGGCTCGACGGGCGCAGATCAAGCCGGTCAAGTCCCTTCAGGACCTGAACGAAGCCGTGGAGGCCTGGAAACACCCCAGGCAGGACACCCCCATCTACCACGTGCTCTCCATGGAGAGCGCCGACCCCATCATCGATCCCGATGACGTGGAGTTCTGGTGGGATGCAGGGCTCCGCGTGGTGGGACCGGCTCACTTCGGCCACAACACCTACATCCACGGCACCAATACCGTGGGCGGCCTGAAGCCTCCGGCCAAGGAGCTTTACCGCGCGATGCGGGAGGCGGGAATGATCCTGGACATCACCCACATGGCCGACCAGGCCGTCTGGGAGTCCTTCGAGATCTGGGACGGCCCGGTTATGGCTTCCCACTGTGTCTGTCGATCCGTGGTGCGGGGACAGCGCCACCTGACCGACGACATGATCCGGGAACTGGTGCGCCGGGGCGGCATCATCGGCATGGTGTTCTGCCAGATGTTCATCGATCCCGAGGTCGTGTGGGAAAACAAGCCCGACCGATCGACCTATGTCTCCAAGTACGGCATGGAGGGGCTGATCCCTCATATCGAACACATCGGGGACCTGGCCGGCGGCACGCTGGAAAACATCGCCATCGGGACCGACATGGACGGGGGCTTCGGGGCCGAAGTCACTCCCACCGACGTGGACACCATCGCCGACCTGCAAGGCTTTCCGGCCGTGCTCGAGAAGGCCGGTTACGGCGAGGAGATCGTGCAGGGCATCCTGAGCGGCAACGCCCTGCGCCTGTTCCGAGAAGCCTGGCGATAGCGCGGTCTGCCGCGACCATCCCGCGCCCCCAGTCCACCTGTCCCTGCTTCCTCTGTTTCAGCAAGGGGCCGGGCTTGGTTGCGAAACGCCTTCACCTGCGCCTACAGGAGGGACCATGGAAAAGTACCGCTTTGCCGAGATGATCTGGTACGAGATTCGGGAGGCCGCCCGGCAGGATCGGGTGGCGGTGCTGCCGGTGGCCACCTACGAGGACCATGGGCCCCACCTGCCGGTGGATGTGGACGTGAGGCTCTGCACGGAGATCTGCGAGCGGGCCGTGGCCCGCATTCCCGCCGAATCCCTGCTGGTACCGGCCGTGCCCCACGGCTACAGCCCCCACCACATGGATTTCCACGGCACCCTCACCATCGGATGGGACACCTTCATCCGCTACGTGAAGGATGTCTGCTGCAGCTTGGCCCACCACGGCTTCAAGCGCATCCTGGTGGTCAACGGCCACGGGAGCAACACCTCCCCCCTGGATCTTTCCGCTCGCCTGTCCAACCTCGAATACGAGGGGAAGATTCTCTGCGCCACAGTGAACCACTGGGGGCTGCGCAAGGTGAGGGAACTGGGCGCCAGGCTGCGGGAGTCCGACCACGGGGGCACCTCCCACGCCGGGGAATACGAGACCTCGCTCTACCTGGCCCTGAAACCGGAGCTGGTGGAGATGGACAAGGCGGTGGACGAACGCTCGCCGCTCCCCCCCAGCTTTCAGAGCGACCTGCTGGCCGGAAGCCACCCCCGGGGATCGGTCGCCAACCTGGTGCCCTACTGGAGCTCACAGAGCGCCAGCGGGGTCAAGGGGGATGCCACCCGGGCCACGGTCGAGAAGGGGGAACAGTTCCTGGAGGCTGCCATTGAAGGACTGATCGAGCTGATTCGGGAGCTCAGGGGCACCCCCATCCCGCCGAGGCGGGATCAGCACTAGACTCAGTCCTCACGCACATCGATATGTACGGCTTCCAGCACCGGCGTGCTGCCTCCGTTGGGGGTGGTGAGGGTGGCGCGGTATTGGAGCCAGCGGTGGGTCGCGGGCAGGTTCAGGGCGGCTCCCGAGTCCTTGAAGTGACCGCCCTCTCCCCCGGGTCCGGTCCAGGCGGCATCCTCCAGCGCTGTTTTGGAGGGGGCGCTACGAACTTGCAGCCGGACCCCGGTTCCGTGGGGAGTCGATCCCTCCCAGCGCAGACGGCTGGCCTGCCTGCCTTCCGGCAGTCGAATGGCCGCCGAACGGTAGGATTCCCGGAGCTTGCGATCATAGATGTTCCCGATGTCCTTGCGGGCGCCGAAGTGGGGGCCGAAGGTCTGGAACCAGTGGCGGCGGTCGGCGGAATAGCCCTGGGGGCCCCCCCAGTAGATGTAGGCGCCGGCGCCGTGGTCGCCCTGGTCCAGGTGGTTGAAGACCACGATGTCGTACCAGCCGTCCTGGTTGAGGTCGGCCACCGTCAGGGCTCCCGAGGACTCGGCGGGCAGGTGGCTGCGGCGGGACTCGCTGTAGCTTCCCTCCGGCGAGCCCCAGTAGATGAAGGCGGGGATGCTGCGGGTGAAGTAGGCGTGATAGTTGCTGGTGACGATGTCCAGGAACCCGTCCTGGTTGAGGTCGGCCACCGCGTGTTCCAGGGGGTCGTAGCCCTCCAGGCGAAGCATCCGCTCCTCGGAATAGCCCTCCCGGCTTCCCCACAGGATCGAAATGTGCCGGGTCGGCCGGCCGAACTGCTCGGAATCCCAGCCGCCGCCCACGATCATGTCCAGCCAGCCGTCGGCATTGAGGTCGGCGACCTCCACCGTGGAGGAGGGCTGGACCTGGAGTGAGGAATGATGGTCCCGGCTGAAGGCGCCTTGGTCCGTTCCCCAGAAAATCTCTACCTGGGGTCCGTCCACGTCGCAGAAGACCAGGTCCAGGACGCCATCCTTGTTCAGGTCTGCAATGGTAGGGCTCTGGCTGATCAAGGTGTTCAGCTTCAGCTCGCTTCGCCGTGACCAGTCGTAGCCGGCCCTGCTTCCCCACAGGATAATGCCCTTCGGCTTGGGCTCCCCGTAGGCCGTGCCGGCGGCAATCACCAGGTCCAGGTATCCGTCCCGGTTCAGGTCGGCGGTGGCCGCGCCGTATCCCGATGGGACGGACAGGTCCTGGCTGTGCCCCTGGCTGTAGCCTTGGTGTCCTCCCCAGTAGATCCGGCCGGTGGGGAAGGCCACGTCCACCCAGCCGTCCTGATCCAGGTCGGCAATGGCCGGCGCCGACATGGAAAAGGGAAGCGTGGACAGGGCGGCCTGCGAATAGTGGTGGTTGGGGTTGCCCCAGTAGATGAGGGAGGGGATGGAGGTCTCGCTGCCGCTGTTGCGGTTGACCAGAACCAGGTCGGCGTGGCCGTCGAGGTTCAGGTCGTCGGCCTGAAGGCTGACCGCGCCGAAACCCTGCAGTTCCAGGCGATGAGCGGAGTCGAAGCCCTCGGGACCGTTCCAGTAGATGTAGGAGTTGACGTCATAGGTGCGGCCGTCCTGTTCGTTGGCAAAGGCCAGGTCGACCCAGCCGTCGCCGTTGAAGTCCCGGAAGGCGGCCGCGGCCGCATGCAGGGTGGGAAGCTTCAGCATCTCCCGGGTGGAGGGGCCGGTCGAGCTCCCCCAATAGATGTAGGAGAACTCCCCCTTCGAGTTGGGGAAGACCAGGTCGGCGAATCCGTCCCGGTTGAGGTCGGTCACGCCGAGAGTGGTTGCGCCCCGGGTGGGGAAGCGGCGCCAGGGTTGGTCCTCGAACCCCTCGGCGTTGCCCCGGCGAACTTCGGCTCGGTTGTCCCGGTGGGCCACTGCCAGGTCGAGGGATCCGTCTCCGTTCAGGTCGGCCAGCTCGGCCCCCAGCAGATCGCCCCAGTGATGGACTTGGCGGCGGGACTCGGAAAACCCCTCGGCGCCTCCCCAATAGAGGTAGAGGCTCTTCTCCTTGGCGTTGTTGTTGAGGAAGACCAGTTCCGGGTAGCCGTCGCCGTCGAGGTCTCCGGCTTCGCAGTCCACGGCGCTGATGCTGGGGATGGAGCTTCTGCGCTCGGTGGAGAACCCGGTGGGGCCGTTCCAGTAGATGTAGGATTCCAGGTGGTGGGCGTGTCCGTGGCGCTCGCCCCCCTCGGTGCCGTTGTTGGCGAAGGCCAGGTCCAGGTAGCCGTCCCGGTTGAAGTCGGCGGCTTCCACGTCGGAAGCCATCAGGGTGGGCAGTTCCGTGCGCCGCTCCGCCCCGTATCCCTCGGCGCTTCCCCAGTAGATCAGGGCCTGCATGTGAACCGAGTAGTTGTGGATGAAGTTGCAGAAGACGATCTCCAGGTAGCCGTCCCCGTTGAGGTCGGCCAGCAGCGAGGGGCCTCCTCCATCGGAAGGGAGCCGGGTGACGCCGCCGTCCCGGTTGCGAATTTCCCGCAACAGCTTGCCCAGCGGCTGCTGGTCGGGCAGGGGAGGCAGAATCGACCGCGGTCCCTGAGGGGTTCCCCAGTAGATGAGGAGGTCTTCGTTCTCCACCTGGTCGTGGTCCTGGGCCACGAAGAGGTCGAGGTAGCCGTCATTGTTCAGGTCCAGGGTGTGGATCATGCGGACCGAGCCCGAGCGGGTGACGTAAAGGTTGGCGCCGCCGTCCTCGAGCGTTCCCGCAGCGAAGTCAGCGAATTCGGTATGGTGCAGCCAGGCTTGGTGGGACTCGCCACCGGAGGTCCCGACGGGCCAGCAGAGGAAGATCAGGATGAGAATGCTCAACAAGGGTCTCATGGATTCACGCTTCTTTCTTCGGGCTTCATACGGTTTCAATTTGGAGGGATGCTATGGCATTGGGCGGAGGGGGGTCAAGAGGTTCGCGGGGCGGGGGCGCCGCTTGTCTGAAACGACCCCGTTTCGCGGTGCATGCGACGGGGTGAAAAGAGTTATCCACGAAGACACAGTGCGCCGTGGAAAGGCGCCTTCTTCTGGCGGGTGCGAATCCCGCCCAACAACTGTCGCTCCGGTTGGTAGCAGCCAGGGCGGATCATGGAGGCAACGATATGGTCTGAAGCACTCTGGTGTCAAAGGCCGCCATGGGCGGCTCAGCGAGCATGCGGGCCGGAACGCGAGTGAACGTCGAGCAGGCCTCGAAACGGACAATACGGAAGCC
>JAJDUG010000070.1 GCA_022826755.1 Acidobacteriota bacterium
GGCTGCCGCGGTTGGGAATGGATTCGAGGTGATAGGACATGGAAACAGCATACAAGGCACAACATATGGTGTCAAGAGGTAAAACCCCTACAAGACGCCTGTATACATGTAAACATAATCCCACACGAAACCACTCATCGACCCCCACAAAAGGCCGCTGTTTCAACGCCTTATCCTGGTTTTTCCTGGTTTGTTGCGGATGAAGTTCGGACTAAGAAAGACAATGTTCTTGACCCACTCAAAGGGAACGCTCCGTGGGTTCGGGTGAGGGAAAACACAGCGAGTCAGCTTCCCGTGTCACAGCCTCTCGTCCTGTTAATCCTGTGCATCCTGTGTATCCATGTTCAATAGGTCGATAACCGGATCAACCGGCCAGGGTCCTTGTTGCCGATAGGCCACGAAAAAAACTCAAAGAGGCCCATTCGTATTCGTGTCTATTCGTGTTCGTTCGTGGTTCGTCTTTATTAACGACCCCCTGTTTCTCTCTCGAATGATCCGTCCCGTCGTGGGGGACGGGGACGTAACTCTCCACTCCCCACTCTTCACTCTCCACTTATTTTATTTGGCGGCGGCTTCCGATATACTTGGGCGCTTCCGAGGGGGGAGCGGCAATCCTGTTCGACCTCGATCCCCGGACATTCCACCATGAAGATTCACGAGTTTCAGGCCAAGGCGATCCTTGGCGCCCACGGGGTCCCCGTGCCTCGGGGCAAGGTGGCCGACACCAAGGAGAAAGCTCGGGAAATCGCCAGCGAGTTGGGCGGACTGGTGGTGGTCAAGGCGCAAATTCACGCCGGTGGACGCGGCAAGGGAGGAGGGGTCCGTCTGGCTCGTTCTCCGGAAGAGGCTCAGGAGGTCGCCGCCTCGATTCTGGGCATGCAACTGGTCACGCATCAGACCGGACCCGAGGGACAAACCGTGAAGCGGGTTCTGGTCGAGGAGGGCCTCAAGATCCAACGGGAGTACTACCTCGGGATCGCCATCGACCGGGATGCCGGCAAAGTGGTCTTCATGGCGAGCCGGGAAGGTGGGGTCGAAATCGAAAAGGTCGCGGCCGAAGAGCCTGAGCTAATCCTCAAGGAAGCCTTGGAGCCGGGCTTGGGCTTGACTCCCTTCCAAGCCCGCAAGCTGGCCTTTGGCCTGGACCTCCCCGCGAAACTGGTCCCTGCCGCCGTCCGGTTCATGCTCTCTCTCTACCGGGCATTCGAAGCCACCGACGCCTCCCTGGCCGAGATCAATCCCCTGCTCCTGACCGAAGAGGGGGGACTCTATGCCCTGGATGCCAAGATCAACTTCGACGACAATGCGCTCTACCGGCACCCCGGCGTCCGAGAACTTCGCGACACCGACGAAGAAGACCCCCTGGAAGTTGAAGCCGGCAGGCACGGACTGAACTACATCAAGTTGGACGGCAACGTGGGTTGCATGGTCAACGGGGCCGGGCTGGCCATGGCCACCATGGACATCATCAAGTTGGCCGGGGGATCTCCCGCCAACTTCCTGGATGTCGGCGGCGGAGCGACTGCCGAACAGGTCCGAAACGCTTTTGGCATCATTCTCTCCGATGCCAACGTCAAGGCTGTGCTGATCAATATCTTCGGCGGCATCATGCGTTGCGACATCGTGGCCCAAGGCGTAGTGGAAGCGGCCAAGTCCATGCAGATGGAGGTTCCCATCGTGGTTCGTCTGGAAGGGACCAACCTGGAACAGGGCCAGGAAATTCTCAAGGCATCCGGACTCAGTCTGACAGTGGCTTCGGGTATGCAGGATGCAGCCGAAAAGGTGGTTCGATTGGCATCGAGGTCAACGGCGTGAGCATTCTGGTCGACCGGGACACACGACTGATCGTACAGGGCATTACCGGACGCGAGGGAACCTTCCATACCCTCCAGTGCATCCGGTACGGGACCCGTGTCGTTGGCGGAGTCACCCCCGGGAAGGGCGGTTCCGTTCATGAAGGGATCCCCGTTTTCGACAGCATGGAACAGGCCCGCCGGGAGACTGGCGGCAACGCCTCGGTGATCTTCGTCCCTCCCGCGGTGGCGGCGGATGCCATCATGGAGGCGGCAGATGCCGGGGTCGACCTGGTGGTGTGCATCACCGAAGGGATCCCGACCCTCGACATGATCCAAGTCAGGCAGTTCATGGCCGCAAAGGAATCCCGGCTGATCGGCCCCAACTGCCCGGGGATCATTTCGCCGGGCAAATGCAAGATCGGAATCATGCCCGGGGCCATCCACCGGGAGGGCACGGTCGGAGTGATCTCCAGAAGTGGAACGCTGACCTATGAAGCCGTTCAGCAATTGAGCTCCCGGGGTATCGGTCAATCGACCTGCATCGGCATCGGGGGAGACCCGATCATCGGCACCTCCTTCGTGGACGCCCTCCGCCTCTTCAAGGATGATCCGGGAACGGAAGCCATCGTGCTGATCGGAGAGATTGGAGGCACTGCCGAGGAAGCGGCCGCCAGCTACGTGCATTCCCATCTCTCCAAACCGGTTGTGGGATTCATCGCGGGTCAGACAGCTCCTCCCGGAAGGCGCATGGGGCACGCGGGGGCCATCATCAGCGGGGGCCAGGGCACGGCAGAGGAAAAGATCCGCCTGATGGAGAAGTCCGGACTCCACGTGGCCCGGAGTCCGGCCGACATCGGCGAAACGACGGCCCGGATTCTGCCGGGGTAGTCTTCGCGAGAAGAACCCCTGCTTCCGGGATGGTCCACCGGCGCATTTGCAGTGGCCGACTCGGAAGGGGCCGCAATACTTTCATCGTTAGTGGAGGCTTTTCTTTGAGTCTGCAACGCACCCTGTCAATCATCAAGCCGGACGGCGTCGCCCAAGGAAACGTCGGGGATATCCTGAAACGGTTCGAAGAATCGGACTTCCGGATCAAAGCCCTCAAGATGCTGCACTTGAGTCCGCGGCAGGCCGGGGGTTTCTACGCGGTTCACCGCGAACGAAGCTTCTTTCAGGACCTGATTCGCTACATGAGCTCGGGCGCCGTCGTTGTGGTCGTCCTTGAAGCCCCCGATGCGGTGGTCCGCCTGCGGGAACTGATGGGAGCCACCGACCCCAGACAGGCCGCGGAAGGAACGCTGCGCAAACTCTACGCCACCTCCATCGAAAAAAACGTCGTCCACGGTTCCGACAGCCATGAGAACGCCCGGAGGGAGATCCAGTACTTCTTCAGCGATTCGGAGTTGCCGGACTAGGCGGGTAGGACGGTATATATGGCCAAGGGTTTCATTGTCCTGGGACTGGCTTTTCTGGCGATCGGCCTGATCCTGAATTTTGCCGGCCATCTGTCGTTCTTGAAGCTGGGCCGGCTTCCGGGAGACCTGATCTTCAAGCGGGACAACTTGACCTTCCATCTCCCGGTGACTACCTCCATCGTGCTCAGCGTCCTCCTGACCCTGGTCCTGTCTTTCTTCTTGCGGCGCTAGCTCCCGGTTTCCGCGGCTGCCGAGGCGGCCCCACAACGCATGCATTCCCTTCCCGCTCAACCAATCTATCGGGTCTCCGAAATCACGGCCGAGGTAAGATCGCTCCTGGAGGGGGAGTTTCAGGGTGTGCTGGTCGAGGGAGAGATCTCCAACTGGACCGTCTCCAACGCCGGGCACATCTACTTTGCGCTGAAAGACGCACGGGCCCAGTTGAAGTGCGTCTGCTTCCGCGGCAAAGCCCGGCAGCTCCGCCAACGATTCGAGGACGGCAACCAGGTCCTGGTCCGAGGAAGCCTGGGGGTCTATGAACTCCGCGGCGAATATTCCCTCTATGCCGAGTCCATTGAACCCAGAGGGATCGGCGCCCTGCAGATCGCCTTCGAGCGACTGAAAGCCCGGCTCGAGGCCGAGGGCCTGTTCGATGAAGCGCGCAAGAAACCCTTGCCGGTCCTCCCTCGAACCATCGGGATCGTGACCTCACCGACCGGAGCGGCGATTCACGACATTCTGCGGACCTTGAACCGCAGTCGTCAACCGATCCCGGCGCTGCTGTTTCCGGCCAAGGTCCAAGGCGAGGGAGCGGCGGAGGAAATTGCCGCCGGCATTCACACCCTCAACGGCATTCCCGGCGTAGACCTCATCATTGTCGGCCGCGGCGGAGGATCCATGGAAGATCTATGGGCCTTCAACCAGGAGCCGGTCGCCAGAGCCATCTCGGTCTCCCGGGTTCCCGTAATCTCGGCGGTGGGTCACCAGGTCGACTTCACCATTTCCGATTTCGTCGCCGACATTCGGGCTGCGACTCCGACCGGCGCAGCCGAGTTGGTGGCTGCGACACGGGAAGAGCTGGCCACCCGGTTAGGCCATTGTCGAGACCGGCTGCAACGGACATTGCAGCTTCGGCTCAGCCAATTGCGCAACCGGGTGCTGGAGTTGTCGACTGCTCGCGCCTTCGAGTCGGCCCGGGGCCGCATCCGGTCGCAGCGGCAATGGTTGGACGAAATGGGCTTTCGTCTCAACGGATGGCCTCGGAACACCCTGGGTGCTCGGAGAGAATACTGGCGCCTGACGGCCGAGCGCCTGGAACGCTTCAATCTGCACGACCTGGTGACCCGAAGGCGAATAGCCCTGAACCTGTTCGCGGAGCGGGCCGCCTCCCAAGTCCGCTTCACCCTGCAAGCTCTTCAGGCGCGACTCTCGGCGCAAACCGGGACGCTGCGCAGCCTGAGCCCGGATGCCGTGCTGAACCGGGGTTATTCCATCTGCCGGGACACCGACGGGACCATTCTCAGGGACGCGGCCCGGCTGCAAAGAGGAGATCCGTTTTCCGTTACTCTTTCCAAGGGGAATATCGCGGCGCGGGCGGAGCGCATCGAGACCTCCCGGGACTTCGGCAAGACAACCGAGCAGAGTGATCCATGACCCGATACAAAGACTTTGAGTCAGCCATGAAACGGCTTGAGGAAATCGTCAAGATCCTGGAGAAGGGCGAACTGCCGCTGGCATCCCTCCTGGAGATGTACGAGGAGGGAGTGAAGCTGCAGAATTTCTGCCAGGAGAAGCTGGACGAAGCTGAACGCAAGGTCGAAATCCTGGTCCGCAAGAACGAAGGGGCCCTGGAGCGGGAACCCTTTTCCGGTGACACGCAGTAATGGCCGCCCCCTCTCCTTCGAAAACCCGCTGTCCCTGGAAGACCGTCGTGAGGGCCGCATTCACCAGAAAGTCCTGATCGGATTTCGCTTCACATCTCAATGAAGGAACGCATCGACAAGCTGCTACTGGCCCGCGGCCTGGCCCGGAGCCGTCATCAGGCCCAGGCCCTGGTCCTGGCGGGCTCCGTATTGGCTGACGAGCAGCGGATCGAGAAGCCCGGGGCCAGGGTGGATTTGGCATCGAAGCTTCGCCTCAAATCCGAGGCCAGGGTTTATGTCTCCCGCGGAGGCCACAAGCTGGAGCACGCTTTGCAGCATTTCTCAATCGAGGTCTGGGGAACGATTTGCCTGGATATCGGGGCCTCCACCGGAGGGTTTACCGATTGCCTGCTCCGGCAGAGGGCCGTCAGGGTGCATGCGGTCGACGTCGGCCACAATCAACTGGACTGGAAGTTGCGAAGAGATGACCGGGTCCGCAGCCTGGAGGGACTCAATGCCCGCTACCTGAAGTTTGAAGACATAGGAGAGACCGTTGACCTGATCACGCTGGACCTGTCCTTCATCTCGCTCTGCCTGGTTCTACCCGTGCTCGGTGTTTTCCAAAAGCCCTCGACTCGCGTCCTCTGCCTGGTCAAGCCGCAGTTTGAACTGGGCAAGGGGCAGGTGGAAAAGGGCGGAATTGTCAGGGACCCTCAAAAGCACCGCTTGGCCGTCGACAAGGTCAGCGCTTGCGCCAGCGATCTGGGATATCGAATCCTGGGAACGGTTCCCTCCCCGATCCTGGGGGCCGAGGGTAACCGGGAGTTCTTCCTGGTGTTGGGTTCAATCACTCCGGTGACGTATTGAAGCCGGCCATCCGGCTCGCATATAATCCGATCGTCTTCCTCCGGGAACTTCCGTAATGCCCCCTTCCCACGATTGTGTTCTCATTCTGGACTTCGGCTCGCAATACACTCAGCTCATCGCCCGCCGGGTTCGGGAAGCCAACGTTTTCTGCGAAATAGTCCCCTTCGACGCACCGCTGGAGCGGGTCCGCCAGCGCCGGCCCGCGGGCATCATCCTGTCCGGGGGACCCGATTCGGTCTATGGAGAACAGGCTCCCCGCACCGCCGCCGAACTTTGGAAGCTGGCCACTCCCATTCTGGGGATCTGCTACGGATTCCAACTGCTGGCGGTGGAGCTGGGGGGCAAGGTCGAAGCGGCAGGCAGGCGGGAATACGGCCTGGCCGAGCTGAACCTGGAGTCCGAAAGTCCGCTGTTCCAGGGAGTCAAGACCCGATCCAACGTCTGGATGAGTCATGGCGATCACATCGTCCGGCTTCCTCCGGGATTTCGTCCGACCGGCCTTTCCGCCAATGCCATGGCCGCGGCCGAGAACCCGGACCGCTCCGTCTTCGGTCTGCAGTTCCATCCCGAAGTCGCCCATACCGAAGAAGGCAAACGGATACTGGAGAACTTTCTCTTCGAGATTTGCGGATGCCGGGGAGATTGGACACCCTCCCAATTCGTCGAGGAGTCCGTCGATCGCATTCGAAGTCAGGTTGGTCGGGGAAAAGCGGTTTGCGGCCTCAGCGGCGGCGTCGACTCCACGGTGGCCGCCGTGCTGGTGGACCGGGCCATCGGCGGGAATCTGACCTGCATCTTCGTCAACAACGGTGTGCTGCGAAAGAATGAGTACGACCGGGTGCTTTCCCGGATGCAAGACCAGCTCAATCTCCACGTCCGGGGAGTCGACGCCGGCGATCGATTCCTGAAGCTGCTGGCCGGAGTGACCGACCCCGAGCGAAAACGCAAGATCATCGGAGAGGAATTCATCGCCGTCTTCGAGCGCGAGGCCCACCGGCTGGGCCGGGTGGACTTTCTGGTTCAAGGGACCCTCTACCCCGACGTCATCGAATCGGTCTCGGTCAAAGGCCCCTCGGCCACCATCAAGTCCCACCACAACGTGGGAGGGCTGCCTGAGACCATGAAGTTGAAACTGGTGGAGCCCTTGCGCGATCTGTTCAAGGACGAAGTCCGCAACGTCGGCAGGCAGTTGGGCCTGGCCGAGGAACTGGTCGGGCGGCAACCTTTCCCGGGACCGGGTCTGGCTGTCCGCATCCTGGGGGAGGTGACCCCATCCAGGGTCAGCCTGCTGCAGGAAGCCGACGAGATCGTCGTCAGCGAGGTCAGGCGGGCCGGACTCTACCAGGACATCTGGCAGGCCTTCGCCGTGCTGTTGCCCGTCAAGAGCGTCGGTGTCATGGGGGATGAGCGCTCCTACGAGTACACCTGTGCCGTACGGGCAGTACACTCCAGGGATGGGATGACCGCCGATTGGGTCAAGCTGCCCTATTCCGTCCTGGAGAGAATCTCGACCCGTATCGTCAACGAAGTTCAAGGAATCAACCGTGTGGTTTACGACATCAGTTCCAAGCCGCCTGCCACCATCGAGTGGGAGTGAAGCTTTATCCATGAATCGCGCCCGTCGAGTCGGCCCTCCTGCGGTCACTCGATGAGATTGCAAATCCCGCTTCAACCATAGGAGCCAATGAACTCGGAAGAATTCGTTCACCTGCACCTCCACACCGACTACAGCCTGCTGGACGGCGCCTGCTCGGTCGATACCCTGATGCAGCGCCTGTCGGAACTGGAGATGCCGGCAGCGGCCATCACCGATCACGGCAACCTGTTCGGCGCCATGAGCTTCCACAAGGCGGCGCACAAACACGGGATCAAGCCCATCATCGGCTGCGAGGTCTACGTGGCGCGAGGAGCGGCCGGCGAACGCACGGGAGGCGAAAAGTCCAACCATCACCTGGTCCTGCTGTGCGAAAACGCCACCGGATACCGAAACCTGGTCAAGCTGGTCTCCCACGGCTTCCTGCAGGGCTTCTACTACAAGCCGCGAATCGACAAGGAACTCTTGTCCCGCCACCAGGAGGGGCTGATCTGCCTTTCGGCCTGCCTGAGCGGAGAGGTCTGTTCCAACCTGGCCGAGGGACACTACGACCAGGCCCGTCAAGTCGCGGGTGAATTCCAGGACATTTTCGGGAAAGACCGCTATTTCATCGAGCTTCAGGATCAGGGCCTGGAGGTCGAACAGCGCATCAAACCCGAGCTGGTACGGCTGGCCAGGTCCCTGGATATTCCCATCGTCGCTACCAACGACTGCCACTACGTCACCCAACAGGACTCCCTGGCCCACGAGGTGCTGCTCTGCATCCAGACCGGCAAAACCATGAGCGACCGCAACCGCATGCGTTTCGCCACCGACCAGTTCTACGTCAAGAGCGCCCGGGAGATGGCGGACCTCTTCCGGGACCACCCCGAAGCCATTCGGCAAACTCTGGCCATCGCCGAACGCTGCCAATTTCAGTTCGAAGAAGCCGGCCAGACCTTTCCACACTTCGAGGTGCCCGGAGAGAAAAGCCTGGACGAGTATTTCGAGCAGGTGTGCTGGGAGGGCTTCGAAGCCCGCAACCGCTATTGGAAATCGCTGCAGGGTCGCGGAGAGCTGAAGCTTCCTCTGGAGGCTTACGAGGAGCGGCTCAAGCATGAAATCGGAATCATCAAGCAGATGCGCTACCCGAGCTATTTCCTGATTGTCTGGGACTTCATGAGCTACGCCCGGCAGCAACGGATTCCGGTCGGGCCCGGCAGGGGCTCGGCGGCGGGTAGCCTGGTCTCCTACTGCCTGAAGATTACCGATATCGACCCTTTGCAGCACGGGTTGCTGTTCGAGCGATTCCTCAACCCGGAACGGATCTCCATGCCGGACATCGACATCGATTTCTGCACCAACGGGCGCCAGGACGTCATCGACTACGTGACCCGGAAATACGGCCGCGAAAACGTGTGCCAGATCATCACCTTCGGGACCATGGCGGCCAAGGCTGCCGTCAAGGATGTGGGCCGAGGCCTGGACATGCCTTACGCCGAGGTGGACCGCATCGCCAAGCTGATTCCGTCAGAGATCGGTATCAATCTGACCAAGGCCCTGGCCGAGACGCCGTCCTTGCGCGCCATGATCGCCAAGGACGAACGGGTGCGCGACCTCTTCGGCATTGCCAGGCGATTGGAGGGAATGGCGCGCCACGCGTCCACCCACGCCGCCGGCGTGGTGATCTCCCCCGTGCCCCTGACGGAGATCGTGCCCCTGTACAAGAGCAACAAGGACGAAATCACCACTCAGTACGCGATGGACCACCTGGAGGAGATCGGGCTGCTCAAGATGGATTTTCTGGCCCTGACCACCCTCACCGTCCTCGACCACGCCGTCAAGCTGATTCGCCAGACTACCGGAGAAGAAGTCAACCTGGCCACCTTGCCGATGAACGATGCCAAGACCTACGAGATTTTTTCCCAGGGGTTGTCCAATGGCATTTTTCAGTTTGAAAGCGGCGGCATGAAGGACATTCTGCGGCGTTTCAAGCCGGAAAAGCTGGAAGACCTCACCGCTCTCAACGCCCTCTACCGCCCCGGGCCCATCGGAGGCGGAATGATCGACGACTTCATCAAGAGGAAGCACGGCCGCAAGAAGGTGGCCTACGACCTGCCCGAACTGAGAGAAATTCTCGAGGAAACGCTGGGGGTCATCCTCTACCAGGAACAGGTGCAGCAGATTGCCAACAAGCTGGCGGGCTATTCGCTGGCTGAAGGGGATCTGCTGCGACGGGCCATGGGCAAGAAAAAGCAGGAGGAGATGGAGGCCCAGCGCGAGAAATTCATCGCCGGCGCCCGAGCCCGGGGATTCGATGGGCGCAAGACGGCGCGCATCTTCGACCTGATGGTGAAATTCGCCGGCTACGGATTCAACAAGGCCCACTCCGCCGCCTACGCCATCCTGGCCTACCAGACCGGATACCTGAAGGCCAACTATCCGGTCTGCTTCATGTCGGCGCTGCTGACCAGCGAGATCAACAACAGCGACAAGATCGTGAAGTACATCAACGAGTGCCGGGACCTGGGCATCGAGATCCTGCCCCCGGACATCAACGTGAGTGACCTGCACTTCACTCCGTCCGGGCCGGAGATTCGGTTCGGGCTGGCGGCCATCAAGAACGTGGGCTCCAATGCCATCGCCTCCATACTCGATGCCAGAGGGCGGGTTTCCCGGTTTGGATCCCTTTTCGAATTTTGCGAGGAGATCGACCTGCGGGTGGTGAACAAGCGGGTCATCGAGAGCCTGATCAAGGCAGGCGCCCTGGATTCCCTGGGAGGACACCGCTCCCAGTTGCTGGCCTCGCTCGATCGGGCCATCGACTCCGGCCAGCGTATCCAGCGGGACCGGGAATCGGGCCAGCGGGGACTCTTCGCCGGCTTCAACGGCGCTCCCTCGAGCGACGACGGGTCGCTCCAACTGTATCGGGAACTGCCCGACACCCCGGAGTGGCCGCAGCCGCTGATCCTTGCCAACGAAAAAGAAGCCCTGGGTTTCTATATCACGGGACACCCCCTGGAAAAGTTCGTGGAACAGATCGAGCGGGTGACCAGCACCAAGGTCGAGGACATCAACGAACTGGAGACCAGCCAGGAAATCCAGGTCGGCGCCATGATCAGCTCCCTGAGGCTGTTGAGGACACGGAAGGGCGATCGGATGGCTACCCTTTCCCTGGAGGACCTCAGCGGCTCGGTCGACGCCGTTGTCTTTCCGGATCTATTCAAACGCTGCGAGTCGCTGATGGAATCGGAGGCGGCGGTTCTGGTCCGGGGCATCCTTGAGCTGGAGGACTCGGGGAACCGCAAGGTGATCGTCAGGGAGATCCAGCCTATCGATGGTTCGCAGGCGGCCCCGCCGGTGACCATTTACGTCAAACTGGAGGCCATGGCTCAGGATCTGCCTGTCAAGTTACGGTCAATCATGGACGAAAACCCGGGCGACAGCCGTGTCACCTTTCAACTTGAACACCCTCAATCCTATCTGATAACCTTGCAATCAAGGGACTTAGGTCGAGTGAGGGCCGACGGACGGTTCGTCCGGCAGGTAGAGACCCTTTGCGGGGCGGGTTCGGTTCGCCGCTAATTTCCGGTGGAGCCGGAGTCCACCATGGCCAATGACACCGCAAATCAGCGCCATGAGGTCGAGCGCCTCCAACGGCAGATCCAAGAACTCTCTCGCCGGCCTCCGTCCGACGACAGCGCCGAAGACCTGGAGGCGCTTCGCCGGCGCCTCCATGGCCTGCGCGGGGAAACCTCGGCAGAACTGACCTCCTGGCATCGCGTCCAACTCTCCCGCCACCCCCGGCGACCCCACGTCCAGGACTTCATCGAACTCATTTTCAGCGATTTTTCGCCGCTGCACGGGGATCGCCGTTTTGCCGACGACCCCGCCATGATTGGCGGCATGGCCCGCTTCCACGGGGAACCCTGCATAGTTCTCGGCACCCAGAAGGGGCGGGATACCGAGCAGAAGCTGTTCCGCAACTTCGGAATGCCCAAGCCGGAGGGCTACCGCAAGGCGTTGCGCCTGATGCAACTGGCGGAAAAGTTCGACCGCCCCATTTTCATCTTCATCGACACGGCGGGAGCCTACCCGGGCATCGGAGCGGAGGAGCGGGGACAGGCCGAAGCCATCGCTCAGAATTTGCGGGAGATGGCCCGTCTGACCGTGCCGGTCCAGGTCACCATTACCGGGGAGGGCGGCAGCGGGGGAGCACTGGGAATCGGGATCGGGGACCGCGTCTACATGCTGGAACATGCTTACTACTCGGTGATCTCCCCCGAAGGGTGCGCCGCCATTCTCTGGAAGGACCAGTCGCGGGTTGAAGAGGCTGCCAATGCATTGAAGATCACCTCGAGCCATCTGCTGCGCCTGGGCATTGTGGACGAGGTGATCCCTGAGCCCGAGGGCGGCGCCCACAACGACCCCGAACAGACGGCCGCTTCGGTGGACCGACAGTTGCAAGAGGGCCTGAAGGCGTTGAAGTCGCTCTCAGCCGAGCAACTGGTGCTTCAGCGAAGCCGCCGCTTCCGCCTGCTGGGAGATGCTTCCCGCCCTTCCGACCCACCGCTTGACTCCGATAGCCGACCATGAAAGCCGGCCTCAAGAAACTGCGCAGCTGCGCCTTTTCCAGGGAGAGAGCTCCCAAGGAGTTTTTCGGCGCCCGTACCCAGTACAACCGCAGACGGGTGTGCGACCACCCGGAAATGAAGGCGAACTGGCGCGAAGCAACCTGCGTGGATTGCACCAGCTACCGCAACCGCAATCAGGAAACCGACTCGGCCTGAACGACCGGCGAATGTCAGAAGGAGAGGGACTCCTTTGAGATCCTGAACCGGCTGACGAGGTTCTCCGGGCAGCCCAGCACCTCTGCCAGAAAGTCCTTGACCCTCATCACGGAGCCCGTATCGGGATTGAGTGAGAGTGTAAAGCTCAAGGTGAGCGGCTCTTCGCGAATCACCCTCAGATCGGCTATTCTCTCGAGCTCGGGAGTATTGCAGTAGAAGGCGTTGCCGCGATCACGATCGGCCAGATGGTTGATCAGGTCGTAGACGCGGCCGGTGAGATCGGCGACCTCGGCTGAAGCCGGCGAGGCGGCCCCATCGGGCAGCCAGGCCCGGTATCCGGCCTGCAGGGGGCGAGTCATCCGTACCTTTTTGCCGGCCTCCACCGCTTTGACAGTGTAGACCTGGAGACCTTCAATCAAGCAGTCATTGAGTTGATCCACCAGGGAATCGGACAACTCCCCGAAGGCTTCGAACTGGAGATACTCCGACCGGCTGGACATCCCGAGAGGAATGGCGGGCGAGGCTTTGAATTTCGGCCGGGGGTTGAACCCTTCAGTGAACTTCAAGCGCACGTCGCAGCGAATCAAGGCACGCTCCAGCAACTTGAGGACGTTGAGATGCGACAGCAACCTTGCCGGGCCATCCTTCCCATAGTGGACCAGGTAGGACCGCGAGGGCAGGGTTTCCGCGGACGGAGCCAGCGCCGCCACTCCTGATGGCGGGTCTTCCTCGCCGGCCTTGAAGGCTCTTGCCTCCGGCGGAAGAGTGATCCGGACCAGCGGTCCCTGGTCCTGGACATCCTGATCCGGGGCCGGCTCCGAGCTTGCAGGGTTTCCCGCGGGCCCGCTGATCCCATCTGCCCGGGGCCAGTGAACCTCGACCGGCTTCTCCTCTTCCACGGGGATGCCGGCCAGCTTGATATCCTGGTAGTTTCCCGGAATGCCGCATCCCCGGCAATCTCCCCACTTGCAGTCATAGGTCTGGATCTTGCGATAGGACCGCTCCCGCTCCGTCAGCAGGAACCGCTTGGAGACTCCAATATCGATGAAATCCCAGGGCAGGACTTCATTCAAGGGGACATCGCGGTTGTAGAAGTGAGGGTCGACGCCGCTTTCCTCGAAAGCTCTCATCCAGAGCCGGTAGTTGAAGGTTTCGTCCCAGCCGTCGAAACGGCAACCCAGCCGGTAGGCCTGTATCAGGGCTTTTCCCACCTTGCGGTCGCCCCGGGAAAGGACCCCCTCGATGAAACACTCGGCCGGGTCATGCCATTTGAGTCGGGCGAAAGGAAACCGCACCTTGGCTTTCAAGTAATCCAGGCGCTGGGTGGTCACCTTCAGGTCTTCAAAGCGATCCCATTGAAATGGCGTGAAAGCCTTGGGAACAAAGGTGCCGATGCTGGCATTCACCTTGCGCGGCCCTTTGAACCGCTTTCCGATCCCGCCGATCTGGCGAATCAGATCCACCGTCTCTCGGATATCGGCGTCGGTTTCGCTGGGCAAGCCGATCATGAAGTAGAGCTTGATCAGGTTCCAACCTTGCCTGTAGGCCGTCTCGATGGCCTGGAACAGCTCCTCGTTGCTGATGTTCTTGTTAACGAACTGTCGCAGGCGAACACTCCCGGCTTCGGGGGCAAAGGTAAACCCGTTCTTTCTGACTTCTCCGACGTTCTCGGCCAGCGAGACGGAAAAGGCGTCGGCTCTCAGGGAGGGAAGCGAAATGGAGACCTTGTCCCGGGAGAACGAACGGGACATCTCCCGTGTCAGGCACTCGACCTGGCTATAGTCGGCCGTCGAAAGCGAGAGCAATCCAACCTCGCGGTTCCCGGTGTTCTTCAGCATTTCCGAAGTCAGCCGCATGACGTCGTTGACTTCCAGTTCCCGAGTGGGGCGGTACCAGTAGCCCGCCTGGCAAAAGCGGCACCCTTGGGTACACCCCCTCATGACCTCAACGCTCACGCGATCCTGGACGGCGTCAATAACCGGCACCACCGGCCTGGTCGGGTAGAAGTCGGGTGACAATGCCTCCACCCAGCGTCTCTTCACCAGCGTGCGGGGTTTTGCCGGGTTCGACTCCACCGTCCAGGGGATTTCGGGTTGGTGCACCTGGGGCACATAGACGCCTCGCAGGGTCGCCAGTTGCTCCAGGATCTGCCAGCGTCGCAGCCCGTTCCCCTTGGCCTCCCGGCAGAGATCCACCAACTCGAGGACAACTTCCTCCCCGTCCCCGATGACGAAGAAATCCACCAGGTCCGCCAGAGGCTCGGGATTGGCGGTACAGGGACCGCCGGCGCAGATCAGCGGGTCGCCTTCGCCTCTGTCTTCCGAACGCAGGGGCACTCCGGCGAGATCCAGCATGTAGGGAACGTTGATGTAGGTCAGCTCGGACTGGAGAGAAAACCCCACCAGGTCGAACCTGTCGATCGGCGTCTTGGTTTCGAGACTCAACAACGGCAAACCCGCGGCCTGCATCAGGTCGGCCATATCGACCCAAGGCGCAAAGACCCGCTCGGCGTAGACGTCCTCGATGCCGTTCAGCAGGTGGTAAAGCATCCGCAAGCCGTTGTGAGACATTCCGATTTCATACACGTCCGGAAAGGCAAGGGCGAAACGGACCTGAACCGTCTCCGGATCCTTGCGAACCATGTTGGGCTCACCACCGATATAACGGCCCGGCTTGGAGGCTCGCTCCAGGATGGAGAAGTACTGCTCCTCGAAGGTAGCCGATGCGATTGCCATGGCAACTCCCTCGTCACAAACAGGACGGTCTCTGCGCCATTATACGCCAAACCCGTGGGCATGCCCGAAACAACGACAATAACAGAGTTATCCACGAAGGCACACGAAGGACGACGAAGGCACACGAAGGCGCTGAGGTTGACCGCGAAGGGGCAGCAAGGATACGGGGGGCACGACCCTTCCCGGCAGCAAATCCAGCACCTTGACGAGTGTTGCCAAAGGCTCGGCCAATAGAACCAATGAGAATATCTCATCTCCGCAGTGCCCGGCAAAATTGCTACAATGCCTCCGCCCCATCATTTCTGGAGAATGCCTCATGAAAGCCATCAATCGGCGCACCTTTCTGATGACGTCTCTGGCGGCGGCCGGTTCCGGGCTGGCCCGGGCTTCCGGACCCCCGGGAGCCAACAGCCGGATTCGGGTTGCGGTGGTGGGCTTGCGCGGTCGCGGCGCGGGCCACATTCGGGATTTCGCCCAGCTCAGGCACCACAACCTGGAGGTGGCGGCCCTGTGCGACGTGGACGAAGCCATCCTGAACCGGCGAGTGGCCGAAGCGGAGAAGCTGACCGGCAAAAAACCGCAATCCTTCGTAGACGTGCGTCGACTCCTGGAAGAGAAAGAGATCGACGTGGTTTCGTTTGCAACTCCCAACCACTGGCACGCCCTGAATACCATCTGGGCCTGCCAGGCGGGCAAGGATGTCTATGTGGAAAAGCCCAGTTCTCACGGCATCTGGGAGGGACGAAAGATGGTGGAGGCGGCTCGCAAGTACGGCCGCATCGTCCAGGTCGGCTTTCAGAACCGCAGCAGCCCGGCGCTCCAGGAAGCCATGGAGAAAATTCGCCAGGGCCTGATCGGGGAGGTCTACATGGCCCGCGGGCTCTGCTTCAAGTGGCGAAAGAGCATTGGGAGGGCCAAAGTGGAGCCCGTTCCGCCAGGGGTCCATTACGACTTATGGATGGGGCCGGCCCCAAGTCGTCCCTTCACGCGAAACCGCTTCCACTACGAGTGGCACTGGCAGTGGGACTACGGCAACGGCGACATTGGCAATCAGGGCCCCCACCAAATGGACCTGGCCCGCTGGGGTCTGGGCGTGGGGCTTCCCCGAAAGGTGCAGTGCATGGGAGGACATTTCCTGTTTGACGATGACCAGGAGACTCCCAACGTCCAGACGGCCAGCTTCGAATATCCCGACCAGAAGAAGCTGCTGACCTTCGAGGTTCGACACTGGATCACCAATTCGGAAGGCGACAGCCAGGTCGGGGCCTTTATCTACGGCTCCGAGGGGTACGTGGAAATTTCCAAATATTTTGCCTACAAGACCTTCCTGGGGAGAAAGTGCGAGCCCGGTCCGGCCCGCGAGGAGGATGGCAACCACTATGCGAATTTCATTGAAGCGGTGAGGTCCCGCAAGCCCCAACACCTGAACTCCGAGATCGAGGAGGGGCATATCTCGTCTTCATTGGCGCACTTGGCCAACATCGCCTATCGCACCGGGCGTACCTTGACCTTCGATCCCCGACAGGAGCGATTTTCCGACGACCGGGAAGCCAATCAGTACCTGAAACGCTCCTATCGTCCGCCGTACGTCGTCCCTGACAAGGTCTGAATACGGGCTGCCTAGCCGCCGCAGCGGACCGTATTCCCGGAGATGACCTCCAGCGCGTGGGGCAGCACGGCCTGCAAGGCGTCGAGGGACTCCCGCACCCCCTTGACGCTGCCGGGCAGATTGATGATGAGGGTCCTGCCTCGCACACCCACCAGGGCGCGAGAGAGAGCCGCCCTGGGAGTCTTTCTGATCCCCTCCGACCGCATCAACTGGGCCAGCCCGGGGACTTCCCTCTCGATGACGCAGGCCGTGGCCTCCGGAGTGACGTCTCTGGGGGCCAGGCCGGTTCCACCGGTGGTCACCACCAGTTCGGCCTTTTGGACCTCGCAGCCCTGCAACAGGCACTCCCTGATGCTCTCCAGCTCGTCCGGGACCACGGCGCCATCCAGTACCTCACACCCCAGCGCCTGCAGGGCTTCGCAGGCAGCCGGACCCGAAAGATCCTCACGCTCCCCGCGCGATGCGGAGTCGCTGACCGTCACTACCAATGCCCGCGGTTTGGCTAGTGGTTCCATTTGCGAGTTTCCCTCCTCAAACTGGCCTGAAACAACCGAAAAAAAGAGTTATCCACGAAGACACACGAAGAACGACGAAGGGCCACTAAGAAAGACCATGTCTGAAAACCTGGTTTGCCAGGGCGGTCGGGGTCAAAACTTCTCCAGGTCGGCGAGAGCGGAGAGGCCGTTCTTCTTGAGAAAGTTGATGATGCCTCCCTCCTGGTGGAGCCGGAGCATCATGCCGGGGATTTCAATGGGGATGGTCCGATCCCTGGTGGCGTTACGAAGCACCTGCGCCTGAATGTTCAATTCCAGCCGGTCGCTTTCCTCGATGGAGTCGGTATCGGCAATGACACACAGAAGCCCCAGGTTGATGGCGTTGCGAAAGAAGATCCGGGCGAAGGACTTGGCGATGACGGCTCGCAGGTGGGAGTGCTTGAGCGCCACCGCCGCCGTCTCTCGCGAGCTGCCGCAACCGAAGTTGTGACCGGCCACCACGAAGTCGCCGGGTTGAACTTGCTGTCGGAATTCCGGACGATACTCGATAAAGCAGGCCTTGGCCAACTCCTTGGGGTCGGTGGTGATGTTGTAACGTCCGGGAGTGATCAGGTCCGTATTGATGTTGTCGCCGAACTTCCAGTTCATCGGATCGGAAACCTCGTTCAGGCAACGAACCTTCTTGGGTCGGTAATGATGCCCGTCAAGGCCGAAGCCGCCGCGGTCGCGGGGCTGGCCAGGAAAATCTTGGCCGTGGGGCTGCCCATTCGTCCCTCGAAGTTGCGGTTGCTGGTGGAAACGCACACCTCGTTGTCGTAGAGCACGCCACCCGACCGGCCCAGGCAGGGCCCGCAACCGGGACTGGAGACCACCGCCCCGAAGTTGACGAACTCCTCGACATACCCCCTCTGGAGCGCCTGCAGGTAGACCCGGCGCGAGGCAGGGGTAACAATGGCTCGCAATCCCTCCTTCACCCTCTTCCCCATCCACATTCGGTGAACGACCTCCAGGTCCTCAATGCGGCAGTTAGTGCAGGATCCGATAAAGACCTGATCCACCGAAACCTTCTCGCTTTCGACCTGTTCCACCGGCACGTCGTTGTCAATGTCCGGGGGACAGGCAATCATGGGTTTCAGATCCGAAACATCGAAGCGCAGCTCCCGCTCGAAGGAAGCTCCGGGATCGCTGCGCAGAGGTTCGAAGTCCACCAGTCGATCGTTTTCCTCGAGATAGGCTCGCGTCTGGTCGTCAGGGGCCACCACGGCCGCCTTGGCCCCCATTTCGGCGCTCATGTTGGTCAGCGTCAACCGGGCCGGGACGTTGAAACCTTCTACCGTGGGTCCCCCGTACTCGATAACCCGATAGTTGGCCCCGTCAGGCCCCATCTCCCTGGCCACCGCCAGCACCACGTCCTTGGAGTAGCACCCCCTCGGCAGATCGCCGCTGACGGTGACCCGGATCGTCTGGGGAACCCGAAACCAGCTCTTGCCGGTGGCCATGGCGATGGCCGCATCCGTGGAACCCACCCCGATGGTGAGAGCTCCCAGGCCGCCGCCGGTGGGGCTGTGGGAGTCCGCTCCCAGGATGAGGTTGCCCGGATTGATGAGGCGCTCCGACATGATCTGGTGGCACACCCCGTCGTAGACCACCGGAATGCCCTGCTCGTCGGCAAACTTCCGAATCTGGCTCTGCAACTTGGACATGGCCACGCTGGGGCTCGGAAAGGCGTGGTCGAAGGGAATGAAGATCTTCTTGGCATCGAAAACGCGTTCGGCGATCTGGTAGAAGGGCTCCAAAGCCCAGGCGCAGGTGGTGTCATGGGCCATGACCAGGTCCAGGTCCGCCAGGATGAAATCCCCGGCGCTCACAGCTCTGCCGCAGTGGTTGGAGAATATCTTTTCCGCCAGCGTCTGAGTCATTTTCTTCGTGGTGGCGACCGGAAGAGGTGAAACGGTTTGCGGCCGTCCAAACGCGCCATTCCGATCTTGAGCAGACCCGGCCATTATAGGGAAAGGATCGGAATGAAGGCAAACGGACCGGGTCGGACGCCAGTATCCTCTTGGTTTGGGTCTGGAAGGATCAGAGATCTACTCATGGTCAATGCTGAAACCAAACGCCGCAACGGAGTGTTGGGCATGGCAGGCGTAGGAGACGGGGAAGATCGATCGGAAGGACCAACAATTGAACTGATTCCCCATTCGGCGGGCTTGACCCTGGGGCGGGCGCCAGGGACTTCCCAATGGCTAGGGCCGGACCGACCGGTGCGACAGGAGCCAGGGGAAAAAATGGGGTTCGGCGTAGGCTCTCTCCCAGGAATCGTGGCCGACTCCCGCATACTCGCTGAAGCGCACGGGT
Source organism: Acidobacteriota bacterium (assembly GCA_022826755.1). GTDB lineage: Bacteria > Acidobacteriota > Terriglobia > Versatilivoradales > Versatilivoraceae > Versatilivorator. Next base: position 19,497 of record JAJDUG010000070.1, read on the forward strand.
CTCCCCAATGCCCGTAAAGCCCCGGCCATTTTCCTGGATTCCGAAACCGGCACGCGCGGGTCATCGGTTCCATGAAATATCCAGACCGGCGTGGGGACGATTCTGGTGGCCATGGCGTGGTAGGGGTCGGAGGAGAAATTCACCGGCGGATGATCCCCAGGGACCTTGACTCCCGGGGGCGGCACCACGCCGCCGCAGATGGGAGCCAGCGCGGCAAACTTTCGCGGATGCCTGGCCGCCAGACTCCAGGTGCCGTACCCTCCCATGGAAATTCCGGTCAGGAATATTCTGGCGGGATCACCGCCGAAGTCCCGAACCGACGCCTCCAAAGCTGCCAGCGCCAGCTTCTCCATCCGGGTGTGTGTCCACCACATTCCCCTGCGACACTGCGGCAGGACGACGATGGCCGGAACCCTCTCGGGATTCCGGCGAATGGCGGGGCCGATGCCGACCAGTGTCTGCCGCCAACCGTCATCTCCCCGTTCGCCGTTGCCGTGGAGAAAAAGTACCACGGGCCAACGTTTCCGCGGGTGCCATCCGGCCGGCAGGAAAACCTGATAGCGGTACGCCTCCCGACCGATGGCCAGGCTCCGTTGCTGGAACCCCCCTTGACTTGGGGGCGACCACGACAGACCGGATACCAGCAGCAGGACAGTGGCCGTAACGGCCGCGAACACGAGGGCTTTCATCAGGAACAGCTCCGTAAACCGCCGACATTTTAGGAATAGAAGTCCGCATTCATCAAGTCGTCCAACCTATGTGCCGGCCGTTTCCAACCAGCAAGCAACTCGCCGGCGGGTCATGCCATCTTTTCATGGGAATTCAGGCTGAACATTGCTAAGCTACAATTTTGAAAGCGCAGGGATAATCAGTCGATCTCCAGCACGTTTGAGTGAGAAAGGAGACAACAACCATGAACAGCTTCACGGACGGCAAGCCCCTCGACCAACCCAAGCCAAAGCAGCCGGCCACGGCAGGCGCGGCGGGTCGGTCCACGCCCCGCTGGGGATTGTTCGGCTTCATCATTCTGCTGGGCCTGCAGGTCTTTCTGATCTACCAGGTTCTCGGCAACAAGGACCAGATTCTCGAATCCCAGGACCAGGTGGCCGCCCTGGAAGACGAGATGATGGAGGCGGTTGACGAGCAGGAGAAGCAGGACCAGGCGCTCCAACAGAAATTGGGATCCTTGACCGCCGATTTCACGGTGGTGCAGAACCGGCTGGGCGTGACCCAGAAGGAATTGAACCGGGCCCGGGCCGCGGCCCGGCGGCTCAGGGAGGAGCAGGAGCGGTCGGTGCAGCAGCTCAACGTGGAAATTGCCCGAAAAGCCGATTCCCGGCAGCTTTCCGAGTTGAAGAGCGCCTCCGACAGTCGCTTTGGCGCTGTCAACGAGGATGTCACCAAAGTCAAGACCGACGTGGAGGCCACGCGCAAGGCACTGGAGGGCGCCCGCCGCGAGATCGTTGACGTTCGCGCCACCCTGACCCAGCAAATCGCCAGGAACAAGGATGAGCTCAAGCAACTGCGTCTCAAGGGCGAGCGGAACTTCTACGAATTCGACATTCAGAAGAAGAAGGGTTTCGCCCTGGTCGGAGATATCCGCATCGGGGTGACCAAGACCAATCGCAGGAGGCAACGCTACAACGTCCGCATCGTGGTCGACGACAACACCTTGGAGAAGAAGCGGCGCACCATCAACGAGCCGGTGCAATTTCTGGTGGGTCCCACCAAGTTGCGCTACGAGCTTGTGGTCAATGAAGTCCGAAGGAACCGCATCATCGGTTACTTGAGCGTCCCCAAGGACAAGGGTCTTTCGGCCGAACGGAAGTTGTAGTCCAGGCGCGACTGAAGCCATGACGCCTGCTCCGAGCGAGCCCGCCACAACCACGCCTCCGCGATCGTGGGTGTGGGGGTTCGCCCGGCTGGCCGTGCACGCCTACTACAAGGTCGAGCGCATCGGCGGCCCGCTGCCGGACGGCGCGCTGATGCTGGTCGCCAACCACCCCAATTCCCTCATCGACCCGGCGGTCATTCAGACCACGGCCGGACGTCCCATCCGCTTCCTCGCCAAGTCCACGCTCTTCGCGCGGCATCCTCTCAGCCCGCTGATCCGCCGCTCGGGGGCTATTCCCGTGTACCGCAGGAAGGACCCCGGGGTCGATACCTCCCGAAACGTGGAGACGTTCTCGGCGGTAGCGGCGTCGCTGGCGGCCGGCGAGGCCATCTGCCTCTTCCCGGAAGGCACCAGTCACGCCCGCGGCCGGCTCGAACCGCTACGGACCGGCGCCGCCCGCATGGTGCTCAACAGTTGCGCCGCAGGGCATCCGGTGACCATCGTACCGATCGGGCTCAACTTCGACGCCCTGGCCCGCTTCCGCTCCCGGGTGACGGCGGTCTTCGGACGAACCGTGGACTACGCGGACCTCGCCGCAGGACTTGCCCAGGACGAAGGGACCGTCGTTCGGGCACTCACCGACCGGATCGAGCACCGCCTGAAGCACCTGATGATCGAGGCGGAACCGCGGCACGATCTGCCCGTCGTCGAGAGCATAGACCGCCTCTACGCCGCCGCCCGGGGAGCGTCGTGGGACGCGAGGGAGCGCCTGGGCCGTCGCCGCCTGATTGCCGCCGGGATGGCGAAACTGCGCGAGAGGGATCCTGAACGGCTGGCCGAGATCATGGCGCAGGTGGAGGAGTACCTGGCGAGTCTGGCCCGGTTCCGACTCCGCCAACGGGACCTGGACCGACGCATCCCGGCCGCCGAGGTCATCCGATTCACACTGAGGGAAGGACTCCTCGCGCTGCTGCTCGGCCCGCTGGCGATCGCAACCATCGTCGTCTTCGCCGTTCCTTACTGGCTCACCGACCGAATCGTCCGGTGGGTGTCGACACTCGAGACCCGAGCCGTATTTCAGATCATCGGCGGCTGCCTGATCCACGGCGCCTGGATCGCCGGCCTGGCTGCCTTGGCCGGCACCCGAACCGGGTCGGCGACCGGAATTGCGATCGGACTCGCACTGGCGGCTCTGGCTGTCCTGGGAACACTGGCGGTCGAGCGGGAACTCGCCGTCTGGCGCACCGTGCGCAGCTTCTTGGTGCTGCGCAGGATGCCGCTGCGGACTCGCGCCGCCCTGCGGCGAAGGCGCAGGGCCCTCGCCGACGCGCTCGAGGAGGTGCACGCCTGGATCGAGAGAAAGACCAATCAGTGAATCGGTTCCCAGGACAGACCCACGCTGTCGTCCCACCGTAGGGGCAACCCTTGTGGTTCCCCAAAGCAAACCGCAGGGAGGTCCCTTGTGGGCGCCCAAAACAGGGATAACCGGACGAGCGCGAACAACGGGCAACCACAAGGGTTGCCCCTACGGTCCCACACGGAATTCGGGCGCCTTGACGACCCTGTTCTCCTGGTTCCGGCAGGGTGGGATCATCCGGAATCGGTTCCCCAAGATGCTTGAAATGCCAGGGGACTTTCACTATACTTCCCAGGCTCTGGCGCAAGCGGAACCGGCGCCAAAGCCGCGGGATGCCCAGGTAGCTCAGTCGGTAGAGCGCAGCCCTGAAAAGGCTGGCGTCGGCGGTTCAATTCCGTCCCTGGGCACCATCGACCCACCCATAGGGCATTCCTCTTCCCCGCCCGCTTACCTCGCAAAATTCCCCAAGCCGGGTGTATAATACGTTCAAGTCACCATCGTTCGGCATTCCATAACGGCTTCAGGCGCAAGGAGGAGTCATGCGGAATCAAACCAGACCGGCTCCAGCCGGGTTTTCAATCGGAGAGCGTCGGACTTTCCTGAAGGCGGCTGTCCTGGGAGGAGTGGGACTGGCGGCCCGGGCAACCCTTCCTGACGGGACGCTGTCAGCAGCCGCACCCAAAGCCCCTCCCAATTCGGAGACTCTGGTGGCCACGCTCTACAAGAGCCTGTCGGAGGAGCAACGGCAGGTAATGACGTTCCCCTTCGATCACCCCCTTCGTTCCAAGGTGGACAACAACTGGGCGATCACGCCTCACAAGATCAACCGGTTCTACACGCCCGACCAGCAGGCGATGATCAAAGAGATCTTTCAAGGTGTTCACAATCCGGACTACGTGGACAAGGTCATGGAACACATGAAGGAGGACGGGGGGAGCCTGGGCAACTATTCCATCGCCATCTTTGGACGACCGGCAACCGGAAAGTTCGAGTTCGTTCTCACCGGACGACACTGCACCATGCGCTGTGACGGAGATTCGGTGGAAGGAGCCGCCTTTGGCGGACCGATCTTCTATGGACATGCCGCCCGCGACTTCTACGAGGCTCCGGACCATCCCGGCAATGTCTACTGGTACCAGGCCAAGTCGGCCAACCGCGTATTCCAGGCCCTGGACGGCAGGCAACGCCAAATGGCGCTGCTCACCGAACCCCGCAAGGAACAGCAGACTCGAACCGTGAGACTGGATGAGGAACTGGCCGGGCTGCCCGTCTCGGAAATGAGCCGCGACCAGGTGGAGTTGGTAGAGGAGGTGCTGGCCGACCTGCTGTTGCCCTTCCGCCGGCGAGACGCCGAGGAAGCCATGCGCTACATCAAGAAGGAGGGCAAGCTGGATGGACTGAGCCTGTCGTTCTATCGCAGCGGCGACGTTGGAAACGACGGCATCTGGGACAATTGGCAGCTCCAGAGCAAGAACATGGTCTGGTACTTCCGCGGCAGTCCCCACGTACACGTCTGGGTCAACATCAGAGCTTGATCCGGACAGGAAGGAATCCCGGCTCTCCCTTACCCCTTGAGCTCGCTCCAGAGCGCTTCGTAGTAGCGCATCAGGCGAACCGCGTCGGAGCTGGCTGGAATCTCGGCCAGCGTATACCGCCGGTAACCCACCTGGGTGAGCAGATCGAAGAGCTCCCGCCAGGGGTAGTCCTTCCTCCAAAGCTCCCTGATGTGAACATTCCTCAACCAGGGCTTCAACAGTTCGAAGCTCGCGGCCACCGAACCCGCCTCGAGGTCTTCGGGGTTCGAGTTCCAGCAGACCCCGACCATGGGATGATCGGCCAACTCCATGATCCTCCGTACCCGAGCCGGACTGTTTGACTTGGACCCGTGGACTTCCAGCCAGATTTCCACGCCGTAGCCCTGAGCGTGTCGGCCGCACTCCCGCAGGGCCTCTGCAATCTGATTCAGGGTTTGACTCTCCGGAACCTCGTCGGGGATCCCGTTGGGGCGAACCTTCACTCCAAGGGCCCCCACATCGTGAGCCAGTTCCACAAACTGCTTGGTCTCTTCTATATTCCGGCTGACGACGCTCCTGTCGGTGGAGTGGTATTCGCAAGCGGTCCCCAGGCTCAGCAGGCGAATGGGAGAGAATCCGAAGCGGCTCGCAACGGCAACCCGTTCTTCCCTGCTCAGGTTGGGTTCCACCCCATGCCGGTGGGTCGTGCGCAACTCGACCGAGCGGAAGCCCGTCTTCACGCAGGCCTCGATCAGGCTCGGCAGTTTCCAGTCCTTTCCCAGATTCCAGGTGACCATGCCCAACGCGTAGTCACTGCCACCCAAAGCGGGATTGCTCCGACTTGATTGCATGACACACCTCCCTCAACCGACTCAGAGAACTACGGTCGTCCGATATTTCCAGGCACGCCGAGCGGCTTCCGCAACCTCGATGGCCCGTAATCCGTCCATTCCCCCGGCCGCAACCCCCGCCCGGCCCCGGACTGCTTCCACGAAATTGGCCAGCATCCGCCGTATCGGCGTTTCCTTGGACCTGTCACAACCAGGATCCGACCCGGCGGAATCCGCACCCGCAAACAACTCCAAGTCCAGGCGGCCCAGGGGACCGGAGATCTCAAGACTCACCGCCCCCGCCGTCTTCACGACTCCAAGCGGATCCATCAGGCTCCTTTCCACGGTGACTACGGACCCATGATTCATCTCCAGGCGCAACCACGCTGAACGCTCACCCGTTCCATCCCCGGAGTCCATGACCGATACCAAGGTGAATTCTCCGCCCAACAGCCAGCGCAGGGTATCCACCAGGGCGGTTCCCGGATTTGCCCGGAGGCCGCTGTCCCCTCCGCAAGGGTCTTCCGATGAAAGCCCGGTGCTTCCATCCGACTTTCGGACCGTGACAGTCAAGGGATTTCCCAGGCTCCCCTGCAGGATCCGTTTCCGAACCCGGCAGCAAGCCGAACTCAAGCGAACAGGAAAACAAACCCCGAACAGCACGTCGTGAGCCTGGGAAATGGCCCACATTTCACGGGCCTCCACCAAGGCTTCGGAGATCGGGTTTTCGCAGAGAATCGGTTTGCCGGCGCGGACACAGTCCACCACGGTTTCCTTGCGGCGGTCACCGGAAACACAGATGACCATCCCGTCGGCGGGAAACTGCTCCAGCAGGATACGATGGTGGGGGAAAGTGGCCAACCCGTGAAACTTTCCGCCCGGTTCCATGCTCAGGCAGGACTCGGACTCCACCACGGCCGCAAGCAGCACCTCGGGCATTTGCCCGAGGCACTCCAGGTAGGTTCCGGCGGTTGGCTCGCCAAGGCCGACAAGGGCAACTCGAGTGGTCATAAGCTATCGAAACCCCGACAGCTTCAACCGTCCCAGGCGCCTGCCAATCTTGCCGCTGCTCATCTGCTTCATCATTTTGCGCGCCTGCACGTAACGCTTGAGCAACTGGTTTACCTTCTGGACAGAAGTGCCGCTGCCGCGAGCGATGCGTTTGCGCCGGCTTCCATTAATGATCTGATGGTGGGCCCGCTCCCTGGGGGTCATGGAATTGATGATGGCTTCAATGTGCAGCAGTTCCTTTTCGTCCACCTTGACCTTGTTCAGATCCTTGAACGCGCCCACCTGGGGAAGCATGGAAAGAATCTGCTCCATCGAGCCCAGCTTGCGCATCTGTCGCATCTGATCCCGGAAGTCTTCCAGGGTAAAGGAATCGCTTCGGACCTTCCTCTCGAGCTCCAAGGCCTTTTCACGATCGATGGTCTCCTCGGCCTTCTCGATCAGGGACAGCACATCCCCCATGCCCAGAATCCGAGAAGCCATCCGATCCGGATGAAAGAGCTCCAGGGCATCGTATTTCTCGCCCACGCCCACAAACTTGACCGGCTGTCCCGTCACCGACCGTATGGACAGGGCCGCCCCGCCCCTGGCGTCGCCGTCCATCTTGGTGAGGATGACGCCGCTCAACGACAAGCGCTGGTGAAACTCCCCCGCGCTCTTGACGGCGTCCTGACCGGTCATGGCATCAGCCACCAACAAGGTTTCGGTGGGAACCACCAGGTCCTTGACCTGCTGCAGCTCCTGCATGAGAGCATCATCGATATGGAGTCGGCCCGCCGTATCGATCAGGAGAACATCGCAGCCGCCGGTCCCGGCCTCCACGAGCGCCGAGCGGCAGAGCTGCAGCGGGTCATCGATGCCCTCTCCCCGGTAACAGGGAAGATCGAGGTCCCGGGCGATCACGGAGAGCTGTTCCCTGGCAGCCGGCCTGTACACGTCGATGGACAGCAGCAGGGGCCGATGACCGTTGCGGTCCAGCCACCGGGCCAGTTTTCCGGCAGAGGTGGTCTTTCCCGAACCCTGCAGGCCCACCATCAAGTAGACGGAAGGCGGCTTGCGGGAGAAGGAAAGGCCGGAGGATTCCCCCCCCAGCAACTCCACCAACTCGTCCCTGACTATCTTGATGACCTGCTGGGTGGGCGTCAGGGACTGCAGAACCTCCTGTCCCGTGGCCCTGGCCCTGATAGCCTCCACGAACCGCTTGACCACCCGAAAGTTGACGTCCGCTTCCAGGAGAGCCAGGCGAATCTCTCGCAAGGCGCCGGTGACGTGAGCTTCCGACAGCTTGCCTTCGCCTCGAAGAGTCTTGAACACTCTCTGCAGGCGCTCGGTCAGTTGATCGAACATTCGGCAGGACTCCTAAAAAGCCTCGATCAAGGAGACTCCGCCTTGACCGAGAGTCTTTCGATTCCCCGGGCCCGGCCGCTCTCAGGATCGATATCCACCGCAACCGCATTGATCCTGACGTTCCGCTTGGCCGGCCCAAATCGCCCCGGCAGGTGGTCGATGAACTTGGAGCGAATGATGTCTGTCTCGACACCGATGATCGAGTCGTGGGCACCGGTCATGCCGACATCGGTCAGGTAGGCCGTCCCCTTGGGGAGTGTGCGCTCGTCGGCGGTGGCCACGTGAGTATGAGTCCCCAAAACGGCAGAAACCTTGCCGTCCAGAAACCACCCCATCGCCTGCTTCTCCGCGGTGGCTTCGGCGTGGAAATCCACCAGGATCACCTTGATGTCGGGCGAGAGGCTGTCGATAAGCTGTTCGCCCACCCGGAACGGGCAATCGGTGAGGGGCATGAACAGCCGACCCTGCAGATTGATCACGGCAAAGGGGACCCGGTTCCGGGTTTCACCGACAAAGAGGCCGTGGCCCGGAGTCGTCGGCGGATAGTTGGCCGGACGCAGCAGCCTGGGTTCCTGGTCCAGGAAATCCAGAATCTCTTTGCGGTCCCAAACGTGATTTCCGGAGGTTAACACCTCAACCCCCATTTCGAGAAACTGGTGGGTCAAGGGCGGAGTGATCCCGTGTCCCGCGGCCGAGTTCTCGATGTTGGCCACGCACAGGTCGATCCCTCTTTCCTCCAGAATCTGGGGAAGATGGCCCCGAACGGCTTCTCGCCCCGGTCTTCCGAAGACGTCGCCAATAAACAGGATCCGCAGATTCTTTACGGGCATGTCCCCCCGGAGGAAAGTGATCCAATCAGCGGCTTGGCGGGGATGGCCGGGAAACCCTCATAAGGGCCAAGTGCTTCAGGAGGTTGACGGCCTCAGGCCATCATAGACGACAGAGATGGAGATTACAATTGAAGGGAGGGAGGCTGCTTTCCGGACATAGAAAAACCCCGCTCTGCCGTGAGACACCTTATTTGGACCTGGAGACCAGGTGGGCGCCACTCCTTGAGCATCAGGAAGCTTCACATGGTAAAGCTTACACACCGCACAAGGATCAGGCTCCCTTCAAATAGGTGTTGGTTCAAATAATACATGCCTACACGTACATTGCAGGGTGGTAGGATTCTAGTGAAAGCCTGATCTCCAGGTCAAGCCCCTATCATCCCTGTCATCCGAGGTGTCGGTGGAGTGGGGATTGCCTTCCCGGCGATCCTTCTCTCATTCGGGAAGCAACGCGTCCAGCATTTCGGAGCAGCGGCTGCTCCTGTCCGCGATAGCGGCGTCTGCCCGCTCGGCCTGATCCCGTTGCTGAAACAGCTCATCGGCGATATTCAGCGCCGCCATCACGGCTACCTTGACGGTATCGACGGTTCGACTGGACTCCTGGATTTCTCTCATTTTGCCGTCGACATAAGCCGAAAGCCGCTCAAGGTAGTCCCCGTCAATGGCCCCGGTAACAGCGTAAATCCGATCGCAGATCTCAACCCGCCTGACCTCATTTTCACTTTGCATCGTCCGCACTCCGAGGGTCGACCATTCAATTTTCCCATCCGTCCAAACTGCCCAGCATCCGCTCGACTTTCCGCTTGATCAGCCCCCGATCTTTTTCGAATTCCGAGACTTCGGACTTCAGCCGATCATTCTCGGACGACATTTGCTCCACTTCCGATTCGAGTCGCAGGACTTCCGCTTCGAGGGCTTCCTTCCGAGCCTTGGTAGCCTTGAACAACTCCACCATCCGGTAGACCCGGCTCTCGAGGTCAGCAAATTTTTCCGATCCGTCTCCCAACGTCATCCCCTTAGCTGTGCACCGAACCTGTCTCTCAGACTGGCCAACACCGCCTGGTCGAATCGATTGGCATCTTCCTCCACCAGCGTACGATCCAGCCTCTGGTAAACGAGCCTGATCGATATTCCCTTCTTGCCCTGAGGCAACCGACTACCCTGATACAGGTCAAACGGGAATATCCCACCCAACTCCTCGATTCGAGTGTCCCGGATAGCCGATTCAATGTCCGCATAGCTCACGTCGCCGTCCACCACGATGGAGAGGTCTCTCTGAATGGCAGGGAAACGGGGGATTTTCCTGGCTCTGGGTTCGGAACGCCACAGTGGATGGAGTCGGCCCAACTCGATTTCAGCCGCAAATACCGGCTGTCCTATCTTATGGTGCGCACAAATGCCGGGATCCAGTTGACCGAAACTGCCCAGTTTCGCATCCCCGAGCCGGATTTGTCCGGCGGCAACCGAGCTCCAGTGGGAATCCCCCTTGTCGCAGGCTTCAAACCGGACATCCTGTTTGCCAAGAGCCGATGGCTCCAACAGAGTCTCCATATCCCCCTTGAGGTCAAAGAGCGAATAAGCCTTGGCGGCGCCATGAACCGTCTTTTCCTCCAGGTTGCCTGTCACCAGCAACCCCACCCTGGATCGCTCTCCGGACTGCTGCGGTTGCACCCAGGCATAGACTTTGCCGATCTCATAGACCTTGAGGCTTCGGATGCCACGGTTGTAATTCCACGACAACGAAGCCAGGAGCCCCGGCAAAAGCGAGGTTCTCATAACTCCCGTTTCCGAGGAAAGGGGATTGAGCACCGAAATCCCCCGCGTGCCGCCGAATTTGAGATCCTCCCTGGCATCCACCAGGGGATAGGTCAGTGTCTGAGAATATCCCAGATGCAACAAGCGTTCGGTCACGGTCCTTTCGACGCGGTGATCCCTGCGGCGTTGGGCGGCACCCTGCCAGGCAGGCAGCCTGGAGGGCAGGTTTCCATAGCCGTGGTGGCGGGCGATCTCCTCAATCAGGTCGATCTCCCGCTCCACATCCATCCTGGAGGTCGGGAGGGCAACCGTCCAGCCCTCGGCTCCGCTGTCGAGAACCCTGAATTGCAGGGAGTCGAGGATCCTCTCGACCTCGTCGCCGTCGATCTCCAGTCCCAGGAGCCTGGCCAGGCGCGACCGGCGAAGCAGCACCGGAGGCCTCTGCAGGACGCCGGGGTAGCTGTCGAGCGGTCCCTGCAGGATTTCTCCCCCGGCCAGTTCTTGAATCAGTTGAGCCGCTCGGTTGGCGGCCTGCAGAGTAGCTTCCAGGTCCGCTCCCCGTTCGAACCGATGAGAGGCTTCCGTATGAATTCCCAGGGCCTTGGAGGTCTTTCGAACGGAAACGGGATCGAACCAGGCGCTTTCGACCAGTACGTCTCTGGTGCTCGAATCGATTTCGCTATCCTGTCCACCCATGACTCCTGCCAGGGCGAGAGGCTTGACCGGATCCGCGATGAGCAGCATCCCCTCCCTCAGATGGTGTTCCACCCCGTCGAGAGTCACCAGGCGCTCGCCCTTGCGCGCCTTTCGCACCACGATCCGCGCGGCGTGAATCCTGGACAGGTCGAAGGCATGGGTCGGATGGCCACTTTCCATCAGGACGTAGTTGGTGGCATCGACAATATTGTTGATGGGCCGGATACCCAGGGTATCCAGCCTCTGGCACAGCCAATCCGGAGAGGGCCCGACCCGAACCCCCTTGATCAAACGAGCCGAATAGCGGCGACACAGATCCGGGGATTCGATCTCAACCGAGGCCTGACTGGAGGTCGACGGCCGGCACTCGGACAACTCGACCCGCCGCGACCTGAGCCGCTTCCCATATAGCGTGGCGATCTCTCTGGCGACGCCCCGATGGCCCAGACAATCCGGTCGATTGGTGGTCAGCTCAAGCTCCAGGAGAGCGTCAGAGGACCCGGATTGGATAACCTCGGCCACCACCCCGCAGTCGGTCAAATCCGCCGCCAACCGATCCGGTCCGGCGTCGAATTCCACCATTTCTCCAAGCCAGCGATAGCTAACGATCATCTCTACAGGTGTGCGGGCTAGAACTGCCGCAGAAACCGCAAATCATTCTGATAGAAGTTCTGAATGTTATCGACCCCATACTTGATCATGGCAAATCGCTCGATGCCCGCGCCGAAGGCGAATCCGATATGGCGTTCAGAGTCGATACCCACGTGGCGAAACACTTCCGGGTCCACCATGCCGGCCCCCAATACCTCGATCCAACCGGTTTGCTTGCACACCCGGCATCTGCTGCCCGCACAAAAAGTGCAGGAGATATCCACCTCTGCGCTGGGCTCGGTAAAGCCAAAGTAACTTGGACGGAAGCGGACCCTGGTTCCTTCACTGAAAAAGGCCTTCAGAAAATACTCCATCGTCCCCTTGAAATCCCGAAAGGTGAGATGCTCGTCCACGGCCAGACCCTCAATCTGCTGAAAGACAGGGGAATGGGTGGCATCGGGATTGTCCCTGCGATAGACGGTGCCCGGACAGATGATACGGAGCGGCGGACGCAGCCGTTTCATGGTTCGAATCTGCACGGGCGAAGTGTGGGTCCTCAACAAGAGGTTCTCGGAAAGATAGAAAGTGTCTCCCTGGTCTCTGGCGGGGTGATCCTCGGGAATATTCAAAGCCTCGAAATTGTAGTAGGTGGTTTCTATTTCCGGTCCGTCCGCAACCGAATAGCCGATGGAATAAAAAATCTCCTCGATGTCACGACGCACCCGGGTCAGCGGATGCAGGTGGCCGAGCGCGCGCCGCTTGCCCGGGAGGGTCACGTCCAGGGTGATCCCGGCCGACTCCTGCCGCGTCGACTCCGACTCTATCCTCTGCCGGGCAGTCTCAATGGCGGTTTCGATCCTGGCCTTGAGCTGGTTCAGGCTGCGCCCGACCTCTTTCCGATCGTCCACGGCAACAGACTTGAGCCCCTTCATCATCAGGGTCAACCGCCCCCCCTTGCGACCGAGGTATCGGTCTCGCAGCAACGAGAGCTGTCGCCCGGACCGGGCTTGCGCCAAATCGGACTCGAAGGACTGCTTCAATGCGGCCAGTTTTTCCAACATTCGGGGATCCTGCCGGAATCGAAACAGAAAAAAAGGGGCTCAAGGCCCCCCTGTCGCTACACCCAACCCAATCGCTTTATGCCTGCACCCGGTGTCCCGTCTCAGAAATAAGGTTATCATCTCCGATGGAGGTTCCACCGGGAAACAGGACACCGATTCCGGGCCAATCGCAACCGCCGAACCGGTCCTATGCGGCCGCCGCCTGTTTGGCGGTCTCGGCCAGCTTGGCGAACATGGCCGGATCCTTCACCGCCAATTCGGCCAGAACCTTTCGGTCCAACTCAATGCCTGACCGCTTCAAGCCGTGTATCAACCGGCTGTAGGAAAGCCCGTTGAGCTTGGCCGCCGCCGAAATGCGGACGATCCACAAAGCCCTGAAGTCTCTTTTGCGCACCCTTCTATCCCGGGCGGCAAATCTCAACGCCCGATCGACCGATTCCCTGGCGGAATGAAAGAGCTTGCTCTTGGTGCCTCGAAAGCCCGAGGAGGCCTTGAGGAGCTTGCGCCTTCGGTTTCTCCGTCCGGCGCCTCGCGTGACTCTTGCCACGATTAGTTCACCTCCGTCCCATCAATAGACTATCGCCCGCTGGTCGGGCCTCCCCACCCCCCGATCAGGAGGCGTAGGGCAACATCTTCCTGACCTTCGGCAGGTCGCTCTTGCTCACCAGATCGGACTGGTCGAGCTTGCGCTTCCTCTTGGTTGTCTTTTTGGTCAAGATGTGGCGGGCGTGAGAGTGACCCCGCTTGATTTTGCCGCTGGCGGTCAGTTTGAACCGCTTCTTGGCTCCGCGATGAGTTTTTAGCTTGGGCACTTCCCTCTCCCGCATTGGGCAGGGCTTCCGGCTTCGGCCGGCCCCCTGTCCTACTTTTTACCGGCAAAAATGACGAACATGTGGTTGCCTTCCATCTTCGGATTCCCCTCAACCGAGCCCTGCTCGCCGACATCCTCGATCAGGCGGAGAATCAACTGGCGTCCAATGCTCTTGTGCGCCATTTCCCGCCCCCGAAAATTGACCGACGCTTTGACCTTATCTCCGTCTTCCAGGAAACGAAGGATGTTCTTCTTCTTGAACTCGTAGTCGTGGTTGTCGGTCTTGGGGCGAAACTTGACCTCCTTGACGTGAATCATCTTCTGGTGCTTCTTGGCCTCGTGCGCCTTCTTCTTGAGCTGGTACAGGTACTTGCCGTAATTCATGATACGGCAGACCGGGGGCTTGGCCGTGGCGGAGATCTCAACTAGGTCCAGCTCTTTCGCTCTGGCCACCTTCAGCGCATCCGCCGGAGGCATTATGCCGAGTTGCTGGCCGTCGACATCAATCACCCGGATTTCTCTGGCCCGAATGCGATCGTTGATGTTGACGCGGATCCGTTGACGACTGAACGTGGGCTTGCGACGAATACATCCACCTCCGTGATTTTGACGATGCCTGCAGATGCGGGCTAGGGCCGCACTGCCTTTTTGTCCCGTAAATCCTGAATCAAATCCAGAAATTTTTCAAAGGAAAAAGAGCCTATATCACCGTCAAACCGGTTCCTGACCGACAGGGTACCGTTTTCCAGCTCCCTGTCCCCCAAGATGACCATGAAGGGCACTTTCTCAATTTGAGCTCTCCGGATCTTGGCGTTGACCTTTTCGTTCCGCAGATCCGTCCTGACGCGAAACTTTTCCTGAGCCAGCCTGGCCTCTAGGGCCGAGGCCGCCTCCGCATGTCGCTGGCTGATCGGCAGGATAACGACCTGGACCGGTGACAGCCACAGAGGAAACGCCCCGGCGTAATGTTCGATCAGTATCCCGAAGAAGCGTTCCAAGGACCCCAGCAGGGCCCGGTGGACCATGTAGGGACGGTGCGATTTTCCGTCTTCTCCCACAAAGGAGAGATCGAAGCGCTCCGGAAGATTGAAATCGAACTGAATGGTGGTGCACTGCCAGGAGCGGCCGATGGCATCCTTGATCTTTAGGTCGATCTTGGGTCCGTAAAAGGCGCCCCCTCCTTCGTCGGTGCTGTAGTCCAGTCCTCGCGCCTCCACCGCTCTGCGCAGCGCCTCGGTGGAAATGTCCCAGTCTTCGATCGAGCCGACGTACTTCTCCGGCCGCGTCGACAGAAAGACCTCGAGATCGCTGAAGCCGAAACTGCGCAGCAGCGCCAGGGTGAAGTCCAGCACACCCAGGATTTCCTCTTCGATCTTCTCCGGCTGGCAAAAGATGTGGGCGTCGTCCTGGGTGAATCCCCGCACCCGCAGCAATCCCTGCAGCACTCCCGAACGCTCGTAACGGTACACGGTTCCGGTTTCGGCCCACCTCAAGGGAAGCTCGCGATAGCTCCGCAACTGATTCTTGTAAATGAGGATATGGAACGGGCAGTTCATGGGCTTGAGCTGATAGTCCACCTCGTCCACTTCCATCGCCGAATACATGCTCTGTCGGTAGAAGTCGACGTGCCCGCTGGTGCGCCACAGGTCCTGCTTGGCGATATGGGGCGTGTATACGAATTGGTAGCCGCCGCTGAGATGCTGCTGTCGCCAGAAATCTTCGATCTCGTTGCGAATCAAGGCTCCATTGGGGTGCCAGAAGACCAGGCCCGGGCCTGCATCCTCCTGCAGGCTGAACAGGTCCAGCTCCTTGCCGATGCGGCGGTGATCGCGTTTCTTGGCCTCCTCCAGTTGATGGAGATAGACGGCGAGCTGCTTCTTGTCGTAGAACGAGGTTCCATAGATTCGCTGGAGCTGCTGGTTGGTCTCGTCACCCTTCCAATAGGCCCCGGCCACCGACAACAGCTTCATCGCCTTGATCCTGCCCAGGGATGGAATGTGAGGTCCCCTGCAAAAATCGACCAGGCTCCCGACCTTGTAGCAGGAAAAGCGCTCCCCGGCCCTTTCCTGAATCAACTCGCACTTGAGGCCGGCGCCCTGCTTCCGGAACCATTCCAACCCCTCCGGCTTGTCCATCCATAGTCGTTCAAAGGGATAGTCGGCCTTCACCAGCTCCAACATCCGCCGCTCGATGATCTCCAGCTCCTCGGCCGTAAAGGGAGCATCCCGCTGAAAATCGTAGTAGAAGCCGTTTTCGATGGGTGGGCCTATACCCAACTGGGTCCCCGGAAACAGTTCAATGACCGCCAGCGCCAGCAGGTGGGCGCTGCTGTGACGGTAGACCTGCAGAGCCTCCGGGTCCCGCTCGGTCAGGATGGTGACCGCGGCGTCGCTGTCCAGGCTGGTGGTCAAATCCACCAGTTGGCCATCCACCTTGCCCACCAGGGCCGCTCGCGCCAGGCGCGACCCGATGGACCGGGCCACATCCAAAACGGTTGTTCCGGAATCGAACTCCTTCTGGCTGCCGTCCGGCAGTGTCACTGTAATCTGGCTCATCTCTTGCTCACCAACTCCTGCCTCCTCAACGGCAAAGTACCAAATAAACCCAGCTTGGTCAATATCCTAGCCCCGGCATCCGGGGGCATCCCTTCCAACGGGCAAGGGAAGTTTCACCGAGTTCGCGCGACTCCCGCCGACACCCGGCGATGCAAACTCTACCGGAAAACGGGCCGCTCGCGTACTATTGTTTCTTGGCCCGCAACGGCCCGCAATTCCCGATGGCGGCCTAGCATACGATGAATGTCCCACTCACTCCACTGATGTTCCTTCGCCGTTCGGTGAAGCTCCACCCCGACAAGACGGCCGTGGTCTGCGGAGACCGGCGCTTCAGCTACCGCCAATTCAGCCGGCGAATCCACCGATTGTCCCGCTTGCTGGTATCTCTGGGCGTCAAGCCCGGAACGGTGGTGGCCTATCTCAGCCGCAATGGTCACCGCCTGCTGGAAGCCTACTACGGGGTGGTGCAGACCGGCGCCATCTTTCTGCCGCTCAATGTGCGCCTCACTGCCGAGGATTTCCGTTACATCCTCAACCACTCCGAAGCGCGGCTGCTGCTGCTGGAAGAAGAGTTCCTTCCCCTGATCGGCGAAGTTCGCGGAGAGTTGCCCCGCCTCGACCGCGTTCTCCTTCTGGATGGCGAGCCCCGCCTTTCCTGGATTCACCCCATCGGCTACGAGCAAGCCATCCAGGAGCGCAGTCCGGATCCCTTCCCCGAAGCCATTCAGGAGGAGGACTCGGTTGCCGAGCTGTTCTACACCAGTGGAACCACGGCTCGGCCCAAGGGAGTGATGCTGACCCACCGCAATCTCTACCTGCACGCCCTGAGCGTCGTCTTCGCCTTGCATAACCGCGAGACCGACGTGCAATTGCACACCATTCCACTGTTCCATGCCAACGGATGGGGCGCCACTCACAGCATCACCTGCGTCGGTGGGACCCATGTCATGCTGCGCCACTTTCGGCCCCGGACCGTTCTGGAACTGATCCGCAACGAAGGAGTGACCACTCTCAACCTGGTTCCCACCATGGCCACCCTGCTGCTCAATTCGCAGGCCATCCCCAACTACCGTCATGACAGCCTCCGACTGATTCATTTGGGAGGATCTTCCGTCCCTCCGGAAATGGTCCGCCAACTGGAGGCCGCCTTCGGATGCGAATGCAGTTGCGGCTACGGCTTGACGGAAACCTCACCCGTCCTGACGGTGTCCCTGCCCAAGTCACACCTGCGGGAGGACGGCGAGGCACGCTTTCGTCGTGCAGCCATGACCGGGTTGGAACTGCCGGGCAGCGAAGTCAGGGTAATCGACCGGCACGGGCGGGACGTGGCCGCCGACGGACGGACGGTGGGCGAAATCGTAGCCAGAAGCAACGTGGTCATGAAGGGCTATTGGAAGCAACCCGAGGAAACAGCCAGGGTCTTGAAGCAGGGATGGTTTCACACCGGCGACCTGGCCACGGTGGATTCGGAAGGCTATCTGATGATCGTGGACCGCAAGAAGGACATCATTGTGCGAGGGGGCGAAAACGTCTCCTCCATCGAGATCGAGAAGACACTCTTCGCCCATCCGGACGTGCTGGAGTGCGCCGTCATTGCGGTGCCGGACCCCAAGTGGGGAGAGTCGCCCAAGGCCCTGGTGGTCCCCAGGGAGGGAACCGAACTCTCGGAACAGGCACTGAAGCAGTATTGCCGGCAAAAGCTGGCGGCCTACAAGGTGCCGTCCAGCGTGGAGCTCCTGACCAGCCTCCCCAAGGGAGGAACGGGGAAAATTCAGAAAAAGGCTCTGCGTGAACGCTATCTCAGGAACAACGGGAAGGGTGTCCCGCAAGGAAGGTGACGGCATGAAAATACTGGTTACCGGAGGCGCCGGTCTGATCGGGTCGCACCTGTGCGAAACCCTGCTCGCCCAAGGCCACGAAGTCGTCTGCCTGGACAACTACTTCACCGGCTCCAAGCGAAACATATTCCACCTGCTGGACTCCAAGAATTTTGAAATTCTGCGCCACGACATCATCAATCCCGTCGATATCGAGGTCGAGCAGATCTACAACCTGGCCTGTCCGGCCTCCCCGGTCTTCTACCAGTTCAATCCCGTCAGGACCATCCAGGCCAACGTCCTGGGAGTGACCAACATGCTGGAGCTGGCCAAGCGGACCCGGTCCAGAATCCTGCAGGCGTCGACCTCGGAAGTCTACGGGGACCCCCGGGTTCATCCTCAGCCCGAAGACTACTGGGGCAACGTGAACCCCATAGGAGTCCGTGCCTGCTACGACGAAGGCAAGCGAGTGGCGGAAACCCTGATGATGGACTATGGGCGTCAGGACCGGGTCGACACCCGCATCGTCAGAATCTTCAACACCTACGGTCCCAGGATGGCGGTCAATGACGGGAGGGTGGTCAGCAACTTCATCGTCCAGGCACTGAAGGGAGAGGACCTGCGGATCAACGGCAACGGGCTGCAGACCCGGTCCTTCTGCTTTGTCTCGGATCTGGTTCGGGGTCTGGTCGCCATGATGAACCAGGACGACTTCCGCGGACCGGTCAACCTGGGGAACCCCAGCGAGCTGACCATTCTCGATCTGGCCAGGAAGATCATTCAATTGGCCGGATCTTCCGCCAGGATCGTCCACGGAGAGGCGGCCTCGGACGACCCCGTCCGCCGGCAGCCCGATATCACGCTGGCCAGGCAAGAGCTGCGTTGGGAGCCGACCATGGATATCGATGAGGGGTTACAGCTCACCATTCCCTATTTCCGGCAACAGGTGGCGTCGTCCGGGGCCTAGCCGGCTCGCACATGTCACCAATTTAGGGGCAAGAAAACACCCATTGACAAGTCTCGAGTCTCGTCTTGTGCCTTTTGTGGTTGTGTCCTTCGCAAAAGGCTCGATGCCAAAGAGATTCTGAGAATCGATGCGGCCTTCCCTTGGCGAGATATCCGGGTCGGGCCGCACTTGTCACCGGATGGGACCGGGGCGTCCCGTGCCGAAGTAGCGGAACCCCAGCGCACGCACTTTTCCCGGATCGAAGACGTTGCGGGAATCGAAGAGGACAGGCGCCTGCATCACCGCTTTGATCCGGGCCAGGTTGATGTTCCGGAACTCGTTCCACTCGGTAGCAATCCACAAGGCATCCGCTCCGGTAGCGGCGGCATAGGCATCCGGGCAATACACCACGTTCCTGTCATTGAGGACTTTCCGGCTGTTGGGCATGGCCGCGGGATCGTAGGCTTGAATATGGGCGCCGGCTTCCAGGAGCCTCCGGCAGATATCGATGGCGGGCGCATTGCGAATGTCGTCGGTGTTGGGCTTGAAAGCCAGCCCCAGGACGCCGATCCTCTTTCGCTCCAGGCTGCCCAACTCACCCGTGATCCTGTTGAAGACCCGCTCCTTTTGCCGTCGATTGATTTCTATCACGGCTTCCGCCAGCCTCTGAGGCGCTTCCAGGCGCCGTCCGGTCCTGGCCAGTGCCACAAGATCCTTGGGAAAGCAGGACCCCCCGAAGCCGGGCCCCGGATGCAGAAACCTGGGACCGATCCGCTCGTCCAGCCCCATGGCTCTGGCCACATGATGGACGTCGGCTCCGACTTTCTCGCACAGGTTGGCCATCTCGTTGATAAAGGAGATCTTGGTCGCCAGAAAGGCATTGCAGGCATACTTGATGAGTTCAGCCGTCTCCAGGCCGGTAATCACGAAGGGAGTCTCATTCAGGTAAAGGGGGCGATAGATATCCTTGACAATGGTTACCGCCCTGTCGCTTTCGGCCCCGATCACCACTCGATCGGGCCGCATGAAGTCTTCCACCGCTGAGCCTTCCCTCAGAAACTCGGGATTGGAAACCACGTCGAACTCGACCGGCCTCCTCTGCCTGCTCGTCAACAACCTCTGAATCCGTCTGGCCGTGCCAACCGGCACCGTGCTCTTGGTGACGACGACCTTGTAGTCGTGCAAGCACTCGGCCAGGGCGGCCACCACCGAATCGACCTGGCTCAGGTCGGGCGTGCCGTCCGGCAGGTCCGGGGTTCCCACGGCAATAAATACCGTCCGGGAAGCGCGGACAGCCGCCTCCAGATCCGTCGAAAAGGTCAGCCGGCCGTTCCTCAGGTTGCGATTGACCAGCTCTTCCAGGCCGGCCTCATAAAACGGCACCGTTCCGGAAGAGAGCGTTTCGATTTTCTGCGCGTCGCTGTCGATACAGCTTACGTTCAGTCCGAAATCGGCCAGCGCCGCTCCGGTCACCAAACCCACGTATCCTGTGCCTACGACGGTGATGTGCATGTCGTCAGAGGATCCCCCGGCTTGCCCGCCGGCCACGGATGGTCACGTCGGCCGATGGTGGCAGGGCGCTGCTTTCGCACCGCCGCCGAGCAGACCAGCCGAGGCCGTTCGTTTCACACGATTCTCTTGGAAAGCCAACGGGAAGGAGGTGCAAGAAGTTCAGATATTCCTCAGGGGTTCGTCGGAATCCCCGAACCGTTCCAGCTCGACACCGAACTTCGAAGCCAGCGACAGGTAGAGGCTGGACATTCGGCGGTTGGGGCCCTCGAGGTAGTCCAGGACGCGGCCGGTCTCGATATGGCCACCGGCCCGTCCCAGCAGCACCACCGGCAACTGGGAGGCATCGTGGTTTCCGGTCAGCATGCTGGAGCAGAAGAGGATGGCCGAATTGTCCAGCAGCGTCCGTTCCCCCTCCTGGATCTCGTCCAGTCGCCCCGCCAGGTAGGCCACCTGCTCGACGAAGTAGTGGTTCACCTTGAGCCAGTCGTCGGAATCCCCGTGGGAAAGCATATGGTGGATGGTGTGATCGATTCCCAGGTGGGGGAAGCGAAGCTGGGAGAGATCGTTGTTGAGCTTGAGCGTGCAGAAGCGGGTGCTGTCGGTCTGGAAGGCCAGCACCAGGATGTCGCACATCAGGCGCATGTGCTCGTGAATGTCCTGAGGCAATCCGTCGGAGGGGCGTTGCCGGTCCGGCTTCTCCAGTGTCGGTCTCCAACCCTGCAGCATTCGGTCCTTCCCCGCCTGCTCGATTCGCCGTTCCACCTCGCGGACAGAGTTGAGGTACTCATCGAACTTGTACCGGTCCAGGGTGCTGATGCGCCGCCGCAGGTCCGTCGCTTCCTCCAGGACGGCATCCAGCACGCCGGCATCGCCGGCTTCGGCCCCACCGTCCCGGAAGAGGCGGTCAAAGGCCAGGGCCGGGTAGATCTCCAGCGGAGTGGGGGTGGTGGGAGAGCTCCAGGAGATATGGGAGCTGTAGAGCATGGAGTAGTTCTTGTGGACGCTGGCGATCGACTTTTCGCATCCCAGGACCAGGCTGGGCACCTTGGTCCCGCTCCCGAGACGCTGGGCCAGGACCTGGTCGATGCTGGTGCCGGAACGGATCTTTCCGCCGGGCGCCAGCAGCGCTCCGGAGAGGAGATTGCCGGTCTGTGAGCTGTGAATGTTCCCCTTCAGGGCTTCGGCGTTGTAGAGTCCCCGCAGGAAGTTCAACTTGTGCTGCCAGGGCGCCAGCGGCTCCAGCACCTTGCCGAACTTCATGGATCGCCCCTCGATTCGGGCCCACCATTCCCCTTCATAGAAGCCGTTGCCGGCAAAAAGGCAGGCGAAACGAAGCGGCGCCTGCACGCCGGAGCGGGGCTGGGGGGAGACGCCGCCCCAGGCCGGAATGGACTCGAGCCAGGGCAGCGCCAGGCTCACGCCCAGGCCGCGCAACAGGGTGCGCCGGGTGAAGTCGACCTTCCGGCCCGGATGCTGCGATTCAATGGAATTCATGGTTGGTCGGGGCTTCCTGCGTCCCGTCCGCGCTGGTTAAGAAACTGCGGGCTTTGCACAATGGTAGCAACTGCCGCCGAGAAACGGAAGTCGGCTCTCTCCAGGGCCTGCAGCACCTCGTCCAGGAGCCGTTCATCCGACACCTCCACCGAGCGCCCCAGGGCATACCCCAGAAGCTTGCGGCAGAAATTCCGCAGAAACTCCCCCCGCCGCTGCTCCAGCAGATAGGTCCGCAGCCCGGCCAGGTCCCGAAACTCGATGCCCGGCTGCAGTTCCACGCCGGAGTCCACCGGCCGGCCTGCCAGGTCCCGGGTGCGGCGGCGCCCGATGGGATCGAAGCCCTCCAGGGCCAACCCCAGCGGATCGATCCGGTCATGGCAGGTGGCGCATCCGGGCAGGCTGCGGTGCCTTTCCACCATCTGGCGCACCGTCAAGCCCTGGGTGTGCCGTTCGTCCTCGGGAAGCTCGGGTACGTTCGGCGGCGGTTTGGGCAGATGGTTTCCCAACAGGGTCTCGAAGATCCAGTTTCCGCGCAGAACGGGGCTGGTCCTGGAAGCACCCGACTGCTTGCTGAGCATGCTGCCCATGCCCAGCACACCCCCTCGCTGGTACTGCTTGATCCCCTGCACCCGCCTCCACTCGCTCCCCGTCACTTCGGGTTCGGGAATCCCGTAGTGGTCGGCCAGCTCCTGGTTGAGCCAGGTGTAGTCGGCATCCAGGATATCGATCACCGATCGGTCGCGGCGAAAGAACTCCTCGAAGAACCGGACCGATTCTTCATGCATATCGGCACGCCGGCGGGCGAAGGTCGGAAACAGGCGCTCGTTCTTGCCCTGGTCCTGGTCGAATTCCCGGAATCCCAGCCACTGGGCGGCAAACTCCATCGCGAGGGCGCGGGTGCGGGCATGCTTGAGCATCCTGTCGGCCTGGCCGGCCAACACCGTCGGTTCCCGGATGGAGCCGTTGGCGGCAAGTCGAAACAGCTCATCGTCGGGCATGGAGGACCAGAGGAAATAGCTGAGGCGGCTGGCCAGCTCCCAGGAGGATACCGGTTGCGGATCCACCCCGGCCGCCGGCTGCTCGATACGATAGAGAAAGTTGGGAGACACCAGCACCCGACCCAGCAGGCTGCGGAGGGCCGGATCATGTTCCTGCCCCTCTTCTCTCAGCGAGGTGTAGAGATTCAGGACGCCCGCTTTCTCCCGGGCCTCCAGAGGCCGGCGCCAGGCCCGCTCGGCAAACCGAAGCAAGGCATCCAGGTGCCGGGACTGCGAGGAACGCAGCTCTTCGAGATACTGCTGCGCCCGGCGGCGAATCGGCTCCTCCCGGGATTCTCGAGTGAACTTCTTGTAGTGGGCCCCGAAATTCCACCACTCGTCGAAGGAATCGGCGATGGTGAACGCGTCCCGGCTCACATAGCGCAGCTCGTGCCAGAGTCGATCCAGTGCTCTCTTCTCCTCCTCCTCCAGAACCAGCCGGCTGAGGGCCTTGTCTTCCCGGTGGAACAGAGAGATGGTGATGCCCTCGTCCACCGGGACGATCTGGCTGTAGCACATGGCCGGCGGGAACCATTTGCGGAAGGCGGCAAAGGCTTCCCGAAACCGTCCTCGGGTGGCGTCGTTCCCCACAATCACGGGATACCTGGCCGGCTCCGGGTTGGCATTGGCCTCGGGGTGGGCGTCGTTGGCGCCCACCGGGGGAACGAGACCCTGCGTCGATTGCGGAACCTCCAGGCCGGCGTGAACCTGGACGCTGCCTGCCTTGCCCAAACTGGAGTCCAGCGCCGCCTCGGCCACGAAGTTGTAGGCCTGGGCAATCCTCCGGGGCACCTCCACCCGGATGCGGGTGGATCCATCCACCAGCAGGCTGGCCTCGTCCAGGGGCTGACCGCCGGGGCGCCGGCCGAATTCGATCCCGTCCAGCCCGTTGGAAATGCCCGGCCCGGAGTCGGTCGACGGTTCGCTTCTCGAGGATTCGACCTGGCGTCCGGCAGCGGCCAGGTCGATGTCTCTCAGAAAGGGTCCATCCAGGGCGGTGATCCGGGAGTAGAGAAGGGCGTCGGGATGGTCTCGGGCGGCAGGTGGTCCCGAGTCCAGCAGTGTCGCTACCTGCCGGGCGGCCTCCGCCGACTGATGACCTGGCGCGGGGTTCGAGAGGGTGTCCAGCCAGCGGTAGAGTGCCGAACCCGGGGCAATGGCATGCAAGCGAGCGCTCGGGGGCTCCTCCAGCGTGAAAAAGCGCCAGACGTCCGGGTTCCCGAAGGCATCCCCGTGCGGGTTGCCCTCCAGCACCGAGTCGACGACGTGGTCCGCCAGATCCCAGATACGCTCGGCTTCCGCCACTTCCCGAACGGTCAAGTCGACCCGGGTCAGATCGCAGCGGGCGTTGTGCTTGAGGGATCCCACCAGCAGCGAGATCTCATCTCCCCGGCTCAGCCGGAACCTCTGGTCGGGGCGGATGGCCCGGTGTTCGTTTTCCAGGCTCCCCGAGGCCAAAATGCGTTCGAGCCCCGACTGGCGAAGCTTCAGGACCCATTCGATGCCGTTACCGCAGTCGAGGTGGGCATCCTCCACCCGCGCTTCCACTCCCACCGTCAGTTCCTGCGGGGAGCGCCAACCCGCCCCGACCCACCGCTGCCGGGTGGGATGAACCACCACCGACCTGGGAGGAACCGTGCCCGGGATCTGCCAGCTTTGATCCCCGGAGTTCGCCACCAGGTAGGCGGTGTCCTGATAGGGAGCCGGCGCCGCCCCCGACAAGGGCGTGCGCCAGCCGTTGAGCTGGGCGGTTTTCTGGAGGTTTTCCATCGCCAGGGACAGAGGCTGCTCCCGACCCGATCTCGGCGGCCCGATTCCCAGGTAGCCGGTCCAACGCCGCAGCAGGTCCGGGTTCAATCCCTCACGGGAAGCGAGGGCCTCCAGATCCGGCGGGGGGCCCGGCCCCGCCAGCCGCGCCGCAGCAGCAAGATAGCGCCGGCTGTCGGCGAAGGTTCTTCGCAGGGTCGTCGCCAGGGTCCGGCTCACCAATGGCAGGTCCCGCAGCAGGATCGGAGGCAGGTCGCTGGGCCGGGGCTTGTCGCCGTGGACCGGTATGGGCTTGCCCTCGAAGCGGGGGCGCTTCCACACCAGGATGTCTCCCTCGCCCCCGTCTCCGGCGTCGCCGGTCCAGAGGTAGAGCGCGATCGGTCCGTTCTGCTCGGGGGACTCCAGGGAAACGGAGAAGCTCTGCTTGCCGACCAGGGGCGTCACCGGCTCGAGCCAATGATTCAGATGACCCACGCTGTTGAACCTCCACAGGGGCTCGTACCAGCGCTCGATCTCCGCCGTCAGCCTGGCGGAATCCTGCGGGGAGAGCGAGCGCCAGCGCGCGCGCACCTTCTCCAGCAGAAAGGAATCTCCCCCGACCTCCCCGTTGAGGACCCTCCACAATATTCCCAGGTATTTCCCCGACAAACCGTTTCGCTCAGCGACCTCGTCCACCCTGGCTCCGTCCTGACGCAACTCCAGGGTGGCCCGGACGTATTCTTCGAGGGGAACCTGTCCATAGTCGATCGCAAGAGGGATATCCCCGTACATCCACTCCCGGCGCCGCACTTCGGTGTAGCGTCCGTAAAAGGAGCGGATGCGTCCCAGGATCTCGTCGGTCCAGTCACGACGGGTGCTGTGCCTGGAAAACCGAAATCCGTCGGGAAGCAGCACCGCGTGCCGGACGATCCCCTTGGCCGCATCCAGGTACTTTCCCAGCAAGGCGGGCGACATCACCAGGGCCTCGCCGGTATTGGTGAACCCCTCTCCGGCGGCTCCGTCGATGGGAAACTCACGAGCGGGCTGCAGATCCACCCCCAGAAGGTCCCGCAAGGTGTATTCAAACTGGGCGTTGCTCAGGCGGCGCAGCACCACCCGGCCGGGATCTCCCGCTCTGGACCGCGCTTCAGCCTCCAGCAGGCCCCGAGCCCATTCGAGGATCCGCCGGCGCTCGGCGGGACTCGGCCGAGGCGATGCCTCGGGGGGCATCTGGCCGGATTCGACCATGGCGATGACCCGGGTCCAGACCTGCAGGTCCCGGCGCGCCGCCGCACCATCGGAGAACCGCTCCAGGTCCAGCTCACCGACTTTTTGCGAGGTCGAGTGGCAGCTCAGGCAATACTGCCGCAACAGCGGCCGAACGGATCGGGAAAATTCGTCCTCGGCCCCCGCCGGCGCCCAGGCGGCCAGCAGCAGGACGACTGCCGGAATGCCGTTCCGGAACATGGAATGACCTCATTGGGCGGAAGGGACGGTTTGCCGACTTTGGGTGATTTTAAGAAATGTGTTCACCAAAGGCCAGTATCCAACGAATGGCAAATCGCTTAACGATGTTGCGTAGAAGGGGCGATAATGGAGGCATGTCCGAGTTGCCGCCCGGGCCGCGGGTCCCACGCCTCTTTCAGATGTCCCATTGGATCTTCCGGCCCATCCCCTTCATGCGGTCCTGTGCCGCAAGCTACGGGAACGCCTTCACCATTCGCTTTATCGCCACACCGCCGATGGTCTTTATCAGCCAGCCTGCCGCCATCAGGCAGGTCTTTACCGGAGACCCCGCCAACCTGCAAGCCGGGCGTGCCAACCGGGTGCTGAAACCGATCGTGGGCTCCAACTCCATACTCATGCTCGACGGGGCTCGGCACAAACGTGAACGCAAGCTGCTGATGCCGCCCTTTCATGGCGAGCGCATGCGCCTTTACAGCCAAATGATGTGCGAGATTGTCGACCGATCGATCGTCTCCTGGCCGATCGGAGCCTCTTTTCCGATTCACCCGCACATGCAGGAAATCACTCTGGACGTTATCCTGCGCGCCGTCTTCGGGGTAGCCGAGGGTGAGCAGCGTTGGCGGCTGCGTCTAACCATGGTCGAGGCTCTCGGGTTGGCCGGCAGGAACCCCCTCCTCCTGGTCGCAGCCTGGAATCGCCTGGTTCGAATCCGTCGAGAAATCGACCGCTTGTTGTACGCCGAAATCGCCCGCCGAAGGGCAGCGGCTCAAAGCGATGCCAGTGACATCATGACCCTGCTGGTGGCTGCCCGTGACGAAGAGGGCCGGCCCATGAGCGACGAGGAAATCCGGGATGAGATGGTCACCATGTTGGTGGCCGGCCATGAGACAACAGCCACCTCGCTGGCGTGGACGATACACTCTCTCCTGCGCAACCCGGAGGCGCTGGCGGCTGCCCGCGCCGAGGTCGCTCATGTGATTGGAGAGGGACAGCGACTGCCCGCGCCTTCCCCGGAACAGATCGCCGCACTCGAGTATCTGGACGCAGTCATCAAGGAGACGGCGCGGCTCAATCCGGTGGTGCCCATCGTGGTCCGCCGGCTTGACAAGGACACACCCATCGGTGACTACAACATTAAGGCTGGGAATATCGTGGCTCCCTGCATCTATCTTACCCACCGGCGGCCTGACTTGTGGCCGGATCCGGAGGTCTTCAATCCGGACCGGTTTGTGGGGCGGCGCATCGATCCTTACACTTTTTTCCCATTCGGCGGGGGCAACCGCCACTGCCTTGGTGCGGCGTTCGCGACCTACGAGATGAAGATCGTGCTGGCTCGCCTGTTGTCGCGTGTCAGCCTGCGATCCGACGGGGGTCAAACGGTTCGGGTGGTGCGAGGGGCATCACCTTTGCTCCCTACGGCGGCGTACCCGTGATAGCCTCCATGAACTGATATCGAATCAGGCCGATGCAGCACCTGTCAGCGCCGTAACTGCAACAGGCAGGCTATGTCTATCCAATTGGGGCAGCAGGCGGAATCGTTTTTGGGTGTATCTGCTCGAGAAGGGGATGTGCCACCGATAACCCAGGTTGATCGGCCCATGGACCGGGGCCCGCGCGCCAAATGGAAACCATCTCTTGCAGGGACCGTCCGGCGGCTTCTCCCGATGCTGATCCTGCTGGCAGCCGGCTGGGAAGCCTCCTGCTCCCCGAGCCCTGCCCAGCAGTTTCAGCACTTTAGCGCGCCCAGGCCAATGCAGCCGGGCCACACCCTGGTTGTGGGCTTCATGGGCGGCCGCGACTCCTGGCGCAACACCGAGGTGGGGGTGGGCCGGACGGCCCAATGGCTCCGCCGACAGGCCATTCCCAGAGTACACGTGGAGACCGTCGAGAACCTCAAGCGGAACCTGGCGCTTCGACTGGTTCGGGCCTGCCTGGACAGCAACGGCGACGGACGCCTCCAAGCGGAAGAACGGCAACGGGCACGCATCGTTCTCTACGGTCAGAGCTTCGGAGGCGCCGCCGTGGTGAAGTTCGCCCGCCAGTTGGACCGCCTGGGTGTCCCGGTTCTCTTGACCATCCAGGTGGACAGCGTGGGCCGGGGCGACGCCCTGATTCCCCCCAACGTCCGCGCCGCCGCCAACCTCTACCAGGACAACGGAGCCATTATCCGCGGCGAAGCTCCCATCCGGGCCGCCGACTCCGGCCGCACCCGCATTCTCGGAAACTTCCGCTTCGACTATGCGAACCTGGACATCGACCTTTCCCACCTGCCCTGGTACAAGACAATCGCCCGCAGGGCCCACGCCAAGATGGACCGCGACCCGAGAGTCTGGCGAAAGGTGGAAGAGTTGATTCTAAAGGTCTTTGCAGATTGACGGCGTTGGTGAGAATTCTTCCGAGGCCGTCCGATCTATTCCAGAAAACCGACGATACGCCGAGAAAACTTGTCCGTCGCGTGCTTCATCTCGGCGTATGCTTCCTCGAAGTCCTTCGTCATCAGTTCGGGTTTCAGATCGGGATCCTCAATTCTCTCAGTAGCGATCTGAACCGCGCGATGAACCCACTCCTTGATGAATGCCGGGGTCGTGCCCTGGCTCATCTCGACAAGCTTTTTGAAATCAGTGGCTTCCTGGTCGTAGCCCTTCGCATACTGTGCGATGTAAAGGCTCCTTAATTCCCTTCGGGGAGGACCAAAGTAGACGCATTGGCTGATCCTTCCCGGCCGATCCTTGATGGCAGCCTCCAAACGCTCGATGGAATTGGTGGTGAGGACAACGCCCACGTCCTCGAAGGGCCGCAAACCATCCATCAGGTCCAGGAGATCGCCCAGAGCAGAAGAATGAAGACTGATGTCCCGTGAGGAGAACACCAGGTCCACATCTTCCAGGAAGACGATGGCCGGCTGATAGGCTCTGGCGAATTCGAAAACCTTTGCCGCTTGCTCCAGGGTCGTTCCGGCAGCGAAAATGCAGGCCGTTTCGGTCAGTCGTCCGCTCAGGTAGCGGCAGGCAAACGTCTTGCCGGTCCCTGGCGGGCCATAAAGAAGCAGTCCCCGACGAATGGGAACACCGTGGCGCTTGAGCAGTTCTCGTCGTTCATGCAGGTCGATGACCTTGCGCCAAAGTATCTTGTAAATCTCTTCATCGACGATGAAGTCCTCCTGCGGAACGGGTGTTGCAGTTCTGAAAGTGACCCGCAGCCTTGCCGGCTTTTCAGGATCGCCGTATTCGTCCCTGGTTCCGGCTTCATACACAAACGCGACATTCTTTCCGCGGTAGATGGAGGAGACAAGGCTGTCTCGAACGAATTTCGCGATCCACTCGTCGGCGCGTCGGGGGTCTGCCGCTGCGACGGCCAAAACCAGTCGTTCGTGCTCACTAACGTATCGCAGGCGCACGATCACATGGTTGCCCGAAGACGTGCTCGGAAATATCCAGAACTGATCGACCGGAAGAAAGACGTCTTCCTCGGGTCCGACCGGCCAGGCAGCGCGTGGCGACAGGGTTATGTCTCTGGACGCCCAGCCAGGCCGCTCGGCGTGCAATAGATCGTTGAGAGCCTCGTCGTTGCTGGACTTGATTCGTCTCACCCCGGGAAAACCGGCCACCGCCCTGTCGATGGCGCGATAGGTATCGACGAATCGATAGGCCGGCAATTCCTTTTGACTGACGACGAATTTCTCGACCGCATCGCCGCCAACCTCAACACGCAGGCGGTGGTCGATTCGCACCTCGTGGTCATGGAACCACCGTTTTAGCCGCCGCCACCAAACCCGCGGCGAGTACCCGGCCAGTCCCAGTCTTTGTTCTTCCAAGTCGTTCTCCCAATTGAATATGGCCAACATCCTGAGTAGTCGGCAAATACGGTTTCCATGGGTGGCGATTGTAGCATGGCCGTGATAACTGGAAACTGGCGCGAATCAGGAGCCTTACCGGAGCCGCCCCGTGGAATCCAGCGCGAGAACCCGGAGTTCTGGAAAACTTCTGAAACTTTCCCCCTGCTTGTGGGTTATTGAGAAGATGGTCGGGCGAGACGTTGAGGGCAATGACCGGTGCCACCGCATTTGAGGCGTTCGTTCGCAAGTACCAGGACATGGTATTCGGTACTGCGGTCCGGTTGCTGGGAGACGAAAGCGAGGCTCAGGACGTGTCCCAAACCGTGTTTCTAAAGGCTTTTGAACGGTTCGACCAGTTGGGCGAGAGCCCCTCGACCGGAGGATGGCTCAGAACCGTGACCACCAACCTCTGTCTGAACCACCTGTCCCGATTCCGGGCCCGCTGGCGCCTGTTCAGTCAGAGGCGACCCGGCGAGTCCGAAACGGAACCGGGTTATGAAGAACGGCTGGTGGCGAGAGGCTCACTGCAAGCGGACCTGGAACGGGCCCAGGAACATGCCCGCCTGGAGAGGGCCGTCCGCCGCCTGCCGCGGCACCAGCGGGTGCCCCTGGTGCTGTTTCATTTCGAGGAGAGAGGCTACGCTGAGATCGCCCGACTGCTGGGAGTTTCGCTGGGCAAAATAAAGACCGACATTCACCGGGGGCGAGAGACCCTACGGAAACTGATGGTGACGGATGATGAAACCCTCTGATCTGGAACCTCTCATTCACCGAAAGCTGGCGGAGCTGCCGGCTCCGAAAGCCCCCAAGACGCTGCTGCCCCGAATCATGGCCGAGGTGCGCCGAACCCGGCGGAGCCCGAGGAGCCAACATACCTGGATTGGTGGGGTCTGGCAGCGGCCGGCCATCCGGCTGTTTGGGTGGGCTGCACTGATCCTTCTGGGGGTCCTTGCCGTGGACTGGAGCTCCGGCGCCAGGGTTGGAAGCACCTGGGCCGTTTTCCTGACGACCGCGGAAGAAGCCGCCATCGGCGCTGGGGCTGTGTTGCGCGAGGCACGGGTCCTCTGGCGTGTATTTTTGGAACCCATTGCCGCTTACCTGGTTCTGTGGGTCAGCGCCATGTGGGTCTTGTTTGCACTGCTCTGGGAGGCACTCAGGAGCGTGCTCTGGGAAGGGAGCGTCCAACAATGAAGACGAACTGGCAAATATTGGCAGTATTGGGAGTCACGCTGGGTCTGGCAACCAGCGTCGGAGCGGTTCAAGAAGCCGCAGCGCCATCAACGCCCGAACCACCCGTTGAGGTTGATGTCGAAATGGATATCGATATCGACGTCGACGGTGAGGTCGTTCAGATCGGACGAAGCTACACCCTCTCTGCCGGCAAGCGGGTCGAGAGCGCAGTCGTAATCGCGGGCACCGCTCGCATTGAGGGAACAATAGACCAGGATCTCGTAGTGGTCGCCGGAGCGGCGACCCTTGCCGGCACCGCCCGCGTCGGCGGGGACGTTGTCGTGGTAGGCGGAACAGGCGACGTCCAACCTGGAGCCGTGGTTGGCGGAGACCTGGTGGCCGTGGGCAGTGGCTTGAAGGTGCCTCCCGGGTTCTCCCCGGGAGGAGACCAGGTCTCGGTCGGCGCCTTTGCCTTGGGAGACCAGGTGGCGAGTGCCGTTCCATGGCTCACTCGAGGATTGCTCTGGGGCCGGCCGATAGTACCCGATCTCTCCTGGATGTGGGGTTTCGTGGCCGTTTTCGCGCTCTTGTGCCTGCTCATCAACCTGGTGTTCGACGGGCCGGTGCGGGCCTGTGTGCACACGCTCGACGGGAAGCCATTGACCACCGGGCTGACCGGATTACTGACGCTTCTTCTGATCGCACCCGTGTCATTCATCCTGACGGTTTCGGTAATCGGACTGGCGCTGGTTCCCTTCCTGTGGTTCGCTCTTCTGATCGCCGGCCTCATCGGCAACGTGGCCGCCGCTCGCTGGATCGGAAGCCGGGTTCTGCCCGAGGAGTCGCCGCACAACCGTCTGCAGACCGCGCGGTCGGCAGGAATCGGCCTGGTTGCCATCATCCTGGTCGGCATGGTTCCGGTCGCCGGCCTCACCGCCTGGGCCCTGGTGAGCCTTCTCGGCCTGGGAGCGGCCGCCACCGCGCTGGCTGCCGGCTTGAGGCGCGAGAATCCCCCCGCGCCGACACCACCGCCGCCCACCGCCGAGTCGGGAAGCGACACCTCCAGCGGCGCTGCTGCCGAGCCCTCCAGCAGCGAAACGGCGCCGGCGGCGTCCCCGCCTCAGGGTGAGAACCTCTCATCCTTTCCGCGGGCCACTTTTCTCCGGCGGCTGGGAGCCCTGCTGCTCGACCTCTTGCTGGTGACGGCAATCACGCTGGCGTTCTTCGAGATACACCCGGGCAGATCCTTTGTCCTGCTGCTGGTCTATCGGGTGGCGCTCTGGAGCTGGAAAGCGACCACCGTGGGGGGCATCATCTGCGGTCTGCAGGTGGTTCGGATGGATGGGAAGCCCCTCGCCTTTACCGATGCGCTGGTGAGGGGACTGGCCAGCATCCTGTCGGCGGTGGCCGCGGGACTGGGTTGGCTCTGGATCCTCTGGGACCCCGAGCGACAGGCCTGGCACGACAAGATTGCGGGAACCGTGGTGGTGCGGGTCCCGGCCGGCCGGCCGCTGTAGCCGGCCGACCGTGGCCCGGCGACTCAATCAAGAGCCGAAAGGCACTCGGCTTGAGGGAACTGATTGGAGCTCAGTCGGAAGTGACCTCGTTCAGTCGACCGCTGGCGCAATCGTAGACGAAGCCGCGCACCTGGTCCTTGTTGGGAATGAAGGGGCAGGCCCGGACGCGGGAGATGGACTGGCGGACATCCTGTTCCAGGTTTCCGAAGGCCTCCATGGAAAAGGCCGGCCGCAGGCCGGTATCGGCCTCGATGGCGTCCTTGACGTCGTCGTCCCGGAAAGTGAGCATGCCGCAATCGGTATGGTGAATCAGCACGATGGCGGTCGTGCCCAGCAGGCGCTGGGAAATCACCAGGGAGCGGAGGGCGTCGTCGCTGACCACACCGCCCGCATTGCGAATCACGTGGGCGTCCCCTTCACTAATGCCGAGGATCTTGTGCACATCCAGGCGGGCATCCATGCAGGCCACCACCGCCAGGTTGCGGGCCGGAGGCAACGGCAGGTCGCCCTTGTCAAAGCCGTCGGCGTAGCGGGAATTGTTCTCCAGAAGCTGATCGATCACTGTCATTGGGCGCTCCTCTTTCCTAAGGGGACCTGGAAACGGGGGAGTCCGATTCTAGCACGAACCGTCCGCTCAGGCGTCACCATGGCCTTTCGCCACGTAGTGCGCTTCCACGATCTCGTGGGGTTGCTTGTCGGGTGATGCGAACGGGTCGACTACCCGGACACTGTCGAACACCTGGCCTGACTGCAAGTCCTCGGTCAGGAGAATGGAGCATTGGCGGGCCTGCGCGGCGGCGACGATGAGTGCGTCCCACCAGGAGATGGCATGGCGCTCCTGCACCTGCTACGCACGCTCCAGGATTCCAATTTCGATGGGGAGCGGCTGCCATGCCGACAATAACTGTACGATCCTGCGGGCTTCTGCAGGGTCGAAGTTCAGCTGCGGTCGTGTGAGGGTGGCATAGAGTTCCTGGAGTACTTTATAGCTCAGGCGACCGGCGCGATTGCGGGCAAGGAAGGCGATCCACTGCTCGGCGCGAGACTGTTTCTCCGGCACCGAGTTGTCATGGCGGTAGACGAAGACGTTGGTGTCAACGAAGACCGGGCCGGTCATAGAGTTCCTCCCGGGTCGGCCGGCGGTCGTTCGGCCAATCGATCTTGCGCGGCTTCATCGCCAGGTACCGCTTCATGGCGGACTCGTACTGATCTTCCTGGCTCCGCATCCGTTCCAGCAGCTCGGCCAGCCATCGGGAAACACTGCGATCGTCCTTGGCCGCCTTGATGCGCAGCCAGCGAGCCAAATCCTCCGGCAAGGTGATGGTGACGTTCTTCATCACGGCCTCCGTTCTATTGGCACGAGAATAATACAGCACCAACTTCGTGTCGCTTCCAACGAGAACTGCCTCCTGTGGTGAGGGTGGGCATGCGGCACGCTACTCCGGCCAGCGGCCGGAGGCGATCCGGTGGCGGCTGACGCCAGGATTCTCGACCACGTAGACCCAGACGGGCTGGCGGACGCCCTCCACGGAGGCAGGAACGAGCACGCGCCGATAGAGGCAGCGGCCGCCGGAGTGGAAGCCCTCCAGGCGGTCAATGGGGGGAAGGCGGGTTTCAGGGTCGTCAAAGGTGAACAGTTCCCCGTAGACGGCACCCCAAATCTCCCCCGTGGCGCCTCCCGGAAGCGGCTGGAGCTTGGTCCGCACCCGATGGGCCATTCGCGCCTGCGTGGCCGCGTCGGCCAGGGGGCTCGTGGTTCCCTGGGCCAGGACGTCGCCCTCCGGCACTTCCAGAATGGGGTACCCGGGCCCCTCGTAAAGACGTCCCCGAACCGAAGCCTGCCGGACGTCCACATACCCCCGGCAGAAGTCCTGGTGGTTCCGGTACCCGCGCTTGAGCGTGCCGTAGACGAAGAGTTTCAGCATGATAGAATGACCCAAAGGAAATCGGAACATGGACTCCGAATCGATCTTGTCCCGGCAGACACTGGCGTTGGGCCAGTGCGCGCGCCCCATCGCCTCCAAGCTCCGTAGGCACATGCAGAGCAGGCCCAACCGATCGGAGCGGGTAACGGACATTCTCAGCTTCGTGCACAACCACTTGGAGCAGATTGGCGCAAACGTCGGGCAGTTCACCGACGAGCTCAACCAGCTTGGCAGGTTGGTTGCTGCGGCCAATTCCCCCGAGAACGCCGTGCACCGGGGCAGCGCCCGGATGGAGATTCGTCTTGAACGCCTGCTGGATGGCTACGATGAAGTTCGACGGGCTGGTCCCGGCCTTGCGGATTCCGAGGGGGCCCGACTGCTCGAGAAAGTCTATTGCGACACGTTTGAAGTCAGCCAAGCACCAACGCCGTGGCCAGCCGCATCACCTCCAGCCTGGGGAAAGACGCCGCTGACACTGCGCCCATATTGGCCGACAGCAGCCAGCGGAACAACTCCGGCTGCCTGGCCAGGCCCCTGATGGCCCGCTCGGCCAGCCTCGGGTTGCGGCTGAGAAAGAGAACCAGGCGGGTGATCCGTTGGTGCTGGCGCACCATTCCGGAGATGCGCCGCGAGTAGCCTTGAAGTTCCCGAGCCGAGGGTGCGCTGCTGTTGGAAAGCATCCAGGACCCGATCGAGTCGTAGAGCGCCTGGACCTGCGCCAGCGCCAGGCTGATGCCCTCGCCCGTGATTGCGTCGAGGTATCCGGAGGCATCGCCCACCAACGCGACCCCATCGGAAACCGGCGACCGCGCCACCTGGTGCATCGGCCCGATTGCCCGCGCTTCGGCCGAAGGCTCGGCGCCCTGGAGTGACGCGCTCAACCGAGGGAAACGGGAAAGCATCGACGCCATCAAGCGTTGTCCGCCG
This sequence comes from Acidobacteriota bacterium, assembly GCA_022826755.1. GTDB lineage: Bacteria > Acidobacteriota > Terriglobia > Versatilivoradales > Versatilivoraceae > Versatilivorator. The sequence goes on from JAJDUG010000070.1 coordinate 55,079, forward strand.
ACTGACTTCTTTTTTTCCGCCGCCCACAGCACGGCCACCCCCACTTCCTCCCGCCCGCAGGGCGTCACATAAACTTCAGCGTCCTCTGCCCAGTGCACCTCGACGTATTCCGACCAGGGTTGACAGCGGAAATGCTGCTGGACCGCAAAGCGGCGCCTTCGAGGACACACGCCCTGAAGTCCCGCCCAGCGCCGCACCTCGGATCGAAAGCCGTCCGCGCCCACGATCAATCGCGCCGTCACTCTTCGCCCGTCAAGCCAGGCTTCGGCGCCATCGGGCCCGCGCGCCCCCAGGGTAACAGGCGTCCGGGGGCGCACCTCAAGCCCATCGATCTTGCGGGCTCGTTCACAGAACGCACGGGAGAGCTCGGTGCGGCGGATGCCCTGTCCCGGCCCTTCGGCAAACCGGGCAGACGCGCCCGCCCCGGCCGTTGACAGATAGTGGACGCCGGTAAAGGGACGGGTGTGGTTCTGGTTCAGAAAGGCCGAAACGCCCAGGCGTTCCAGGTACTGAAGGCCCGTCGGCATCACCCCCTCCCCGCAGGGCTTGTCGGCCGGCAGCGGCCCGCGCTCGCAGACCAGGGTTCGCAAGCCCCCCCGGCCGAAGGCGATTCCCGCGGCCATGCCCGCCGGGCCGCCGCCGACCACCAGCACATCGATCGCGCTTGAACTCATGTCGCTGCAATAAGTGTTTTGGAGAAGGGAGAGAAGGGACGGGACGGATTTTGCAGCAGGCGAGACCGCATTGGGACCACGCGGACTATGGAACTGCAGGAGTGGCCGGTGGGACAGTCGGTCCGCCGCCCGCAACACTCTTCAGGACCGCACAGCGGTTGACACGGAAGCGGAACGGTAGTGCCTGATCCGGACGGACCGGGGCGACGGTTCGATGCCCTCAGGCGCTGGAGTCGCCTCGGCTCTTGTACAACCGGTACTGCAGGGCCGCTCCGATCACCGCCAGCACGATTCCGGCGGGAAGAAGCCCGGACGGCGTTGCTTCGCCCTGGATCGCACCATGGATGAGAATGACGAAACAGGCGCCCGCGCACGCACCCGCCAGAAAGGTGGCGACTTGGGTCAAAACCAGACCTGATTTGGACATGGTTGCGGAGCCTCCAGTTGAACTCAGGCCAGGTCGAAGCGGTCGAGATTCATCACCTTGGTCCAGGCGGCCACGAAGTCGCGCACGAGCGTCTCCTGCCCGTCGTCACATCCGTAGACTTCCGCGAGGGCTCGGAGCTCGGAGTTTGATCCGAAGACCAGGTCCACCCTGGTGCCGGTCCACTTGAGCTCACCGGTTGAGACATCGCGTCCCTCGAACACCTCCTGCGATGTCGCGGTCGCGCTCCACTCGGTGTTCATGTCGAGCAGATTCACGAAGAAGTCGTTGCTCAACGTCCCTGGCCGATCGGTGAAAACGCCGTGTTCGGACTGCCTGGTGTTCGCATTCAAGGCGCGCATGCCGCCAACGAGCACCGTCATCTCGGGAGCGGTCAGCGCCAGCATGCATGCCCGCTCGACCAGCAGGTCCTCCGCCCTGCCTTCCTGACCCGCCTGGAGGTAGTTGCGGAAACCGTCCGCGGTGGGTTCGAGCACGGCAAACGACTCCACGTCGGTCCATTCCTGCGAGGCGTCCGTGCGCCCCGGTGCAAAGGGGACCTGCACGTCATGACCGGCGTTCCTGGCGGCCTGCTCGACGCCTGCGCACCCGGCCAGGACGATCAGGTCAGCCAGGGAGACCCTCTTCCCCCCGGTCTGCGAGCTGTTGAATTCCGTCTGAATCCGCTCCAGCGCCTGCAGCACCTCGTTGAGCTCGGCGGGGTCGTTGACTTCCCAGTCCTGTTGCGGCGCGAGGCGGATGCGCGCCCCGTTGGCTCCACCGCGCTTGTCGGTGCCGCGGTAGGATGCCGCAGACGCCCAGGCGGTCGAGACCAGTTGGGAAACGGACAATCCCGAGGCGAGGACCTTCGTTTTGAGGTCGGTGATTTCCTGCTCCCCTACCAACTCGTGATCGACGTCGGGAACGGGATCTTGCCACAACAGCGGCTCCGCGGGAACCAGGGGCCCGATATACCGACTTCGGGGCCCCATGTCGCGGTGGAGCAGCTTGAACCACGCCCTGGCGAAGGCGTCTTCAAGATCTGCCGGGCTCTCGAGGAAGCGCTTCGCAATCGGCGCATAGTCCGGGTCCATCCTCAGTGAAAGGTCGGTGGTGAGCATCATGGGAGCGTGCTTCTTCGACGGATCGTGCGCGTCCGGCACGGTGGCTACTGCGGCGGCATTCTTGGGAGCATATTGGCATTTGCCAGCCGGACTCTTCGTCAGCTCCCACTCGTGGGCGTGCAGGTTTTCCATGAAGTTGTTGTCCCACTTCACCGGGTTATTGGTCCAGGCGCCTTCCAGGCCACTGGTGAACGTATCGCCGCCTTTGCCGCTGCCGTAGCGGTTCTTCCAGCCAAAACCTTGCTCCTCCATGCCAGCCCCCTCAGGTTCGGGACCGACATTGTCCTCGGCGACAGCACCATGCGCCTTGCCGAACGTGTGTCCGCCGGCGAT
>JAJDUG010000011.1 GCA_022826755.1 Acidobacteriota bacterium
GCGCACATGCTCCCTCGACCGTAGAAACCGCTACGCTCTTCGGTCGCGAGCACGCGCTGGAGAAAAAAATCCTGCGCCATGATCATGCCCCCTGGTGAGAAATGCGGGCTAACCCAGCAGCTTGGCGATGACCTTGCCGCCGACGTCGGTCAATCGGGCATCCCGCCCGCGGAACTTGAAGGTCAGCCTGGTGTGGTCGATTCCCAGCAGGTGCAGGATGGTGGCCTGAACGTCGTGCACGTGAACCACGTCCTCGACCGGTGAGAAGCCGATCTCGTCGGTCTTGCCGATGGTCTGACCGGGCTTGGTCCCGCCGCCCGCAAACCACATGGTGAAGGCGTCGATGTGGTGGTTGCGACCGACGGTGTCGCGTACTTCCCCCATGGGAGTCCGGCCGAACTCACCGCCCCAGACGACCAACGTCTCGTCCAACAAGCCTCGCCGCTTCAGATCGCGGATCAGCGCGGCGATGGGTCGGTCAACCTCGAGACACACTTTGTCGAGGCCTTTGTCGAGGTCGGCGCCGGCTCCCCCGTGATGGTCCCAGTCCGTGTGGTAGAGTTGGACGAAACGCACGCCCCGCTCCACCAGGCGGCGAGCCAGAATGCAATTGTTGGCGAACGACTTGGCCCTCGGTTCGGCCCCATACATCTCAAGCGTGGCTTCCGGCTCGGTGGAGAAGTCAATCAGTTCGGGACCGCTGGCCTGCATGCGGTGAGCCATCTCGTAAGCCGAGATCCTGGTGGAGATTTCCGGGTCTCCGACCTGCCGCAATCGCATCTGGTTCAGATCGAGGATCGCATCGATGGTCGCCTGTTGTTGCGCCGGGCGGAATCCCGGGGGGCTCGACATGTTCAGGATCGGGTCGCCCCCGCTGCGGAAGGGCACGCCCTGATGCGCCGTGGGCAGGAACCCGCTGGACCAGTTCAGCGCGCCCCCGCGCGGCCCTCGCCGGCCGGACTGCAGCACCACGAATCCCGGCAGGTCCTTGGACTCGCTGCCGATGCCGTAGCTGATCCAGGAACCCATGCTGGGATGACCGAAGATCGGAGTGCCGGTATTCATCATCACCTTGGCCGGCGCGTGATTGAAGTTCTCGGTGTGGACCGATTGGACGAAGGCGAGGTCGTCGACGACGCCGGCCGTGTGCGGGAGGCATTCCGACACCCATGCACCCGACTGGCCGTAGCGCTTGAAGGTCCGATTGACGCCCAGCAGCCTGGGCGGATCCTTGGCGAAGCTTTCCATGAATGCGAAGCGCTTGCCTTCCATCCAGGAGGGGGGGATGGGTTGGCCGTTCAGCTTCTGCAGGTCGGGCTTGGGCTCCCACAACTCGAACTGGCTGGGGCCGCCGGCCATGAACAGGTAGATGACGTTCTTGGCTTTGGGTGCGACGTGCAGCTTTTCCAGGGCGGGTCCGTTCGTTGGCGAGCCGAACAGCGAATCACCCGCGAAGAGGGCGGTCAACGCCGTCTTGCCGAGACCCACGCCGCACTGCTCGAAGAAATGACGGCGGGTGATGGCGTGGAGAGCTCGATTTTCCAGGTCTTGGGGTTGCATCACGGCCTCGTAATGAACTCGTCCAGGTTGAGCAGGACGCGGGAAGCAGCCACCCAGGATGCCAGCGGGGCAGCATGGTGGCTGCCGTCGGATTCGCCGGCGACCTGGTGGGCTTCCAGGGGGCGAGCGCCAAAGTCGTCGTGCATGCGGGTCAGGAATGCATGCAGGCGTCTCTCTTCTTCGGCATCCGGGAGTCGGGCCAAAGAGCGCTCGAAAGCGTACCGGACACGCTGGGACCGGCTTGAGCCTCCCCGTGCGACCGTAATCCGGGCCAAGGCGCGGGAAAACTCCGCCTGGGTCTGATCGTTGAGAAGAGTCAACGCCTGCAGAGGTGTGTTGGAGCGGTTGCGGCGCGTCTCGGTAGACTGGGCGTTGGGAGCGTCGAAGGTGGTCAAGCCCGGAAAAGCCGCCGAGCGTCGAAAGAAGGTGTACATGCCGCGGCGGTAGCGGTTGGGGCCCTGGTCGGTCTTCCACTTGCGGTTGACCTGAGTGAATTGGCCCGACCCTTCGGGTTGAGGCGGGAAGACACTCGGCCCTCCAAGGGTGGAGACCAGCAGGCCGGAGGTAGCCAGGGCTGCGTCCCGGATGATCTCGGCCTCCAGGCGCAGGCGGTTCTGCCGGGCCAGGAGCCGGTTGCCCGGGTCGACTTCCGACAACTCGGGCCGGGCCGCCGATGACTGCCGGTAGGTTGCCGAGGTGACGATCAGGCGGTGCATCGCCTTCACGCCCCAATCCCGGCGAACAAACTCCGAGGCCAGCCAGTCCAGTAATCGCGGATGGCTGGGCGGCGTTCCCTGCGACCCGAAGTCGGCCTCGGTTTCGACCAATCCCAAGCCGAAGTAGCGTTGCCACATGCGGTTGACGGTCACCCTGGCCGTCAGCGGATGGTCCGGTGACACCAGCCAGCGAGCCAGATCGAGGCGGTTGAGTTTCCGGCCGCCGGGCGGTCCCGGAAGAACGGTGGGAGTGCCCGGGTGAACCGTCTCTCCTCTCCGGGTAAAGTCGCCGGCGAGGTGGATGTAGGCCGTACGCGGCTCGGGCAGCTCCCGCATGATCAGGGCCGCATCGAGTGTGGGTTCGGCCTCTTGAAGGGCTCGCAGCCCCTCCCGGCGGGCCTGCCAGGCAGGGTCTTGCGCAAAAAAGAAGAGGTCCAGCACGCGCCTTTGGTAGATGTTGCGCCGCTCCGGCGGAATCTTGAGGGATTCCCGGATTTGCGGCGCAATCGAAGCCCGCTCCTCCCGGGGAAGTCCTTCCTCCCAGTTGGCCAGTGTTTCTTCCAGTTCGATCTGGTAAGCCTTCAGCTCCTTTTCCAAGATCGATCTCTGCTGCCGGATCGCTTCCCGTCGCGCGAAGTCTTCGGGCTTCCCGAACTCGAGCATCGGGTCCAGCTTGCGCTGGTTTTTTTGCTCGACGGAGACTTCACCCCCCAGCTCGTCGATGTTGTTGAAGAAGGCGTAGAGTCGGTAGAAGTCCTTCTGTGAGATCGGGTCGAACTTGTGGTCGTGGCAGCGGGCGCACCCCACCGTCAGCCCCAGGAATGCCTCGCCGGTGGTGCTGACCCGGTCCACCACAGCTTCCACGCGGTATTGCTCGAAGTCGATGCCGCCCTCCTCGTTGACCATGGTGTTGCGGTGAAAACCCGTGGCGACCAGTTGATCCCGGGTTGGATCGGGTAGAAGGTCACCGGCGAGCTGCTCGGTCACGAAGCGGTCGAAGGGAATGTCCCGGTTGAGGGCGTTGATCACCCAATCGCGGTATTTCCACATGGGACGGTTCCCGTCGCTGGAGTAGCCGTTGGAGTCGGCATAGCGAGCGATGTCGAGCCAATGGCGTCCCCAACGCTCCCCGTAATGGGGGGAATCCAGCAATCGGTTCACCAGGCGCTCGTAGGCGCCGGGCCCGGTATCGGCCAGGAACTCGGCAATTTCCCGGGGAGTTGGCGGCAGGCCGATCAGATCGAGGCTGACGCGGCGAATGAGCGTCCGCCGATCGGCTTGGGGCGAAGGTGATATTCGGCTTGCTTCCAGACGGGCCAGGACGAAACGGTCGATGGGGCCGCGGACCCATTCCTCGTCCTTCACCGGGGGAGGCTGGGCCCCTCTTGGCGGTTGAAAGGCCCAATGGGAGGGCCCGGCGCGCCGGGTGTCCTCTGCGGCCTCCACGCCCCAGGGAGCCCCGGCCCGGACCCAACGAGTCAGCACCGCCACCTCGCGACTCTGCAACGGTCCGGCCGGCGGCATCTGCAGCTCGCCCGTTCGGCGGAGGGCCTGAACCAGGAGGCTTCGGCCCGGTTTCCCGGGGACAACGGCAGGGCCACGCCCGCCACCCAGCAGCGCCGACTGGCGCGACTCCAGAGAGAGCCCGCTCATTCTGGTCTGGTTGTTGTGGCAACTCAGGCAATGCCTGGCGAGCAGCGGTCGCACGCTCTCCTCAAAGAACCGCTTTTCCTCGAGGCTCGCTTGAGCGAGTGCGAGCTGGGGGGCCGCCAGACACAGCACAACCGGTGCCATTCGAAGCAGGCTCAATGGGGCTGCTTTGTTCAATATCACTGCCTCAGCCGTGCATGGGGTCGCCTGTCTCAACGCGACCCAAGTCCTGCCGGCGAAGCCCGGGGCGAAAGAATCGCTCTTTGGGTCCTCTGGCGCCTTTCACGGTCGTTGATCCTTGCAGGGCCACATTATACACCCGCCGGAGCCTGATCAGCCGTCTTGCTCATGCCGAATCCTGAAGGAACCTGCCTGAAACCATTTGAGGGGTCATGCGCAAACGATATCCACGACCGCGCAGGAAGAACCACGAATGGACACGAATAAACTGATGGATGCAAAAGGCTCCAATTGTTAATGGGGGGGTGGCAACCTCGATGTCTATTCGTGTTCATTCGTGTCCATTCGTGGTTCGTCTTTGTTTAGTGGTCCGCCGTTTTTTCTCATTTGATCCGCACGGCAGGACGGGGGCTGGCTAACCACTTACCGCCCCCGCCTCGCAGATGCCGGCCTGTAGGGTCATTCCGTCGGTCTTCCTTCTTTGACTCCCCAGTGCAGCGCGGCAATCCCGCCGCTGAGATTGCGGAAGGAGACCTCGGCGAAGCCCGTCTCCTTCATCAGTTGGCAGAGCCGGGCTTGATCGGGAAACTCCTGCACCGAGTCTCGCAGATATCGATAAGCGGTGTCGTGCCCGGAGATGCCCTTGCCGATCCGGGGCAGAATCCAAAGGAAGTAGAACTGGAAGAGCCTGTCGAAAAGCGGAAGCGTGGGCCGTGAGAATTCCAGAACCACGATCCGCCCCTCGGGCTTCAGCACTCGCCACATCTCTCCCAGTCCGTCACCCCAGCTTTCCAGGTTGCGCAGCCCGAACGCCACCGCCAGCCCGTCAAAGGTGTCGGCCGGAAAGGGCAGCCGCAGGGCATCGGCTTCCAGCAACTGGACCCGTCGCTGCAGGTTCCTCTTGGCCAGTTTTTCCCGGCCCAGTGTCAGCATGGGGTGACTGAAGTCCGAACCCACGATTCGGGCGCATCCCAGCCTGGCCATTTCCACGAGCAGGTCTCCGGTGCCGCAGCAGAGGTCCAGGCACAGGCCCCGGCGGTCCTCCAGCGGGTCGGCCAGCAGGGAGGCCGCCTGGCGGCGCCAGCTCCGGTCCACGTTGAGAGACAGCAAGTGGTTCAACAGATCGTAGCGGGGGGCGATCGAGGAGAACATCCGGCGGATCTGACTGGCTTGGGGACTCAACATGGGGTGCCATGGGACTGGCGCAGGTATTCCCGGACGACCGCTTCCACGACTTCGGGCGGGGTGTCCTCCACGATCTCCACTTCGCCGATGCGGCGTGGCAGCACGAATCGAAGGCGGTGGTCGGTAAATTTCTTGTCGGAGCGCATATGGTGGTCAATCGATTTCCAGGTAAGGTTTCCCAGTGGGGGAAGTGGAGAGAGCCCTCTCAGGTCCGATTGGATGGTTTCAGCCTCGGTTGGATCGATCTTGTCCAGTTGCAGCGCGATGCGGGTGGCCAGGATCATTCCGTGGCCGATGGCCTGCCCGTGGGTGAACCGCCTGTAGCGGGTGGCCGCCTCGATGGCATGGCCAAGCGTGTGGCCGAAATTGAGCACCATGCGGGCCTGGCTTTCCCGTTCGTCCCCGGAGACGACGCCGGCCTTGATTTCCACGCAGCGGACAATCATGCTCGCCAGGCCGGCCTTGTCCCCACCGGGATAGCTGGCGTGCTGCCGGACCACCTGGTCGTAGAGCTTGCGGTCGGCAATCACGCCGTACTTGATGGCTTCGAAGAGTCCCGAGTCCAGCTCCCGGCGGGGCAGCGTGAGCAGCAGTTCCGGATCGACGAAGACAGCCCGGGGTTGATAAAAGGCGCCCACGAGGTTTTTCCCCTGGCTGAGATTGACCCCGGTCTTGCCTCCGATGGCGCTGTCGATCTGGGCCACCAGAGTGGTGGGAACCTGGATATAGGGCAATCCACGCAGATAGCTGGCGGCCGCGAATCCGGCCACGTCGCCGACCACGCCTCCCCCCAGCGCGACCACGGGGGTGCGGCGGTTGACACCCAGGCCGGCCAGCCTCCTGTAGATCGATTCCAGGGTGGACACGGTCTTGTAGCGCTCCCCCTCGGGAATCTCCAGGATCTCGTGGGGCAATCCCGCCCTGCTCAACGACCCTTGCAGCGCCTCTCCATGCAAGTCCAGGATTCGCCGGCTTGAAATTACCACCAGCCTGGATGAGGATCGCCAGGGATCGAGAAGGCCTCCCACCTTGCGCAGCAGACCGTTTTCGATATGGATCCGATACCCTCTATTGGCCAGGTTCAGGGGCACGATCTTCATGATGAAATTCCTGCAGAGCCGTTCTCGGACGGTACGGGTTCCGGTCCTGCCGGCGCCGTGATCGTCGGACCTCGGCGCCGCTCCTGCTTGGTCGGGCCCCGGGCCCGCTCAGGAAGACGGCTTCCGGGCGGCCTCCCACTTGAGGTATCGCTTGAGATCGTTGCGGATCGAGTTGACAACCAGGGCCAGCATGCCGGCGTCATCCAGGAATCCTATGCCCGGGATCACATCGGGGGAGATGTCGATCGGGTTCAGGAAATAGAGGATCCCGGCCAGCGCCAGGACGAGCGATTTCCAGGGGAGAGGCCGGTACTCTCCACTGGCCCAGGCCCCGACCAGCCGGCAGAGCGCCACCAGGTCGACCCAGGCGTTGAACAGCCAGCGTCGGTTTCGATAGGCCTTGGCCAGGGCGGCTTGCACCAGCAGCCCCACCCGGTTTCGATCGGAGGCAACCCTTGCGGCTTTTGCCGCGGCAGCATCAAAGTTGCTGGAATCACCCATAGCCCCTCCATTCCCAAAGCGGGCCGGCCGGGGTCCTGTGCTACAATCGCCGGCGAACCCCAAGAGTCCTCATGTCTGCAGCAGGATTTTACCACCGGGTGTTGTGGCTTTCCTAAACCGTGGCCGAAAAGCTCTGACCGAGTCGTCCTACCGCCTTCTGCGGGAGCGCATGGTGGAGGAACAGATCCTGGTGCGGGGAGTCACCAGTCCCGGGGTTCTGCAGGTCATGCGGGAGGTTCCTCGCCACTGTTTCGTGCCGCTCCCCCAAAGAGACCAGGCTTATGAAGACCGCCCACTCCCGATTGGAAACGATCAGACCATCTCCCAGCCCTATATCGTGGCGCTGATGACCGACCTGGCCCAATTGGGTCGGGAGGCGGTGGTTCTGGAGGTCGGAGCGGGATCGGGTTATCAGGCCGCCGTCCTGGCACGGATGGCCAGGCAGGTGTTCACCCTCGAGCACCTTGCCCCATTGGCGTCCCGCGCCGGAAGGCGCCTGAAGGAGTTGAATTTTCACAACGTGGAAGTCGGGCTTGGCGACGGCTATCGGGGCTGGCCCGAGCACCAGCCCTACGACGCGATCCTGGCTTCGGCAGCGATCGATCACGTGCCGCGGGCCCTGTTGGATCAGTTGAAACCCGAGGGAAGGATCGTGCTTCCGCTGGCCAGAACCTGCGGCTCCCAGGTCTTGGTAGTGGTCCAAAAGAGTCCGGGAGGGGAGGGAATCGAGCGGGAGGTCATTCCGGTTCGCTTCGTTCCTTTCGTCAGATCGGGAGAACGGGGAAATAGACGATGTTGACCGGCATCGACAACACCGACCCCGGAAGAGGGCTTGCCTGAAACAACAGAAAAAAAGAGTTATCCACGAAGGCACACGAAGGACGACGAAGACACACGAAGAAAGGCTAATGTTCTTTACCCACTGAAAGGAAACGCCCCGTGGGTTCGCGTGAGGGGAAACGCAGCGAGTCGGCTTCCCGTGCGACAGCGTCTCGCCCTGTTAATCCTGTGC
>JAJDUG010000038.1 GCA_022826755.1 Acidobacteriota bacterium
CCAGCCTTTGGATCCGGGTGTTCCCATTCAAAACGGTCTTTGCTGTCGGCGATTCATCAGCAGAACATCACCTTCACCAGTCCAAAGCCCTGCCCCCACCAGTCCAAAGCCCTGCCCCGCTCCGAGTTTTGCAAAAGGCTCAATCGTCTTGTAATTTCGGGTGCGGCCTGGTGAGAAATGCGGGCTAAAATGGCGGCGTTTTTCCTGAAACTTCCGACCTGAAGCCGTCCCTGCCAGGGAGATGGGACCTTGAAGAAACATTCGCCTGACGACCAAAAACTGCCGCGGCGGTCTCTGCTCAAGGGCACTGCCGGAATGATCGGGCTGGGTGCGGCCCAGGCGGCCGGATCGGGAGGCCCGCCCTCAACGGCCGCCGCTTCGCCCCCGCAGCCCCAAAGAGCCCGCGCCCGGGAACTCATGCGCATCACCAAGTTGGAGACCTTTCTGGTGAAGCCCCGCTGGCTGTTCCTGAAGATCCATACCAACGCGGGAATTACCGGCTGGGGAGAGCCGATCCTGGAAGGCCGGGCCCGGACCTGCGCCACCGCCGTCCAGGAGCTGGAATCCTACCTGATCGGCAAGGATCCGCGGGCGGTGGCCCACCACTGGCAGGCCATCTACCGTCACGCCTTCTATCGCGGAGGCCCGATTCTCACCAGCGCACTGAGCGGCATCGATCAGGCGCTTTGGGACATCAAGGGCAAGGCTCTGCAGGTTCCCGTCTACGAGTTGCTGGGAGGTCCGACCCGGGAGCGGATCCGAGTGTATGCCCATGCCGGGTCGCCAGAGGCAGTGAAGGACAAGATGCAGCAGGGGTTTACGGCCTTCAAGACGGGACCGGCCAAGAAACGCCCCGCCCGCCCGGTGGAAACGGTTCAACGGCCAGGATTTCACCGGGATGGACTAGAAACGCCCCGCCCGCCCGGTGGAAACCCCGCAATTCGTGGACCACGCGGCCGAGAAATTCGCCGAGTTGCGCCAGGCTGCCGGACCGGAAGGAGATATCGGCATCGACTTTCACGGGGCCGTTTCCCCCCAGACGGCCAAACTGCTCATCAAGGCCCTGGAACCCTACCAGCCCATGTTCATCGAGGAGCCGGTCAATTGCCAGAACGTGGAAGTCATGGCCGATATCGCCAGGGGCACCCACCTGCCCATCGCCACCGGGGAGCGCATTTTCACCAAGTGGGGCTTCAGAGAAATTCTGGAGAAGGGGGCGGCCTCGATCCTGCAACCCGACCTGTGCCACGCCGGCGGCATAACCGAGGTTCGCCTGATCGCGGGAATGGCGGAGGCCCACTATGCCACGCTGGCCCCTCACAATCCCCTGGGACCCATTTCCCTGGCCGCCGGGCTGCAGATCGCGGCCTCGATTCCCAATTTTCTTTGCCAGGAGCAGGTGAGCCTGGGAGAGGGCTATCTCAAGAAACCCTTCCAGGTCAAGGAGGGCTACATCGATCTGCCGACGGGGGCGGGGCTGGGGATCGAAATCGACGAGGACGCCCTGGCCTCAAAGATCGGCCACGACTGGCACAATCCCGAAACCTACGATGCCGACGACGGCTCGGTAGTGGATTGGTAGGGAAACCCGCCTATCTCACGAACAGCATGTCCCGATAGCTGGGCAGCGGCCAGAGATCGTCCGGAATCACCTTTTCCATCCGGTCGGCCACTTCACGCACCGCGTTCATCGCGGGAATCACGTTGTTGCGCATGTGGACCACCTTCGACGACACCTCGTCGCCCCCGAGCTCCTCGTTCTGAGCGTCGAGCTCGCCCAGCGCTTCCGTCAGTTCGTCAATGAGACCGGAAACACGCTCGATGTTGTTGTCGAGGCCACCCGTTCCAACCTGCGCCGCCTGCGTTCCCCCGCGAGCCGAAACCAGCTGGTTCAGGTAGGCGACCGCCGCCGGCAGGATCATGCAGCGTGCCATGTGCGCGGCTGTCTCGCCCTCGATGTTGATCTTGATGAAGTACTGCTCGGTCAGCACCTCCAGCCGAGCCTCGAGCTCTCGGGGCGTCATGACCCCGAAGTTGTCGAAGAGCCTCTCGTTCTTGGGCGAAGCGAGCGCGGGAAGCGCCTGCACGGTATTCCCCGTATTGAGCAATCCGCGCCTCTCGGCCTCCTCCACCCACTCGGGAGCGTAGTTGTCGCCGTTGAAGATGATCCGCTTGAACGACGGGATTTCGTTGGAGAGCAGCTTCCAAAGCGCGGTCTCGACCGACGCCCCGGACTCGACCACCGCTTCAAGCACATCCGCCCAGAGGTCGATAGACTCGGCCACGATCGTGTTCAGTACCGTTGCCGGCAGCGAAATGCTCGCCGACGAACCCACCGCGCGGAACTCGAACTTGTTTCCGGTGAAGGCGAAGGGCGACGTGCGGTTGCGGTCGCCGAAGTGGCGCGGCAGGTCGGGCAGCACCGAGGCGCCCAGGCCGACCAGGCCTTCCCGTTCCTTCTCCTCAGCCGAGCCCGACTCCTCGATCTGCTCGAATATGTCCTGCAACTGGTCGCCCAGGAAGACCGAGATGATCGACGGCGGGGCTTCGTTGGCGCCCAGACGGTGGTCGTTCCCCGCGCTCGAAACGCAGGCCAGCAGCAGATCCTGGTGCTTCTCCACCGCGCTCATGACCGCGGTGCAGAAGAAGAGGAACATCAGGTTGTCGTGGGGAGTGTCGCCCGGGTCCATCAGGTTTCGGTCCGCAGTCCCGAAGGACCAGTTGAGGTGCTTGCCGCTCCCATTGATCCCCTGGAAGGGTTTCTCGTGCAGCAGGCACACCAGGCCATAGTCGCGCGCGTTCCGCTCCAGGATCCGCATCATCAACTGTTGATGGTCGGAGGCCACGTTGGCGTTCTCGTAAACCGGCGCCACCTCGTACTGACCCGGCGCCACCTCGTTGTGGCGCGTCTTCATCGGGACACCCAGCCGGTAGAGGTCCATCTCGACGGACTGGATGTAGGCCATGACCCGATCGTGGATTGAACCGAAGTAGTGGTCGTCGAGTTCCTGTCCCCTCGGCGGCTTGGCCCCGAAGAGGCTGCGGCCGCAAGTCATCAGGTCCGGGCGCCGGTAATAGAACTCGCGGTCCACCAGGAAGAACTCCTGCTCGGGACCCAGGCTGGCCGTGATCCGTCCGGCCTCCACGCCGAAGATCTTGAGCGCCCGGCGAGTGACCCGGTCAAGCGCGTCCATCGACCGCAGCAGGGGAATCTTGGCATCGAGACTCTCACCCGCCCAACTGGAGAAGGCAGTCGGAATGCAGAGGTAGGTGGCCGACTCCCCGCCCAGAATGAAGGCCGGCGAGGTCGGATCCCAAGCCGTATAGCCGCGGGCCTCGAAGGTGGCGCGCAGCCCCCCGGAGGGGAACGAAGATGCGTCGGGCTCGCCCTGAACGAGCTCGTCGCCCCCGAATTCGGTGATGGCGCGCCCGTCGCGATCGACCTTCAGAAAGGAGTCGTGCTTCTCCGCGGTGCTCCCCGTAAGCGGCTGGAACCAGTGCGAGTAGTGGGTCGCGCCCCGCGAGAGTGCCCAGTCCTTCATGGCGGCGGCGATTGTGTCGGCACTCTTTATATCGAGCTTTTCCGCGTGCTCAATGGTCCTCAATAGCTGTTTGAAGACGTTGTCCGGCAGCCGCGCGCGCATCTCCTTCACCCCGAAGGTGTCTTCCCCGAAAATTCGCGGGAGAAGATCGCGGTCGCCCGAGCGGGATTCCGATCTGCCGGTCCAGGTATTCACTGCGCTGACTGAGTCGAAGCGTTTCTGTGCCATCGCGGGGTATCCTTTTCTTTCGAGGCTGGGGCTATCCGCGGCGGCGGGGACACTCCGGACGGCGAACCCATCCGGCCGCACCCGCCTAACCCGCACAGGTGATGCTGGCGGTTGGCTGCTTCTTGAGCGACTCCAGGGAAAGACCACACGCTGTCCCAATCGACTGAAAGACTCCGCCCCTGGTCTTTGAACCGCAGCACGAAAAAATTTTACCGCATCACGGTCGTATTTTCGACTTTTGTGAAAAATCAGAGGTCTTTAGGGAAATGCCGCGCCCATAATTGTCACCGAAAGGTCCCGATCCCCCTGATCCACTTCAACCCGAACGCGAACCTTCCTCTTTTCCCGGCCGGCGGAGCCTGGCGATCTTCTCCCGCCAGGTCCGAAGCCGCTGTCGGATGACCTCCTCGAATCCCTCCCCCGAAGGCCGGAAGTATCTTCGGTCCTTCAGCGATTCCGGAAGGCAGCTCATGGCGGTCAACCGATCGGCAAAATCGTGGGCGTACTGGTAGCCCCTGCCATAGCCCAGAGTCTTCATGAGCCGGGTGGGGGCATTGCGCAGGTGCAGGGGGACCGGCTCGGCAAGGGTGTGCTTCACATCCGCGACGGCCGCGGCGTAGGCCTTGTCCAGAGCATTGGACTTGGGAGCGGTGGCCAGGTAGACCGCAGCCTGAGCCAAGGCCAGGGTCCCCTCCGGAAGACCGATGAAGTGGAAGGCTTCCTTGGCTTGCACGGCCACGGTCAGGGCGTGAGGGTCGGCCATGCCCACGTCCTCGGAGGCAAAGCGTACCAGTCGCCTGGCGACGTAAAGCGGGTCCTCTCCGGCCTCCAGCATGCGGGCCAGCCAGTAGATCGCAGCGTCCGGGTCGCTGTTGCGAAGCGATTTGTGCAGCGCCGAGATGAGATTGTAGTGTTCCTCGCCGGCCTTGTCGTAGAGAAGCACACGGCGCTGCATCGCGTCTCTGACCAGTGGCTCGCTGATCCGTTTGGGGCCGGCTTCCTCGGCCGGAGCCATCTGAACGGCAATCTCCAGGGTGTTGTAGGCCACCCGGGCGTCTCCATTGGCGAAGTCGGCGATGATGCCCAGGTGGGCGTCCTCGATCTCGATCGGGTCGGCTCCCATCCCACGTTCCCGGTCCCTCAGAGACCGCCGAAGCAGTTGAACCACCTCCTTGGACGACAGCGGTTCCAGTTGGTAGACCTTGCAACGGGAAAGCAGGGCGGGGTTCACCTCGAAGGAGGGATTCTCGGTGGTGGCGCCGATCAGGACAATGGCCCCGGTTTCGACGAAGGGGAGAAAGGCATCCTGCTGAGCCTTGTTGAAACGGTGAATCTCGTCGATGAACAGCAAGGTCCGGCGTCCGGAACGCCGGTTCCGTTCCGCCTCCTGCATCACCGAGCGGATCTCCTTGATCCCCGAAAGGACCGCGCTGAAGGGGACGAAGTCCATCCGGGTGCCCTGGGCGATGATGCGGGCCAACGTGGTCTTGCCGGTACCGGGAGGACCCCAGAGTATGAGAGAACCGATGCGGTCCCTTGCCAGAAGCAGGCGCACCGGCTTGCCGGGCCCGACCAGGTGTTGCTGGCCCACGAAGCCCTCCAGCCGGGTGGGCCGCATCCTGTCCGCCAGAGGGGCCCCCTCGCCCCCCGAGCCCTGCCGGGGCGAGGCGAATTCGGGAAAGAGATTCATGGTGCTCATGCTACAACGGCTGACCCGGACCTGTCGATTGGGTGGAGTCTCCGCGACAATCTCTCTGCCTGGCGGCTTCGCACAGGACGATGGCGGCCGCAGCAGCCACATTGAGAGAATCGACTCCTTTGGCAGTGGGCACGCGGATCTCGTCATGAAAGGGGCCCAAACCCGGCGGGATTCCCCCGCCCTCGCTCCCTACCACCAGGGCCAGACCTCCCCGATAGTCGGCCTCCCGGAAGTCGGTTGTCCCGTCGGGCGTGGCCGCCGTCAAGCGGAGCCGGTTACGGCGCAGTCGTGGGGCAAGAAACGCAGGGTCCAACGGGCCGGCGACGGGAAGTCGGAAGAGGGATCCGGCGGACGCACGAACGGCCTTCGGGTTGAGAGGACTGACGGTGCGGGTGGTGAGCAACAGCGCGCCGGCCCCGAAGGCCTCGGCCGAGCGGGCCAGAGTTCCCAGGTTGCCGGGGTCCTGCACCTGGTGGGCCACCAGCAGCAACGGCTCGCCGGTCAACAGGGGCTCCAGGGGAGCAGCGGGTATGCGCACCACGGCCAGGATCCCCTGGCTGGTCACGGTATCGGACAAGGAGCGAAACAGCCTGTCCGAGACCCCGCAGAGCTCGGTCCCCGCCGTTCCGGGCCAGTCGTCTTTCCCGAAGGCAGCCAGCTTGCTGGAGGCTACCAGGATCTCCTCGACATCGAGACCGCTGCGGCAGGCTTCACGCACCAGCTTGGGTCCCTCCACCACGGCCAGAGCGTCACCATCCACGGGGGAGCGGCGCATCAGCGCCCTCAACCGCTGGATCCTTCGATTCGAGGACGAGGTGATGGTTTCCGGCCTCATCGATGTTTCTCGCCAGAGCGTTATCCGGGACACCGGAGGAGCAGGTGGAGCAGGTGATCCGAGGGCGCCGCCGGTGGGGTTTCCGGACCTTGCCGCCCGCGTCGCCTTGCGGCCGTTGCACACCCTCCCGGCCGCGTTGACCCACCAGGGTGTTTATGTTAGTTTCAGCTTGATGCTAACGCAAAGAATCAGACTTCAGGGAGCAGGTGCCGACCAGACCGCGCTCGAAACCGCCTCGGCAGCCATTCTCGACGGCAACCTGATCGCCCTCCCGACCGAAACCTTCTATGCGCTGTCCGCGGACCCCTATAACCTGCGAGCCGTAGAGCGAATCTTTCAAATCAAGGGAAGGCCGGACTGGAAAGCCCTGCTGGTGCTGATCGATTCAGTGGATCAGGCCGAAGTCATCAGCGACAACATTCCGCCGGTATTCTACGAAATTGCGGCCCGCTATTGGCCCGGGCCGCTCACCCTCATCCTTCCGGCAGCCAAGAGGGTTCCCCTGAAGGTGACCGGGGGAACGGGAACGGTGGGAATGCGGATTCCAAACCAAACCTTCACCCGGAGTGTCATCGACAAGGTTCGCCTGCCTATCATCGGCACCAGCGCCAACCTGTCCGGACATCCCTCCTGTTCCACGGCGGAGGACGTCTTGAGCCAGCTTGGGGGCAAGATCGAACTGGTGGTGGACGGCGGCGACTCTCCGGGAACGGCTGCTTCGACCGTTCTCGACCTGACCTCGAAACCGGCCCGGGTGGTTCGGGAAGGGGCCATCCCCAATGAAGTTCTGGCGGAATACCTCTCCCAATAGAGTCATGAAACCCCGACGGAAGCGGTTTGCGTTCAAGGTCGTTGCCGTTTATCTGCCCTCCGCCATCCTGGTCTATGCTCTCGCGATCTACGCTCTGGTCCGGATAGAGGCCAACCGGGACGAGGCCCGGCCGGCCGAGCGCATCATCGTCTTCGGCGCCGCCCAGTATAACGGCCGGCCCTCACCGGTCTTCAGGGCGCGGCTGGATCATGGCGTGGAGCTCTTCAAGAGGAAGCTCTCAAGCCGGATCATCACCACGGGCGGATACGGAATGGACCCTCGCTTTACCGAAGCCGAGGTCGGCAAGGCCTATCTCATCCAGCACGGAGTCCCCGAGGACAGTATCGAAATGGAAGCCAGAGGGCTGACCACGCTGGCCAGCATTCGGCAGATCGTGGAAGTCTTGCGTCGTCAGGGAATCCGGCAGGTCGTCGTGGTCAGCGACGGGTTCCACCTCTTTCGGATCAAGCAGATCTTCCAGGACCGCCAGGTCATCGTCTTCGGATCCCCGGCTCCCGGCAGTCCCATCGAGTCGAACTGGAAGCGCCGCCTGCAGGCTTCGCTGCGAGAGGTGGTGGGATACACCGTCTATGCGGCCCGCGAAAAGCTCCATCTGCCCATACCGGCCGGGGCCTGATCTGAAACACCCCTGTTTCACCCTGCATCAGCGGCCCCGTCATATGGAGGGACAGCGGCACGGCTAGGTGAAAAGTGAATAGTGGAGAGTGGAGAGTGAAGAGCTTGTTGATCGGCACGCAAAGCTACTTGTAGGTCTCGGCGCGGTCCTTAACAATAAGCGCAGTCAGTTCATCAGGCGCCTGCCCGGTCCCAAAACCCTCGGCTGACCACTCTCCACTCTTTTCACTCTCCACTCTCCACTGAATTGCCGTCAGCCGGAGGATCCGCCGGCGTTATCCGCACGCTGGTTCCGAAACGGCGGTAGTCGGAGAACTCGCCGGTCATCCTCATGTTGAGTCCCTTGATCAGAAAAATCCGGCCGTTCATGGTGAGCTCGAACCGCCGCGGAAACCAGACGTCGTCCCGCACTTTCTCCTGCCGCACCCACAGGGTCGATCCCTTGTACAGCCTGGCCACCAGGCCGCCGGCAACCTTCACCGGCTTGACGAACTCCATCTCGACCTGACTCAACTGCAGGTCCTGCCTGTCGATCCAGACCCGGCCCTGAAGCTTGTCGAGAATCCACAAATCCTTCTCGGCGGGCCGGTATTTCTCGTGGGGCAGCAGATCCACCACGGCCACCGGTCTGCCATTCAGCACCTCCTCGCCCCGATAGTGAAAATGAAAGGCCCGGACCGCTTCCTCCCAGAAGAGGGCTTCCTTGCGGCGCCGTTCGGCGTTCTTGCGCTCCAACCTGGACCGGCCCGCGGGGGAAAGGTTCCGCTGGCGGCGCAGCCGAGCTTCGGCCTTCTTCTCCTGCTTCCGGGCCTCCTTCGCTGACAGGGGTTCACCGTTCCTGAGGATCAGTTTTCGGTAAACTCCGTCGTCGAGGGGAATCACCTCGTAGGTGGAAGAGGTTCTTTTCTTTTCGCGGCCCCCGCGGTCGAGTATGATTCTGTGCCTTTGCAGCCGGTAGAGATAACCCATCTCCCGGAACCTGTTCCTGCGCTCGTTCTCGGCCACCTGGGCGACGAACCGGCGCAGGTCGGCCTCCCGGTTCAAGTCCACCGCTGCAAGCAGGATCGGGTTGGCCAGCAGGACCACCAGAACGGTTTTGAACACGTTGCCCTCCACGGATCGTCCAACCCCATTATGCCACGGTCGGCTCACCCCGGATGAGCCTCCTGCCATCCGGCAACCCGGCCCGGCGGAACCCCTTCCATGAGCCAACCGACCTTGATCCTCGATGTGCCGTCGGACTTCAGTTTTTGGCGGACCGTGCTGAGCCACGGCTGGTGCACCCTGCCGCCCTTCTTTCTGGATCGTCCCGCGCGTCGGCTGCTGCGGGTTCTGCAGCTTGCCTCTCAGCCGGCCCTGGCCGAGATGCGCGAACAGAGGGATGGCAGAGTCCGAGTGCGGCTGTGCTCCTCCAGCCCGCTCGACGGCCGGGACCTGAGAGCAGCCAGGGCGGCCGTGGCTCACATGCTGCGGTTGGAAGAGTCCATGGCGGAATTCCACCGGGAGCTGGCCCGGCGGGACCGTCGGG
Organism: Acidobacteriota bacterium; assembly: GCA_022826755.1. Lineage (GTDB taxonomy): Bacteria > Acidobacteriota > Terriglobia > Versatilivoradales > Versatilivoraceae > Versatilivorator. The sequence continues at coordinate 9,280 of JAJDUG010000038.1, forward strand.
GCCGGTTTGCCTGGGTGCCCCGGGCCGGGGCGGGGCGGTTGCTGCGGGCCCCCTCCTTTTTCGAGGACATGGTCAAGATGATCTGCACCACCAACTGCTCCTGGAAGGCCACCCAGCGCATGGTGACCGGGATGGTTCAGAAGCTGGGGACACGACTGGATGCCGACTACTGCTGCTTTCCCAGTCCCGAGCAACTGGCGGGGACCACGGACCAGTTCCTGAGACGGGAGATTGGCTGCGGGTACCGTGGCGGCTATCTCATCGAGCTGGCCGAGGGGGTAGCCGCCGGCCGGCTACCGAGCGGGGAATGGGCCGATCTGACCGGGGAGGAAGCCCACCGCCGCCTGTTGGCCACCAAGGGAATCGGCCCCTACGCCGCCGGAAATCTGCTGAAGCTGCTGGGGCACTACGACCATCTTGGCCTTGACAGTTGGGTCCGCCCCAAGTTCGCGGCCGTCCACGGACTGAAGAAGGCTCCCAAGGACGCTGCCATCGAGAGACACTACCGGCGTTTCGGCCGATGGCGGGGACTGGTGCTCTGGCTCGATCTGACCCGTGACTGGTTCGAGGAGGAGGATCCGCGGTCTCACTGATGCAGGGCTTGCCCGGAAGCCGGCTAGCGGGACCCCGGCCCGGGAATTGCCCGGTGTGGCGCCCCGGGTATAATGGAGCATTCCGCAGAGGACACTGGCGGCTCGATGGGCGGCTCACCCGCCAGAGGACGCCGGAGCCCGGGATTCTCCGAGGGAACATGCTGCCTTTGTCACTGGTAAGTCAATTCAAGGACCAATGCGTCCTGATCGCCGGCGACACCCACATCGACCGTGAGATCTACGGGAACGTGCACCGCCTGGCTCCCGAGGGCCCCGTTCCGGTGCTTCAGATCACCTCGAAGCGGTCCATCCCGGGAGGGGCCGCCAACGTCGCCAGGAACATCTCCAGGCTGGGCGGCCGGGCGGCCCTCTACGGCTTCTTCGAAGGGGATGAGGCCAGCCGGAAGATTCTGAGTGAACTGCGGGCGGAGGGCGTCCAGGTGCTGAGCGCCCCACCGACTTCTCCCTTCCGCCTGCCGGAGCGGAGTCGATTTTTCGCCTCGAACCACCAGCTCATTCAGATCCTTCAGCGGCCAGGCATCGACCGTTACGCCGACTCGCTGGCACCCCTTGGCGAGTTCGCGGCCGGACTTCCCAGCCGGCCCCGGACGGTGGTGGTCTACGATCAGGGCTACGGCCTGGTGACCCGGGCGCTACTGGACTCGGTGGAAGCCCTGGCTCGGGACCAGGGGCTGAAGGTCGTCATCGACGCCCATCCCGAGCATGTCTCCTGGTATCCCCGGGCCGATCTTTTCACCTTCAACGCCAGGGAAATCGAGGCAGCCGCCTCTCGACTGGGGGAGCCCGAGTGCAGCCTGGAGCGGGCGGGCCTGCGGGTGGCCGAAAGGCTGGGCTCGGATGTCCTGGTGACCCGGGGAAGCCGGGGGATGACCCTCTTCCCCGCTGCGGGCACCCGGCACACCCTTCCCGCCGACCCGGTGCCTCTGGCCGACCGCGCCGGAGCCGGCGACAGCGTGACCGCGGTCCTGTCCCTGTGCCTTTCGGCCGGCACCGATCTGAAATCGGCGGCGGCCCTGGCCAACAAGGCCGCGGCCACCGTCGTCTCCAAGCCCGGCATCGCCTACTTGAATCCGGAAGAGCTGCTGAATGTCTTTCACCCCCAGATCAGCAGCCTGCTGCGCGAGAGCGTTACGGTGAAGCAGCGCCTGATCACCGAACAGCTTCCGGAGATCGAAAGAGTGGTGAGGGCCATCATTCAGACCTACCGCGACCACAAGACCGTCTATGCCTTCGGCAACGGGGGGAGCGCCGCCGACGCCAACCACTTCATTACCGAGCTGGTGGGGCGCTTCCGCATCGAGCGCAAGGGGCTCCCGGCCTTCTCCTTCTCCACCAACGAGATCCTGATGACCTCCATCGCCAATGACTACGGCTACGAAAGCACCTTCACCCGCCAGGTGGACACCTTCGTCAAGCCCGGAGACCTGGTGTCGGCCTTTTCGACCAGCGGAAAATCGGAGAACGTGGTGCGGGCCATCCAGTTGGCCAAGGAAAAGGGAGCCACCACCGTGGGCTTTACGGGGTCCTCCGCCGGGAGCTTTCCGGGACTCTGCGATCTCTGCATTCGCGTGCCTTCGGACAACACCCCCCGAATCCAGGAATCCCACCTGGTGGTCGTCCATATCATCTGTGAACTACTGGAGAAGGAGCTGGCCCTGACCGAATCGATGGAAGACCCCTCGGTTCCGGCCCGGTCTTCGGTCCAAAGCACCCATGGAAGCACAAGCCAAGAGTAGCCTGGAGCGCATTCGGCGGATCTCCGGCGTACGGGTGCTGGTGGTCGGCGACGTCATGCTGGACACCTATCTCGGCTGCCGGGCCCTGGGTGTGGCCGACGAAGCCCCCGTCCCCCTGCTGGAGATCCACAGCCGGTCCGATGCCTTGGGGGGAGCCGCCAACGTGGCCCGCAACCTGGCCCGACTGGGCGCCGGCACCGCGTTGGTGGGGCTGGTAGGGGCCGATTCCCAGGGAGATGTCGTCAGAGAGCTGCTGCGGGAATCGGGTGTGGACGGGCTTCTACTGGAGACTCGACGGCCGACCACTCTCAAGACCCGGGTGCTGTCGGGAGACCACTACTACCTTCGTCTGGACGAGGAGCAGACCTCGCCTCCAACCGAAGCCGAACAGGCTGCCCTGGCCTCCACAATCGAAGCTCGATTGAGCGAAGCCGATCTACTGGTGGTCTCCGACTACGACAAGGGGTTGCTCTCCCCGGGCCTGGCCGAGCGCATCGAGGGATTGGCCGATGACCGCGGCTGCAGGATCGTGGCCGACCTCAAGCCCGCAAACGCCCTGACCTGGCGCCACCTGCACCTGATCACCCCCAACTGGAGCGAAGCCCGCTCGATATGTGGCCTGCTCGATCCCGGAAGGGAGCCAGGCGAGAACGCCCAGACCATCGCCGCAGCCCTCAGATCCCGGCTGGACTGTGGAGTGGTCCTGAAGATGGGACCTCAGGGCATGCTGATCGCGCCATCCTCCGGCGCCCCGACCCGGCTGGAAGCCCTCTGCCGCTCCCCGGTGGAGGTCTCGGGCGCCGGAGACACGGTGCTGGCAACGCTGGCCGCCGCCCTGGCCGGGGGCGCCGATCTACATGAGGCCGCCTGGCTGGCCAACCTGGCCGCGTCCGTCTCCGTCTCCAAACCCGGCACCCACGCCGTATCTGCGGCCGAGCTGGCAGAGGCGATCACTCGATCGACCTCACCTTCCTGAGCCTCCAAGAGGCCAAACCCGGGGCCTCAAAAAAGGCACAAGGTGCCTGAGACCAGCAGGAAGACGGCCACCCACCTCCGAAACACCTTCTCCCCAACCCGAAGATGGACAAAGTGACCCAACAGGGTCGCCGCCACCAGAGCCGGCAGCAGGCCCAGAGCCAACTGCAACCCCTGAACGTCCAGCAGTCCCTGGTGGGCATACAATCCGAGCCTCCAGGCGTATTCGACGGCAAACAGCACGATCAGCGTCGCCCGAAATGCCGCCTTGTCCAGGGCCTGGCTTGAGAGGAAGGCCACGTAGGCCGGACCGCTGGTGCCGAACATGCCTCCCAGCAATCCTCCCGCAAACCCCGCCGCCAGCCCCCATCGGGCGGACAAGACCGCCCGCGAGGGCGTATTTCGCAGGAAGAACAAGCCGACTCCGATGACGGCTGCGCCCAGGATGATTTCCATAGGCCGGTTGGCCCAGGAGGCCAGCAAAAAGACTCCCACAAGGCTGCCCGGAACCGCCCCGCCCAACAGCCGCAGCAGGTTGGCCCGGTCGACCTTGCGAACAGCGCCGGGAACCAGCAGCAGGCTGAGCGCCACCTCCAGAACCGATTCGACCGGAACGATGAACTTCAGCGGAAAAAACAGAGCCAGCAGGGGGATGCTGAGCAACGCCCCGCCGAACCCGGAAAAGGACCGGAAGAAAAAGGCAAACAGGATGATGGCCTGAGCAGCCAGCAGGGATGGATTCATAGAATTGCGGGTTTTACGCCCTCTTCGACCGAGCGGCACCTCACAAGTACTACCAACGGAAAGTTATAGCCGCTCGCGTCATCCCTGTCTTCGTTATAATTCGCCGTTGTGCGGACACTGCTGAGCAAAATTACTTGCCATCCAGCGGCAAATCCTTGCGGAAACGCAACGACCACACGACAGCTACCCTCTCCACAGGTCTAGGCGCTGAGAGCTCGACATGGCCGGCCAACTGTTCACTCATTACTTCCTCAGCGAGGGGATCCGGTCCACGAGCGATTGGCAGAGCCTCATCGGTCAATCGGACACGTTCGAAGCCTTCAGGGGCGGGGTTCAACAGTTTTACGAGGGACTGAGCCATGCCCAAGACCCCAACGAGGCCCAAACAGAGCAAGATTTAATCCGTCCCGTTCTTGGCCTGTTGGGATGGACCGATTACCTGCCGCAACAAGCTACAACCGGTCACGAGGACATCCCTGATCACCTGCTATTCCTGGATGCCGCCTCCAAGGGACGCGCTACCGCAACAAGCAATGCCAAAGACCGATTCCGATACGCGGCTGTGATCGAAGAAAGCAAGCGCTTAGGCGTGCCGTTGGACACACGTGACAAGGACGGAACCACCGGAACCGGTACCCCCCACGGTCAAATACTCCGCTATCTCTCAACGGCGGACAATGTTGCCGATGGCCGCCTCCGATGGGGAATACTCACCAACGGAGGGGTTTGGCGCCTTTACGACCACCGCGCCCGGCCTCGCGCCAGCGGCTATTTTGAAGCTGACTTGGCTCAATTGCTCCGGCCCGGAAATGAACACGGCCTCAGACTGTTCTACCTGTTGTTCCGCCGAGATTCTTTAACTCTCAAGGACGGTTCGACTACAACCTTCCTGGAACAGGCTTTGGCGGAGGGGAAGCGTTACGAAGAGCAGGTGGCCCAGGACCTCTCAGGCGTCGTCTTCGAGAGAGCCTTTCCCAGACTCGTGGATGCGCTGGCGAATGGCACGGGCGCAACCCTGCCTCAGGTTCGCCAGGCGGCGCTGATTTTCCTCTATCGGCTGCTTTTTCTCCTTTACGCCGAGGACCGAGACCTGCTGCCGGTCAATGACTCGCGCTACGACGACTACGGCCTGCGCAAGCGCGTGCGGGACGACGTCGCGCGCAGGATGAGGGACGCCGACACCTTCTCATCCAATGCCACCGACTACTACGACCGCCTGATGACGCTATTCAGGCTCGTCGACCAGGGCGATCCTTCCATCGGGCTCCCACCCTATAACGGCGGCTTGTTCGGTTCGGCCGCCGCGCCCCTGCTGGAGCAGGTACGCCTGTCGGACGCGACCATCGCTCCCATCCTCTACGACCTCAGCCACACCAAGGAGCCGGGCGGCGACGGACGACGCTTTGTCAACTATCGAGACATGTCGGTCCAGCAGCTCGGCTCAATCTACGAGCGCCTCCTGGAGCGCGAGCCGGTTCGTGCCAGCGACGGCAAGATCGTCATCCGCCCCAACCCCTACGCACGCAAGGACAGCGGCAGCTTCTTCACTCCCCAGGAACTGGTGGACCTGATTGTCGACCGGACCCTGAAGCCCCTGGCGGAAGAACGTCTCAAGGTCTTCGAGGACAAGGCTGCCGAACTCGAGAACGACCGCCGGCACAAGTCTCAGAGGAAAGTCGAGCTACTCGAGCTGGACCCGGCCGAGGCGGTCTTGAATCTGAAAGTGCTGGATCCGGCCATGGGAAGCGGCCATTTCCTGGTTACGGCGGTGGACTTCCTGTCCGACTACATCGCCGACTTGATCGAATTCGTTCCCGTGGTGCCCGAGTGGCTCGACGGCGACTACGTTTCGCCTCTGGTGAATCGCGTGGCGACCATTCGAAGCGAAATCCTTCAACGAGCCAAGGATTCGAACTGGGTCCTGGACGAGGCCCAGATCACCGACCAGGCCATCATCCGACGCATGGTGCTCAAGCGCTGCATCTACGGCGTCGACAAGAATCCCCTGACCGTCGAGCTGGCCAAGGTGGCGTTGTGGCTGCACAGCTTCACCGCGGGCGCGCCGCTGTCCTTCCTGGACCACCACCTGCGATGCGGCGATGCTCTGATCGGCTTGAGAGTGTTGGAGGCCTCCAACTATTTGCGGGAGATTGCCGGTCTGTATTTGTCCAGCGCCATCACCGGAGCCGAGCAGGCCGCCAAGGGAATGCAACTCATCGAGGAAAAATCCGACGCCGACATTGGTGAGGTACGGGAGTCGACCGAGCTTTTCCAGGGTGTTGACGAGATGACCGCGGAGCTGCGCCGCTTGCTCGATTTCCTCTGCAGTATCCGGTGGTTGACGGCAGGAATGAAAAAGAAAGAGCGCATTGCGTTCGAGACAACCCAATTGATCGAACCCCTCGGTCGGGCACCCGATCAAGCCTATAAGCTTCTCTCCAACGGCCCGAACGCCGTCGATGCGCCGCCGTCCGGTGACGGAGAAGACCCTTATTCCGGGTTTCAGGAGTTATGGAACCAAGCCTCCTCAATTGCCGTTCGGGAACGCTTTCTGCACTGGGAGGCAGCCTTTCCAGGCGTATGGCGCGATTGGCAAGACATCCACCCGAAAGGAGGTTTTGATGCCGTCATCGGCAACCCGCCCTGGGATCGCATCAAGCTGCAAGAGGTGGAGTGGTTTGCGTCCCGATCCCCCGATCTCGCCCTGGCTTCAACTGCGGCCGCACGGAGGGCAGGCATACAGAAACTGAGAGACCTGGGAGTGCCTCTCGCAGCCGAATTCGACGCGGCCAAGGATCGGGCGGACACGCTGGCCCAGTTGATTCGTGCGTCCGGTCACTACCGCCTGCTCGGCGGCGGCGACATCAACCTCTACTCGCTGTTCGTGGAGCGGGCGATGAGCCTAATCAAACCCGACGGCTTCGTGGGGCTGCTGACACCGTCCGGGATCTACGCCGACAAGACAGCAGCCCGCTTCTTCCAGTCCGTCTCCACCAGCGGACGGGTGGCTGGCCTGTTTGATTTTGAAAACCGCCGCCTCGGAACCAATCTGACGCCGTTCTTCCCGGATGTGGACTCACGATTCAAATTCTGCGCCCTCATCTTCGGCGGAGAGAGACGACGTTTCGATGAGACCCGGTGCGCCTTCTTCCTTCACGATACCAAGACCATTAGCGACCCCGAACGCTGCTTCCCGCTGGCGCCTGAAGACTTCGCCCGTGTCAACCCCAACACCGGCACGGCACCCGTCTTCCGCACCCAGCGGGACGCCGATATCACCCGCCGCATCTACGAACGCCATCCAGTTTTGGTGGACCGCTCGGGGAGTGAGGAGCGCCACGTCTGGTCAGTCCGACATCACCGTCAGTTTGATATGACGAACGACTCTCACCTCTTCCGCACTGCTGTGCAGCTTGAATCTGAAGGCTATTACCCTGTCAAGTTCAACCGCTGGAGGAAGGGAGATAAATTGTATCTACCCCTCTACCAAGGACTAATGGTAGGAAACTTTGATCACCGCGCAGGCTCAGTCTTAGTCAATCCCGGAAACGTACACAACCCCTATGTGAGCAAGCGCACAACCAGCAAAGAGCACGCAGAGCCCGACTTCTTACCGAGTGTTGTGTACTGGGTACCTGCGGATAGGGTGTCACGCACGTTCCCTCAACTGATGGGGTGGACGTTGGTCTACCGGCGCATTACACGCCCAACCGATGTGCGTACCACCGTGGCCACCATCATCCCGTGGAGCGGCGTAAGCTATACGCTACCCATATTGTTGCCAATCAAGGATCTCTTCTCTGCGTTGGCGGCGGCTTGCTTGCTTTCAACACTCACCAGTTTCTGTTTCGACTATGTTGCGAGACAAAAGCTGCAGGGGGCAAGTATGAGCCTCGCTTCGTTGGAGCAACTCCCTGTAATCACCCCTAGCGCCTACGATCACTGCCTCGGTTCCACCTCCGCCCGCGATCTCGTCCGCGACCACGTCCTCCGTCTAACCTACACCGCCCACGACATGGCTCCGTTTGCCGGCGACCTCGGCTACCACGGACCGCCCTATGCCTGGAACCAAGAGGAGCGTCGCCACCTGCGCGCCCGCCTCGACGCCCTTTACTTCCACCTCTATGGGCTCTCCCGTGAGGACGCCAGCTACGTGCTGGACACCTTCCCCATCGTCCGCAAGCAGGACGAAGCCGCCTTCGGCCGCTACCGCACCCGCGACCTCATCCTGGCCTACATGAACGCCCTCGCCGCCGGGGATACGGAGACCGTTGTGGCCCTGTAGAGGGGAAGACATTCAGCCGGAAGCCGGTACACAGCGTTTGGGCTTATCATTAGGAGACCTGGTGGGCGGTGCTGATTACCCTGTACCATCGTGACGCTTTGGGAGACAGCCCGGCTGAGGTTGGAAAACTGATTGAGATAGACCGAAAGATGGCAAAAAAGCTATTTTGTGGCAATCTGCAGGGAGCGATGTGGAAGAGAAGCTTATGAATACCATGGATGCCCCGATCGACAGAGCCACAATCCAGGCCATAGCACAATTGATTGTCGAACGCTTTGATCCGGAACAGGTCATTCTCTTCGGCAGCCAAGCTCGCGGGGAGGTCGGAGAGCACAGCGACGTGGACCTGCTGGTCGTGCTTCGAGGGGATGCGGGAAAGCCACGGCCCGGCAATCCCATCCGCCGGGTGATCGCGGAGCGTTTCGTACTGCCCGTTGATGTGATTATCCGCTCTCCGGAAGCCCTCTCCGAGCAGCGCAATGACCCGTATTCCTTCATCCACAAGGTGCTGGAAGAGGGAGAAGTGTTGTATGAGCGACAGGCGGCCTGAACGGAACTGGTTCGAGAAGGCGGATCAGGATCTGGAGTTGGCTCGTCGGGCGTTGGGGCCAGGAAAACCCTTGCCCGCGATGGCCTGCTTTCACGCCCAGCAATGCGCCGAGAAATATCTGAAGGGCTATCTGATCGCTCACTCGGTACCCTTCCGCTTCGTGCACGATCTCGTTTATCTTACGCAGCTCTGCACGGCACGAGAACCGGCCTTTGCGAAACTGATGTCGGCTGCCGAAGTATTAGGCGAATATGGGACGACAGTGCGCTATCCGATGGAAGGCTCAGAAGAGCCCGATATGGAAGCTGCCAGGGAGGCCATCCGGCTGGCCGAAAAAGTTGCTGCTTTAGTCGTGAAGAGTTAGACGAAAAAAAGATCAACTTAACGCCCAGATGCGCCATTCCTTCCTCTGGACATATCGCGGTCCTCCTTTCCTGTAGTTTCTTAATTCCCTGTCCAAAGAAATCGTGGGGCGGGGGAGACCCCGGACCAGTCGACCGATACCGAAGGGCCAAGGGTCTTCTGGGCGGCGATCTCAAAATCACCACGGTGGTCCTGGATCCATGCAAGGTAGAAAAGGCTCTGGTTGATCAAGTCGGACGACTCAACCTTCTTGTACTCGACGATAACCGGATTGTTGTCCTCTGACAGGGCAAGCGTATCAATGCGCCCCGCGTGCTGAGCCCCGGTCGAAAACTCCGAAGCCACCAACCGACAACCAAATACCGTTTGGAGGTTTTTCTCGATCAGTGTCTGCAAGTGTTTCTCGGAATCGAAGTTGGTTTGATCAACGGTTGCAAGATTCGTTTTACTGACTGAGAAGAGCGGCATCTGATGTCTGTCTCCCTGCGCAAGCCTTTGGGAGGCTATTCCATTTGTTGAAGAATAGATGGTGGTTCAATTCACCCACCCCTGTCTTGAGGAGGGAAAAGCCCGGCTGCGCGCCTGCGATTCTGGAACTTTTCAGTACGTTAATGGACACCCTTTCAGAATGCAAACGCTAACCCACGATCGGTAACGGTGAGCCCTCTGCCCGGTGTCGGCTGTGCCGCAGTCGCCCACTGAAGTAGCGGTTGAGCTTTGACGAAAGGTGTTAAAGTATGCATAATAATATGCATACTGAAATTGAAGACGAAATCCAGGTAATTCCGATGCGGCAGGCAGGCTAACGATGAAAAGCTTCTCGTCTCCATCAACCCTTGATGATCGCGATGAATATCCCAACGTGACTCAAGCGGATCTGGACCGTGCGACATTCCGTGTCGGACTCAAGCCTGCCCCGCGCAAGCAACGCATCACGATCTCACTGGACACAAACCTCGTCGAATATTTCAAGGCGAAGGCCGGGAAGCGCGGGTACCAGACCCTGATTAACGAGACCTTGCGGCAGGCGAAGGAACGAGAAGAGTTGGTCAGCACATTACGCCGAGTCATTCGTGAGGAATTGCATCACGAAAAGCGCTACGGCGGCTCCTGAAAAAAGCATCCATATGCCAGGAAATTTTCATGAGGTCAGAGATCCCATTCACGTATTTGTCCGCTTGGATAGCGAAGAGCGTAGAGTTCTGGATTCTGCTTCGTTTCAGCGGTTGCGCCATATCCACCAACTGGCGTTGACCTACCTGGTTTACCCTGGTGCAACACACAAGAGATTCGAACACTCGCTCGGAGTCATGGAACTTGCAAGCCGGGTTTTCGATGTCATCACACACTCGGAGAGCATATCGGATCGGATCCGGAGCCTGCTGGAGCCGCTCGTTTCTTCTGACAAACTGCGATATTGGCGTCGGGTACTACGGATGGCTGCTCTTTGTCACGACGTCGGCCACCTGCCGTTTTCACACGCAGCCGAGAAAGAGCTCTTGCCGAACGGTTGGGATCACGAGAAACTTACGCGGCAGGTAATTTCCAGCAATGCTATGAAGAGCATCTGGAACTCCATCACCCCGCCACTCCGCCATGTTGACATCGAAAAACTGGCAGTTGGCCCGAAGAATGCAACGGACCTGGAGTTTACGGACTGGGAAACAATTCTGGCCGAAATCATCGGCGGCGATGCTTTCGGCGTTGACCGCATGGATTACCTTCTCCGCGACTCTCACCACACGGGAGTTGCTTACGGAAAGTTCGAACACTACCGATTGATTGACACTCTGCGCATCTTACCGCAGTCGAATGAGAGCGAACGCCTACAAGAACCCGCACTCGGGGTGGACGAAGGCGGCATTCATTCTGCCGAAGCGCTGATGCTGGCACGTTACTTCATGTACTCTCAGGTCTACTTCCATCCTGTCCGTCGAATTTACGACATCCACCTGATGGATTTTCTCAAAGAATGGCTTGACGACAGTGTCTTCTCGACGGACCTGGAAGGTCATTTGAGAATGACCGACAATGAGGTTTCCGCGGCGCTACGGGAAGCGGCAGATGCCGAGGACAAAGCCGGTCATTTACATGCACGTCGAATCCTAGGTCGTGAGCACTTCAAGCGCCTGTACGAGTGGAATCCCGACGACGTCCAATTAAACCCGGAATCCGGAAGAGCCGTCTTTCGCGCCCTGAGTGAAAGGTACGATAAGGATCAAATTCGTCATGACCGCTACCGCCAGGGAAGCGGCGCACCGGATTTCCCAATTCAGATGCGCGACGGTCGGATTGTTTCTTCCCTTGATATTTCTAAAACGTTGAGAACCCTGCCAGTCGTCTCGGTCGATCGTGTATTCGCAGATCGATCGATTTTCGATAATGCAATCAAATGGGTTAATGAGAATCGCGACGAAATTATCGCACCCGAGAGAGAGGAGGCCGGGAATGGATAGACTGAGAAATGCTGCTTTGCTGACGCGGCTGATAGAGGGATTGTGCCGCAAAGGAGATTGGTGCGGCGAAACTCACGTTCAGAAAACGGCATTCTTCGTGCAGGAACTCATGGGTGTCCCCCTGGGATTTCAATTCATCCTGTATAAGCACGGTCCCTTTTCATTCGACTTGAGGGATGAACTCACTGCCTTGCGCGCGGATGGTATGCTGGAACTTGAGCCGCGAACATATGGCGCACAGCTTGTTCCCACGAAGCAATGTGTGTACATCCAAGGACTCTATCCGAAGACCATGGCGAAGTACGAACGAAGCATCGGTTTCGTTGTCGAGAAGCTCGGCGGAAAACGGGTTGTTGAACTTGAGCGTCTCGGAACCGCATTCTTTGTCAGCAATCGCCTGGAAGAAGGGAAGCCGGTTTACATCAGGGCAAATAAGGTCACGGCACTCAAACCCCATATCCCAACAGAGAAGGCTCGTGACGCGGTACGGGAAGTGGACCGGATTGCCAGCGCGGCAGTCGCCCAGAAACAGGCGGCCATCAGTTCTGGTGAACATGGCGTAGTCACGAGTGTGAGAACGGAGCAGCAACGTCAACAATAGACGTATCGCGGCTCGGCAGGGGGCCCAAAGCCGCTCCGGCGTTTTGCAATCATCAGGATACCTTGTTCTAAGCTATCTCAAGCAGCCAGCCACCCTCCCCATCAGCGGAAAAATCCTCGCCAGACGACATCGACCAGGGTGTGGAGCAGGGCCGGGGCCATCAGGTTGCGGGTTTTGGCGTAGGCTCGGCCGTACACCAGCCCGGCCAGGGTGGCCAGCAGGAAGTAGCGCCAGTCGGGGCTGGGGCCGTTGTTGAGATGGGCGGCGCCGAAGATGACCGAGGCCACCCCCAGGGCCAGGGCGGGGCGGCCGATCGCTTTCTCCAGCAGGTTCTGAATGATGCCTCGGAACAGCAGCTCCTCGGGAATGCCGATGAAAATGAAAATCCCCAGCGCCATCGGCAGGAGGGCGCCGGGAGAGGCGAACGTCTCGGCGGGCTGGAGGAACCCGGTCAGAAGACCCAGCCCGATGGCCACCGGGGCGTAGAGAGCAAAATACCCCGCGGCTACCCGCCAATCCACCGCCCGCCAGCGCCAGCGGTAGCCCACTCCATCCAGACCCCGCAGGCAGACCAGGCAGAACACACCCAGGCAGGTGCCGACCAGCGCGTTCATTCCATAAGCCAGCCCCCCACCGGGCCAGGTCCAGACTCCCGTCATCAAGCCGAAGTCCAGGGGAAGCCACAAGACCAGGGCCACCAGCCACTCCTGCCAGTGGAATCGATTGGGAAGGGTTCGAGTGAACAGGACAATCAGGATTGGGACCAACAGATAGAGCGCCAGCGTGAGACGCGGCAGGGCTCGCAGGTTATCGGTGGCCACGCCGTAAATGGAGTAGGGTATCCAGAGAACGGGGACAGCGGCCAGCGTCTGGCCGGCGCTCCTTCCAAACCAGTCCCCGAGAGCTTTTTGAAGGGGTGGGTAACCCAAGAGCAGAAAGAGGAAGAAGTAGCTGTTCAGGCAGAGGGCCGCCAGCCCGGTTCGCAGGTCGATAGCGACCTGCCCGCCGGAGAGTCCCCAAGCCATCAGGTTGATCCCCGCGAGGACCAGAACGATCGTCAGGACCGCACGCTTCATCGATTGCATTCTCCTGGAGGCGTACCGGACCGGGGATGGGCGGGGAAAGCGGCTCCACGCCCCGATCCGCGGCGCCCTGCCCGCTGTTCCGGGACCTCAAACCAAGGGGTTGATGTATTATGCCCTGACTCCAAGAGGGGAGGCGGCGGCTTTTCTTCAATGATCCTGAAGTCCAAGACCCTGTGGCCGACCATCGCCTGGACCCTGATCCTGGGGATCGCCTGTCCCCTGACCCTGCAGGCCTACATCGGCCCTGGCGCGGGATTTGCCTTCGTTTCCTCGTTCCTGGTGCTGCTGCTGGCCGTCCTGCTGGCCGTCTTTTCCCTGCTGTCCTGGCCCCTGCGGCTCCTGTTCGGCCTCGTCTTCAAACGCAAGCGAAGGGGGCGGCGCAAGACCGACATTTCCAGGGTGGTGGTGGTGGGCCTGGACGGCATGGACCCCAAGCTGGCCGAGGGCTTCATGAAGGACGGTCTGTTGCCCAACTTCCGGAGGCTGAAGGAACGGGGCGACTACACCTCACTGGCCACCAGCGAGCCGGCCATTTCCCCGGTGGCCTGGTCCTCCTTCACCACCGGAGTGGACGCCTCCCATCACAACATCTACGACTTCCTCACCCGGGACCCCTGCACCTACGCTCCCATTCTGTCCTCGGCCGACATCGCCGCCGCTTCCCGGGTATTCTCGGTGGGCAAGTACCTGGTCCCGCTGGGAAGGCCCCGGGCCACCCTGAAGCAGAAGAGCAAGCCCTTCTGGAAGATTCTGGGCGAGAGGGGCATCTTCAGCTCCATCATTCGCGTCCCGGTCACCTTCCCGCCGGAGAAGTTCAACGGGGTGCTGCTTTCCGGCATGTGCGCTCCCGACCTGAAGGGTTCTCAGGGAACCTTCTCGTTCTATACCAGCAACAGCGACCCCTCCGGGTCCAGGATCGGAGGGATGCGCTACCCGGTTTCCCCCAGCGGCAACCGCATCCGGACCGATCTCCATGGGCCCGAGAACCCGTTGCGCCGCGAGGGGGGGGAGTTGACCCTTCCCATGGAGATCCGGCTGGACCCCTCCCGGGACCGGGTTCGCATCGCCGTCTCGGGCCAGGAGTTCGAACTGGACAGGGGCGGTTACTCTCCCTGGATACGAGTGGTCTTTCGGCCCGGCCTGGGAATGAAGATCCATGGGATCTGCCTCTTCCACCTGGTTCGAACCTCTCCCCACTTCGAGCTCTACGTCTCCCCCATTCACATCGATCCCGAGCACCCCAGCCTGCCGATCTCCCACCCCTCCATCTACTCGGTCTATCTGGCCAAGCTGATCGGGCCCTACGGCACCCTGGGGCTGGCGGAAGACACCTGGGCTCTGAACGAGGGGGCGATTGACGAAGAGGCTTTCCTGAAGCAGGCCTACCTGCTCTACGAAGAGCGGGAGAAGATGTTTTTCAAGGTGCTGGAGCGTACCCCGAGCGGACTCTGCGCCTGCGTCTTCGACACCACCGACCGCGTTCAGCACATGTTTTTCAGGTGCCTGGACCCCGATCACCCCTCCAACCGCGACAAGGAAACCGAAAAGTACCGCCACGTGATCCGGGACCTCTACGTTCGAATGGATGGCCTGGTGGGACGGCTGCTCGAGGTCATCGACGAAGAGACGCTGCTGCTGGTCATCTCCGACCACGGGTTTACCCAGTTCAAGCGGGGGCTCAATCTGAATTCCTGGCTGCGGGACAACGGCTATCTCTTCCTGGAGGAGGGCCGCGACGAGAGCGGCGATTGGCTGAAGGGAGTCGACTGGCAGCGGACCCGGGCCTTTGCCCTGGGATTGACCGGGGTGTTCATCAACCGAAGGGGACGCGAGGCCAAGGGAATCGTGGAAGAGGGCGAACCGCTGGCGGCCTTGAGACGGGAGATCTCCGTCAAGCTGACCCGCCTGGTCGACCCCGAGACGGGCAAGAACGCCATTCGGAGCGTGGTCGAGACCGAAAGCGCCTTTGCCGGACCCTACACCTATGACGCCCCCGATCTGCTGGTAGGATACAATGCCGGCTACCGGACCTCTTGGGACGGCGCCACGGGACGGGTCACCCCGGCGCAGTTCGAGGACAACACCCGCCACTGGAGCGGCGACCACTGCGTGGACCCGGCCCTGGTCCCCGGCGTCCTGTTCAGCAATCGAAAGGTCCGGAGGAACGACCCCGGGCTGACCGATATCGCCCCGACCGTTCTCGAGGCGCTTGGCGTGGAGCAGCCGACCTACATGAAGGGCCGGCCTTTGATTTAAACCCCGGGAGCCGGGAGCGGCACCCCCTCATCACATGGAGAGAGAGTCATGTTTGGCAGTCGGATCAAGCTGGACGGCGAGTTGCTGAGTCGATGCCGGAAGCAGGCGGAGCAGCTCGGCTACAGCTCGGTGGAGGAGTTCGTCACCCACGTCCTGGAACGGGAGTTGAGGTCCATGGAAAGCAGCGGGGGCGGAACCGCGGCAGACGAAGAGGAGATCGCCAACCGCCTGAAGGGGCTCGGCTACATTGAATGACGGTGGCCCGCGTTTCTCACCGGGGGGCGTGACCATGGAGCTGTTCAACCGCACAATGGGCCTGGCGACGGACCTGGTGATGCAGCCCTTGCAGGGGCTTTCGCCCTCAACCTCCCTGCTGCTGCTGTCGGCCGCCATGGGCCTGCTGTTACTGCTGGTCTTCCGGCTCACCTCCAACCAGGCGGCCATCGGCAGCCTGCGCCGGCAAATGGCGGCCCACCTGTTGGAGTTCCGTCTGTTTCAGCACAGCCTGGGCATCCAGTGGTCGTCTCTTTCCCGCATGCTGCTGGCCAACCTGATTTACTTGAAGTATGCGGCCCGGCCTCTGTTGCTGATGCTGGTCCCACTCGCCCTGTTGCTGGTCCAGTTCAACCAGTGGTACGGATACCAGCCCCTCAAACCGGAGCAGACGGTCCTGGTGGCCCTGAAGCTGGCGGGAGGGCAACGCGATCTCTCCAAGGTGCGCCTGAAGATCGGGGACGGCCTGGAACTGGTGGGGAGACCCTTGCGCATCCCCCAGGCCGGCGAGGTGAACTGGAGCGTCCGACCCCGGAGACAGGGAACCCACCTGCTCACTTTCCAGTTCGAAAGCCGGCAGGTGCAGAAGGAGATCATCACCTCCGGCCAGGGAATGGCGCGAGTCTCGGCGGTCACTCCGGCCCAGGATTTCTGGGACCTCCTGCAGCACCCGGGAGAGCCGCCGCTGCCGCCGGACTCCTTCGCAGAACGCATCTCGGTGAATTATCCCGCCCGCAGAATCAACCTGCTGGGATGGGAAACCCACTGGGTGGTCTTCCTGCTGATCGTCTCCACGCTTACCGCGCTGGCCTTCAAGCGGCTTCTCCGGGTTCAAATCTAGGAGTTTCCACCCCATGACCAAGATCCTGGTGATCGGGCTCGACTGCGCGGCACCGGAGATTCTTTTCGGCGACGAGAGACTGACCCACTTTCGCCGGCTCATGGCCGCCGGCTGCTACGGCAAGCTGGAGAGCGTGATCCCTCCCATCACCGTTCCCGCCTGGATGTGCCTGGCCACCAGCCAGGACCCCGGCTCGCTGGGCGTCTACGGCTTCCGCAACCGGGCGGACCATTCCTACGAGGGTCTGCGTTTCGCCAACTCCCGGTCCATCCTGGAGCCGGCCATCTGGGACCAGGTGTCCCGGCAGGGGGGGCGCTCCAACATCATCGGCGTGCCCCCGTCCTACCCCGCCAGGAGAGTGGACGGCATAAGCGTCGGGTGTTTCCTGACTCCCGACACCCGGCACAGCCGGTACACCCATCCGGCCCTCATCCAGGAGCGCATCGCCCAGTTGGTCGGCGACTATCCGGTCGACGTGAAGGGGTTTCGCACCCACCGCAAGGACTGGTTGAAGCAGCAGATCCACTCCATGACCCACAAGCACTTCGAAGTGGTTCGCCACTTCCTGAGCCGCTCCAAGTGGGACTACTTCCAGTTCGTGGAGATCGGTCTGGACCGGATCCACCACGGCTTCTGGCAGTACCACGACCCCCGCCACCGGCTCTTTGAGGCGGACAACCCCTACAGGGAGGTGGTCGGCGACTACTATCGATTGCTGGACGCCGAAGTGGGGGAACTGCTGGAGCTGCTGGACGAGGAGACGATCGTCCTGGTGGTCTCGGACCACGGAGCCAAGCCTCTGGACGGCGGGTTCTGCGTCAACGAGTGGCTCATCCGCCAGGGCTGGCTGGTCTTGAATCGCTATCCCGGCGAGGTCACGCCCTTCGGCCAACTGGCGGTCGACTGGGACCGGACCCGGGCCTGGAGCGAGGGAGGCTACTACGCCCGGGTCTTCCTGAACGTCAAGGGCCGGGAGCCTCGCGGGACCATTGCCCCCGGGGACTATGAGCCCTTCCGCGACGAGGTGGCCGCCAGGCTGGAAGCCCTCCCGGACGACCTGGGCCGTCCCATGGGCACCCGGGTCTTCAAGCCCGAGCGGATTTATCGCTCGGTCCGCAAGGTGGCCCCCGACCTCATCGCCCACTTCGGCGGACTGGCCTGGCGCTCCATCGGATCGGTTGGGCGGCCGGAACTGTACTTGCAGGAGAACGACACCGGTCCCGACGGCTGCAACCACGCCCAGCACGGCGCCTTCATCCTCAACGCCCCCGGACTCTCGCGGCGCGGAGAAGTCCGGGGAGCCCGCCTGCTGGACGTGGCGCCGACGCTGCTCCGGCTAGGCGGCTACGACCTGCCCGCCTCCATGCAGGGAACCCCGCTCCCTACCTAAAACAACGACAAAAAAGAGTTATCCACGAAGGGACACGAAGGACGACGAAGGGCCCCTAAGAAAGACTGTGGGGCAGGGGCGGGACTTGCCTGAATACCGCCAGCCGACAGGCGTCCAACCTCACCGCAGCCACTCGTCCCGGTGTTCCCGCACGAAGTCGTCGTCGTTGAGGTGGGGGTAGGCCCGGTAGACGCGGTCGATCTCTTCCAGTTGCCCCGGCCCCAGGGTTTCTTGCGGATCCAGGCACCAGATGCCCTCCAGCAGGCCCTGGCGGCGCAGCACGTCGTGCAACCCCGGGACGCAGCCCCGAAAATCGTTGGCGGCGTCGAAAAAGGCCGCGTTGCTGTCGGTCACCTCGATGGCCAGCCTCAGCACGGATTCCGGCAGCGTCCCGTCGCCGTTCCGGTAGCCATGGCACTCCTCCAGGATCTCGACCGCCCGCCGGGTCCACACGGCCCAGTGCCCCAGCAGGCCCCCGACGATCCGCAGCTCCACTTCTCGCCCCCCGATCCGAAAGCGGTGGGGCGTGATGAGGTCCATCACGATGTTGTCGTCGTTGCCGGTATAGAGGGCGATGTCCTCCCGTCCCGCCTCGGCCACCGCGCGCAGCACATCCAGCGTGTGGTAGCGGTTGAAGGGCGCCAGCTTGATGGCCACCACCTCCGGAAGCTCCACGAAGCGCCGCCAGAACCCGTAGGACAGCTCCCGGCCGCCGATGGTCGACTGCAGGTAGAAACCGAACACCGGAGTGACCCGGGCCACTTCCCGGCAGTGGTCCAGCAGTTCCCGGTCGTCGGCCTCGCTCAAAGCAGCCAGGTTCAGAAGACCGGCATGGTATCCCAGTTCCTGAATCAGTCCCGCCTCGGCCACCGCCTGAGAAGTGGGGCCGCAGATGCCAGCAATCCTCAGCAGGGGCTCGGGCCGGTTGGCGTCGGCCCGGTCCATCTCTTCCCGGGTCAGCTCCAGGACGGGTCGAAACAGGTCATGCCTGGGATCCCGAATGGAGAACTGGGTCATGTGAACGCCCAGGGCCAAGCCTCCCGAACCGGCCGCGATGTAGTAGCGGGACAGGGCCCGCTGCCGCCGCTCGTCCAGCTTGCGGCCGGCGGTCAGGGCCAGGGGATGGGCGGGGATGACCACTCCCCGGGAAAGCTGGGATTGCAAGGATTGACTCAACACGGCTACCTCCTGACAGGCGCGCCGGCTTCTAGAATCGGCCGTCACGCACCTGGAAATGGGTGGGCTTGTCGAGGCTGGGGCCGCCGCCCATGACCCAGTCGGCAATCCAGCCCAGGAGCCGTTCAATGGCCACCCGGGGCCTGCCAAGCCTCTCATGGCCGCGGCTCCCGTCGCTCAGCAGGGCGTCGGGGGCTTCCTCTCCCACCAGGTTGAGGGGACGGTTCATCAGCCGCCCCAACTCGTGGCAGATTCGGCGAACCGAGAGGCGCTCGGGTCCGGCGATATTCACTACGAAGGGCGGGGTAGCGCAGTACTCGACGGCCCGCAGGGCCATGGCGTTGGCGTCACCCTGCCAGATCACGTTCACGTGGCCCATGGTCAGGTCGATGGGTTGCCGCTCCCAGACCTTGCGCGCCAGGTCGACCAGGACTCCGTAGCGCAGCTCGCAGGCATAGTTGAGCCGCAGCAGCGACACCCGGGTTCCCCGGGTCCGGCTGAAATACTCGAACATCCGCTCCCTGCCCAGGCAGCTCATGGCGTATTCGCCTTCCGGCCCGGGAGGATCCTCCTCGCTGGAGCCGACGCCGCAAACCGGGGTCATGGGGTAGACGTTGCCGGTCGAGAAGGCCACGATCCGGCTCCGGCTGAAGCGCCGGCAGACCATTGCCGGCAGGTAGGCGTTGACCGCCCAGGTGCGGGCCTCGTTGCCGGTGGAGCCGAACTTCATGCCGACCATGTAAATCACGGTGGGAACCTCGGGCAGCTCCCCCAGCGCCTGCAGGTCCAGCAGGTCACAGCCGATGGTTTCGACCCCCCGCGATTCCAGCCGTTCCCGCTCTCTCCGGTTGGAGAAGCGGGAGACGGCAATCACCCTTCCGCAGCACGAGCCCGCATCCAGCGCCCGGCTGGCCATCCGGGCCAGGGTGGGACCCATCTTCCCTCCTGCTCCCAGGACCAGAATGTCCCCCGACAGGCGGCCCAGGCTGCCGATGACCTCGGGGGTCGGTTCGCTCAGCAGGTCCTCGAGCCGATCGACGTCGTCAATGCGTTCCATCATCGTGCTCGGCTTGGATTGCCTCAGCTCAGGTGGCCCTGCAGCAGGGTCACGTCCACCGGCCGGCCATTGAGTCGAATCGCCTCCGGCAGGTTCGCCACCGGTGTCAGGCCGACAGCCCGGAAATGCTCGACTTTGCCGCTGTCGGTAGCGGCGGCATAGGCTTGCAGCAGTGAAATGCCCTTCCGCCTGGCCGTTTCCACCAACCGGTCCAGCAGACTCCTTACACCTTGGGGATAGTTGTCATGGGCCAGGGCGTCGATCACGGCGCCGTGGCCTCGCAGGGGAGCCGGACCCGGTGTGATGGAGCCCAGGCCCAGCACCCGGTGGGGATCTTCGCCCTCCAGAGTGAGCATCGAGCCGCCCAGGGCCTCCACCCCGTACCAGAGCGAGGTGAAGTTCGACACGCAGCGGAGGGGCGGTGCGTACCGGGGAGACACCAGGCCGCGAAGGAAGTCCAGGCAGAGACTCTCCATCGGTTGGGCCATCAGGCAGGCGACCCCGGGCAGGTCGCCCCAGTTGGCCGGTCGGACGGAAGTTTGTTGGCCGGGAGCGAAGAAATCCTTTTCGGGGTTGGTCTCACCTGGAGCCGGCCTGCGCATGACAGCCCCGAAGAGTCGCCGGAAACCGATTTTCTCGTAGACCGAAACCTCCCTCGGCGAATTGCCCAGGTAGACGACCCGGCACCCTGCTTCCCAGGCCTGTCGAACCAGCCGCTCGGTCAGGGTGGCGGCAATTCCCAACCCCCGGAAGTCCTCCCGGGTCATCACGTCCTCAACTACCCCGACCCGGGGGCGCTCGCAGGCAAAGGCAATCGAGGCCGTCCCCACGGCAACGCCCCCAACCCTTGCCAGAGCCACCCGCGTTCGCAAGGTCTGGCTGTAAGCGCCCCGCATGGACTGCAGCCAGTCCACGTCGGTGCGGGCCCACTCCTGCTGAAGAAGCTCGATGATGCCCATGCGGTCGGCAGGCGCGATGGGATAGGCGTGTTGGACTACCTCCATCTGCCGGCCGTCCTTAAGCGGTACGGTTCCACTCCGGCTCATGAGTCTGTGCCCCCGTTTCCGACCGATTCGCTCGAGCTGTCTGCCGCCTCCCCAGGCCGGCGCCGCTGGCCGCACAACTCCCTGAAGCCTCAAAACCGGCCCTCGGAACCCAGGGGCTGGGCCACGGCTTCCCCCTCAGCACCCGGCCGAACCGATTCCGCCTTGTCCACGCTCCAGATGGAATCGGTGAAGAAACGGCAGGAATCGAACAGGTGTTCCCGGACCTTGAACCCGGACTGCCGGGCGAACCATTCGATATCCGAAATCGAGTACTTGCAGGAGTGCTCGGTGTGGATCGGCTCCCAGGCTTCAAAGGCGAAGGAGCGGCCGATCTGCTCGATGAAGACCGACTGCCGCTCCTGGCTGACCAAGTAGCTCTCCATGGAGCTGGAAAAGACATCGTAGGTGCCGAAGTGCCGAAACTTGGCCACATCGAAGCACCCCCCCAGTTCGCGGTTGATGCGCTCCAGCAGATTCAGGTTGAACCGGCTGGTCAATCCCAGCGAGTCGTTGTAGGCCCGGAGCAGGACGTCAATGTCCTTTTTGAGGTCGAAGCCTGTCAGCATCAGATCGTCGTGATTCAGGCACTTCCAGGCGCTGCGCAGAAAGAAACAGGACTCCTCCGAGGTGAAATTACCGATGGAGGACCCCAGAAACAGCACCAGGTTTCGCCGCCGGTAGCGATGGTTCAACCACTTCAGGCCATGGAAGTAGTCCCCCACCAGCCCCTGGGTGTTCAGGTCGGGGAACCGGGCGTCGACCGTGTCGACCAGCCCCTCCATGGAGGATGCCGAGATGTCGATGGGCACGTACTGAAAGTCCAGCCCGGATTCCGTAAAGCGTTCCAGGAAGAGAGTGGTCTTCCGGCTGAGTCCGGGACCGAGCTCCACCAGGTTGAAGGGCTGCCCCGCCAAGCTGGCGGCGATCCTCTCCCATCGGCTCTCCAGGATCTCCAGTTCGCACCCGGTCAGGTAGTATTCCGGCAACCGTGTGATCCGGCGGAACAGCTCACTGCCTTGCCGATCATAGAAATACTTGGAGGGGATGGACTTGCGCGCCGCCGCCAGGCCCGACAGGACGTCCAGGGCAAAGGCATCCCTCTCGTCGAAGGAATCGGCGTAGTCACTCGCCCCCAGAATCCTGATGCTGGCCGACACGGTCGCCTCCCTTAACTCAGGTCTTTCGCCAGTCGAACGCCCGTGAACTGCCAGCGCTTGTCGCACGGAAAGAAGTTGCGGTAGCTTGGGCGGATGTGGCTCCCGGGCGTGGCGCAGGACCCACCTCTCAGAACCATCTGGTTGCTCATGAACTTTCCGTTGTACTCGCCGAGCGGCCCCCGATCCTGCCGGTATCCGGGATAGGGCAGATAGGCGCTTCCCGTCCATTCCCACACGTCCCCGAACAGTTGGCGCACCTTCGGCTGCTCCTCCGCTGACCCGCACCCACAGGGCGCCGGATGGAAGCGGCCGTTCTCCAGAAAGTTGCCCTGTAGCGGGTTCCCCTGCTGCCGGGCGGCCCTTTCCCATTCCGCCTCGGTCGGCAAGCGCCGATTCTCCCAACGGGCATAGGCGTCCGCTTCATAGAAGCTGACGTGGGCTACCGGCTCCGCCGGATCCAGGGGCCGGGATCCTCTGAGGGTGACGATCTCCCAATCGCCGTCACGCCGGTCCCAGTAGAGGGGCGACCGCCATCCGTTCTCACTGACGGCGTCCCAACCATCGGAGAGCCACAGCAAGGGTTCCCGGTACCCGCCGTCCTTCATGAAATCGAGATACTCCCCGCACGTCACCGGGCGATCCATCAGCCCGTAGTCGGAAAGCCAGGTCTTGTGACGGGGCCGCTCGTTGTCCCAGGCGAATCCCCGGTCGGGAGCCCCCATCTCGAACATCCCGGCTTCGAACTCGTGAAATGTCGGTGGAGAGGGCTCGGTGGCGCCTCGGATTCCATCCCCGTCACAGCCCCGATAGGTCGGCCTCAAGGGATTGCTGGCCAGGATGTGCTTGACATCGGTGACCAGCAGCTCCTGATGCTGCTGTTCGTGGTGCAACCCCAGCTCCACCAGGTCCGCGAACTCGGCATAACGACCCTGCTCCAGCCCACCGATCAAGCCCACCAGCTTCTCGTCGACCTCGGCGCGGTAGGCATAGACCTCCTCCACCGTCGGCCGGGACAGGGTCCCTCGAATGTCCCGGGCCACCCGCTGTCCAAAGCTCTGGTAGTAGGAGTTGAAGACGAAGTAATAGCGGGGATGACAGGCCCGATAGTTGTCGGCAAATTCTTCCAGGATCATGCGCTCGAAGAACCAGGTGGTGTGACCCAGGTGCCACTTGGGAGGACTGACGTCGGGCATGGACTGAATCACGTAGTCCTCGGTGCAGAGGGGCCGGCAGAGATCCCGGGTGGTTCGCCTGACCGTCTGAAAGGCGCTTAAAAGCTCGGATCGATTCATGGGATGGGAATCAAGTCTGGCGGTAATCGATGGGCTGCCGGCCGGCTCGTAGCAGGCGAGGCAGTGAACGCGGCAAACTCTTGCCCCAACCTCGGGCCAAGTCCGGTGACGTACTGAATGGCCGAGCCTGCAACCGGCCCTTGCCCGAACATTTCCCGCAATCGCAAGAGGGCAGATCAGCCTACCACACAAGCTATCCACGGTCGAGGGACGCAAAAAGCGTTATCCCCGAATGCCCCCTGCGAGCGCTTGCCGTCGACTCTCGCCTGAATGGGCAAGCAGCGTTTCGGTTATCACACCCTGTGGAACCGCCCGGACCTGCTCCACCGGCCATTCCGATCCGACTTCCTCGGCTTTCCCTGGGAATTCGATGAAGAGCTCTGGACCGCCTGGACCGAAGGCCGCACCGGCTTTCCCCTGGTGGACGCCTCGGCACGGCAGTTGCTTCGGGAAGGCTGGATCCCCAACCGAGCGCGGATGGTATCGGCCGGCTTTCTGACCAAGCACCTGCTCATCGACTATCGGCGGGGCGAGGCCCATTACATGAAGTACCTGGCGGACGGCGACCCGGCCCAGAACAACCTGGGCTGGCAGTGGTCGGCCGGCTGCGGATGCGACGCCCAACCCTACTTCCGGGTGTTCAACCCCGTCCGCCAGGGGAATCGATTCGACCCGGACGGCCTGTACGTAAGGCGATGGATCCCCCGGTTGGAGCGGCTCCCCAACCGTTATCTTCACCGTCCCTGGGAGGCGCCCGACAAAGTCCTCAGGGAAGCAGGCGTCCGCCTGGGACAGGATTATCCCTATCCCGCGGTGGACCATTCCCGGGCCCGCGACCGGTTCCTCGAGGTGGCGCGGGACTACCTGAGCGGCCGTGGCGGCGATGCCGAAGGATAAGCTTCCGGGCACCTGTCATCGTAGATCGCCAGTAGATGAGCCGCACGACGGGTGGCCCTTTATGGGCGTCGTTCGATCAAAGGCTGTTGAAATTTGCATACTGGGAGAAAAAGTTCCTATTGACAAGTACTACTAATGTGGGTTTTAATACTTCCATAATATTTTCCTGTTTCGAGAAAACCATTTCCCCGTCGGCCGATGTTGTGACCATGGATCACACCCTGCCGGGAATACTGGAGACGTGGAGTTGACACGATGATAAGAATGGCAACGAGCAGGCATCTGGCGGCGTGCCTCACACTTGTTCTCGGGTTGACCCTTCCCCTGCTGCTGCAAGGTCAATGGCTCCCCTTTACCGGCCAATACAAAGAGCTTACTTGTTTCCCGGTGGCGCCCGTCGAGTCGTGGAATTCTTTGACTTCCGGCAGGGGGAGCCGAATGCGTCGGTCTTTGCGATTCCGGAGAACTACACAATCGAGAAGCACCCAACGATTGATACAAGACCTCGTCAGTGAACCGTAAAGGAGATCTTCTTGACACAGAAGAACCAGATCAAACTGTCACCGCTTGAGCTCAAGGCCATGGAAGCGCTCTGGAAACTCGGCAGGGCCTCCATCAGGGAGATTCTCGAGCAGATCCCTGTAAGCAAGACGCTTGCCTACACGACCGTCCAAACCCTGGTCTTTCGCCTGGAGGCCAAGGGAGCCGTACGGAAATTGCGGAAGATCGGGAATGCCTATGTCTTTGTCCCGGTCATCACCCGCAGGCAGGCCTACCGCCGCCTGGTGAGCGATTTTCTGGAGCTGTTCAGCGGTTCCCCCCTGCCTGTGATGTCCCATCTGGCCGACACAGGCAAACTGACTCTCGACGACCTGCGGGACCTGGAAAGGATCCTCAAGGAAAGAAAGACCCGTCGAAAAGAGCCCGCAACCGCCGACCCGGAACCCGAGTAAGTCCTGAGTACGGGATCGGAGACCAGGGAAGGAGGATAACTTCTCATGAACATACATTCATGGCTGTCAACGTGGTCTTCCTGGCTGTGGCCTAACGTTTGGGCCCATCTTTGGGAGACCACCCTCTTTATTGGACTGCTGGCTCTGGCCGTCTGGTTTCTCAGGCGAGCGCCGGCAAGGGTCCGTTACTGGTTCTGGCTCCTGGCCGCAGTCAAGCTGCTCGTGCCCTCTCTACTGTTGGCATGGCTGGCATCGGAAATGACTCCTGGGCCAGGAGCTTCATCCCCTCCCCCGCTGGAACCATCAACCCACGGAGCTCCAGCTTCCGCCCTGGCCGTGCCCTCCTATGAACTTCTCAAGCCGTTGCTCCCCAGCCCGCCCGTTGCGGCCCAGCCTGTATCCGCTGCCGCCCACAACGAACTCTACTGGGCGCTCACGCTGGCTTGGCTCGCGGGGTTCGGGTTCTTTGTTGTTCGCTGGGTGAAAGGCTCTGTAAGTTTAGCCCGGGCTGTCAGGACCAGCCGCAGGATCGTCTCTTCCAGAGAAACGGAGATCCTGAAGCGAGTCCGCTCCTGGATTGGGTTGAAACAGGACGTTGACATCCTGGTTTCAGGCCATGTCACCGAAGCAGGACTTTGGGGTATTTGGAGACCCAAGGTCTTGCTTCCCGAAGGGGCCGCAAGCCGCTTGAGCGACGAGGAACTGGAAACGGTCATCCTCCACGAGCTGATTCATGTCCGGCGCAGAGACAACCTGGCTGTCGTGCTCCAAAAGGCCATTTTTGCTTTGCTGTGGTTTTGTCCCCTGGTGTGGCTCGTCGACAGGAAGTTGTTCGAGGAAAGAGAGCGGGCCTGCGATGAAGAGGTCGTGCGCCTCAGGCAATCCCCGGAAACCTACATCTCCGGTATTTTGAAGGTGGCCCGGGCCTGTGTGGAGCAGCGTTTGGTTGGAACGTCTTCCATTGGCGGTTCAAGCCTCAAAGGCCGGATAGTCCACCTCCTGTCAACCGGGCTCCCACGCAAGCTCGGCCTCCGGGAATGCGCCTTGATCATTGGATTTGTGGCGGGTCTGGCCACTTTCTCCGTGGGCGTCGTCTATGTGAACCGCGACGCCTACGCTGCCTGGAGCTCACCGGCCAGTCAGGGGCCTGCGGACCGAAACCCCGGTGTGATCCAGGGACGGGTAATCGCTGAGGACGGGGGATCTCCGTTGGCTAGAGCGACTCTCTCGCTTCGCTCAAGGGCCGCAAGTCCCTACGATCCACCCCGAACCGTCCGGACCAATACGCAAGGAGAATACAGTTTCAGAGATCTTGAGGCCGGTCAGTATACCCTGAGGGCAACCCGACACGGCTACGTTCCCCGGAACTACGGCCAAAAGACCGCCTATAGTTTGAGAATAGACAGTGTCGGTACAGCGCTGACCGTCGGTCCCGGACAAGTCCTGGAGAACATTGACTTCCGTCTCATCCGCGGCGGCGTCGTGGAAGGCAGGGTGGTGGACCAGGACAAGGAACCTGTGGAGCGGGTTGCCGTCCGTTTGAGGGTTTATCGGAGCCTAGGAGGCAATGCCCGCCTGCTACCGTCCGGACAAGACGAGACCGATGATCGGGGGTACTTTCGCATCTTCGGTGTCCCTCCTGGCGACTACTACCTGAGGGTGTCCCCTCGTCCCTTGTTTGGAGACTCGCGAAGACCGATGCGGTCCTTCGCGCCGACCTACTATCCTGGAGTCCTGAGCGTCGAGGAAGCGGCCACCATCAAGATGACTGCAGGAAAAGAAGCGGGAGGCTTCAATATCACCGTGATCGAGGCTTCCAGTTTCAGCGTCAGCGGCCGGGTGCTGACGCCGGAAGGCAAGCCGGCTCACTCGGTTTGGATCGTTTCCATGAAGCAATCAGGCAAGGAACTCCCCACCGGGATGGGACGAAACACGAACACCGACCTGCAGGGCCAATTCAAGGTGTCGGGCCTTCTTCCCGGCGGACATCGTCTCTACGCCCGTTCCGGGAGCGGAGAGGGCCAGCAGCTGGCGACTGCGGACGTGGAGGTGGTGGACAAGGATCTGAGCGGCTTGACCCTGGTTCTTGCCAAGGGCGCCGAGATCACCGGCAGGATCGTCGTCGAAGGTGAAGCCTCCGCCGTGGATTGGCGCCGGATCTTCTTGGATATGTCCCCGTCCAAGGACAACCCCAATCGACTGTCCTTTGGTGGCACTAGAGCCTCTGTCGAACAGGATCTCACCTTCAGGATTGCGAACCATCCAGAGGGCTCCCATCACCTCATCGTCAGGCTCCCGCCGGGGAATCATTATGTCTCGTCGATCCGGCTCAAGGGTCAGGACATTGCGGATCACCCAATAGAGTTGAAAAGCAATGACCAACTGGAGGGAGTGGCGATTTACATTGCATCGGACGGGGCTCAGCTCAGCGGCGTCGTCGAGCAGGCTGAGGGGCAGGAAGTGGTGGAAGGGGCAACCGTCCTGGCTTTTGCCACCGATCCGCAACACAGGGAATTCCCCTCGCGCTTCACGAAGACGACCCAAACGGACCAGAGCGGACAGTTTTCTCTGGAGGGACTGGCCCCCGGGAAATACCTGGTTTGCGCCCTGCTCGATCACCAAAGCGGAAATGAGTGGGATGCCGACTACCTGAAGGGCCTGGAAAAGGATTCAGAGGAGATCGATCTTTCATCCGGGCAGACTATAGAGAAATCGTTGGTGGCGTTGCCGGCACCGGAGACAAATTGAGCTTAAGCAAGGTGCATGCGATTAATGTCTGTTGTTTCCACGACATCAAATGGAAGTAGACCCTGTGGAAGTAATGGGACCGGACCGCATCGAGGACGGCGAGCAAGTCTCCTGCCGCGCTCAGTCGTTCTTTGGCTTTTGATTGTGGCTGTTGCTCCTATGGCAGCGTACGTCGCAGCATCTCCCAAGCCCTCCAACGCTTGGGCTGAGCCAAAATCGGGTTGGCTCTACGTTCTGGATCCGAGAGTTGCGAGTGGGAAGTCCATGGTGTGGCTGGTAGATCCAAGAGAGGGGATCAAAGGAAGACTGGAAGCCGGCTACGCTCCGTTCTTTGCTCTGTCTCCCGATGGGACCCGTCTCTATGTTTCGTCGCAACCCCCCGGTGCTCCCGGCTCGGGTGTGTCCTCCGACGAGCTCTGGACAATCGATACTGCAACCGGGGATGTGCTTCAGCAAGTCAAGCTTTCCGATAGGGTTACTTACACGTTGCCCGCACCCGGGGGACTGGCGGTGTCGCCGGATGGCCGTTATGTCTATGTAGCCAAAAGCCGCACGATTCGTCCAGGTGTGCACGAGCAGGCAATACAAACCTTTGACACCATCAGGAAAAGATTCTTGTCGGAAGAGGCTGTGTTGCCACGTTGCGGTTTCCCCGAGATCGTTCCGGTCTCCGGGACATGGCAGTTGGTCGTGATGTGCGGCTCCAGGGGAGCCCGTTGCATCAACCTGGCTTCCGATGGTTCTGTGAAGCAATCTCAGTTTGTGGAGGTGCCGATCAGCTTATCCGCAGTTACGTCAGGCAGGAGGGTATTGAAGAGACCCCTGGCGCAGACCTCGCCTTCAGCCGACGCTCGGAAACTCGGACTGATTATGAACAACGGAGAGATATTCGAGGCGGAGATTGGAGACAGTCCGTTTCGGATCAATCCAACGCTGGCTCCTCCATTGGATCCGCCGCACACAGTACTTCAGGTCGGGGGTTCACGCCGTTCCCCCAACGGCGCCAAAGCATTCGTCAGCTGCGCCTCGAAGGAGCTTGTACACACGTCGCTCACAGCCGATGAGATCCACATCTATGACACCACAAACTCTTGGACCCGTGAGGCGATTATCAGGACCCCAGTCCCGTGTAGCGACCTAGTGTTGAGTGGCGACGGCCGGTATGTCTATGGCATCAGCCCGCAGACGAGGACCCTGCTGACAATTAATTTAGGCACCGGACAAGTGGAAACGAGCGTTGGAGGAATCGGAGTACAACCCAGGCTCCTGGCCATTGCACCATAATCTATCGCACACCAACCAGAACATTTCGACACACCAGTGCATCGCCGCTTTCCCAGTTAACCTCCGACTTGCGGATAGGCTTCAATCATCTTCCCTTCGACTCCAGGTCATTTCGCCGCAACGAACAGGCGATGGATTCTCCCCTGGTTGACATTCTGGCCGTTATCGGCCCCCTGGAGCCTGGCGCCGGCGGGCCTCGATCTTCTTGCGAAGCTCGGTGGTTAGCTGCAGGGTTGATATCCTCGCCCGCATTTCTCACCAGGGGGCATGATCATGGCGCAGGATTTTTTTCTCCAGGGCGTGCTCGCGACCGAAGAGCGTAGCGGTTTCTACGGTCGAGGGAGCCTGTGCGCGCTGGAGGAAAAAAGACCAGCCAGGGCATGCCCAGCACCGTCTGTTTTGTTGCCATCCCCCAAAAGGACCCATAACGGTTTGAAACTACACAGTCTCTACCAATACAGGTGCGTCCTGGTGAGAAATGCGGGCTAGTGCCGCCGCGGCTTCACCGCTCTCAAGCAAGCCGGCTTCAGGGGTTCAACCTCCAGATGCCGTAGTTCAGGTAGGTGGCGTAACCCACCCAGGCGAGGTAGGGCAGCAGAAGCAGAGCCGCCGCCAGGCTGTGGGATTTGAAGGCCAGGAAGGTGATCAGGACCGCGACCCAGAGCAGCAGGATCTCAACCAGGGCGGCGCCGGGCTGTCGCATTCCGAAAAAGAGGAAGGACCAGGCGATGTTCAGCAGCAACTGCAGCCCGAACAGGACAAGGGCCAGCCGGGCCCCGTCGAACCCCGACCGGGCCCAGACCTGCCAGGCCGCCACCGCCATCAGCACGAAAAGAGCGGTCCAGACCGGTCCGAAGACGCTGTCCGGAGGCGTCCCGGGCGGCTTGATGAGGCCGGGATACCAGTCTTTGACCGATTCCGCCGTCGCCAGCGAGCCGAGATAGCCGGCTCCCAGACACACCAGGAGCAGCGCAGCCAGGACACCCAGAGATTGCATCGGTTAAACCTCCTCGCGGCATGGCGCCGCTGCCCGCCGCCCAGCCGAGAGCCGGGCGATGCGTCCGAGCATGCGCTCGAAGATCAGCCGGTGGAGAGGGTAGAGCCCGTACCAGTAGGCCAGGCCCGCCAGCCCCAGGGGTTCGAACTCCGCCGTCTGGCGGATGACGCAGCCGGACCCGGAGGACTCCACCTCGAACTGCAGCCAGGCTCGACCGGGCAGCCGCATTTCCGCCGACAGCCGCAGCAGCCGATCGGGCTGGTAGGCCTCAACCCGCCAGAAGTCGATGGTCTCCCCCACCGCCGGACGCTCCGGATCCCTACGGCCGCGCCTCAGGCCCGGCCCGCCGGCCACCAGATCCAGCCATCCCCGCAGCCTCCAGAGCCAGTTGAAGGCGTACCATCCGGCTTCTCCTCCAATCTTGCGGATCGGTGCAAAGGCGGCGCCGGCTCCGACTTCGACTCTTCGCACCCGGGAGTCGACCAACCGGGCGCCGTAGCGCACGCCGGCCATTCCTCGGACTGTCCCGGACGAGGAGAGGGCGTCGGACCAGCGGGTCTGGGCGAATTGACGATCTTCGTTCACCAGGGCGCGGGCAATCGCATCCCGGAGCGAGCGCGGCCGGATGTCGAACCGGTCGAGCGCCTCCGGCTTCTTGACGACCGTCTCGTTTCTGAGGCTGTCCACCAGCTTGCGTCCCACGCGGGCATAGAGCGGGGTGACCAGGCCGAGCCAAAGGCCTGACAGCCGCGGGGACAGAAAGGGAACCGGTATCATCACACGGCGGAGTCCGCGCTGCCGGGCGTATTCCTTCATGATGTCGGCGTAGGAGCCCCGGTTCCGCCCGCCGATCTCGAAGACGCGACTCTCGGCGCTGGGAAGCTCCAGCGCAGCCGCCAGGTATGCGATCACATCCTCGACGGCGATTGGCTGAGACTGCGTTCGCACCCATTGCGGCGTGATCATCACCGGCAGCCGGTCCACCAGGGCGCGAATCATCTCAAACGACAGGCTGCCCGATCCAATAATGATGGAGGCGCGAAACTCGATCGTGGGAACGCCGGAGTGCCTGAGGATGCGACCCACCTCCTGCCGGCTGGACAGGTGGCTGGAAAGATCTTCCGGGCCGCCCAGTCCTCCCAGGTAAACGATCCTCCCCACCCCAGCCCCGCGGGCCGCCTCCGCGAAGGCTCTGGCGGCCAGGCGGTCTTCTTCGGCGAAGCTGCCCCCGGACGCCATGGAATGGACCAGGTAATAGGCCGTCGAGACGCCTCGCATGGCGGCCGGAAGCGTCTCCGGCCGCGTCAGGTCCCCCCCCACCACCTCGGTGCCGGGGTCGACCCGCCTCCGGAGAAAATCCGGTCGCCGCGCCAGGCAGCGAACCGATCGGGACTCCTGCCCGAGCCTCGCCAACAGCCTGCCGCCGATGTATCCGGTGGCCCCCGTAACCAGTATCCGTCCTCCGGATTCTACCGAACGCAATCCTGGCTCCCCGACTCGAACAACGGCGATTTCAGTTGCTGCCTTATTGTTTGCAAGGCACTCCCTTCGATTCCGGAAACCGCTCCATCAGCCGTTCCCGGCGATAGCGGAAGATTCGGGACAGATCCGGCGCCACCAGCCACCGGTCGACCAGCCGGCCTCCCCAGACCGCGTACCGCACATGATCCTCCACCAGCGTGCCGCCCTCCACCGCGCGGAAGCGGTGCTGGTGAGTCCACCGGCGGTAGGGACCCCGGACCTGCTCGTCCACAAAGAAACCGGGAGGATTCCAGGCGGTGATGCGGCTTCGCCACCGCAGGGGAATTCCCCGGAGCCGGAGCCGGTAGTCGATTTCCGTGCCTCGCTGCATGGCAGTCGGTGCGGGATCGAGGATTTGAAAGTGCAGCCAGGGCGGCGTGAGCAGATCCAGGTTCCGCGCGTCCGCGAAGAAGGGGAAAATCTCCTCCGGCGTGCGCCGGATCAGGACTGCGCTGTGCAATTCGAAGGTTCTCACGCCGCTCGTCCCCGGTTCGGAAATGCAGTGGGACACGAAGTTGCACTTCGGGATTCCAACGTCTGGTCTCGGCGTCCGGCACCGGTAGACTTTTCGATCAACATCGATGCACAGGATCAACAGGATTTATTGTTGATGGCCTGGATTCGTGTCCTTTCGTGTCCATTCGTGGTTCGTCTTTATTGGCGATCAGCCGTTTGTCCTGGAATGATCCGCGTGGCAGGTCGGGAGGCGCGAAACCGATCAGGAATCGCTCCCCTCGCCACCTTTGGCCGGAGACGATAGCCCAACGGCCTCCAGGAGAAAGCGGGCGGCCTGGGCGGGAGACTCTCCGTCCACGTCCACCCGCTTGTTGGCGGCTCTCATGGTTTCATCATCGATGATCCCGTCAAAAACCTCCAGCGCACTCACCAGCTCGGCCCGCCGGGCGGCCGCGGGCGAAAGCACCAGCACGGCGTCATAGGGCGGCAGCGCCTGTAGCGGATCGGCCAGCACCGCCAGATCGTACTCGATGATGCGGCCGTCGGTGGTATAGGCGGAGATGACATCCACCACTCCCTCGCGGGCGGCGGCGTACATGAGACTGGGATCGAAGGTCCGCTTCTCCTTGAAGTCAAGACGGTAAGCGTCTCGCAGCGCTGCCCATTCGGGCCGCACGAAGAACTCGAAGTCGGACCCGATCGTCATTTGAGGGGCGTGCCTGGTCAGGTCCTGTATGGAGGCAAGCTTCAACGTCTCCGCCCTGTGTCTGGCGACTGCCAGGCCGTAGTTGTTCTCGAACCCCAGCGCCCCCAGGACCCGGACCTGGTGTTCCCGCTGGAGCCAGTCCTTCATCTGGTCCAGCAGATCCCTCCGTGGGGGCAGGTCCTGCCGCTTCATGACGTTGGCCCAGATGGTTCCCGAGTAGTCCACGTAGCAATCGATGTGCCCGGCGGTCAGGGCGTCGAACACGATCATGGAGCCCATGCTGGATCGGTTCTCCACTCGAAGGCCGGCTTGGGTCAATCTCCGGGTCAGGGCTTCCGCCAGGATGTACTGCTCGGTGAAGGGTTTGGCCCCGACCACCACCTGGGAGGATCCCTTCGCGGTGGGAATCTGCAGAGTCAGGGTCGAGAGCAGGATGAACAGCAGACCGGCCCCCGCCAGCCAACCCTTGGTTCGGCTGCGGCCGGCCACGGCCAGTTCCCCCAGACGAATGAGCTGGTCCAGCACGATCGCCAGGGCGGCCGCGGCCGCGCAGCCGACCAGGACCGCGGTGGAGTTCTGGGTCTGCAGGCCGCTGAAGATATAGTTGCCCAGGCTGGTGGCGCCGACCGGAGTGGAAAGGGTGGCCGATCCCACCACCCAGACCGTGGCCGTGCGGATGCCGGCGATGATCACCGGGGCCGCCAGCGGCAGCTCCACCCGGAAGAGTCTCTGGCGGGAGGTCATGCCCAGGCCCTCGGCGGCTTCCAGGATCTCCGGGGCCACCCCCATGATACCGGTGACGGTATTGCGCAGGATCGGCAGCATGCTGTAGAGCAGCAGGGCGATGAAGGCGGGCAGAAAGCCGATCCGGCCCAGCAGGGGAACCATCAGGGCCAGCAGGGCCAGCCCGGGGATAGTCTGGGCCACGCTGGCAACCGTGAGCACCGGCCATTGCAGCGATTTTACCCGGGTCACCAATATGGCCAGGGGCAGGCACAGGGCGATTCCGCTGGACAGGGCCACCAGGGTCAGGGCCAGGTGATGCCCCAGGTAGTCGGGAAGGAGCCTCAACTGGTCCGCCAGCGCCGTCTCGGTCATTTCCCCTCCCCTCCGGAGCGCAGCATCGATTCCACCTGGTCTGCCTGGCGCCTGGGGGTCTCCATCAGGGCGGCGATATAGGGGTGGCTCGGGTTGCGCAGGATCTGCCTGGGAGTGCCCGTTCCCACCAGAACACCCTGTTTCATCACGGCAATGCGATCGGCCAGCAGCAGGGCCTCGGTCATGTCGTGGGTGACCATCACCACCGTCAGGTTCAGCGCCTGCTGCAGGCGCTTGAACTCCCGTTGCAGGCCGTCGCGGGTTATGGGGTCCAGGGCGCCGAAGGGTTCGTCCATCAGCATGATCCTGGGTCGGGCCGCCAGCGCCCGCGCCAGCCCTACCCTCTGGCGTTGCCCCCCCGACAGCTCGTCGGGCTTACGGTCGCGATGGGTCCGCGGAGACAGCCCGGTCAGGCGCAGCAGTTCGTCCACGCGTTCCCGGCAGGCAGCGGGTTCCCAGTTGAGAAGCCTCGGCACCACCGCCACGTTCTCGGCCACGGTCATGTGGGGAAAGAGGCCGACCCCCTGAAAGACGTAACCGATTCCGCGGCGCAGAGCCACGGGATCGACCTGGGAGACATCCCGATCCTCCACCAGGATCCGCCCCTGGGTGGGCTCCACCAGGCGGTTGATCATCTTGAGCAGGGTCGTCTTTCCGCAGCCCGAGTCGCCCAGCAGCACCAGCAGCTCCCCGGCTCCAACCTCCAGGTCGACTCCCTGAACGGCGAAGCTCCGGCCCCCGTCGTAGGTCTTGGATGCTTGCTGAATGCGAATCATGACGGTGCGGTCCTGCTGTCGAGGCCGGTTTCCCCGGCCGAGCGGATGACGGCTTCCGTCTTTCTCCTGCCGGTCCCGGCCACTTCCGCCAAATCCTGCGTCCAGTATCGCGGATTGAAAAGCTCCAGGGAAAGAAAGCCCCCGTAGCCGATGGCATCCAGATCTCTCAGGAAGGACTCCAGGGGGAGAACGCCGTCTCCGGGATAGACGCGGTCGGCGTCGGTCTGCTCGAACCGGGGAGGGGAAGCGGGAGCATCGTTGAAGTGGCACACGGCAATCGTGCTGGAGGACAGGTCCCTGATGCCGCCGAAGCCGGAACCGCCCCGGTAGAGGTGAAAGGGATCCAGCACCAGGCAGCCGTGGGGATGGTCGGCCTGCAGCACCACGGCCAGGGCCTGTTCCATCTGAAAGACGTTGTGCTGGAATCCCAGGAACTCCATGGCCGGACGAACACCGAAGGCTTGGCCCTCCTCCAGCAGCTCGCGATAGCGGGCCGCCGCCAGGGGGATATCCAGGTGAGGAGCGTCGGGGACCGGCGAGGCCACCATGCGGGCCGCACCCACGGCCTCCGCCTGCCCCAGCCGCCTGCGTGCCTCCCGGAAGGCGGCTTCCTTGTGGAACCCGCGGCTCTGCATCCAGTCCGTCAGGGTAATGACGCTGGCCACCGCCAGGCCCGAGTCCTCCAGGATCCGGCGCAACTCGGCCAGGGAACGCCCCGACTGCTCGAATCGGGTCAGCTCCTCGGTCCAGAGCTCGATGGCCGAGTAGCCGGTCCGGGCCGCGATGTCGATCTTCTCCAGAAGGCCCGCCGGCCGGATGGTGCTGGTATTCAGGCAGAGAGACCACTGGCGCATGGCGTTTTCCTCGGGGGAGTGCGGCACCGAGCTGCGGTCAGCTTCCGGCGTCCGGCAGATCTCGGTTCACCGCCGCGCCCACCGATCCAGTTCGCCGAAAAGGGAGTCTGCACCCAGCTCGGCTTTCCATCCATCGCAAAGACAGGCGATGGGAGCCTTGAGAGCAGGCAGCGGGTCCGCTCCCGGGGTCATGCCGGCGGCCTGGCCGCGCAACCAGTCCAGAAGCTCCTGCAGACTGCCCTTGCCTGAACGGGCCAGCTCCGAACGCAGTTGCGGCTTGATGACTTGCTCGAATTCCCGTTTACGGTCCACGTCCACGATGTCGGGAAGCAGCAGGCCGGCCGGACCCAGTTCCAGGTCCAGGCGGGCCAGCAGTTCCCCGTACACCCGTCGGGCCAGTCTTTCGGCCGTGCTGCTTACCTCGGTCAACAGATCCATTCCCTTCCGGGAGGAGCGTCCCCGTGGCGCAAGCTGGCAGTAGAACTTCAGCTTGGGCTCGGTTCCGGAGGGGCGGACCGTGACCACGAAGTCGTCCATGGACACCCGGATCACGTTTCTGGGAAGCTTGTCCGACTCGCTGACGAAGGGTCCGAACCGTTCCTGATCCCAGTAATCGACGATGTGACGCACCGGGTGGCCCGCCAGGGTCCGCGGGGGCGAGTCTCTCAGCGAGGCCATCAGCCGATCCCTCCGGGACACGCCCCCCGCCCCGGCCATGGCGATGGAGCGGCCCACGTCGGCATAGCCTCCCAACCGCTCCAGGATCCCGACGTAGTAGTCCAGGAGGGTGCGCCCCTGCAACCGCAGCCTCTGGTAGAGGGCCGCCAGCATCATGCAGGCCGGAGCCGCATCCTTGTCCCGAATGGTGGGAAGCATGATCACCCCGTGGCTCTCCTCGGCGGCCAACACCAGGTCCCGCGGCCTGGCAACCACCTGGCCGTACCTTCCGGTCCGCTCCAGGGACTTCAGCACGTCGGCGACATATTTGAAGCCGACCAGCAGGTCATCCACGATTTGGGAGCCACCGGCCTCCTCCACGATTCTGCCCAGGATTCGGGTCGTCACCAGGGTCTCCACCACGAGGCCCCTCCTGCGCGGCCCCTCGGGATCCAGCATCAGGAAATATCCCAGAATGGCGGCAATCCGGTTCCCGTCCATGTGCACCCAGGAGCCGTCGGCCTGCCTGACCTCCAGTCCCACGCGGTCGGCATCGGGATCGCTGGAAAGCACCAGGCCCGAGCCGATCTCGTCGGCGAAATCCCTGGCCGGTGCGGTGGCCTGGGGCACCTCCGGATTGGGGGCCTTGAAGGGGATGACCGAGAAGGAGCCGTCGGCGTCCTGACGGGGCGGGGTCCGAACCGGAAAGTTCAGCCGGCCCAGCAGGTCGCCCACCGTCTTCAATCCGCAACCGCAGAGGGGCGTGTAGACCACCGGCAGTTCGGGCCGAGGGATGAAGGTGTCTCCATACAGCTCCAGGTAAGCGTCCAGGTAGTCCTGGTGGAGATCCTCGGGGATGG
The DNA here is from genome assembly GCA_022826755.1 of Acidobacteriota bacterium. Classification (GTDB taxonomy): domain Bacteria; phylum Acidobacteriota; class Terriglobia; order Versatilivoradales; family Versatilivoraceae; genus Versatilivorator. The sequence continues at coordinate 46,984 of JAJDUG010000038.1, forward strand.
CCCGCACCAGGCCCTCGGTAAGCGCCCGGACGAAGGGAATGCTCCGGATGGCGGTGGCCTCCCGCATGGCGTCCATCAGGGTCTGGTCCTCCGGCGCCACCGGCTGGCTGCCGAAGGAATCATAGACCTTGACCCCGTTGTCGTCGGGGGGGTTGTGGGAGGCCGAGAGATTGATTCCCCCGGCCGCGCCCAGACGGCCGATGACGAACGACAACTCGGGGGTGCTGATCACCGCCTCCTCGATCCGAGGCCGAGCGAAATAGGCCGTGATGCCGTTGCCGGCATAAATCTCGCAGGCCAGCCGCCCCAGCGAACGCGAGGAGGCTCCCAGCAGCGGATGATCCTCTCCCAGAAAGCGGTAGGTCCCGGCCAGGTCTCTGAAGACCCGAACATCGTTGGCCACCACCACCGCCAGGTCGCGGCGGACCGGATAGACGGCCCGCAGGTAGTGGCAATGCCCCTGGACGGTCATGGCCACGGTGGCGGGATTGAGCCGGTTCGACCCATATCCGACCCTGCCCCTGCGGCCGCCGGTCCCGAAGGGAAGCACCTGCCAGAAGGCGTCGAAGAGCAGGTCCACCTGCCCGGCCCGGAGGTGCCGCCGGAGCACTTCGGGCTCGGCGTAGGGCACCCGACCCGAAAGCCACTGCTCCAGGTTGTCGCCTGCCTCCCGTCCCCGGTTCCCGTACTTCCGAACCAGCCGGTCAACCGTGGATTTCAGTGCTTCGGCTACCGCCATTCCCTCGATCCCGAGAGCCCGTTCCCCCGTCACCGGATTCACCCTTCTGTCCTCCCCGCCGTTCCCGTCACGGCCTGAACTGGCGGCTGGCCCATCCCGCCGCCGCAGCCGCCTGAGTATACCGCAACCGGGGTGAGCCCGCATTTGTCACCAGTCCGCCGTCAGGCCTGTCCCTTTCCACAGGCCTCCTGGCCGTCCGGGGGTAGGATATAATTCCCGATCCCGCTTCAGCCGGACCGATACCCGAAGTGGACCGGCAGCGGAAGGCGACCCCTGGAAAGGAGATTCCCATGACCGGCGGTCAGGCCCTGGTTCGGTCCCTGGAAGCCCACGGAGTCACCACCGTCTTCGGCATCCCGGGCACTCACAACCTGGCGGTTTACGACGCTCTGCTGGACAGCCCCATCCTCCACGTCAGCGCCCGTCACGAACAGGGGGCGGCCTTCATGGCCGACGGGTACGCCCGGGCCAGTGGAGAAGTCGGCGTCTGCCTCAGCACCACCGGACCGGCGGCCCTCAACACCCTGACCCCGCTGGGCACCGCCTACAGCGACTCCTCCCGGGTCCTGTGCGTCGCCAGCCAGATCCAGGCGGAATTCCTCGGCAGGGAAAAAGGCCTGCTGCACGAGTGCGCCGGCCAGTCGGGAGGCTTCCGGGCAGTCACCAAGTGGTGGCAGCAGGCCACTACGGTGGAATCCATCCCCTGGCTGGTTCGAGAGGCTTTCGCCCAGTTGGGTTCGGGGCGGCCGCGGCCGGCCGCCCTCGAGATTACCTGCGACGTGCTGGACTCCGAAGGCCAGCCCGCCCTGCCCGCGCCCCTGGAGACGGAGCCGGAGCAACCCGGGCAGGAAGAACTCTCCAGGGCCTGCCAAATGCTGGAGAAGGCTCGCCGGCCGGTTATCTGGGCCGGGGGCGGAGTCATCCGCGCCGGCGCCTCGACCGCCCTGACCCTCTTGGCGGAGCGGCTGCAAGCGCCGGTCTTCACCACCACCCTGGGAAAGGGAGCCATCCCCGAAGACCATCCCCTCTCCGCCGGCAACACCCTGCTCCACCCGGCTGGGCGAGCCTACCTCCGGACCTGCGACCTGGTTCTAGCGGTGGGAACCCGGTTGAAGGAGATCGAGACCGAACGCTGGCGCCTGAAGCTGCCGGAGCGGCTGATTCACATCGACATCGACCCCGCCGAGATCGGCCGCAACTACGAGGTGAGCGCGGCCGTGGTCGGCCACGCCAGGCCGGCGCTGGAAGGTCTGCTGGAACTGTCCCGAGAGGCGGCGCGTTCCGGGGACCGCGCCCGGGAGATCGAGGAGCTGGGCGACAGGATATGGAGCGAATGCCGGCAACGGGCGCCGGCGGCGGTGGACCTGGTGGATTGCTTGAGAGCGGCGCTTCCCCGGGAGAGCATCCTGGTCTGCGACCTGACCGCGGCCGCCACCTGGTGCCACCACCTGCTGGAGGTCTACCAGCCGGCTGCCTTCCACAGCCCCTGGGGATTCTGCACCCTGGGATTCGGACTGCCCGCGGCCATCGGAGCCGGGCTGGCCCAGCCACGGCGCCCGGTGGTGCTGCTGTCGGCTGCTGTCGGGGGATGGAGGGTTTCTCTTCAACTGCCAGGAGCTGGCCACGGCGGTCGAGTGCGGACTGCCGTTGGTGATGATGGTCTTCAACGACAAGGGCTACGGAGTGCTGCGGCCTCAGCAGATGGCCCGCTATGGCCGCACCCATGGGGTCGACCTGGTCAACCCCGACTTCACGGCCCTGGCCAGGGCCTTTGGAGCCGCCGCCCTGCGGGTGGAGCGCCTGGAGGATCTGTCCCGAAACCTCTCGGAGGCGCTGCGGCAGCCAGGGCCCTGCCTGGTCGAGGTGACGGCCCAGATTCCCTGGCCGCCCATAGAGACCACCGCCGGCATGTTCGCCCAGGCGGAAGTGTCCACCCAATGAGCCCAACTCATGGACGGTCGAGAGGGCCTGAATCAAACCCCTTGCGGCCGGTGGCTGGAAGCCGGTTCAAAGTCGAGCTCCAATGAACAGTATTGGGGCCAAGAGAGTTGTCCGATACAAGATGATCCTGAGAACACAGCGATCGGAAAGGAACCAGTGACCAAGATGCGATCCAGCATTTGCGTAGGGCATTCAATGGCCGGGAAATTGCTCCACATGCTTGGTCCTGCTTTCTGTATCGTTTACTTTCTATGGCTTGCAGAGGACGGGTTGAGGTCCTTCTTCACGCGCGACGATGCGCTGAACCTGGCTTATCTGCACGGCTATTTCCATGTTCCGCTTGTTGAAATCTTTCAGCAGGCTCTGACCGTCGCCACAGAAGGCTTCAGACCGGTCGGCGGACTATTCTACCGTCTGATGTACTCGGTATTCGGTTTTGATCCTTATCCGTTTCGCGTTGCGGCGTTTACTTTGATGGCGGTAAATCTCTTGTTGGCATACGATCTTGCAGGCATTCTCACCCGCTCGCGTGAAGCAGCTTTTATTGCAGCGTTTTTGCTTGGCTACAACGCTTCTTTTGCGGAATTGTATCAGAGCACTGGGACCATTTACGACATCTTGTGCTTCGGGTTTTTCGTAGCCTCGTTTCGCGTCTACGTAGGCGGCCGCCAGAGCCCTGAGAGCCTCGGGCTGAAAAAAATTGCCTGTGTTTCGGTTCTTTATGGCTGCGCTTTAGGATCGAAGGAGATGGCTGTCTCTTTCCCCGCCGCGTTGGTCCTGTATGAGTTGATTTATCACCCGAATCAGTTTCGCCGCAGGAACATCCTCACGAACTTGTTCAAGCCGCACTTTCTGTTGATTGTGGGCCTTGCGGTTCTGACAGCGCTTTACTCGGCCGTCAAGTTATTGTCGGAGAATCCATTGGGCGGACATTCAGGCTACACTCCCGAGCTTTCTCTTGCCCAGTTCTCAATCGCACTGAATCACTATTTGCCCAGATGGCTATATTGGCCCACTCTTGACCAGACCGGGACGCTTGTATTGGTATCGGCAGCGGGAGCCATTGCTTTCTTGACTCGTGTGAGGGAACTCAAATTCGGCGCCTGCTTCGTCATCGTGGCTTTGCTGCCGATAGCATTTATCCTGCCCCGAGGAGGCTTTGCTTTTTATCTGCCCGCGCTGGGCTGCGGGATATTTCTTGGTGCTGCCGTATCTCACCTGCTAAGGCGAATGTTCAGCATGGCTGAAGCTGCAGCAGAATCGCTCCGCCGTCAAGACCTGATGTTCATGGCCTTGCGTGCCGTTCCCTTGTTGGGCCTGGTCTTGGCGTTGACTCCGATTCACAGGGCTGCGGCCAAGGAAACTCCAAGAATGTCCTACGATGATTACTCTCGGCAGATCGTTTCCGATTTACAAGGCATGCACTCTTTTTTCCCCGATAAATCAATGTTGTATTTCGATAATGATCCTTACCCGGCAAACTACTACAATGCGTTGCTTTACTTAATTCAACTGGCATACGACAATCCAACGCTCCGCGTACGCCGACGAAAAGTCATTGGCTTCCATCCGTCCGAACTGTCCGAAGACCAACGGTTCTTTCACTTCACATTCCGAGAGGGACGAGTGGAGCCTTTTCTTGAGCCACTACCGACTATTGATCCTTCCCAAAAAGCTGTGCGGCTAGTATTTCGTCCCGAGGTTGGCAGAGCGGGAGAAAACATTTCGGTTCAAGCCGAAGAGCTTGCTGAGAACACAATCGATATCTATTGGGGTTGGAATCAAAACATAGTCAACAGTCGATTTAGTGAGAGATACGTGGTTGGCATGTCGCCGAAATGGTGTTCGTTCGACGAAGAAGGACTCTGCACCGCCCCAAAGTTTTTTGGCAGCGGGACGGCGGTGCCCAAAATCTTCCCGCAGAGCCGCATTGAGATTTTATCCATTCGAGAATCTGGGGAAGTGTCATGGCAGGCGGCTACCGGAGTTTTCGAAGTAATGAGATAGCTGAGGGCTTGTGAAGTTACTTGGCGGCTCCAGCTTTGGATACCCGATTCCTCAAAAGCGGTTCGACCGGACTTGGCCCCTGCTCCCGACAGGCCATGAACCTCCCTTGTTTCACTCTCGTGGGATCCGCCCGCCGGGGTGGCAGCCCGGATCACTGGGAACCGCCGCTTGCCGGCGCCGGCTTGGCTTTCTTGGGGGGCGTGGCTGAAACTCCTTCCAGGCCGCCGCTGACCCTGAGGACTTCTCCCGTGATCCAGCTTGCCGCCGGACTGCAGAGGAAGGCCACTCCCCGAGCGATCTCTTGAGGTTCTCCCCAGCGTCCCAGGGGAATCGACCTGGCCACCCGCCGGATGATCTCCTCCTCCGATATATTCAGGCTTAGGGCCCGCTCCGCCATATTCTGCCGGTTGAAGTCGGTGTAGACGGGCCCGGGACTCACGGCGTTGACCCGCACCCCATAGGGAGCCAGCTCCAGGGCCAGCGTCCGGGTCAGGGCGATCACCCCGGCCTTGGCGGCATTGTAGGCCGCCACCAGGGCGGCCGGGCTCTGCCCGTTCACCGAAGCCATGTTGACGATGGCGCCCGACTCCTGCCGCTGCATGGCCGCAGCCGCCGAGCGGCAACAGTAGAAGGTCCCGGTCAGGGTCACCGCCAGCACCCGGTCCCACTCCCGGTCGCCCAACTCGGCCACCTCGGTGACCGATTGCCGCGAGCCGGCATTGTTGACCAGGATGTCGATCCTTCCCCGCTTGCCCACAATAACCTCGAAAAACTTCCTGACGGCCCGGCTGTCGGTAATGTCCAGGGCAGCGGGTTCCGCCCGCAGTCCCTTTTCCCCCAGCCCGGCGGCCGCCTTCCGGACCTTCTCCGCTTGCACGTCGGCCATGGTCACATGGGCGCCCCGCCGGCCCAGCTCCTCGGCGATGGCCAGACCCAGCCCCTGGGCGGCTCCGGTGACCACGGCATTCAGGCCCTCCAGGCGGCCTTCCGGGAAATCAGCAGCAGTATCGATCATGATTCACCCTCAAGTGGAAAAGTAGACGGAGTATAGCACTGCGGGTGTGACGGCAGGGAAGCCGGCGCCGCCCCCACCGCATTAGCCTGCGGCTAATCACTCTCCCTGAGGGGAGTCGGCTTTTAACCGGCGCCTTGCCCGATTCCTGGGCGGGGTGTAAACCATGGTCCCGTATTCTTGTGTCGTTGATGGCCCACCCGGGAACGCGGGCGTCCCGCCCGCACATTAGCCCGGCACAGCCTTGGCCGACTCCGCCACTGGGATGGAACGGTAACGGGGCCTTGCCCTTCATTGGGACTGGCCATCGCAGTTCACGCCGGCAGGGTGGCTGCCTGCCGGCAACGTCGCGCTGGCGCTCCACCACCTCCAGCGAGGAATAAGGATGCGGGCGGGACGCCCCGTTCCCGGGTGGGGCGCAGGACGCAGGACGCCAGCTCGTTACCTGCGCTCGCCTGCTCTTGCCAGTCCCGCCGGATTGCTTTAGTCTCTGCACCGAGTCCGTAAGGCGCGCCCGAACCATGGCTATCCAGGCCGATTCCCAACCCGCTGCCGGCGCTGCCGGACCGGCACGACCAAGCGGCGTGCGTCACGGCGTGCTGGGTCTGCTGGCGCTGGCGGCCGCCAGCGCCTACCTCACCCGTCACTGCATCGCCGTCGCCAACACCACCATCCAGAAGGAACTCCAGTTCACCACCGAGCAGATGGGCTGGATACTGAGCGCATTCATGGTGGGCTACCTGGCCTTTCAGGTCCCGGGAGGCTGGCTGGGAACCCGCCTGGGACCGAGGTGGGCTCTTCCCCTCATCAGCCTGCTCTGGTCGCTGTTCAACCTCTGGTCGGCCAAGGTGTATTCCTATCTTCCCATGCTGGTGTCGCGAGTGGCCTTCGGCACCGCCCAGGCCGGACTGGTGCCCATCGCCACCCTGGTCATCAACGACTGGTTTCCCGAGAGACGGCGCGGTTTCAGCAGCGCCACCGTGGAGACTTCCATGTCGATCGGGGGCATCGTCACCATGGGCTTGACGGCCTCCCTGATGGAGCGCTACCCCTGGCGGGAGGTCTTCGGCCTCTATACCTGGGTCGGCGTGGCCTGGGCGGCGGGCTTCTTCTGGTATTTCCGCGACCGTCCCCGCCAACACCCCCGGGTGAATGCGGCCGAACGGGATCTGATCAGCGGTCCGCCCTTGTCCGGGCAACCGCGGGCGGCGGCCTCCTCCGGTCAGGGCCCCCCTGAATCGGCCGAGGGTGGAAATCCCGGGCCTGACCCGAGTCCGGAAGGCCAGGGGACGCTGCTGGCCGGCATGATCAGAAGCCGCAGCCTGTGGGGAATCTGCTCCCAGCAGTTCCTGCGGGCGGCAGCCTACGCCGTTTTTTTTACCTGGTTTCCCGCCTACCTGGAGAAGAGCTACGGCATCACCCCCTCCCAGGCGGGCTGGTTCACCGTATGGCCTCTGGCGGCGGCGGTGGCGGGGTTGATGGCGGGCGGCCTGCTGGTGGACGGGTTGTTCGCGCGGACCGGCAGCAAGCGGATCAGCCGCAGCCTGGTGGCCTGTTGCGGCATCGGCGCCGCCGGCCTGCTGACGCTGTCGTCCCTGGGGGCCACCTCGGCTCCGCTATTGGTGGCGCTGCTGTCGGCGGGGTCGCTGGCCGGTTCCTTTTCCGGTCCCCCTTCCTGGACGGCAACCATGGACATCGCCGGCCGCTACAGCGCCCTGCTGATGGCGGTGATGAACATGGCCGGAATCGCCGGCGCCCTGCTGATGCCCATCGCGCTGGGCTACCTGATCGGACACATCGAACGCACCGGCGGCGACTGGGACCTGGTGCTCTATCTCATTGCCGGCACGCAGTTGACGGCCGCGCTCTGCTGGCTGGCCGTCAGGCCCGACCAACCCCTCATGAGGGAGGCGGACCGGCAGGGCCCGCGGCCCCTGGAGGCCTGACCGGCTCCTGGCACAGTCCTTCGGCGCTATGACCTTCGACCTGATCCTCACCGGAGGACAGCTCCTCGACGGGACCGGCACTCCGGCCGTTTCCGCCGACATCGGTATCGTGGGGGAAAGGATCGAAGCCATCGGGAACCTCTCCCGGGCCCAGGCCCGGCGAGTCCTTCCACTGCGGGGTCTCGCGGTCGCTCCCGGTTTCATCGACACCCACACCCATTCCGAGGGAGTTCTTCTCCACGATCCCCAACACGCCTGCGGATTGCGACAGGGCATCACCACCGAGATCGTGGGCCTGGACGGGATGTCGTGGGCGCCCCTCTCCCCTCCGAATTTCAGGCTCTACGCCGGCTATCTGGGTGGGATCCTGGGGGACCCCCCTTGCGAGATGGACACCGGCAGCATCGCCGCCGTTCGAGCTCACTACCACCGCAAGGTGGCGGTGAACCTGGCCTGGCTGGTTCCCCACGGCGCCATTCGCCTGGAGATCTTGGGTTTTCGGGACCTTCCGCTGCGGGGAGAGGCGCTCCGGGCGGCCGGGCGAATGGTGCGGCAGGGGATCGAGCAGGGTGCGGTGGGGTTCTCCACCGGCGCCGCCTACTATCCCGGATACTGGGCCGACACCCGGGAGCTGGTGGAGGTGTGCCGGGCGGTGCGCGAGGCCGGGGGCGTCTACGTCAACGAACCCCGGGTGGGCACACCCGAGCGCGCCTTTGGCGGGGGAGGGATCCTGGAGGGACTGGAGATCGCCCGGCAGTCGGGGGCGCCCATCCACTTCGCCCACCTGAGGACGACCGAGGAGACCGCCGGCCGACTGAAGGAGCTGACGGACCCCATCGACCGGTCCAAGGATCAAGGGGTGGACTGCACCATGGACATCTACCCCTATCCCAGCGGAAGCAGCATCGCCATAAGCTTTCTGCCCGGTGAGATGCAGGAGGGCGGCACCGACGCCATTCTGGAGCGGTTGGCCGAACCCGGGTGGCGGCGGGCCCTTCGGGACCACCTGGAGAACCGCCTGTTCGCGCCGTTGGATCCGGTCACCTTCTCCTACCTGCCGCGGAACTCCCACCTGGAGGGAAAGACCCTGGCCGAAGCCGCCCGCTTGCGGGAGACTTCCCCGGCCCAGACGCTGTGCGACCTCCTGCTGGAGGAGGAACTCAGGGTCGGCTACGTCAACGCCCCGCCGGCAATCCCGGCACTGCGGGAAGCCATCGACCGGGATTGCCTGCACTTGCTGGCCCGTCCCGACGCCATGGCCTGCAGCGACATCACCCCCCTGGGAAGCGCGCCCCATCCCCGCTGCTACGGGGCCTTCCCCAGGTTCCTGGGACGGCTACGGCGGCAGTTTGGGACCCTGAGCCTGGAGACGATGGTTCAACGGATGACGGACGGGCCGGCGCGCCGCTTCGGATTGACCGGACGGGGCCGGCTGCAGCCGGGGTATTTCGCCGACCTGGTGGTCTTCGACCCGGACACGGTCACGGACACCGCCACCTACGAAGACCCCAGGCAGTTTCCCGTGGGCATCCACTGGGTGGTGGTCAATGGTCAGGTGGCGGTGGAAGGAGGGCGATGCACTGGTGTCCTGGCCGGCCAGGCGGTCCCGTGAGCCCTTTGCAACATTCGGCAGGCAGCGGCACTTATTGCCGGGAAGGGTTGTCTCCCCCGGGGCAAACCCCATGGCCGACTCACGACTCAGCCCTCGGAGGGGTTCTCATTGCGCTTGGGGCGAATGTCCAGACCGGGCACGCCCAGATCCAGTCGGAAGAGCGCCCCGGGCGTGCCTCCCGTAACAAAAAGCTGATCCAGCCCGGGCCCGCCGAAGGCGCAATTGCTGGTGGTGAGGTTCCCTCCGGGATAGCGTCGGATGAGCTGGCCTTCGGGATCCAGCACCTGGACCTGGCGCATCCCGTAGTGGGCCACGTAGAGGTTTCCCGCGGCATCCAGGCAAATCCCGTCGGGCTGGTTGTCGATCTGCTCTCCCTGCCTGGAAGGCAGATCGGCAAACACCTGCATGGGACCCACCTTCCCCGGCGAGAGCACCTCGTAAAGCAGGATGCGGTTCTTCTGACTTTCCGCGACCAGCAGCCGCTTGCGATCGGGCGTCAGCACGATGCCGTTGGGGTAGGCCAACCCTCCGGCCACCAGGTGGGTGGCGCCCTCCGGGTCGACGTAGTGGACGGTTCCGACGGGATTGGACAGGCCCGTGCCCTCCGGGTCGGTGAAGTAGAAGCCCCCCTCCGGAGCCAGGGTCAGGTCGTTGGGTCCCTTCAGGGGCTTGCCCTCGCATTCGGTGGAGGCCGGTTCCAGCATGTTTCCGTCGGCATCCAGGCGCAGCACCGCGTGATGGCTGGCGTCGCAGACCAGGTGGGTGCCGTCCGCCAGAATCTTGTGGCCGTTGGGTTCCCCGGTCTCGGCCCAGACCCGGTGCTTTCCGTCGGGGTTTACCACCGTGATCACCCTCTCGTGGGAGAAGTAGATGTTCCCCTCGTGATCGATCACCACCCCTTCGGAGTAGTCATTGGTGCGGACGATCTCCACCGGTTGCACGGCCTCGGCGTCCGGGAGCACCACTGTCCCCGCGGGTGGCACAACCCCGGAATCGGGCTCTCCTGCAGGACTGCAGCCCAGGCTCCAACTCCAGACCATTGCCAATACTACAAAGGGGACGCCTGCTGAGTGCTCTCGAATCATGAGGATCTCCAGTCGTTTTCCAAGGGCTCGACTCCGCCGTATACTACTCTTGTCGCAGCAAGGATTTTCGATCCTATCGGTTCCCGTTGGCGCGGTCAATGTCGGTGCGTAGCGGTCCGCCGATCCCAATCAGCTGCATGAATTGGACAGCCTGAGCCCCCCTGAGACCCAAAGTGACCTGTTCGCCGGTATCCGGTATATTGGTTCGATATGTGACTCCATATCAGTTGCGATCGGCGGCGGCTCAGCTCGAACCACCTACTCCCATCCAATTGGACATATCCGGCTCGTAGATTGGTCTCTTTCACTCCACCTGGCACGAGTTCCCGCGCCAGAACTGTTCTCGCCCTCGCCTGGCTCCTTGCCCTGCCTTGGATCTTGCCAACCGTCGCCCGCGGGCAAGGCATCTGCGACCGCACGCCGCAGGTGCGGGACAAGCTGATCGAGCTCACGGGGGCATCAGCTTGCGGGGAGGTCACCAGTGCGCAACTTGCCGGCATAAGAGAACTGGAACTCTCTGGAGGATCTGTCCGAGAGTTTGTTTGGGAGGTTGGACAATCTGCGAGCCTTGTGGCTGTTCGACAACCCTCTGAAAGACCTTCCCGAGGGCATCCTGGACGATGTGCTCGATACCCTGGGAGGGGAATACAATGTCGCTTCCGGAACCATCCTGCTGGGCGGCAATCCAAACGCCGGGCAAGTGCCCTATCGTGGCGATCTGTCCGTTGATTCCGACCTGAAGGCCAAACTTGCTTTTGCCTCGACCGAAACCGAGGCGCGGGAGGGCGCCAGTGTAAGGGTGCCCGTCACCTTGAGCCGGGAGCTTCCGGTGGCGGTGCGGGTGCCCTATACAGTGGGCTTCGGCGAGGCCACGGGTGGGTACACCAACCTCTCGCCTGCACCTGACAGCGGACTTCTCTTCCCGGCCGGCGAGACCGAGGGCGAAATTTCCCTCACCCTGTCGCAGGACGCCGCCGCCCAGGGAGAAAGACACCTGGTGCTGACCCTAGGGAAGCCTGCCGAGATCCGGCTGCGCCGCTCCGAGGGCCAGCCCCCTGACGCTCCCCACTTGCAGAGCGAGAGTCTCGTCCTGCGGTCCGAGGACCAGGCCGTCCACACCATGACCGTTTCCGACGTCGATCCGGCAGAGCAGGCCCCCTTCTGCCTCTCGCTGTGGGAGGGCTCGCCCTGCTCCACGGTGGCCATCCTGCCTCATCTCTTCATGGGGCCCCTGGGCGAGCATACGGCCAGAACTGAAGTGGCCATCACCCACAGGGACCCCGAGGCGGCTCATTGCGAGGTAGCAGTGTTGTTTCACCGAGGCACCTCCCCGGGCTCGGCCGGATCCCAGGACGGCCTGCCCAATCTGAGACCCGTTCGCCCTGACGGCTGGTCCGACAGCCTGGTGGTCTCCAACCGGCAAGAGACACACACCGACAACCTGCGCCTGATGGCTTACGACCGGCTTTTTGTGGACTTCGCCGTCATCAACAGCGTCGGCTCCCCGGCCGCGGCATCGTTCCGGATCGAGCTCTTCCTGAACGGCCGCTTGAGGGAGACCTTCGACGTGTCCTCTCCCCTGGACCCTCAGGTCTATCGATTTCGCGAGGACTATCCCCTTGGAAGATTGAGCAGCGGCACCCATACGCTGCGCGTCGTCGTCGACGGGGGAGAAGCGGTTCCGGAAAGCGACGAATCGGACAACCAGTACACCAAGACCTTTTTCGTCAGCGGAGCCTGCTTTCCTTTGACCACCAGGGTTTCGCCACGGGGCGCCGGGACGGTGATCCCCGGCCGGGAGCCCAACTGCGGCAGCGCCACCCTCGGCGTCAGAACCCCGGGTGCCGACGACCGGGAATCCAACCGGGAACTGGGCATGGGAGGAGAGCCGGTCCTGAAGGCTCGGCGGGACAGGGCCTTTGACGCTCTGAGGGCCAAGGTCCGGGCGGAAGGCAAGGCCAGGGTGATCGTGGGATTGAGGACCGACGGTCAATCGGTGTCGGCGGCGGTCAGCAGCCTCAATGAGGCCCAAGCCCGCTCCCCGCTGATTTCCCGAGTCCAGCAATCGCTGTTGACCCGCATGGGCAGCTACAGCCTTTCGTCGGTTCGGCGGTTCAAGTACATGCCCCACCTGGCCATGGAGGTGGACGGGCCCGCCTTGGAGGCTCTGGCCTCCGACCCGGAGGTGATCACCCTGGAGGAGGACGTCAGGGTCGAGCCTTCGCTGGGGACCAGCACCGCCCTGGTCGGGGCGCCCAATGCCTGGAGTCAAGGCTATTCCGGAGCGGGCCAGGCGGTGGCCATCCTGGATACGGGGGTGGACGGGGAACATCCTTTTCTGAAGGACAGGGTGGTGTCGGAGGCCTGCTATTCCGGCGGCGGCGAGGGCTCTGCGCCGCTTTGCCCCGGAGGCGTCAGGGAGGCAATCGGCATGGAGTCGGGAGAGCCCTGCTCCTCGGCGAGCGATTGCTTCCACGGCACGGCCGTAGCCGGGGTTGCCGCCGGGGCAGGGACGACCTTTTCGGGGGTCGCCCCCGATTCCGGGATCGTTGCCATAAAGGTGTTTTCCCGGTGCCGGGGCCCGGTCGACTGCCTGACGTCAACCACCAGTGATTGGGTCGCCGGCCTGGAGCGGGTCCTGGAGCTGAGCGGCGGCTACGACATCGCGGCCGTCAACATGAGCTTCGGTGGCGGTCTCTCTTCCGAAGAATGCGACTCCGTTTTCCCCGCGGTGAAGGCCGCCATGGACAATTTGCGGACCTTCGGCATCGCGCCGGTTGCCTCTTCAGGGAACAACCACTCCTCGACCGGAATCCAGTTCCCCTCCTGCATCTCCAGCGTCATCAGCGTGGGCTCCACCGACACCGGCGCCGATGAAACGATTCAGGATGAGGTCTCCGTCTTCTCCAACAACTCTCCCTTGGTGGACCTGCTGGCACCCGGCGGGGGAATCAACACCTCGGTTCCCGGCGACGGTTTCGCTCGCTTCGATGGAACCTCCCTTGCCGTTCCTCACGTCGCCGGCGCCTGGGCGGTGCGCAAGTCGAAAGCTCCCAACGCTTCGGTTCCGGACCTGCTTTCCGCCTTGAAAAGCACCGGGGTACCCGTTCTCGATCCCCGGAACAATCTCATCAAGCCTCGAATCCAGGTGGATGCCGCCCTCGACAAGATCGTCAGGGAACTCCCCTACTCCACCGGCACCCGCATGACGCTGACCGCCCGCCCCAATCCCGGCTTCCGCTTCACGGGCTGGCAGGGGTGCGATTCGCCTTCCGGGAATGGCTGTGTGGTCGAGATGGACTCGAGCAGGCAGGTGGTGGCTCTCTTTGAACCGACGTCGGCAGCCCACCCCGATCTGGTCCCCACGTCGCTGGTGACTCCTCCCATCGCCGAAACCGGTCGCCCGGTCTCGATTTACGCGGCCGTCAGCAATCCGGGCCCGGTGGACGCCGGTCCCTTCCGGATCGGGTTCTATCTGTCTGTCGACGACGTCATTACCACCGACGACGCACCGTCAAGGACCTGGGGACCGTGGAGCTGGGCCCCGGAGAGTTCCACCAGTTTTCGCAGGTGCTGAAGACCTTGGCCAACGGCTACGTCAGGGTGGAGCGGGTCGACCGGAGGGCCCCCTTCTATGCCTACGGCGTCATCAACGACCAGGCCAACTCCGACGGGTCCTTCGTCTTTCCGGTCGCGGCCGGCTCGCTGGAGGGCAGCCTGCGCCATACCCTGCCGGTGATCGTCGAGATCAACGAGTTCTCCAGCGAGTTGACGGCAGCCAACTTCTCCGAGGAGGAGAAGACCCTCCACTTCGACTTCGTTGCCGAGGGGCTCACCACTGCCGACCGCACCGCCCGCTTCCGCCTGAGGCTGGAACCCGGCCGGCAGCGGATCATTCCCGACGTCATCGACACGGAAATGCGCCGAAAGGGCATCGAGGGCGTGCCCGCGGGGAGGGGCGGGCTGGCCGGGGCCCTGTTTGCCAGAGTGGAGAGCGGCGACATGAACGGGATCGTGATCGGGGCCCGCACCAGCTCCTCGGACGGCCGCGGCGGTCAGTACGGGGTCTTCTACAACGCCGTGCCCGACGGGGCGGCCTTTACCGGCAGCGTCTGGATCGACGCCCTGCAGCAGAACCAGGAAAACCGCAGCAACCTGGCCCTGGTCAATACCGGTGAAGTCGACGACAGCCCCAGCCTCTTCGAGATCGACATCTACGACGGGGCGGCCGGCATGCTGGTCGAGACCGTCACCATGGACAATGTCGGGCCCGCAGATGCCGGAGGCCTCAGGCTGGCGGCTAGGCGCTGGCATCAGTTCAACGGCATCCTGAGCAAGTACGCCCGAGGAACCACGCAGGGCTACGTTCGCGTCCGCCGGATTTCCGGCAACAACCCCTTTCTGGCCTACGGGGTGGTCAACGACGGCGGGGCCCCGGGGCAGCGCAGCGGCGACGGGGCTTATGTTCCGGCGCGGCGGTAGGATCGGGGCCAAGATTCTTCCCGGGTTCCCAGGACAGTCTCAGCCCCTTACCCTTCAGGATCAGAAGCGTCGTGCGGTTTATTTACTTGACGAAACTACCGCATGATATAGATTTATAGCCCCTCATCACAAAATTGTCACAGGCAAAGCTCGAAAGGAACTGGGAGCAACTGTCATGAAATCCAGAACGCTGATGATTGTCTTGGGCTGCGCCATTCTGTTGGTCGCCCTCTTTGCCGAAGTGCGCCCCGCCTCGGCCCAGGAAGGGCCGGCTGTCACGGCCCGGGATGTGGTGGACCGGGATACCCTGAAAGCCTTCGTCCAGGGAGCGATTGCATGGTTGGGAGCGCAATTCGAGAGTGGAGAGGCCGTGGACATTGAAGCCCTGAAGACGGTTTTCAGGATGGAACCGGGTCCCTGGAAGCACGGGTCCACCTACTTCGTTGTGCTGGTTAACAACCGTCAAAGTGACGATTTCATTTTAGTATTCTTCGACGCAGGCAATGAGGACCGTGATTCCAAGTTCGTCGGGGTGCTCCAAGACGCCAATGTGGCAAAGGTCATGAAAGATCTGGCCGCTGCGGCAGTCGAGAATGCACCCGAAGGAGGCTTTGTCGAGTATGAAGAGGCAGGCATGAGCAGAATCAGCTACGCTCAGCTCGTCGTAGCGCCGGCGAACGCGGGAAGTATCGCAAATGCCGAACTGGTCATCAGCGCCGGTTTCAATCCGGGAGATGCTTCAACTCCGCCCGACGCCATGACGACCATGACGACCTTCGTCCCGGTGGTGCTGGACTCGACGGGGAAGAACAACTCCCACTTCACCTCGGAGCTGGCCCTGACCAACCGGGGTTCCGATGCGGCCATGCTCAACTTCACCTACACGGCCGAAGCCGGCGGGCCTGAAATGCCCGC
>JAJDUG010000062.1 GCA_022826755.1 Acidobacteriota bacterium
TCGGCCACACCGGTCAGCCCTCTAAGGGGATGCCTGCCGAGACTGAGAATCAGGCCCAAAACCCGTCTGAACACTGTGGGGACGTCGAGATCAAGCCTCAATCAGCAATAGGTCACCCTTCATGAATAGTTCGGGCTAGGGCAATATAAAGTACTTGGCGTCGTGCCCATCAAGAACAACCCCGCTGGGCGAACGGGCACGGTTGGCTTTTCGGTGTGCCACGAGTATGCCCTTTTCTACGGACTACCGGGTGCGGCTCGTATTGGGCGCCTTGAACATTCCGAGGGGCAGAAGGCACGCTACAAGGAGCGTGATGACATATCTGCCTTCGAGTGGACGAACTTTCGGAAGCACGGGGGACAGAACACATACCGCCTGACGCGACCGCGCCAGTTCTACCCGATTTACGTCGAAGGAGAGCGCCTCCGCCTCCCAGCGATGGAGTGGGATAATGGTGCACGCACATGGAAGGTGCTTGATCCCCCAAGAGCAACGGAGGAAACGCTGCTTCCAATTGACGAAGATGGTCGGGAGCGCATTTGGGATTTCGTCGTTGAGACGACGAGGAAGAACATCCCACACCTTAGAGTCCGAAAGGATTCGCGAGGACACAGCGCTATCTATCGCAAGTGGCGCCTGAACGATGAAGGTCTCCTTCCACAAACGTGGTGGGACAAATCAGAGTATTCAGCGGCGGCGTACGGAACGAACTTGCTTGCTCACCTATTCGGGGAGACACACAAGTTTGCCTTCCCAAAGTCTGTTCATGCCGTAACCGACTGTCTGAAGGTTGCCGGGTTTCGAAACAACGCGGAGGGCGTTGCTCTCGACTACTTCGCAGGTTCCGGCACCACAGGCCACGCCGTCATCAATCTCAACCGTGAGGACGGCGGCCGGCGCAAGTTCATCCTCGTCGAGATGGGCGACTACTTCGACACGGTGCTCTTGCCGCGCATCAAGAAGGTTACCTTTACGCCGGAATGGAAAGACGGCAAGCCCAAGCGCCTTGCGACACCGGAGGAAGCCGAGCGCAGCCCGCGCATCGTGAAGGTCGTCCGTCTCGAATCCTACGAGGACGCGCTCAACAATCTGGAGATCCGCCGCAGCGACAAGCAACAGCTTCTGCTCGACGGCCGTGAGGCGCAAGGCGCGGACGGCCTCAGAGAGCAGTACGTCCTGCGCTACCTGCTCGATGTCGAGACGCGCGGCAGCCCGTCGTTGCTCAACGTACGGGCCTTCACCGACCCCACGGCCTATAAGCTGAAGGTCAAGCGTCCCGGTTCGGACGAGAGCCGCGAGGTCAATGTCGACCTGCCGGAGACCTTCAACTGGCTCATCGGCCTCACGGTCCGGCACATCGCCGCACCGCAGACCTTCAGCGCCGCGTTCGAGCGCGACAGCGAGAAGCGCCTGCGGCTGAAGGGCCGCCTCAGGCAAGAGGAGGACGGCCCGTACTGGTTCCGCACGGTGAGCGGTACGACACCCGATGGACGTCGAACGCTTGTCATCTGGCGCAAGCTCACCGGCCAGCCGGAGCAGGACAACCTGGTGCTCGACGAGTGGTTCACCAAACAGGGCTACTCGGCCAAGGACAGCGAGTTCGACCTCATCTACGTCAACGGCGGCAACAACCTCGAGAACCTGAAGTCCCCCGACGACCTGTGGAAGGTGCGGCTGATCGAGGAAGACTTCCATCGTCTGATGTTCGAGAGGGAGGGAGAGTGATGGCGAAGAAGAAGGCCAAAGCTACCTCCAAAAAGCCGCAGGTCCCGTTTGCCTACAAGCTGGTGCTCAACCAGTGGCTACTGTCGCTCTTCAACGTTAAGCGGTTCGAGAAACTGGCGGAACACCTGCGTAACGAGGCGCTGGAAGGGCTGGACGAAAACAACATCCACCACTTCCACCACGCGCTCACCGCACAACTTTTCAACCTGACGCGGCTGCCCACCGAGCTGCTGCTGGAGTACGACCAGAATATCGTCAGGCACACG
The DNA here is from genome assembly GCA_022826755.1 of Acidobacteriota bacterium. GTDB lineage: Bacteria > Acidobacteriota > Terriglobia > Versatilivoradales > Versatilivoraceae > Versatilivorator. The sequence continues at coordinate 1,992 of JAJDUG010000062.1, forward strand.
CAACGGCTGAACGAACGGCGGATCACCCGCGGCGAGGAGCCGATCGTCTGGAAGTACTTCCAGTACCTGACCCTGCTGTTCACCGAGATCTTCCTGGACCGCTACTTCCGCGATCCCAAGGCGCTGCTCGTTGATCTGAACGCGCAGGTGGCCGCCTACAACGCGGACAAGCCCGAGGCCGACCGGATCACCGCGTTCGACGAAGCCACAGAGTCCTGGCCGCAACTCAATAAACTCGCCTTCTGGATGGCCACCGGCAGCGGCAAGACGCTGCTGATGCACGCCAACATGCTGCAGTACCAACACGCCCTGGCCCGGCACGGCCGGCGGCGCGAGCTGAACCGCATCCTCCTGCTGACGCCCAACGAAGGGCTCTCCCAGCAGCATCTGCGCGAGTTCGAGGCAGCGGGCATCGACGCCGAACTGTTCAGCAAGGACGGCCGCGGACTGTTCAGCGGACAGGCGGTCGAGATCCTCGAAGTGACCCGGCTGCGCGATGAGATGGGCGACAAGACCATCGCCATCGACGCCTTCGAGGGGAACAACCTGGTGCTCGTGGATGAAGGGCACCGCGGCGCCAGCGGTGGAGATGAAGGCGCGTGGATGCGCTTTCGCAATGCGCTGTGTGAAAAAGGGTTCTCCTTCGAGTACTCGGCCACCTTCGGGCAAGCGGTCAAGGGAAATCCCAGGCTCACCGAGCTGTACGCCAAGAGCACGCTGTGCGACTACTCCTACCGCTATTTCTACGGAGACGGTTTCGGCAAGGATTACCAGATCCTCAATCTCGACCAGGGAACGCAACAGAACCACCTGGAGCTGTACCTGGTAGCCTGCCTGCTCTCGTTCTTCCAACAGCAGCGGCTCTACCGCGAGCAAGGCGGCGCCTTCCGGCCATTCAACATCGAGAATCCTCTGTGGATCTTCGTCGGCGGGCGGGTCGTCAAGGGTCTGGCTTCGCAGGACGCCTCGGATATCGTTGAGATCCTGATGTTCCTGGCCCGCTACGTGTCGGACCGCGCCGGCAGCATCCAACGCATCCGCCGCGTTCTCAATCAGGGCCTTGTCACCGCAACGGGCAAGAACCTGTTCGCCGGGCGCTTCGCGTATCTGAACACCGTAGGTCTCTCGCCGGCGCAGGTCTTCGATGAGACGCTTGCGACGCTCTTCAACGCCCCCGGTGGCGGCCAGCTCTATGTCGAGAACCTGAGGGGTGTGACCGGCGAAGTGGCCCTGCGGCTGGGTGCCGAGAACGAAGCCTTCGGCGTCATCAACGTGGGCGACGACGCCAAGCTGGTGAAGCTGTGCAAGGAGAATGGCCTTGCCACGGGCGACCGCGAATTCTCGGGGTCGCTCTTCCACGAGATCAACCAGCCGCATTCGACGGTGCACCTGCTGATCGGCTCGAAGAAATTCACCGAAGGCTGGAGCAGTTGGCGCGTCTCGACGATGGGCCTGATGAACGTGGGCAAGGGGGAAGGCGCGCAGATCATTCAACTCTTCGGGCGCGGGGTGCGGCTCAAGGGCTACGACCTGAGCCTCAAGCGTAGCGGCAAGACGCAACTCCCCGAGAGCGTCGAGCGGCCGAAACATATCGGTGTGCTCGAGACGCTCGGCATCTTCGGCATTCATGCCGACTACATGGCGCAGTTCCGGGACTTCCTCAAAGAAGAGGGGCTGCCCACCAACGATGATCGCATCGAGTTTCTGCTGCCAGTAATCAAGAACCTCGGGACGGAGAAACTCAAGACGATCCGGCTCAGGAAGACGATCAACGGGGTCAGCACCGAGTTCGGCGACGCGTTCCGCAAGCTCGCGCCGGTGCCGACGTTGGCCGTACCGGACCCCGCTCGCGATCCCAGCACCGAATACCTCCAGAGAAATCAGGTGGTGCTCAACTGGTATCCGAAGATCCAGGCGATGAAGTCGCGTGGCTTGGTGGGCGGCGATGCCGACGCCGCGCCGAACCAGACCCACCTGACATCCCGCCATGTGGCCTTCCTCGATCTCGACCGTATTTACTTCGATCTGGAACGATTCAAAGCCGAGCGCGGTTGGTACAATCTGAACCTGACGCAGCAGGCGATCGAAGCGCTGCTGGCTGACCAGAGCTGGTACCGCTTGCAGATTCCCGCAGACGAGCTGACCGGCGATTCGTTCGAGAAGGTGCGCCTCTGGGAGGAGATCGCCGTTGCCCTGCTCAAGAAGTACACCGAGCGCTACTACACCTTTCGCAAGCGCGAGTGGGAGCTGCCGCACCTCGAGTACCGCGACCTGGAAGGCGACGATCCGAACTTCCTCCGTGTGAAGGAGTCGCCCGACGAGGGTTACCGCATTCTGATCGATAAATCGGAGGAGGAGATCGTCGCCAAGCTCGAAGAGCTCAAGGCCGCAATTGAGAAGGGCGACCTCAACCCCTGGGAGTTCCAGGGTATGAAGGCCATCTGGTTCGGCAAGCACCTCTACCAGCCGTTGCTCTATCTCGACACGAACGTCGTCGAGATCAGTCCCGCGCCACTGAACAAGGGCGAACGCCAGTTCGTTGAGGATCTGAAAGCGTTCCACGACGGGCATCCGGACTTCTTCGAGGCCCGCGAACTCTATCTGCTACGAAACCTCAGCAAGGGCCGTGGTGTGGGCTTCTTCGAAGCCGGCAACTTCCACCCCGACTTCATCTTGTGGTTACTCGCGGGCGGTCAGCAGCAGGTCATCTTTGTGGATCCCAAGGGAATCCGGAACCTTGGGCCGAGTGATCCAAAGATCCAGTTTTATAAGACCATCAAGGAGATCGAACAACGCCTCGGCGATTCGGCTGTGCGCTTGCAGTCCTTCATCGTTTCGAACACTCCGTCCGCGACGATGCGCAGGCTGTGGGACATGGAGAAGAGCGAAATGCAGAAGCGGCGCGTCCTTTTTCAGGAAGAGGACAACGACAGTTACGTTGAGACAATGCTGAATGGGTAGCGACGTCTCAGCCGTTATCATAGTCGCCCAATAGAAGCCGCACAGGTGATCGAGAAGCTGGTTCCGCTTGCCCGGGATCTGCGGGGGCCAACTCCGGTGGAAAAGATCTCGGAGTGTCACCAGCCTTCTACGAAGCGCTGGAGACCAACGACAACGTGGTCCCGGTTGCTGTGTTAAGATGCGCGCGCCGACGCTTGGGAACTGGTCGAGACCGTGCTCAGCAATGTCACCCCTACACTAGGAAACTCTCTTTCACCTACCCACTGCAGCCCGGGAAAACAAAAAGCCATGACGAAGAGCGAAGAGTCCAAATCGAAGTATCAGGGAGTTTTTGTGGCGGCCTGCACTCCCATGAAGGAAGACTATTCGCTGGATCTTCCCAGGATCGGGACCTGTATCGAATATCTCGTCAGCGGGGGGCTGCGGACCGGAGAGGCGGTCTACGTGGCGCTGGGAGCGGGCGGGGAGCAGATGCATCTGTCCATCGAGGAACGCAAGGCGGTTGCCGAGGCCGCCGTCGACGCTTCGGCCGGCCGCCTGCCCGTTTTCGTGGGCATCTCTCATCAGTCCACTCAAACCTCGGTGGAGTTGGCGGAGCACGCCGAAAGAATCGGGGCGGACGGATTGCAGGTCGAGCCTCCCTGGTACTTCGCCAGCACGTCCGACGATGCCTTCGAATACTTCCGCGCCATCAGTGAATCCGTGAGCCTGGGACTGACGGCCTACAATACCTTCTGGACCTGCGGCTTCGACATGGACCTGAAGTTCGTCGAGCGATTGGCCGGGCTGGAAAACGTGGTGGGGCTGAAATGGTCCAGCAGCAACGACAGCGAGCTGGTGGCGGTGTTGTCCGCCTTCACGGATCGGTTCAACATCGTCTGCAATTTCCACGGCGCCTTCGTGGCCTCGTCCTTTATCCTGGGTGCTCGCGGATATGTGTCCCAGGCTGCCAACTTTTTGCCCAGGACCAACCTCAGAATTTTCCGGGCGCTGAGCGCCAGGGAATACGAGGAGGCCACTCATCTCTATATGGCGTCGGAAGAAGTGTACAATCGGGCCTTGGCTGAGGTGATTCGTGAGGGGATCACGGGGGAGGGCAACTTCATCAAGGCCTGCATGCCGCTGGTGGGAATTCCTTGCGGTCCGGCCAGGTTGCCCTTGAGGCATCCGCCCACCTGGTTCGTGGACCGGGTGCGTCGGATGATCGATTCGGTGGGAGAGCTACGCCTAGCTGCCTCCTGAACACCGCAAGAATGAGGCTGTGTAACGAAAAGGAGATGAGATGGGGAAAAGGACAATCCTGGCCGTCGTGGCTGTTTTCCTGGCCTGGTCGTTGCTGGACGTTGTCATTCATCAACTGATCCTCATGGGTGAATATGGGGCTACGGCTGACCTCTGGCGGCCTCCGGATGAGATCATGATCGGGTTGATCTACCTGGTGACGCTGATTTCCGCGGCGGTGTTCGTCAGCATTTACAAGCTCTTGATCTGCCGGAAGGAGCTGGGCCGGGCCATTCAATACGGTCTGCTCTTCGGTGTGGCCGTTGGAATCGGCATGGGCTACGGCAGCTTTGCCGTCATGCCTTTTACCCACACGATTGCATTGGTCTGGTTCCTGGGCACGGTGGTGCAGGGAGGTGTGGGCGGCGCCCTGATGGGACTGATCGTCAAGGAGTAGGTTGTAGCGGCTGGAGGTGTTGAACAACCTTGCGCGGGTGGTTTTGTCCAGCTCGTGAGGGTGAACCGAAACAACAGATAGAAAGAGACGACCATGGATGCTCTCAAGCAGGAAATTCGAAACAGCCTGACCGGTCCGGTGGCTTCCATCCGGACCCCTTTTCTGCGGGACGGTCAAGTGGACTACGCCGGCCTGCGGCACTATGTGGATTTTTCCATCGAGGCCGGCAGCCCCACCATGCTGCTGACTTGGGGGGACAGCCTCTATACGCTCCTGACCGATGACGATATCGCCGAGGTCACCCGGGTGGTTTGCGAGCAGACCGCCGGGCGGGCCATGGTGGTGGCCGCCGAGAGGAACTGGGGAACTCCCAAGCTGGTGGAATTCGCCCGGTACGCCAAGGAGACCGGGGCCGGCGTCCTGATGGTGATGCCGCCCGACTGGGCCGGGTCCTGCACCACGACCACGCTGGTGAACCACTATGCAGCCGCCGCAGCCGAGCTGCCGGTAATGATCATCACGGCCACCTTCGTGCCCCGGGGAGAGGCCTTTGGCCTGGAAACGCTCAAACGGGTTCGGGACGAGGTGCCGGGAGTGGTGGCCATCAAGGACGACTGGTGCGGCGAGTTCGGCCGGAAGATGGCCCTGCTGGTCCACGACCACTGGGCCGTCTTTTCCGGCGGACAGAAGCAGAACCACTTGAACCTTCATCCCTTTGGCTGTGACGGGTACCTTTCGACCTTCATCACCTTCAAGCCCCAGGTGTCCCACGACTATTGGAAGGCCATCCAGGCGGACGACATGGCCAAAGCCGTGGAAATCATCCGGACCTTCGATCTGCCTCTGTTCGAGTTCATCATGGCGCGGCAGGGAGCCTTTGACGCCTGGTTCCACGGGGTGTACGAGCACTTCGGGATCTGCGGGCGCTGGAGAAGGCCACCCTACTACAGCCTCAGCGACGCCGAGATGGAACAGTTGGGGGACTTCCTCAAGAAACAGCGATTGCTGTAACGGGGGTGCGGGGGTAGGGCAGGAGCGGGTAATCCTGCTTTTGAGACAGGACACTAATAGCCGGCCGACTTGTCCACCAGTCCCAGCAGGGGTCGGCCCCGGCAGTAGCGCCGCAGGTTCTCGCAGAACAGCTCGACGCAGCGCTGGTATTCCTCGCGGGTAACGACGCGGTGGAAGGACATCAGCAGGTTTTCCACCCCCCACAGCGCCGAATCGGGGTCCGGCACTTCCAGTTGCAGGACGGCTCCGGCGATGCGTCGTTCCACCAGGGCCCGGCGGACGGCTTCCAGGTCGTAAAGCGCCGGCCTCCCGGAAACGTCGATGAAGCAGGCGCCTCTTTTCATCCTTCCCAGCTCCCGCTCGCCGATCACTCCCCTGGTCTCGGGAGTGAGTGGGAGGCTCAGAACCACGAAATCCGAGTCTGCCAGAAGCTCGTCCATTTGAGCGGGGCCCAGCAACCGGTCCACCGTTGGCGGAGGGGTTCGCCGCGTCCTGGCCAATGCGACCACGCGCATGCCGAAACCCTTGGCCACCCGGGCGATTTCCGATCCCATCACGCCCAGGCCCAGAATGCCCACCGTCCTGCCCTTCAGCTCGGTGGGCCACTGGCCTCGGGAGCGCAGGGTGCCCGGAACCGACCATTCCCACTCCCGGTCCGGCCGGTGTCTCAAATCGACATGCAGCCGGCGGCTGAAGGCCAGCATCATCCCCAGGGCATATTCGGCCCCGGTGGAATCGAAGCAGGGCTTGGAGCAGGTCAAGGTGATGGCGCTCTCCACCAGTTGCGGAAACATGTAGCCTTCCACCCCGCCCGAGCCGGCGTGGACCCAGCGGAGATTCTTGGCCACCCGCAGAAGCCCGGGGTCGAAAGCCCCCACAAAGGCCACCTCGGCCTCGGCGAAGGCCTCCATCAGGAAGTCGCGGTCCTCGCCGGCAACCAACCGGACGCCGTCAACGCAACCTTCGATCTTTTCCAGTCCCTGGGGGAGCCAACTGACCACCGCCAGGAAGGGTGGCTTTCCTGCCAACTCAATCTCCTTTCGCCGTCAGCTCCTCCAACTCCGAGAGCGCTTCCGGGACGTAGTTGCCCAATCCCAGGCCGGGACTCTCCGGAAGCCGGAGGTAGCCGTCGCTCAGCTCCAGGGGGCGCTCGATGATTTCCTCATGGGCCATCCTGGTGATCCGGCAGGCCGAGGCCGACCCTCCGCGCAGGGCTTCCCAGCCGGGATATTCCACCATGGCTCCGTTGCTCACGGTGGAGAGAATATGGAGGTGCGCGGCCACCACGGTGGCCGACCAGGGGCTGTGGGGGATGCAGAGAAGACCGGCTTCCTCGGCTCGCCGGGCGATGTAGTGACACTGGGTGACCCCCATCTGGGCGGCGTCGGGCTGAACGATGTCCAGCGCCCGGCGGTCGATGAAGTGCTGAAACTCGTGGATGGTGCCCAGACTTTCCCCGGAAGCGATCTTGACCTCGGCGGCCTGGCTCAGCGCGGCGTAGCCGTCCACGTCGAAGGGAGGCATGGGCTCCTCCAGAAAGTAGAGGTCGAAGGCCTCCAGGAAGCGGGTGGCTCGAATCGCTTCCTTGAGGTTCCATCCGGGGGTCCAGTAGGCCGGGCAGCCGAAGTCGAGCATCAGGCGCGTTTCCGGTCCGATGGCCTCGCGGATGGCGGCCAGTCTCTCTTCGTCCTCGGTGCGGAAGTGGTTGCCCCAGCCGAACTTGATGGCGCGGAACCCCTGCCCGACCATTGCCCGGCTTTCGGCCGCCAACTGTTCGGGGGCCTTCAGACGGGGCAGGGCCTTTCCGTCCAGGGAGTCGGGATCGAAGGCGGTGCCGCTGGCATAAGCCATGACCCGGCTCTGAACCGCTCCCCCCAGCAACTTGTAGAGCGGCTGCCTCAGGGCTTTTCCGGCCAGGTCCCAGAGAGCCATGTCGATGGCGCCCATGGCATTGACCGCCATGCCGCCCTCGCCGCCGCGACCCCTGAGAGCCTGCCAGTCCTGGTACATGCGCGCCCAGAGGCGGCCGGGTTCCAGCGGGTCCCGGCCAAGCAGAAAGCGGATCAATCCGCCCCGGCGGTCCAGCACAATGGGCCCGATGATCCAGGAGGGGGAGCCGGTGACGCCGATTCCGGTTAGGCCCTCGTCGGTTTCCACCTGCACGAAGGTCAGGCTGGAGTGGCGGCCGCCACGAACACGGATGTCGGTGATCTTCATGGGTTCGGGTTGTCCCAGAGGCCCCAGGAACGCGCCACCTGGTGGGTCAAACGCGCCAACTGCTCAGGGGTCTCGCCCCGGGTCCCCCTGGCGACTTCAAAGGTCCAGGGGCCGGAATATCCCACCGAGGCCAGCGCCTTGCGGATGGCCGGCCAGTCCAGACCGCCCTGGGTCGGCGGCCAGTGGTTGTCGGCGGGCTGGTCGTAGTCGACGTCCTGCAGGTGAGTTCCCTGGAGTCGGGAGCCGGCGAGCTCGATTTCCAGCGAGGGGTCCCGCTTCATCGTCCAGGCGTGTCCCGTATCGATCACCAGTCCCAGTTGCTTTTCGGGATAACCGTCGACCAGCGCCCGCAATTCCTGCATGGCGAGGTAGGGATAGGCGCAGGCGTAGGGGAGGTTTTCCAGCAGGATGCGGACGCCCTCCCGGCCGGCGACCGGGACCAGTTGATCCAGGGACCGCGGCACCGCCTCGGCGATGCGTCGAGGTACCTCGGGATGGTCGGCCTCGGGAACGAAAATGGGGTTGGGCACCGGATGAATGATGACTTCGGTGGCCTCCAGTCCGCCGGCCAGCCGGAGGTAGCTGGCCAATACCTCGACCACCTCCAGGCGCCAGCCCTCCTCGGGGGCTCCCAGAACATTCCGGGTCAGGGGAGCATGAACCGTTCTGGCCCGAAGCCCGCGGGCCGCCAGGCGGGCGCGAAAGTCCGCCAACGCCTTTCCCTTGGGAGGGACCGCCAGGTGAGGCGCCTGTCCCATGATTTCCGTTTGGGTAAACCCCGCGGCAGCCACGCCGTCCAGGGCAGCCTCCAGATCCCGGTCGACAAAACCCAAAGTGCTGTAGCTGATATTGCTCATCGGCGTTGTCCTCGATGTCCGTTGGAATCACCCCTGTCACAAGCGGGTTTCCTCATTATACCGGGACAGGCCCTCATTTCTCATCGGGTCCCACAACGCAAGCGCAGGACCATTCGTATGAGGCACACTCAAGCGGCGAAAATGGCATTTGTCCGCTCCGCTTGTGAGGGGAAGTGCTGCTCAGTCTGGGGGCGGAGTATGCTAGACTGGTTGCGTGCAATACCTCAACACCATCATCAACGGTCTGGTTGTTCTTCTGGTCGGATTGATCTTGTGGATTGTGGCCGACATCCGCAATGACATCCGTCACCTTCACACCCGCATTGACAACGTATTACTGAGCCGTAGCGCCGAAGCCCGCGACTAACAGCCCCCTTGCGCTGGTGCTGGAGGACGCATCCCCGCGCGTACGGGAAATGTGCGGCGCCCACCTCTACCCCGGAAAGTAATGGGAATGTAGGGGGACGTTGTTGAATTACTGGAATAACTTCACTAATTCCTGATTGTCGGTGTGAGGCACGCCCTCTCAGGCATTCGCGGGCTTGATGGCCTTTCTGAAACGGATATAATCGTTCTTTCGTTTGCGCTACAGGGGGAGGTGGGGACTTCAACCCGCGTTTCCGGTTTGACCCGGCCTGTTCCTTCCGCCGGTCATGGAGGTCCAACGTGAAGATACTCTTGCGCCTGTCGGTGGTCTTGCTTTGCTGCGCGGTTGAAACGGCTCAATCGGATTCGTGGCCCCAGTTTCGCGGCCCCAACGCTTCGGGCGTGGCCCCGGGATCTTACAAGCTGCCCGCCTCCATCGGGCCCGACCGCAACCTTGTCTGGAAGGTTTCCCTCCCGCCGGGGCACTCATCGCCGGTGGTCCACGGCGACCGGGTCTACGTAACGGCCGCCGAGGATGGATCGCTCTACACCCTGGGATTGCATGGAGAAACCGGGGAGGTGCTGTGGAAGGTCGAAGCGGAATGCCGGGAGTTGGAGGAGATCCACCGTGACGGAAGCCACGCCCAGTCCAGCCCGGCCACCGACGGCGAGCGGGTCGTCAGCTTCTTCGGGTCGGGTGGCCTCTTCTGCTACGACAGGAACGGCAAGTTGTTGTGGCGCCGCCGGATGGGTCCCTTCAAGAATGGATTCGGCGCCGCCAGTTCGCCCATCATCGTCGGCGACCGCGTGGTGTTGAACCAGGATCATGACATCGACTCTTTTCTCATGGCCTTGGACAAGGGAAGCGGCAAGATGCTCTGGAAGACCGAGCGCCCGGAGTTTCCCCGGGGGTTTTCCACCCCGGTGAGTCTGGAAGCCAACGGAAAGAAGCAGATCGTGGTTTCCGGGACCCTGCGGATCGCGGCATACGATCCGGACACGGGCAAGGAGATCTGGACCGTTCGGGGTCTCTCGCGCATCGTCAACACCACGCCGATCGTTGGCGATGGAGGAGTCGTCTTCAGCGCCACCTGGTCTCCGGGGGCCGAGCCGGGAGAACGGGAAAAGCTCCTACCCTTCCCGGAGGTTGCCGCTCAATTGGACCGCAACCGCAACGGCCGCCTGGAACTCGAGGAGTTGCCGGAGGGATCGCTCAAGGCGCGCTTCAACCAGTTCGACCGCGACAAGGACGACCGGCTCACCCGAGCCGAATACGACGGTATGAAACACATTTTCGAGACGGTGGAAAATGTGGCGCTGGCTATCCGCCCCGGCGGGACCGGCGACGTCACCCGGTCCCATGTGCTGTGGAGGCAGAGCCGCTATCTGCCCTACGTCCCCTCTCCCATCCATTACAGAGGTCATCTTTTCTGGGTGAAGCGGGGGGGCATCGTGGCCAGCCTGGACCCGGAAACGGGAAAGACCCTGAAGGTGGGTCGCGTTGCCGGGCAATCCCGGTATTTCAGTTCTCCGGTTGCGGGAGACGGCAAGATCTACCTGCTCAGCGAGAAGGGCGAACTGAGCGTTATCAGCGCCGAGCCCCAGTGGCGGCAGTTGTCCCAGGCCGATTTTCAGGAAGAAGCCTATGCCACTCCCGCCATTTCCGGGGGGCGGATCTACCTGCGGACCAGCCGGCACCTCTACTGTTTCGGTCTGCCGCAGGCCGCGGCAAGTCTTCAACGATAGTCACGAGGGGACAGCATGCAACTCGAGGATAAAGTGGCCCTGGTTACCGGAGGAGCTACCGGAATCGGATTGGCCGTGGCCGGAGAGTTTTCCGCCGAGGGGGCCACGGTGGTGATCTGCGGCCGCAACAAGGAGAGACTGCAGGCGGCGGCCCGGAGCATCTCGGGGGCGGGAGCCGTGCACCCCTGGCCGCTGGACGTCACCGATCGCGCCCAGGTCGCCGAGGTGGTCGGGAAGGCCATCGACCGCTTCGGGAAGATCGACATCCTGGTCAACAACGCCGGAGTGAACGTGATCGAAAGGACCATGGAGAGGATCGAGCCCGAAAGCTGGGATTACATCATGGACGTGAACGCCACCGGAGCTTTCAATGTGGCTGCCGAGGTGCTTCCCCAAATGAGAGATCGCGGGGACGGCCTCATCGTCAATGTCACCTCGACGGCCGGTTGTCGGGCCAGTGACCTGGGAGGAGCGGCCTACAGCGCTTCCAAGCACGCCATGGATGCCTTCACCAAGGTGGTGAGCCTGGAAGAGGGCCACCGGGGCATCCGCGCCACCGTGATTGCTCCGGGAGAGGTGGACACGCCCCTGCTTGATGTCCGTCCGGTGGCAGTCAGCGCAGAACACCGAGCGCAGATCCTGAGGCCCGAAGACGTGGCGGCCGCGGTTCTTTTCGTGGCCACGCTTCCCCCGCGAGCCCACGTGCCCGAGCTCATCATCAAGCCCATTGACCAGGCTTTTGCCTGAAACAGCAGTGAAGAGTGAAGAGTGGAGAGTGAAGAGCCTTGTGCTCGACAGGTTAAGGATCGTGTTGATCTTGGCCTGAAACAACTCTTGTTTCTTCACCTTTGGATGATCTGCCCCGCCGTCGGGGGCAGGGGCTTCGCTTGTCTGAAACAACAGAAAAAAAGAGTTATCCACGAAGACACACGAAGGACGACGAAGACACACGAAGAAAGGCTAATGTTCTTTACCCACTGAAAGGAAACGCCCCGTGGGTTCGCGTGAGGGGAAACGCAGCGAGTCGGCTTCCCGTGCGACAGCGTCTCGCCCTGTTAATCCTGTGC
>JAJDUG010000033.1 GCA_022826755.1 Acidobacteriota bacterium
CTCCTACGACGAGAAGCCGGGCATCCAGGCGGTGGGCGGGGTGGCGCCCGACTTGGCGCCCAAGCCGGGCCGGCATGGCTGCACCGGGCGCGACTACGAGTACCGGCGGCACGGGACGCTGACGCTGATGGCCGGACTGGACCTGATGACCGGTCACGTGCACCGAGCGGTGGTGGAACGGCACCGGAGTCGGGAGTTTGTGGCGTTCCTGCGGCAGTTGGACCGGGCCTATCCGGCGGGGGCCCGCATCCGGCTGGTGCTTGACAACCATTCGGCGCATGTTTCCAAGGAGACCCTGGCCTACCTGGCGACCATGGCGAACCGATTCGAGTTCGTCTTCACGCCCAAGCACGGGTCCTGGCTGAATGTGGTCGAGTCGTTCTTCGCTAAGCTGACCAACACGCTGTTGCGCGGGATGCGGGTGGAATCCAAGCAGGAGTTGCAGCAACGCATCGAAGGCTACATCGACCGGCTGAACCAAGACCCGGTGGTGTTCAAGTGGACCTACAAGATGGACGAGATCTCCGTTGTGTAGATGTTGATATGTTATTATGGAATCGTTCTACTAGTGGTCAGTTGTGGTTTGTGGAGAGACTTGGGAGCATACAAGCGTCTTGTGATTTGATTGCGCCTTTTGACGGACCGCACCGACATCATCAAGATGCTTAACGCGGCGATCAAAAAAACTGATCACTATCCACTGATCACCGATCACTGACCACTGACCACTAACCCGAGGATAATACTCATGCAAAACCGAATGAAGGCCTTGCTGCGCCAGGGCAAGGCGGTCTTTTCCTGCACCATTCGAACCCCTCATCCCAACCTGGCCGAGATCGCCGGCCTGGCCGGGTACGAGTGCATCATGCTGGATGCCGAGCACGGAACCATCAGCAGCGACACCCTGGACGCCATGATCCTGGCCGTGCGGGCCACCGGGGCGACTCCCATCGTGCGGGTGCCGGGAGTGGAGCGGACCCTGGTCAAGCAGGCCCTGGACCATGGAGCCGACGGAATTCTCTTTCCGCACATCACCAGCGTCGAGGACGCCAGAGCGGCGGTATCGCTGTGCAAGTACCCCCCGCAGGGAAGGCGCGGCGCCGGGCCCGGGCGCCCCATCGACTATGGGCTGGGGGACGCCCGCGCCTACCTGGACCAGGCCAACGACCAGGTGCTGGTGGCGCTCATGCTGGAGGAACCGGCTGCCGTTGAGCGATTGGAAGCCATTGCAGCCGTTCCCGGTATCGATATCTTCAACATGGGTCCCTGGGATCTGTCCACCGCCTATGGACACCCCATAGAGACCCGCCATCCCCTGGTGCTGCAGGCACTGGACAAGGCCCTGAAACTCGGCAGCCAACACGGCATCCATGTCGGCGTCTCTCCCGAGAACGAAGAGCATGTCAAGGAGCTCTACGATATGGGCGCCCGCTTCTTCGAGTCGGTCAACCTGGAAGGCTTTGTGGCGGAGCGGCTGGTCGACTATCGCAGGGCCTGCCAGCCATAGTCGGCAGCGCTGCCTGAAACAACGACAAAAAACGAAAAAGAGTTGTCCACGAAGACACACGAAGGATCACGAAGACACACGAAGAAAGACGGTGTTCTTGACCCAGTCAAACTGAAAGAGATCCATTCGTATTCGTGCCTATTCGTGTTCATTCGTGGTTCGTCTTTATTAACGCTCCCCTGTTTCACTCTCGAATGATCCGCCCCGTCGTGGGGAGCGGGGACAACACTCATCTGGGTCGACCGCGACCCCGGAGGCTTCATGGCGGCAACATTCCTTCACGTTGTCCGGCGGTGCGGCCTGCCGGTATTGCTGGCGTCGGCCTTCTGCCTGAGCCCGGCGAATGCCTCCACCGTTCCCGTGGTCGAGCAGGCTTCAAACCGGGATCGGCCCGTTCGCTGCTCCGTTGTGCTGGGGCCCGAAGCGCCTGACCTGGAAGTCTTTGCCGCCCATGAGCTGGTCCGCTACCTGAGAGAGCTCTACGGCATCCGGTCGGAGCTGGTCCGGTCGTTGGAGGCCGGAACGGGACTCGGCATTCTCCTGGGGAATCCCCAAACCAATCCCGCTTTCCAATCCATCTCGGTCCATCACACCTGGCCGCGGGTCAGCGACCAGGGCATCGTCCTGAAGCGGGTGAGCGCCGGAGACCGGGACCTGCTCATTCTGGGGGGAGGCAGTCCGGCGGCGACCCTGTGGGCGGTCTACGAGCTGGTGGAGCGCTCGGGCGTCCGTTTCCTGCTGGAAAAAGACGTATTCCCCGAAGTCGCGGAGCCGTTCCCGCCCCGCCGGCTGGACCTGGTGCGGGAGCCCCGCTTCCGGTTTCGTTCCTACCGCGCCATCAACAACCTGGCCACCTCGCTCATCTTCTACGGCATGAAGGACTACCGCCACCTGATCGACCAGTTGGCCAAGATGAAGTTCAATGTCCTCTATGCGCAGATCTACCCGCACCAGCCCTTCGTTCACTACCAGATGCGGGAACAACCCAAGACCACCGGCGTGCTCCACTACGGTTGGAAGGTCCCGATTCATGCAGAGACCATCGGCCGGGAGCTGTTCGAGGGAAGAAACCAACTGGTAAACCCGGAACTGGCCGGCGCCGCCACCTACCGGGAGCGGGTGAGAGCCGCCCAGGGACTGTTGCATGAGCTGTTTGCCTATGCCAGGCGCCGAGGGATGCAGACCGGGCTGAACTTCAGGATCAACCAGTTCACCAACGAGTTCAACTGGAAGATGCCCCAGTGGTCGGATCGGAAGTACATCCCGGCGGAGGCGATGAAGGGCGCCCGCAACGCCCGCCTGGGAATCTCGGAATACGCCGTCGATCCGCGGGCGTTTCCCTACATGACGCCTGACAACCCTGCCGTCATGGAGCTGAACAAGACCATCATCCGGGCTCACGTCAATACCTATCCGGAGGCGGACTTCTACGGATTGACCCAGCCCGAGCTGCCGGGAGGCGGAGAGGCGTACCGGGAGATGTGGGAGCGCCTGGACCGCAAGTACCGGCTGGAACCGGAGTTCAGCCTGGATCGGATGCTGGAGTCGGCCAGGGCCAACACCCTGCCGGTGGGCGTGCGCAAGGGGGACCGGCCCGTGGAAGAGCTCAAAGGAGCCCTGGCCAACGCCGACACGCTGGACAAGCTGCTCAACGAGGGCGGGATTCTGAAAGAGACGGCCAATCCCGAGGCCACGGTAGTGGTGAGCACCTTCAGCGACGAATTCTATCCGGTCATGCCCAGGATCTTTCCGGGTCGGGTCATGTTGATGGTCCCCATGGACTACCTGACCTCACTGGCTGCCGAGCGCACCGAAATGCTGGCCTTTGCCGAGCACAGTCCCATGAAGGTGGCGATTCTGGCGACGCTGGCCGACGACAACATCGGCATCCTCCCCCAGTTGCCCACCCAGCCGCTCCATCGCATCTTCCAGGCCATGGAGCGCTATAACGTCGTCGGCTACTTCGGCCGGCAGTTCCTGGTCACCAAGCTGGAGGCGGGGACCGCCTACATGGCTCAGGCCTCCTGGTCCTCCCGGGTCACCCCCGAATCGGTCTACCGGGACCAGGTGCGGCAGGTGTGCGGGGAAGCGGCCGTCTTCGACATGCTGGAGGTCTACCGCATCCTGGAAGAGGCCACTCTCACCGGAGACCGGGTGGCCATGGGATTCCTCTTCCCGGTCACTACCATGATGCGCAAGCACTGGAATTCCGATTCGGGCCCCAACCCGGGATGGGAGGAGTTGCGGGCGCACTATCTCAAGGCGGCCCCGCTGGTGGAATCCGCCCTGCAAAAGAGTCGCTCTCAGGGGAAGAGCTACCTGCGGCAGCTCTTGGGACAGTTGCATTTCGGCACCGACTACATCGCCGCCGCGCAGGAAGTGCGCCGGGCCAGGCTGTCCTACCTGCGATCCCGGAAAGCGCTGGCCGGCAAGGATGCTCCGGCCTACGAAAAAGCCATGAACGAGACCAATGGCCGCTTGGAGAAGGCCCTGGCCTTGCTGAAGTCGGCCATCCAACACTGGGCCGGGGCGGTCCGTGACCCCTCCGACCTGGGAGCCCTGGGCGCCCTCAACCACTTCTGCTACGACTATCTCAAAGGGGTAGCCCTGGACGTCTACCTGGAGTCGGGGACCTGGAGCATTCGGTTTTAGCCTGACAGGCAAGGCAAGGAGGACGCTGTGCAGACCGTCAGAGTGGCCGGAGTTCAAATGAACGGATACCTGGGGCAGGCCGAGCGGAACCTGGCGGAGGTGGAACGCTGGACCCGCAAAGCCGCCGAGCAGGGCGTGGAGCTGGCTCTTTTCCCGGAACTGGCCATCCACGGCCACTGGATGGCGGAGGAGTGCTGGTCGGCGGCCGAGCCGGTTCCGGGAGGTCCCAGCGTGCGTCGGCTGGAACAGATCGCGCGCGAGTTCCGCATGGTGCTGGCGGTGGGCATGTCGGAAAAGGAAAGAGACCTGGTCTACAACTGCCAGGTCCTGGTCGGCCCCGACGGCTATGTGGGCAAGTCCCGCAAGGTCCACATGTCCGAGGACGAAGGCCTGATGTACGTGGGCGGCGGCGCTCTTCCCGTGCACGACGTGGGGAAATGCAAGGTGGGCGTCATCGTCTGCTACGACGCCATGTACCCCGAGGTGGCCCGCGTCCTGACGCTCCAGGGGGCTGAAGTCCTGCTGATGGCCAGCGCCGGCCGCAGCGGACCCTGGACCGAGGACACCGAGGAGGCAGTCGCGCGACGGACCAAGGATCAGCTCAGCCTCTACCGCTTCCGCGCCGTCGAGAACGGAGTCTTCGCCGTGATCACCAACCAGGCCGGCGCGGCGGGGACGGTGGAGTTCTATCGTCCCGAGTATCGGCGCCAGCCCTACCACGCCGGTGGAACCCTGATCTTCGCCCCGGACGGCGAACTGCTGGCGGAGTCCCGGACCCGCAAGATCGAAGCCGACATGGCCGTGGCCGACCTGACGGCCGAAGCCTTTGCCAAGGCTCGCGCCAACACCAACTTTACCCTGCGAAAGCGCCGCCCCGATCTCTACCAGGAGTTGCTGACACCGGTCACCCGGGATTGAGGAAGGTATATGGAAACCCTGTGTGCGAAGTTTCCTTGGGACCGGCGAAGCCACATCGACAGACAAACATCGTCGCGAGCCAGTGGAAGCCCCCATCCGGTGGGAATCGAGAATACCCGAAATCGCAGTCCTGGCGCGGTGTTTCGTCGATTCGCCGCAGCCTGAGCACACGACGTTGCAGGCGTTGCCGATGGAGTCTTCTTTTTCTTTCATTTTTTTCTATTCAAATCGATAAAGCCTTGATATATATCTCCCACTCACGCTGCGCAACATTTACTTGAAGACCCTTGATGGCAAGCCATTTTCCATTGCGGGAAGTCGGTGGTGCGCGGACCTATACTTGTGACTACGAGGGGAGAAGAAAATGCTAACTAGGATTCTCGTCGCTGTAGTGGCAGTCGTGGCAATTGTGAAAGCCTTTGCCCCCGACTTGCAGGATCAAGGTGCTCTTGGGATCATTCTGGTCTTAGCGGGTATTGTGTATGCCGCCACGGCCCTGGACGCCGATGATGCCACCGGCTTCCTGGTGTTTGCCGTTGCGGCCGCGACTGCAGCCGGGTCGGACGTGCTGGGCGCCATCCCCGGGATTGGCGGTCAACTGGACACCATCGTCGGCAAGATCAGCATGGCGCTGAACGCCGCTGTTGCCACGGTTGTGGTGTTGTGGACGGTCAACCGCATCAAGGGCTGACTTTCATACTCAAAGGAAACCACCCGCCGGGCCGGCGGCCACATACCGCTGGTCCGGCGGCATTTTTTTCTGGCAAGGCCGCAAGGCGGGCCGGGATCGTACCCGAACGGCATGCAAGCATGGACCCGGCTAGGGTTGGGATACCGAGCCCCGACTTGCCCGTGGCCCACGCCGGAAGTCCTTCCTGAAGTTCCACCGTTCTCCCTTGCTCAGGACGGAAACCTGCGTCCTGGGAAGAGCATCAGGACGGCCATCCACAGTCCGACCAGAAGCAGACCCACCACCTCTCGGATCTCCTCCACCTCCAGGTTCGCCATCTCGAAGGCGGTCAGGAGTTCCCAGGCCGGCAGGGCGCCGCCCACCCGCGCGGCCAACATCCCGGCCCAGCCGAGGGACCCCAGGGCCAGCACCAGGGGCATGATTCGGGGAAGCCGTCCCCTGGCCGCCAGCCAGCAGCTCAGGGCGGCCAGGCCGTAGAGTCCGGCCCAGCGCCAGGGGTCGGGATCGTTGTACTGGACCGCCAGACAGAAAAGATACAGCAATGCCATGAGCCGGTTCGGCCAAGGGAGGATATTGACGGATGGCCTCATGGCAGGTGGCGGGGAAGGAGGGGGCGGGTCTTCAAGGCCGATTGGCGGCGACCTCGGGTTCAGCCGGCAGGCTGGAGATCCACTCGCGAATCAGCTCCACGGCCTCCCGGTCGACCAGGTTGGAGGCGATGTGCGGCATGCGGCCCAGACCCAGCTTGGTCATGCGGTAGAGGATCAGGGACCGGTCCGGGTCTCCCGGAGCCAGCAGGCGGCCGTCGGCGATGTCGAAATCTCCGTGGCCGGGGGGTACTCCCACCGTCTTGGTCTCATTCAGCGAGATAGTTGCGTGCAATAGAAAATCGGCGTTGCCGCCGCCCCACTTCTGGTGGCAGTGGGCGCAATTGGAGTGCAGGTAGGCCCGGGCACGCTCGTCCAGGGAACGGTTCCGGTCAAGGTGGTCGTAGATTCTGGGAAGCTCCGACGGCGACTTGGGCAACGGCTCGGTGAACACGCCCAACCGGTGCAGCACCTCCAACTGGTTGGCCGTGGTCCATCCGTAGTCGTGCTCCTTGTTCATCTGCAGGGTGTTCAAGCCCAGGACGTACTTGGCGGGGACGGTGTGGCAGAGCGTGCACTCGGCACGGCTGGGGAACCGCCAGACCTGCTCCCGCTTTCCATCGGGGGCCTCCGGGTCGGCTATGGTATAGGTTCGATTCAGGCCCCGCGTCCCCACCAGGGTGGCGTCGGTCTGGTCTTCGTTCCAGACGTAGGAGTAGCCCTTCCAGTACTGGTCTCCCACTTCCTCGGTTCCCCCCAGGGCCTCCTGGTGGAGCAGGCGGGTCTCCACCCGGCGGAGGCTGTCCGGGTTTCCCGCCTCCAGCTCCAGGGAGAAAGTCTTGACGATCACGGTGCCGTCGGGGAAACGCCAGCCCAGAGGGGCCCCGGGCGCGGGTTGCGGGTATTCCACCGTGTCGAATTCCACCTGAGAGTCCCCGGGAATGGCGATCCAGCGCTCCTTGACGGCGGCGTCGGACCAGAGCTCCGAGTTCACCGAGTAGGGAATCAGGCCGGGGGCGGGCTTGTGCTCCCGCACCGAGGAGAAGAGTCCCGTCTGGCTCAACCGGAGGGGGAATTGATTGGGTTGGTGCACGAACGGAGAGCGGACCAGCCGATGGATCCGGCCGCCGATGAAGTCCATCACGTAGAGCTCGCCCCGGTGGGACTGTCCGAAATCGATGATGCGGAAGGAGGTGTCGACCAGCTCCCGGTGGTCGCTGACCTGGTCTCCGTCATGGCGGAACCCCCAGATGCGTCCGGTGTCGTAGTCTCCGTAGACGTAGGTCCCGACGATTTCCGGCAGCCGCTCGCCGCGGTAGACAAAGCCTCCGGTGATGGAGCGGAAATCGGCGTGGCCGTGCTCGACGACCGGCTTCAAAATGGGCGACGGCCCCAGGCGGCGATCGGGCCGGAAGGGGTGGCTGCCCTCCTGGACGCTCCAGCCGTAGTTGCCTCCCGGTTGGATCAGATAGATCATCTCCCACAGATCCTGGCCCACTTCCCCGGCCCACAGATTTCCGGTGTGTTGGTCGAAGTTCATCTTCCAGACCTGGCGCAGGCCGTAGGCCCAGATCTCCGGGCGGGCGCCCTTCCGGCCCACAAAGGGGTTGTCCTTGGGAATCCCATATTTCCTGCCGGGATCGGGACGGTCGACGTCGATCCTCAAAATGGAGGCCAGCAGGTCGGAAACATCCTGTCCGGTGTCACGCTCGTCGGCGATGCCGCTGCCGTCTCCCGTGGCGATGTAGAGGTAGCCGTCGGGCCCGAACCTGAGACACCCTCCGTTGTGTCCGCCGGAGGGCCATTCAAAGATGATGGTTTCCGAGTCGGGATCGGCCTGGTAGGGGTCGTCGGACCGAACCCGGAAGCGTGAAATCCGGGTGCCCTTGGGGAGGGTCTCAATGGGGTCCAGCACGTAGGTGACGTAGAAGTAGCCGTTGTCCTGGAACCTGGGGTGGAAGGCCAGGCCGTAGGTGGTCTTCTCGAGGTCGATCAGCAGCTCCGCCTCGGTGGTTTCCCGAGTCGCTTCAAAAGAAAAAATCTTGCCGAAACGCTCCGCTACGAACAGGCGATCGCTGCCGGGAGCGACGGTCAGCTCCAGCGGCTGCTCGAACCTCAGGTGGGGGAAGGCCACCTCGGTGCGGAAGGGGTTGGGGGGATCGGGAGATCCCTTGACCCGCGAGGTGGTCCACAGGGTTCGTTTGAGAGTGGCGTAGGAGTCTCGAAACCCGTTTTCCCTCTTGGACCCTTCCTCCGCGGCTGCCGGGGCTGCGCCACCGACCGCCGCCCAAAGCACTGCGGCAAGCACGACTGTTCCACGCATGGGACCCTCGATATTCGATTTCAGGTTCGATCGCTTTCCGCTGAACCTTCTCCCAATCCATCCGACGGGAAGATTCTAACCTCCCTGCCCGCACGGGGCAAGAACGCCGGGCCGGGGGCTGATCCCACGACTCTGTCCCCCTACTCGGCAAATCCCAGGTCGAAGCGGGTAAAGGTGAGGAAGGCGTAGCCGCCCCGTTCCCAGATGACCCCGATGCTCCGATCGGACAGCAGGGTAATGTCCGAGTAGGCTGCCTTTTCTTCCGAGATGACCCGTTCGTTGGCAAAGGTCCGGCCTTCGTCATAGCTGAGGCGCAGAACCAGCGTCTGCCGCCCGGGGCCCTTGGGTCCTGTCCAGAGGATCCGATTGCGGTCGTCGCCGGCCGACGCCAGGGAGTAGCGCTCGATGGCGGAGGCGATGGGTGGCGCCACCTGTCCGGTCCCGGGGGAAGACCAGGTCTCGCCGCCGTCGCTGCTAAGGAAGATCCACCGGGTCGGGCCCTTGTCCTGGCGGGCATCCATCAGGAGGTTGCCGTCGGCCAGCTCGACCAGTTGGTTCTCGCTGGTGGTGGGGGATGCCAACCGGCCCCGAGTCCAGGTCTCTCCGTGGTCGTCGCTGTAGATGACGAAAGCCGTCCAGGCGGTCGGAGTGGACCGGTCGTCGCCGTCGCCCTTTCCGGTCGTCTGGGAGACCGGAACGATCAGGCGCCCCTTGGCATTCTGAATGGCGCCCCCCGGACCGAAGAAAGAGCTGCCCCAGCGCTCGATGTCCCGGGCGATTCCGGTGAGGTCCATGGGCTCCGACCAGGTGAGCCCGTTGTCCTGGCTGTAGCTCCCCCAGGCCTGAGAGTCGTCGGTCCCGACCCTGGCGCTCGCACTGCTGCGGTCCGGCCTGGTGCGGTTGTGGAACAGCCACACCCGCTTGGTGGTCCGATCCACCAGGGTGACCGGGTTGCAGGAGGCCCAGCGCTCGCCGGGATCGTCCAGGACCATCATGTCCGACCAGGTCTCGCCGTCGTCGGTGCTGCGCTTGTAGACCAGGTCTATGTCGTTGCCGTGCGTGCCGGGGTCGTGCCGGTTGTACTTGCGGGCTTCGGTAAACACCAGCAGCGATCCGTCGGGGGCGGTTTCCACGGCCGGGATGCGGTAGGTGTGGTAGCCGTCCTGGCCCGAGGTGAACACGTCCACGTGGGCGATCTCCTGCTTGGCCGCACAACCCTGCAGAAGGAGGCCCAGAGACAGCAGAAGCACTACCCGGTAATCGTTCATGTCAACCTTCCCTCCTTGCCTGCCTCGATGGCAGCGGACCGCTGTCGACGGCGGGCCGATCCTGTCCAGTTGGATTGATTTCCAGCAAGGATACACCGTTTTGGCCAGACTGGCGAAGGTCTGTAAGCTTGCCTGAAAAAACGAAAAAAGAGTTATCCACTAAGGCACACGAAGGACCACGAAGACACACGAAGAAAGACACTGTTCTTGACCCACTTAAAGGGAGCCCCCTTGGGTTCGGGTGAGGGAAAACGCAGCCAGTCAGCTTGCCGTGCGACAGCGTCTCGCCCTGTTAATCCTGTGCATCCATGTTCAATAGGTAGATAACCGGATCAACGGGACAGGGTCCTTGTTGCCGATAGGCCATGAAGAAAAACCGAAACAGATCCATTCGGATTCGTGTCCATTCGTTTTCATTCGTGGTTCGTCTTTATCAACGCCCCCCTGTTTCTCTCTCGAATGATCCGTCCCGTCGTGGGGGGCGGGGGCGCAGCTTGCTTGAAAGAAGTCCATTCGTATTCGTGTCTATTTGTGGTTCGCTCTCATGAACGATCAGCCGTCAAACCTCGCGGCTGGCATATAATTGCAACCTGTAAACAGCTACCCCCCGGGAAAGGCAGAGACCAGAATACTGTCCGCAGGAAAGGAAATGCCATGAGCACGGAAAACCAGCCCCTCGGCTCATTCATCAACCGGCGCGACTTCGTGAAATCCGGCGCCGCAGTTGGACTTGGCCTGGCGGCCGGCCATCGGGCCAAGGCCCGCCAACCCTCCATGGAAACGGTCCGTGTGGGATTCGTGGGCGTGGGAGGGATGGGGACCGGGCATATCAGAAACCTGGTTCGCATCGAGGGTGCGGCCATCACGGCCATCTGCGACATCCGGGAAGAGCACGCCCGGCGAGCCGCCGCCATGGTGCAGGAGGCGGGGCAGCCGGCCCCCAGGCTCTATACCGGCGGCGAGCGCGACTTCGAGCGTTTGTGCGCCGAGGAAGACTTGGACCTGGTCTACACCGCCACGCCCTGGCGCTGGCATGTCCCGGTCTGCGTCGCCGCCATGAAGAACGGCAAGCATGCCGCCACCGAAGTGCCGGCGGCGGTCACGCTGGAAGAGTGCTGGCAGTTGGTGGAGACTTCCGAGAGCACCGGGAAGCACTGCGTCATGATGGAGAACTGCTGCTACGACCGGGCGGAACTGATGATTCTGAACATGGTTCGCAAGGGCCTGTTGGGAGAGTTGCTCCACGCCGAGTGCGGTTATCTGCACGACCTGCGCGACATCAAGTTCAGCGACGAGGGAGAGGGGCTGTGGCGGCTGGCCCATTCGGTGACGCGCAACGGGGACCTCTATCCGACACACGGGCTGGGACCGGTGGCTCAGTGCATGAACATCAACCGCGGCAACCAGTTCGCCCGGCTGGTTTCCATGAGCAGCCCCTCCCGGGGACTCAACCTGTTTGCGGAAAAGAAGTTCGGCCCGGAGAGCCCGGAGGCCCGAAAACGGTATGCGCTGGGGGATGTGGTCACCACCCTGATCCGGACCGTCGGGGGGCAGACCATCGTGGTGAAGCACGATACCGATTCCCCCCGGCCCTACAGCCGGGACGTCAACGTGCAGGGGACCCGCGGCCTGGTTCGCAAGTATCCCGAGGAGAAGATCCACATCGAGGGACGCTCCCCCGAGCACCAGTGGGAACCGCTTTCCGATTACCGCTCGGAGTTCGAGCACCCCTTGTGGAAGGCCATGGAAGAGACGTCCAGGGGAGCCGGCCACGGAGGCATGGACTACATCGAGGACTACCGTTTGATCCAGTGCCTGCGCCGGGGCACGCCCCTCGACATGGACGTGTACGACGCCGCGGCCTTGAGCGCCGTATCCCCCCTGAGCGAGCGCTCCATCGCCAGCCGGAACCAACCCGTCCATTTCCCCGACTTCACGCGCGGTGGGTGGAAGAAGCGACAGCCTCTGGGCATCGTCACCGCCTGAGCGGCCGCGCCCAACGACTTTCAATTCCTCTCAATCCTCCAGAAGACGCCGGTGACGGTTGCCGTGTCGGCGGTGATGCTCCCGTGGAGATTGGGGGTCAGAAACCGGTCCTGGGACAGTTCCCTATTGCAGTTGCCATTGAAAGGAAATATATTATCCTTGTTTCCTTACTTACTCCACAGTGTGGCGACCATGCTTGCCAAGCTGACGTCCAAGAACCAGTTGACCCTCCCCAAAGCCGTGGTCTCCGACTTCCAAGGCGCCGAGTACTTCGATGTGACCAAGGAGAACGGTCGCATCGTGCTGACACCGGTGCGTCTGAACCGCGCCGATGCCGTGCGCGCCAAGTTGGCTGAACTCGGCCTGTCCGAGGCCGATGTGGCCGAGGCCGTGGCCTGGGCTCGCCGGGCCAAATGACCCGGCTACGACTGGTGCTCGACACCAACGTGCTGCTGTCGGCCCTGCTGTTCCCTACCGGATCGTTGTCCTGGCTGCGTCATGCCTGGCAGTCGGAAGCCATCCGCCCACTGGCAAGCCGTGATACGACGGCGGAACTGCTCCGCGTGCTGCACTATCCGAAGTTCCGCCTGAACGGCGACGAAGGGGAAGACCTGCTGTCCGATTACTTGCCCTGGTGCGAGACGGTCATCGTGTCGCAGCCTCCGGCCGTGCCGGAATGCCGCGATCCTTCCGACAGGCCTTTCCTCGAACTTGCGCTGGCGGGGCAAGCCGATGCCTTGGTGACCGGCGGCGGCGATCTGCTTGCCCTGGCATCGGTGTTTTCGGTTCCGGTCCTCACCCCGAATGCCACAAGGGATCGATTGCGCCACGGATGAGCGTTCGACAGGAAGGTTTGGCTTGAGCGATCGCCTGGCGGAACCGCGCACCGGCGGCAAGAGGCCCCTATTGCCTCTCAATCCGCCAGAAGACGCCGGTGACGGTTGCCGTTCCGGCGGCGATGCTGCCGTGGAGGTAGGGGGTCAGGAACCGGTCGCGTGACAGTTCCAGGGTGGGGGCGGTGAAGGAGTGGCCGGGAGGCTTGGGAACCAGCTCGAACCGGGTGGACTGGTTCATCCGGGTCGTCCCTGAAGGGGATCCGTCCGCCCAGGTCTTGCCTCCGTCCAGGCTGATCCGTGCGTAGAGAGCCCCGTAACTCGGACTCCAGTTGCCTGCCTGGTGGGTCACCACCACCACGTTGTTCCCGGTCCAAAGAATGGTTCCCCGGTGCTCGTAGTAGCCGGTGAGGCTGCCGGGCACCTCGCTGAAGGTGCGGCCGCGGTCGTGGGATTCCAGCAGGAGACCGTTCTTGTAGATGGAGGGCTCGTGGGAGGGCACATCGGCAGGGCTTCCGGTTTTCTCCAGCGTGCTCTGCCGATCCTCTCCGGCCAGCAGAGGCCGCTGGATGCGGGTCATGGCCAGCAGATGGTCCGGGTTGAAGGGGTCGGCCGCCAGACCGACTTCACAGACGAAGGGGTGCATCAGGGTCGGGTCGCCCCAGCTTGCGCCGCCGTCGGTGCTGCGAATCAGAAACAGGCCCCCGATGTCCGCGTCCGGACGAACCAGGCCGTCCTGCATGAGGTCGGAGTCCTGATAGTACCAGGGAAGATAGCGGGCGCCCACCCCCAGCATCAAGGTCCCGTCAGGGCTTTCCAGGAAGGTGTTGTAGTCGTCTCCCACCCAGTCGTAGGGCTGTTTTGAAGACGGGGCCACAGCGGCGCCGTCCACAGGGGCGGCCTTCCAGCTCCGGCCCCGGTCCGCAGAATAGGAAACCGTTATCGCATCCTGTGCCCTTGGACCGGCCAGCCAGAGCCGGCCGTCCCGGGTGACCCCCAGGGCAAAGGCATTCTCCGCCTCGATCGCCTTCCAGGTCCGGCCATTGTCGGTGCTTCTCACCAGCCCGCGGGTCTGCGTGTTGACAAAGATCGACCCGTCGGGGTGCCGCACGATTCCCAGCATCCCCCGCCCCTGACCGCTTCCCGGGGGAACGATCTGCACCTCCCCCTCGATCTCGACCCGGACCCGATGGTCCTCCACCCGGGGGCGGCAGCCCGCACCGGCGGCGCCCACGACCGTGATCAGTCCAAGAAGGACTCCGCACTTCACCAATGCAGGAATCAGCCGAGACCTATTGGTGGTGCCGATTGTTGACCGGCGAGTCTTAACCCACCTTGGTTGGATCCTTTGTTTCATGAGTGTCCCCTTGTGCAGATGTCCTGGGTGGCATATGCCGCAACGGAGTTGAAGGCAACAGCAGAGTAGAGGCGGCCATCTCCTTAGTAACGACCTCGCAGACAACGACGTGCCCTTACCTGAGGCTGCTTGGTTGACCGGTCGGGTGAGGCGGGAAAAAGGCCGTTGTGAAAGGGGATGAACCATGAAACCGATACCCAGTGAAAGTTTAGCGGTTCTGATGGTTGTCGGACTGGCTTTGATGTTTCCCGAGTCTTGGGTGCTCGGCCAGGACCCCTCCGAGAATGACAAACCCGGCTTTGGACGGTTTTATCTGGTCGGAGGTAACAGAAGTTTAGGATGGGGAGTGAGCCACAGCAAGTACAAGGGGCCCTATGCCGGAATCGAAATGGTGTGGAATCCAAGCCCGAATCCACCGACTGAATTTGAGTCCGAGACGGAGATCAACTTTCCGATTGGCTATTCCTTTCCTTTGTCGTCCCGTGTCACCTGGACACCCTACGGGCTGCTTGGCTATGCCATGAGCTCCAAGTGCATAGACCGCGTGCCGGGGTCCTGCAGAATTTTCATGCCCGATGAGTATCCGGAACATCGGTTCTCCGACGGCCTGCTCGATTACAGAGAGGCCACCCATTTTAACGGCGGAGGCGGCATGGAGTTTGCCTTCAGGGGGAAAAAGCACGGCTTCTCGATAGGCGTCAGAGCCACCAGGCGTAGTGGCTTCTCCATGATATTCGGAATCACCTTCTAGTGTGCTGTCCCAGAAGTTCATTTACATTATTTCAGCCGGAAACCCACATGAATTCAATAAGGTAACGTCTTGAATAATGCACCGAATTAATGAGACAGAACACTAGCCAGGCGACACTTCAGACCGGCCAGCTATGAAGGGGGAAAAGGACGTTGTGAAGGGGGTGAACGATGAATCTGAGACTCAGCAGAAGTTCCGCAATTCTGATTGTTTCAGGACTGGCTCTGATGTTTCCCGAGTCTTGGGCGCTCGGCCAGGACCCGTCGGAGAAGGGCAAACCCGGCTTTGCGCACGCTTACTTGATCGGAGGTAGCAGAAGTATTGGATTGGGCGCGGGTATCGGGAGGCGTAAAGGGCTCTATCTTGGAATGGAGTTGGCGTTGAACAAGCCGAAACCACCTTCCGATTTTGAATCCGAGTTGGAGATGAACTTTCCCATTGGCGTTTCCATCCCGTTGTCCTCTCGTGTCACCTGGACTACCTATGGGCTTGTCGGCTGGGCCGGGAGCGCGAGGTGCGTGGACCGCATACCGGGTGCCTGCAGAAGATTCAATCCCGGAGAGAATCCGGAACAAGCGTTCTCCGACAGTTTTATCGATTACCGGACGGCCGATTATTTGAATTCCGGAGGCGGGATGCTGTTCGCCATTAAGGGAAAAAAAGCCGGCTACACAATAGGCGTCAGATATACCACGCGCAGCAGTTTGTCCGTGACATTCGGATTCACTCGGTAGCGGGGCGCCCCCTTGGTCCGGCCGGAAATGAAGGGCAAAAAGATGCTCACGAAGTGTCAGAAAAACCGAAACGAATAGAGCCGGGCCTGCTGCAGGGTGAACCTCAGTTGAATGACCTGTCCCTGCAGGTGGCCAAGGCTTTCCTTGCCGTTCCAGCGCACCATCCGCCGGGTTTTGTCGAATCGCTCCATCAGGCACTCGGCCTTGCCATACCCCTCCAGGGGAAGGCCGTCATTTCCGAGGATCTCAACCTGGACCCGTCCTTGCGCGGCGGCGGCGTTGATGGTCAGGCGCTGCCCTTCGAAGGTGAAGGGCCTGGTGGTGAGGCTTCCCTCGGCCGATCCGGCCTGGAGCGACACGAATCCATCCATCCTGAGCTTGGCCAGGCCGATGCCGTTGGTCGCGCGTGAGACCCCCGGCGGAAGTTCGTGGTTGTGATCCACCCCGAAGCCGGTGTAGTAGATCCAGATTTCGTCTCCCACCAGCAGCGGCGCCTGCAGGGGATAGATGCTGCCCCAGTCGAAGTCTCCCGGCCTTTGGGAGAGTGGCAGGAACACCTGGCGGTCGCCGGCCCGCAGCCAGTGCCTGCCGTCGCGGCTGTAGGTGAGCTGCACCGCTCCCCGGCAATACTCGGGGTCGTAGCTGAAGACCGTCATCAGGCCCAGGCGCAGCCCGTCGTAGGCCAGCACCTCCATGTTGTAGAACTGGTCCAGATTGAGGGGGTCTTGGGCGTCTGCTCCCAGGATGGGGCGGTAGTCGGTCCAGTGAATGAAATCCTTGCTGACCGCCTGTCCCACTCGACGCAGGCTGTGATTGCGGGGATGGCGCTCGCGCCTGGGGTCCCAGAGCCGCCGCCAGGTCTCGACCGCCCGCGGGTCGGTGGTCAGGTCCGGCCGCACCTCCGAAATACGTCCGGTGCGATCTCGCACGATGGCCACGTACTTGCCGAGGAACTCGTCCCAGTAGGGCACCATGTGGCTGTCGTGGCCGGGTGGGATGAACAGCACCGGGCGCCCCCGGTTGTATGGGGTCCAGTTCAAGCCGCCGGCGGAGTGAGAGGCGTAGACCTTGTAGCCCTGCCACATGTGCAGCATCTTGTAGCGCCGGTCGGGATCGGGTTCCCTTTCGTCGAGGAAGACACCGCTGGTCACCCCGCTGTGGGGCATCACGATGTTGTTGCGCTTGCTGCCGTCCGATTCCACCATTCCCAGCACGGGCTTTCGCCAACGGATCCCGTCCCGGCTGGTGGCATAGCAGAGTCGGGCCAGCTCGTCCCCTCCCTCTCCGGGGTGGAGGCTGTACCAGATCTTGAACAGGCCCTTCCGCTGGTCGTAGAGAATGCTGGAAAACCCGATGAACATGCCGGCGTCCCAGGCGGTGCTCTCCTTGGGGACACGGGAAAGCAGGGGGTTGCCGGGGACCTTTTCGGGTTGATGCAGAACGCGGGAAAGCCCGGTCATGGACCGGATGAGGGTTTCGTCGAGGAAAAGTTGCCGCCGGCTGCCCAGGGCCGGAGCCTCTTCAGGGGCGGTGACGGGCGCCGGAGCACAGGCCGGAAAGGGGCTGACGGCCAGAAAGAGCAGGGCCGCGCCGAAGGTCCAACGCCGCTTGAGCGTCACGGGGTCACCCGTTTCCCTGTCCGGGGCCTTTCCGCTTCCGGCTCCTGAGGCTCCTGACCGAGAAGAGAATGAGGGTGGTTGAGAGCACCAGGCCGATCGCCAACCCGGAAAGGAGGCCGTTGCCGAACAGAAGATCGCTCCAGAGCTCCCCGTTGTGCAGGCCCACCAGCCATTCCTTGGTCCGTTCGGAATACCAGCCCTCGCTTCCGTCCTGGGGACGGAAATAGAGAACCATCCCGCTGAGCGCCGTCAGGCAGAAATGGACCGCCGTGAAGCGGTAGAACCAGATTTTCATCCCAGTCAGCTCCCTGGCGTCCTAATACCCGGTGGGCTGGATCGGCGGTGAGGCGGTTCAGCTCGTGGGCAGGCTAAGCAGCTCTTCGGGGACCTCCAGGTCGACGCCCCCCTCGGGAGCCGGCAGTCGCAGCGCCCACAGCACGGCCTGGACCGCCAGCCGGCGGTAGGGCTCCAGGCGCCAGTTCCTGTGGAAGTGCAGGCCGCTGAAGCCGAACGAACGCCCCCCGTCGCCGCGTTCCCAGGCCCAGGCCACGGTCTCCCGTTTCTCCTCGATATCCGCCTGCACCAGGGGGAAGATGCTCGAGGTGGGCTGCACGAACTTGAGGCGGTAGTAGAACTCGTCGTGCACGGTAAAGTCGGTAATGCCGCGGGTGACCGGGTGGTTGGGCGCCGGGATCCTGGCCGTCACCTCCAGGGTGTCGTGCTTGCGGTCCGGTCCGCCGTGGCAGCCGCCGAACAGCTTGACGAAATTGGCGATGTTCCTGGCTTCGACCGTGCCCATGCCCCAGTGAAGCACCACCATTGCCCCGCCCTTGCGGGCGAATCGCTGCATGGCCGCCAGGCGTTCGGGGTCGTTGCTCAGCCACTTGGCCCCCTGCGAAACGAAGAGCACCAGGCCATCGGCCGAGTCCAGCAGGGCCGGGCCTTCGCTCCAGGGCTCGTCGGCCGAGACCACCACCGCCTCCAGGTCCGGAAACTGGTTCAGGCAGTGATTCAGGATCCGCACACCGGGCAGGAATTCGTGGGTCCCGGGGGGATGGCCGTCCGGCCCCTGGCCGATCAGCAACAGGCGGGTTTTGCCGGAATCGGCCGGTTCCTCGGCGCCACAACCCGCAGCCGCCACCAGCAAGGCCGCCACTACGCAGAGGTGGAGTCTTGAATGACGCATGGATGCAATCCTCAGGGAAACCGGGAGAGCCGCGCCCGATCCGAACCCGGCGGGACCGGGAGGACACCCCAGCCCGCAATTCTCACCAGGACGCGGTTGCAATGTTGGAGACTGTGTATTTTCAAACCGTTATGGGTCCTTTTGGGGGATGGCAACAAAACAGACGGTGCTGGGCATGCCCTGGCTGGTCTTTTTTCCTCCAGCGCGCACAGGCTCCCTCGACCGTAGAAACCGCTACGCTCTTCGGTCGCGAGCACGCGCTGGAGAAAAAAATCCTGCGCCATGATCATGCCCCCTGGTGAGAAATGCGGGCTAGAAGTCGTAGTCGTCGATATTGTCGCCGTCGAAAATGAGCGGCGGGCCCAGCAGGACCTCCCCGTCCCGCACTTCCACTCCCTTGAGCCTGCCGAAGTCGTAGCGTCCCGGAGGCAGCGGACCCTGCTTGAGCCGGTGAGCCACCCGAATGGTCAGATAACCCAGATCGACCGGATCCCAGAGGCAGAACTCCCGGACGGTGCCGTCCTTGACAAATTCCCGCATCTGCTCGGGCATGCCCAGGCCGGTCACCTCGATTTGACCTATCTTGTTGGCGTCGCGCACGGCCTTGGCCACGGCGGGAAAGGAGACGGAAGTGATGCCCCAGATGCCCTTCAGATCGGGGTAGGCGCTGAGGGCTTCGGCCGTCTGCTCCTGGCATTTCTGCTGGTCCTCCCCGGGGGTCAGATGCTGGAGCAGATTCATTTCAGGATACTTCTCTCGAATCCGCTCTCGCATGTACTTCATCCAGGTGTTCTGGTTGGAGGCCGTGGGCGTGCCGCTGACAATGAGGTAGTCCCCCGGCAGGGAAGCCCCCTGAGCCCGGACCCCTTCGGCCATGATGTCCACCAGGGTGTGGCCGATGGCCCGATTGGGGGCCTGGTTCACGAAGACGGAGCGACGCGAGAGATCGGGATTGGCATCGGTGTCCCAGGTGAGAACCAGGGCGCCGCTCTCGCCGGCGCTGCGCAGCGTCCGTGAAATGGCTTCGGGGTCGTTGGGAGCCACCGCAATCACGTCGAACCCCTGGGCCATCCACCCGTCGATCATCTTGATCTGGTCCTCGGTGCGGGCGTCGGTGGGACCGTCATAGACGAGCTCGACATCCAGCTCCCGGGCGGCTTTCCGGGCGCCCTGCTCGGTCGCTTCGAAATAGCCGATCCCCACCAACTTGGGAATCATGGCGATCCGCAGGGCTTCGTCCCCTTCAGGCCCGGCGCAACGGAAGCCCAGAGCCGCCAGCAGGAGCACCAGCATCAAGCTCCCGTTCCGCCCGCCACCGCTTCCGTGCTTCATTGCTCGCCCGTCTCTCCTGCTTTGCAAGGTTAACCCTCCTTCTGGCTCCGTTGGTTCCAGACGGCAACCAGGATCAGCAGGATGCCGATGGCAATCAGCCGGGACTCGGCAGTCAGCCACACCAGACGGGAACTGAGAAACTGAAGGCCCACGTCCAGATGGGAGATGACGGCCAACCCCAGCAGCGACCGAAGCACGCTGCCGCGCCCGCCGGTGATCAGGGTGCCTCCCACCACCACGCAGGCAATGACTTGCAGCTCGGTCCCGATGTGGGCGTCCGGGATGGCCGCGTTATGCCGCATGGCTCCCAGAACAGCCACCGAGGCGGCCACCAAGCCATTGATAGTATACAGAACCCCTTCGACTTTGTTGACGGGAACGGCGGCAAAGCGGGCGGCCTGGCGGTTGTCTCCCAGGGCGAAGCACCAGCGCCCGAAGCGAGTGTGGTGCACCAGCAGGACCATGCCCAGCAGGACCAGCCCGGCCAGCCAAAACTGGCTCGGGATTCCCAGGAGCCGGCCCGCGTCCAGGAAGGACTGCGGGAAGCCGGTGATGCGGTCGCCGCCGGCGACGGTGATGGCCAGGCCCCGATAGAGAGCCATGGTGGCCAGGGTGGCCACCAGCGGAGAGAGGCCGGCAACCACCAGCAGGCCGTTCAATCCCCCGGCCAGAGCGCCCGCCAGCAGGGCGCCGGCGGCAGCGGCTTCAATGGACCAGCCCCAATCCTGCCACAGGAGGGCCTGAACCATGCCGGTGAGGGCCACCATGGAGCCCACCGAGAGATCGATGCCGCCGGTCAGGATGATGGCCGTCATGACGAAAGCCAGGATTCCTACTTCAATCCATGGAACCCAGACCTCCACCAGCAGTTCCGGCCGCCGGACCTGGGAGAAGACCAGCAGCAGGGCCAGGGCCAGCAGAACCCAGGGAAGCAGGCCGAAAACACGGCGGTTGGAGCGCCTGCCCGGAAGGGCGGTGTCCGCCCCCGCGCTCGCCCTTTCGAGCCATCTCATCGTTTCCACCCCCGCCAGGCCAGGTCCAGCAGCAGCGCCGCCAGGATCAGGCTGCCCACCACCAGGTCCGTCTGTTGATCCGAGACTCCCCAACGCACCAGGGCGCTGTTGACCAGTCGCAGCAGCAGAGCGCCCAGCACCACCCCCAGCACCGTGCCCCGGCCGCCGGTGATGCTCACGCCGCCGATGACGGCCACGGCGATGGCGCTCAGTTCCCAGCCGGCTCCCAGGCGGGCCTGCATCTGCTGGCCCATGGAGAGCTGCAGCACACCGGCCAGGCCGGCCAGCAACCCGCCCACGCCGAAGGTGACCGGCCAGAGGCGCGCGGTGGAAAGGCCCAGCAGGCCGGCGGCCCGGGGGGCCGAGCCCAGGGCATAGACGTGCCGGCCGCTGCGGGTGTGCGCCGTCCAGAGATAGACCAGCAGGACGACCAGGACCGCCACCGCCACCGCTCCCCTGAATCCCGTTGCCGGATCGATGGCCAGCCGGCCGAACTCGGGCGGCAGTCCGGTCATGGGTTTCCCCCCCAGCATGGCGATCACCAGTCCGCGGTAGATGGTCAGGGTCCCCAGGGTCACCACGATGGGGTGAAGTCCTCCCAACAGCGCCAGGACAGCGTTCAGAACCCCTGCTGCCGTTCCCGCCAGCAGTCCGGCCAGGATGGCCAGGGGAATCAGAAGCTCGGCCGAATAAGGGAGCTTCAGGACCATGGCGGTGGAGGCCGCCGACAGAGCCACCATCGAGCCGATGGAAATGTCGATTCCCCGGCCCACGATGACCGAGGCGGCCGCCAGGCCCAGAATGGCCCAGAGGGAGGCGTGCGTCAGCAGGTTCAACAGGCTGAATCCCTCGGTGGAAACCGTCAGCCACAGGCCGAGCCCCGCCACGCACAGCAGCAGCGCCAACTCGTTGAAAGACCGCCCCTGAAACCGGGATCCGGTCGAAAGAGTCTCGGCGGCGGCCGCCTCCCCAGTGCCCTGCCGGGGCAGAGCCACGGCGGCGACCTCGGCGGGACTGGCCTGGCGGGGATCGAACTCCCCGGCGATCTCCCCCTCGCGAAAGACCACGACGCGGTCGGAATGTTCCAGGACCTCGGGGAGCTCGGAAGAGATCAGGAGGATGGCGCAACCCTCCCGAGCCAGGTGCCGCAAGTGCCGGTGGATCTCGGTCTTGGCGCCCACGTCCACGCCGCGGGTAGGCTCGTCCAGGATGAGAACCTTGGGCTGGGCAAGCAGCCAGCGCCCCAGGACGACCTTCTGCTGATTGCCGCCCGACAGTTGTTGGACCGGCTGTTCGGTGGAGCGGTAGCGCACCTCCAGCCGTCCGGCGACCTGGCGGGTGGCCTGCTGCTCCCGGGTCCTGCTGGCCAGAAGGCCCCGGGTCCAACGTCTCAGGGTCGACAGCACCGCGTTGGAGCGAACGGGCAGACCCAGGCAGAGGCCCTGGCTCAGGCGGTCCTCGGGGACGTAGGCGATACCGGCCTTCAGCGCTTCCCGGGGGCGGTCGATCCGGCGCCGGCTGCCGTCTATCCGGACCAGGCCTTCGGCGGGACTCAGACCGAACACCGCCCGGGCAAACTCGCTGCGCCCGGCCCCCACCAGGCCATAGATCCCGACAATCTCGCCCAAACCTGCCTCCAGGTCGATTTGTCGAAAGCGATCCCCCCGGTCGGTAAACCCGTTGACCTGAAAGCGGACGGGACCTTCCTTGATGACGGGGGAGCCTGTCTGGCTGGAGGGAGAAGCTCCCAAGGTCGAGGCCGGCCGTCCCACCATGGCCTTGATCATCTCCTCGGGACCGGCGGACTGCCTGGACCGGGTCCACACCTTGAGACCGTCACGCAATACCGTGATGCGATCGGCCAGGCGGAAGATCTCTTCCTGGCGATGGGAGATATAGAGGATTCCGGCCCCGTCCGCCTTCAGGCGGGCAATCTGTTGGAACAGCCAGCGGGCCTCTTCCCCGCTCAAGGCGCTGGTGGGCTCGTCCAGAACCACCACCTTGGCGTTCTGCAGGATGGCTGCGGCCACCTGGATCATCTGGCGGTGAGCCACGCTGAGCCGGGAGGCAGGCTGGCGGACGTCGATGCTCTCTCCGATCTGCCGAACCGTCTCCCGGGCCTGGCGGTGCACCCGGTTCCAATCCACCAGTCCGGGGCCGCGCAGCGGGAGTCCGGCGGCCAGGGCCATGTTTTCGGCAACCGACAGGGTGGGGAACAGCTCCGCTTCCTGATGGACGGTGACCATCCCCTGGGCGCGGGCGGCGACCGGGGTGGACCAGCGTACCTCGCGGCCGTGGAAGAACAGCTCTCCGGAGTCGGGAGCCAGCGCTCCGCAGATGATCTTGATCAGGGTGCTCTTGCCGGCGCCGTTCTCGCCCACCAGGGCATGCACCTCGCCCGGATACAGATCCAGGGAGACGCCCCCGAGGGCCACCACCCCCGGAAACGTCCGCCGGACATTCACGGCCTGAAGTATTGGTGTGTCGTCGTTTCCCATTTAGGCTTGGTTTAAGACCTATGGGCTTGCCACTTGAGACTTGTCCGCCCGACTGGTCCGGTCCCGGCTAACCTCTCTTCACTCTTCACTCTCCACTCTTCACCCTTCATCCTTCAAACTTCACCCTTCAAACTTCACTCTCCACTGCCTCCACGAAAGACGTCGGCCATCGACCGGCCGGCGTATCCGGTCATCTCCAGATATCCGCGGCCTGCAACCGGATCGGCGCCGCGGGTGCCGGTCACCACCACCGCGCCCTCCCAGTAGGTGACCTGGGTGGAGCGCGGCGTGCGCAGCTCCTGGTCCGGCTGGGCGGCGGTCACCGTCAGGCGGAGTTTCCGGCCGGGAAGGCTCAGGCGCCATTGGATCGGGTAACGGGCTCCGCTGTGGGGAGATTGCCAGGTTCTCGCCGGTTCCATGGTGACGTCGGATCCGCCCAGGGCGTAGGATTGTCCGGATGCCTCCAGCAGCGTCCCCCCCGAATAGGGAGCGAGCCGTCCGTCGGACCGGCGAATCTGGAACAGCATCAGGTCCTGGCCGTTGTCCAACTGGAGGGCGAACCAGTCCCAACCGATCTGTTCCGGCCCCAGAAAGCTGGTGCCGAACTCATGGTCCATCCAGCCAAGTCCACCGACTTCGAATTCCTGCCCGTCAATCCGGATTCGGCCGCGCGTGGGCATGCGCGTCAGAGAATAGTAGTGAGACGCATTCCCCTCCCGAGATCCTTTTTGGCTGAGTCCGGCCTGGCCGTGCAGGAGGGGTCGGCGGCCGGGCTCCAGCTCCAGGTCGATCCCGAAGTCCCCGTCCCGTGCCCGCAGCCGGTGGCGGCCGTCGCTGCCGAGCCCGGCTTCCCAACTCTCGTTCCATACGCGGTAGGTCTTGGTAGAGGCTCCGGCCCATCCCGGCCCGGCCCGGTTCAACCGCTCGGCAAAGTGGAAGCGGCCGGTCTCCAGGTCGCTTAGCGCCAAGTGGGCCATGAAGAGGTCGCGGACCGCCCAGCGGGAGGGATTTTCCGGCCGGGCCCGGACGCCCACCCGAAAGAAGGTAAGCTGGAAGCCGAACCGCCGCGAGCTGCTGTCGGCCAGGTTCCCGGTGTAGTACCACCACTCGATCCGGTACTCGGGGTGGCTGGCGTGGTCGCGGGGGAACTGCAGGCGGTAGTCGGGTCGAGCCTGGCGCCAGTTCTGGGCCCAGCCGGCGCCCGCCGGCAGGCAGGCGATCAAGGCCGCAGCCAGCAGGAGTCTTGGCCGACTCCGCCGCGAGGCACGAAACTTCACCGGGCGCCGGAGTTCCACGTCGGGACCGCAACTCGGCCCGAACCGCCCACCTGGAACCCGGCGAAGCATGAACACAATGTCCCTTCCTTGACCCTCAGGCCTCCCGGGAGGGCGGCATCCGCCCGGCACGGAAGGCGGGGTAGATGCCCGAGAGGGCCGTGGCCAGCAGGATCAGCAGCGACGACTGCAGCAGGAAGCCCGCAGGCAGGTGAAACTGAATGGTCCAGCCGAAGCTCTGGACGTTGATCACGAAGACCAGGATCAGAGAGAGCAGGATCCCGGCCATCACTCCCAGGCCCTGGCTCACCGCTCCCAACAGCCCTGCCTCGATGATCACCATCTTCCGGATCTGCCGCTGCTCCGCTCCGGCCCAGCGCAGCAGGGCCAGCTCCGGTTTGCGGTCCAGTATCAGGGTGACCAGGGTGGTCGCTACACCCAGAATGGCCACGGCCACGGCGATGATTTCCAGAGCATAGGTAATGGTAAAGGTATTGTCGAAAATTCGCAGGACCTCCGTCTTCAGAGACGCGTTGGTATGCACGAAAACACGTGACTCGGGTGGGAGTGCGGCAAGGATTTCCGCGCGGACCCGTTCCGGGTCGAGTCCCTCCTCCAGGTAGACCGCCAGGCTGCGGGGAGGCCGGTCTCCGTAGTACTTGCGGAAGGTGCTCCGGTCCAGGACCACGACGCCCTGATCGCTCGAGTAGTCGTAGTAGACGGCGGCGACTTCAAAGGCACGCCGTCCCAGGGGCGTGTTGAGCTCCAGCCGGTCTCCCACCTCTTTCCCATGCCTGAGCGCAAAACTTTCCGAAACCACCACCGCATCCGCCCCGATGGCCGCCCTCACGGCCGATCGTCCCTGGCGGGGTGCTTTGAAGAGCAGATCCGACCGATCCAGGTGCACCTCGAAGTCGCCTGACCCCAGCAATGCCCTGCGACCCCGGTAGTCGATGTTGAAACTGTTGAAGGGATCGACGGCAGCCACCCGGGGGTTTGTGGAAATCAGCCGCACCACTTCGGGAGAGAGGGTCGACTCCGAATAGACGTTGGAGCGGGTGGCCGGTGCCACAAAGAGATCGGCTCTCAGCGTCTGCTCGACCCAGTACTGGACCGTCTCCCGGAAGCTGCCGATCATGATGGTGATGGCCGTGACCATGGAAAGACTGACCGCCAGGGCCGCCACCGAGATCGAAGTGCGGGGGATGGACCCGCTGAGATTGGCGTTGGCCAGCAGGGCCTCCACCCCCGTCCACCGCCCGGTGAGCCGGGAACCCGCCCGCCCTGAAAAATGCAGCACGACCGGAACCAGGAAGGCAACCGCGAAAACGATGGCCAGGCAGGCCGCGTAGCCGAAAAGGGGAACGCCGTCGACCGAATCCAGGCAGGCGAACCCGACAGCCAGGGTCGACAGGATCGGAGGAAGCCAGCGCTGCCTCCAGCTCAAGCGGAAACGGCTCTCGATCCGGTCGGCGCCGCTGACCGCCTCGGTCGGCGCCACGCGTGAAGCCTCCAGGGCCGGAACCAGGGCCGCCAGCAAGGCCAGCGGAATGCCCACCGCGAATGCCAGAACCAGGTGTTCCGGACCGAGCGACACCGGTTCAGCGGCGGATCGGATGTAGAGCCGATCCAGCGTGGAACCTGTCAGTCTGAGGGCGCCGCGGGCCAGCCAGCCTCCCAGCAGGACGCCGAGAGCACATCCCAAGGCCGCCAGCAGGCCGGCTTCGGCCAGGAACAAGCCCGCCACCTGGCGCCGGGAGCCGCCCACGGCCCGCAGGATCCCGACTTCCCGGCGCCGGGTGATGACCGAGAGCGACACCGTGTTGTAGATCAGAAACAGGCCGACCAGCAGAGCAATGTGGGAAAGGGCGGTCAGGTTGAAGTGAAAGGCCTCCAGCATCTTTTCCACCTGGCGCCCGCGGCGGGAGGGACGCTGGACGGTCAATCCCTCGGGCAGCCGCGCGCCGATGGCGGCTTCGGCCCGATCGATGGAGATCTCCGGCTTCAGTCGCAGGTCGACGCGGTCGATCCGACCCAGGCGTCCCAGGAGCCACTGGGCGGCCGCGATGTCCATCAAGGCAAAGGTTCCGTTCAGAGCCCGGGCCGGCCCCCGGTCCAGCAGCAGACCGCGCACCGTAAGAGCTTCCCGGCGATCCCCGATATCGAGGACCAGGCCGGAGCCCGGGTCCAGGTTGTGCCGCCGGGCCAATTTCTGCGTCAGTACGATGGCGCCGGGGTCGCTGAGCAGCTCCAGAAACTTTCGGGGAGCGGGGGGCTCTTGCCGATCGGCAAAGCGCACCAGCCGGTAGTCCCGAAAGGTCTCGTCCCTGAGAATGTCGACCCCCAGAATTTTCAGCCACTCCCTTTCCCCCGAGGGAAATGAAGCCCTGGCTTCGCCCTCGATGACAGGACTGATCTGCCCGAAACGCCCCAGCCAGTCCAGTTCCAGCAGCCGCTCTTCCCTCATGCCGGATCCTGGTCCGACGATCTCCAGCGAGGTCTTGCCGGCCACCATTTGCAGTGCCGTCTCGAAGCTCCGCACGGAGCTCTGGTTGGCCATCCGAACCGCCAGCACCACGGCGATGCCCAAGGCGACGCCCAACACGGTGGCCAACGCGCGCAGCTTTTCCTCTCTGATGCGGCGCAGGATGAACGTCCGGAAAAGGAACACGAAGGGCCTCGACTGAGGAGGGCGGGGGAATGCGGCCTCATCCCCCTTCATCGTCCCGATCGGGTCGGGCGATGGGCCGCCGGGACTGCAATTCGGACTCGATTCTGCCATCCACCATGTGCAACACTCGCTGGCCGGCAGCCGCCATCTCGGCGGAGTGGGTGGCCAGCAGCACCGTGACTCCCAGGGACCGGTTCAGTTCTTGCAGAAGCTCCAGCACGTCGGCCCCGTTGGCGGAGTCCAGGTTCCCGGTGGGTTCGTCCGCCAGAAGCAGCAAGGGGTCGTGGCACACCGCCCGGGCGATGCCGACCCGCTGCATTTCTCCTCCCGAGAGCTGCTGGGGGTAGTGGTCCAGGCGATGGAGCAGGCCCAGGCGCTCCAGCAATCCGGTGGCCTTCCGCCTGGCGACGTCAGGGGATGCGCCGTCCAGCATCAGGGGAAGGGCGGTGTTTTCCACGGCGGTGAGGGTGGGCAGGAGATTGAAGGATTGAAAGACGAAGCCGATCCGACGGCGGCGGACCCGGGTGAGCCGGCCTTCCTCCAGGCTCCCGAGATCGGTGCCGTCCAGCCATATGCGCCCACGGGTGGGATAATCCATGCCCCCGCAGAGATGCAGCAGGGTCGACTTGCCGCACCCGGACGGTCCCGTCAAGGCGACGAACTCTGCTTTTTCCAGGGACAGGTCCACCTCCCTGACGGCAACGACGGGAGCTTCTCCCTGGGTGTAGGTCTTTCCGACTCCCTCGGCGCTGAGTACCGGCACACGTCCTCCCGGTTTACAAACGGGGCTATGATAGTGCAAAAAGGGGGCCGTTTGAGGGGTTATCCACGTTCACAACGTGCTATTCGAACTATGGGTATTCGATTGTAGATTTTCGATTTGAGGCAAAATCGGATGTCGTAGCTCCCCAATCAACAATCGGAAATCATCGATCAACCATTCATTCATGCTTCGACGCGAGCTGAAATTCTACTGGATCGCCCTCTCGGCGGACTTTGCCTACATGTTGTTCGTCTTCACGGTGACCCGACTGATGGCCGAGAATCAGGCCGGCCTGATGGCTCTGGGAATCCTGGGGGCGGTCTCCTCGCTTGGCTTCGGCCTGGGGGCTCCTCTCGGGGGCTGGGCTTCCGACCTCTGGGGCGGGCGCCGCGTCGTCGCCGTCGGCGCCACCGCCCAGGCATTGGTGCTGCTGGCATGCATCCAATGGCATTCCGACCATCAATGGTTCTACCTCTATGCGCCGATTGGCGGCATATCCGTCGGCCTGATGCTTCCCCCGGTCATCTCCTGGTTGACCCGGGGAGGGCTGGAGCAGCTTGGCCCCAGGTTGCAGGGCCGGCGGCTCTTCCGGTTCTGCCTGTCCTGGAACCTGGGAATGATCGCGGGTCAGGCCGCAGGAGGCTGGCTCTATCCCTTCGGTCCCACCCTGCCCCTGCTGGTGGGGTTGGTGCTGATGCTGGGCGTGCTGATCCGGACAGCTTACCCGATCGCCGCTCCCACTCCTCCCGCCTTGCCCCCGGCTGAGCGGCAAGCGGTCGTCATCCCCAGGTCCGCCCGCACCTTCGTCTACCTGGGCTGGCTGGCCAACGTGGCCAGCGCCATGGGGGTGAGCACGATCATCCACCTCTTTCCCCACCTGGCCACCGAACTGGAGATCAGTGCTCCCATCCACGGCCTGATGGTGGCCACCAACCGGTCCGTGGTCATCATCACCTATTCGTTGATGTACGGCTTGACCTTCTGGCGTTACCGTCACTCCACCGCTCTGGTGGTGCAACTGTGCGCCCTGGCCGGGCTTGCGCTGCTCGCCACCAGCCGAACCGTTTCCCTTCTGATCCTGGGCCTGATTCTGTTCGCCCTGCTGTCGGGCTACAATTACTTTTCCAGCATTTTCTACAGCACCACCACCTTCGACCGGCAGCGGCAGGGACTGGTCAGCGGAATGCACGAAGCCAGCCTGGCAGTGGGATTTGCCGCGGGATCCCTGGGCGGGGGCCTGGTGAGCCTGTGGCTGGGATCCCGGGCGCCCTATTACTCGGTAGCCCTGGTTGTGCTGCTGACGGCAGCGGTTCAGTCCTGGGTCCACTGGAAGGGGAGGAGAGGTCATACTTTCTGAATCGACGTCATTTTCGCCTTGAAACTTGTAGCGACCAGTTGCTACCTTGTGGTGTATGCGATCGGTCGGAATCAAAATGCTGAACAACCGCCTGAGCGAGTACGTGAGGCTGGCAGCTTCGGGAGAAACCGTTCTGGTGACGGACCGGGACCGGGTCGTTGCGGAGATCGGTCCTCCGATATCGACCAGGAGCCCGGTTCTTGCTGACGCGCTGCTGGCCGAGGCGGTGCGCAAGGGCTGGTTGACGCCACCCCTGCTGCCGGTGGCCGGGGAGCCTCGGACACCGGGGCCGGTGGCGCCGCTCCGCGACCTTCTCTCCGAATTGGAGAGTGATCGAAGCGAACGGTGATCTACCTCGACACCTCTGTTGCGCTCGCCCAGCTCCTGGCGGAAGATTGCCGTCCGCCCGTCCTGCTTTGGAGCCGGACCCTGGTGGCCAGCCGGTTGATGGAGTACGAGGTCTGGACTCGGCTGCACGCGCGCCAGCTTGCCGATTCCCATGGCGAGGCGGCTCGCGGCCTCATCGGGCGAGTTGCGTTTCTGGAGCTTTCTCCGCCCGTGCTGGCGCGCGCCCGTGAGCCCTTTCCCGGGTCTGTTGCCGCACGCACACTCGATGCCTTGCACTTGGCGTCATGCGACTATCTGCGCAACCAGGGCCAGTCGATAGCGCTGGCCAGTTACGACCGAAGGATGAACGCCATCGCCCGCGCCATGAACATCTCCATTTTCAACCTCGAAGACTTCTGAACCATGTCCGTAAGAATCGGCGTCGACGTCGGGGGCACCTTTACCGACATCGTCTGCTTTGACGAGCAAGAGGGACACTTCCGGCTGCTGAAGGTGCCCAGCACGCCCGATAGGCCCAGCGCGGCCGTCATCGAGGGAACGCGCCGTGTACTGAATCAGTTCGAGAATGCCGCCGAGTCGGTGGGGTTTTTCATTCACGGGACCACCGTGGCCACCAACACCATCCTGGAGCGCAAGGGAGCCGAAGTGGCCCTGCTGGTCACCGCCGGCTTCCGGGACGTGCCCACCATCATGCGGCAGGACCGGCCGCGCCTCTACGACTACTTCCAGCAGCGTCCCCAGCCCCTGATTCCGCGAGAGCGCCGCTTTGAAGTCCCGGAGCGCATGCTCTACACCGGGCAGGTCAGCCGGCCGCTGCAGGAGAAGCCCACCCGGGAGTTGTTGTGCCGGCTGAGGGAACTGGAAATCCGGGACATCGCCGTCTGCCTGTTGCATTCCTACGTGAACCCTTCCCACGAGAGGACGCTGCGGGAGTGGATCAGCCAGGAGATCCCGGAGGCCCGGGTCTCGCTCTCTTCGGACATCCTGCCCGAGTTCAAGGAGTTCGAGAGGCTGAGCACCACGGCCGTCAACGCCTACGTGCTGCCCTCGGTGGGCAGCTACCTGCAGCGGCTGGAGGAGGGTCTGGACTCTCTGCAGATTCCCTCCGGACTCCATATCATGCAGTCCAATGGCGGCATCATGACCTCCGAGACCGCCCAGAGCCACTGTGTGCACATGGTGCTGTCGGGACCCGCCGCAGGCGCCCTGAGCGGATTGGTCCTGGGGCGGAAGGCAGGGCTGGACCACATCATTTCCATCGACGTGGGAGGCACCAGCGCCGACGTGGCCGTGGCCCGCGACGGCAACCTCCACTTTGCCGAGGAAAGCGAGATCGCCGGGCAGGTCCTCAAGATCCCGGCCATTGAAATCAATACGGTCGGCGCCGGCGGCGGCAGCATCGCCTGGGTCGATTCCGGGGGAGCCCTGCAGGTCGGACCGCAGAGCGCCGGCGCCCATCCGGGGCCTGCCTGCTACCGGCGGGGAGGCAGCCGTCCCACCGTTACCGACGCCAACGTGGTGCTGGGTCGCTTGAATGCCAGCCACCTGCTGGGAGGCGAGATGGCCATCGATGCGGAGCTTTCCGCAAAGGCCATCGCAGAGAACGTTGCCGCCCCCTTGGGGCTGGAACTGGTGGAGGCGGCCGAAGGGATCATTCGGGTGATCAACGCCGTCATGGCCAAGGCCATTCGGCGGCTCTCGGTGGAGAAGGGCTACGATCCCAGGGAGTTCACCCTGGTCAGCTTCGGGGGCGGGGGGCCCCTGCATGCCGCCGAACTGGCAGCCGACCTGCAGATCCCCCGGGTGCTGGTGCCGCCGGTCCCGGGGGTCAGCTCCGCCCTGGGCCTGATCACGGCCGACTTTCGCCACGACTATGTGCGCACCGTGCTGTGGAAGCAGCAGGCCTCCCTGGATCGATTCAAGTCCCTGTTGGAAGACATGCGGTCGGCGGCCCTGGCCCAGATGGAAAAGGAAGGTGTCGGCTCAGGCCTGGTGGCCTTTGTCACCGCCTCCGACCTTCGCTACGAAGGGCAGGGATTCTCTCTTCCCGTCACCTTCGACTTGGAGGAGATGCCCGCTTGGACCGACCTGGATCCTCTCATCCAACGATTCCACCAGCGACACCAGGAGACCTATGGATACCACGACCGGCAGGCTGCCACCGAGGTGGTCAACCTGAGGCTGGCAGCCATCGGTCGCCTCGCGCCGGCAACCCTGACTCGGCTCCCTCAAAAGCAACCCGATCCGGGCCCTGCCCTGGAGGCAACCAGGAAGATCTACGTGGAGGGTCGATTCACCGAAGCCAACGTCTACCGGCGCTCCGGACTGGGATGGGGTTCGCTGGTGCGCGGGCCGGCCATCGTGGAGCAACTGGACTCGACCACCCTCATCCTGCCCGGC
This sequence comes from Acidobacteriota bacterium, assembly GCA_022826755.1. Classification (GTDB taxonomy): domain Bacteria; phylum Acidobacteriota; class Terriglobia; order Versatilivoradales; family Versatilivoraceae; genus Versatilivorator. Next base: position 32,069 of record JAJDUG010000033.1, read on the forward strand.
CAGCGGGCCGAAACCGACGAGTTCGGGAATTTGACCATCACCTGGGAGAACCCCCAATGAGCGCAGGAAACCCGAGTGCCCAAGTCGGGACCGACCCCGTCACCCTGCAGGTCATGACCAACGCCATCTACTCGGTGGCCGATGAGATGGTGGCGGCTCTGGTCCGGACCTCCTTCTCCACCAACATCAAGGACCGCAGGGACTGCAGCGGGGCGGTCTTCACCCGGGACGGACAACTGGTGGCCCAGGGCGAGGTGGGCACGCCTCTCCATCTGGGGGTGATGCTGCCGGCGGTTCAGACAGCCATCGCCGCCGTGCCCCCCGAGACGCTGGAGCCGGAGGACGACATCATCGTCAACACCCCCTACCCGGAAGGCCCCGGTCACCTCAACGACGTCACCCTGGTCTCACCGGTCTTCGACGGCGGCCAACTGGTGGCCTACGTGGCCAACATGTCCCACCACGTGGACGTGGGCGGATTCGCCCCCGGAAGCATGGCCTTCGGTGTCTGGGAGCACTTTCAGGAGGGACTGCAGATCCCTCCCCTGAAACTGGTCAAGCGGGGGCGCATCGATGAAGACCTGGTGCGCCTGATCACCGCCAACCTGCGGACTCCGGTGGAGTTCCGGGGCGATCTGGCGGCCCAGATCGCGGCCAACAACGTGGGCGAGGAGCGGCTCCAGGGACTCGTGCGGAAGTACGGACGCGAGGCGGTGCTCCATTACATGAACGAAATCATGGATTACTCGGAGCGGCGCCTTTCGGCAGCCATCCGGCAACTGCCCCAGGGTTCCTTTTCCTCCCAGGACTTCCTGGAAGGGGACGGGATCTCCACCGAGAAAATCGCCATCCGGGTGACGGTCACCGTTGAGGGGTCGGAGCTGGTAGCCGACTTCCGGGAGAGCGATCCCCAGGCCCTGGGTCCCATCAACTGCCGTCCGCCCTCGGTGAAAGCCTGCGCCTACTACCTGGCCAAGGCCCTGCTGGACCCGGGCCTGCCCCCCAACTCGGGAGCCTTCCGCCCCATCCGGGTGCTGACCAGGCCCGGCACGCTCATGGAGGTTCAGTTTCCCGGGGCCCTGTGCAACGCCAACATCGTGACCACCCAGAGAATCGTGGACGCCCTCATGGGCGCCTTTCTCCAGGTCATTCCCGAGCGGGCCGCGGCCGCCTGCTCGGGGACCATGAACCTGTTGAACATCGGAGGCCGAGACCCGCGCAGCGGCTCTCTCTTCAACTACATCGAGACCTACGGCGGCGGACAGGGTGCCCTGGTGGACCGCGACGGCACCTCGGCGGTGCAGATGCACATGACTAACACCCGCAACGCCCCGGTCGAGGTGATCGAATCCACCTACCCATTCTTCATCCACGGCTACGGCCTGGTTTCCGAGAGCGCCGGGGCAGGGGAGTTCAGGGGAGGCTACGGCATGCGGCGAGAGTTCGAGATCGAAGCGGATCGGGTCACCGTTACCCTCAGCTCGGATCGATTCGAGCTGGCTCCCTGGGGCATCTTCGGCGGCAGGAGTGCTTCCACCGGCAACTGCAAGGTGGTGCTGCCCGACGGATCGGTGGAGCAGCTTCCCTCCAAAGTGACCCGGGTCCTGACCAAGGGGTCCCGATTGATCAGCACCACCCCGGGGGGCGGTGGCTGGGGAGATCCCTGCGAGCGCCCTGCCGAACAGGTCCGTCAGGACGTTGTTCAGGAACTGCTGTCGAGGGAGTCGGCTCTGAGCATCTACGGGGTCGTTCTCCATGACGATCTGTCTCTGGATTCGCAGGCTACCGCCGAGGAGAGGGCCCGTCGTGGATGACGGGAAGGGAGACCATGTAAATCCTGGTTTGGAATCCGTTTGCAGGAGGCATGCAGGAACTGGAGAGGTGTCGGCAGGTGGCGTGAGCGGACACTTCACATGCTACCGACCGGTTCGGTTGACACTCTTGTCTTCGTAGCTATATTATTGTAGTTACAACGATGGACCCAGTCCGCTGGACATGGAACGAGAATAAGAACCGCATCAACCAGCGGAAGCATGGTCTCAGCTTCGAGACCGCTACGCTTGTGTTCGGGGACCCGTTGATGGCGCAACTGCCGAATCCGGACGAAGACAGATGGCTGACTATCGGTGCGATCGGTAATTTAGTAGTCGTCGTGGCTCACACATGGCCACTACCGCAACCCGGAGCAGACACCGCGGTGGGGCGTATCATCAGCGCCCGGAAAGCCACGGCGCATGAAAGGAGGGCCTATGAAGAGGGAGACTTCCAGAGAACTCACCAGGCAGCAGAAGGCGGAGATCGAAGCTCTTGCAGACCTTCCCGACGAAAGAATCGATACGAGCGACATCCCTGAGATTCTGGATTGGTCCGATGCCAGGCGAGGGACCCTTTATCGGCCGGTGAAACAACAGATAACGCTGAGGCTGGATGCCGACGTGGTGGCGTGGTTCAAGACCAATGCCCCTGGTGGACGGGGGTACCAGACTGAAATCAACCGTGTGCTTCGCGAACACGCCAGAATGGCTTCGCACCGTACTTGAGTTCTGCGGGCCGCGCACAGCTTTTGCTCATCGGGCGATCAGCAACGTCAGCCGATGCGGCTCGGTGGCGGACGGGTGATGCATGAGGACGTCCTGCTTGCCGTCCTTGTTGAGGTCCACCAGCCAGGAGTATTCGTCGCCGGAAACAGCGACCGGCACTTTTTGATGCCGCCGGGTGAATAGTTCCGGTCCGGGCACGCCGAGAAAGACCCGCAGTTCATGGCGGCCTCTCCCCATCAGCAAGTCCGAGTATCCGTCGCCGTTCACATCTCCAATCAACACCGCTGGGAGGAACGAGGCTTTCTCCCCCGACTTGGCGAGAGAGTAGATCCTGGTTTTGCGGGCGGCGCTGGGGGCGTCAGGGTAGATACCACCTTCCATGCGGAAAAACTCGATATCAAGCGACACGGAACGCGAGACCAGCGCGTCCACAACCTTGCCGATAACGCTGAAGCCCTCCATCTTCATGGTTGTAAACACCAAGACAGCCTGCCCGTCGTAGCCGAGATCGTGCTGTTGAATCCCGGGTCGGTCGCGGCGGCCGGAAAGGATACGGAGGGGGATGCCGCCCGAGGGCGCCACGGTGCTGACCTCGGGCGCGAACAGGGTTCCGCCATCCGGTTCAGGCGTGCCAAAATGCACCTCGTAGTTGGAATGCATCTTCCAAAGGCTCCCGCCCTCCAGACAAAAAATCCCAAGGTCGGCGATGCCGTCGCCGTTTAGATCGGCTAGCGTATGCAGCACCCTTGCCGTGGTCTTTCCGCCGTGTGGGGACCTGTAGGGTGCGGAGAGCGAGCCAAGGTCGTCGGAGTCGAATGCGACATCGGTCGTAAAGGTCCCGGCCGCCAGGTCAAACAGTCCGCGCTGGTCCTGAAGACGTGCCTCGAAGTGGTCCTCGTTCCAGAACACCAGGTCGGTGCGGCCGTCTCGGTTGTAGTCCGTTTCGTGGATACGGCCATGATCCCAGGGAGTGTATCGGTATCCGGCGTCAGCTCCTGCGCTCACGGCCGTGTCGGTGGAGGTGCCGACTTTCACTGGATCGGCGAAACCGCCGCCGCTCGTTTGGATAGACACGCTGAAGCCATCGACCTGCGGTACGACCAAGTCGTCGCGGCCGTCACCGTTGACGTCCCGGGAGACGTCTGTATGGGGAATTTCGCCTCTGCGAGGGGGGGTGAAGCTGGAAGTAACCGCCACCAGCGTGCGTTCCGTCGCCGATGCGGGATCGAACCAGTTCAGGCGGCCGGGCTCATAGGTGACCAACCGGTCGCGTCCGCCGATGTTGGCCACGTCGACGAACAACACTTCGGGACCGAGCGTTGCGTCAAGTCTCGGCACCCAGGTGCGATCGCTGAACCCGTAGATGCGCAAGCGGCGATCACCGTTTTCGTCGAGGTTCACCACGACAAGTTCCGCAACAGCGCTATCGAGAAGAAATCCCGTCAAGACAGTCTGTCGTTTCGCGGAGCCGGTGATGACCTCGAACTGCTCGAAAGTGAATTGCGCGGCGGCAATGGGGGATGTGTTCATCCATCCCGACAGGAATACTCCAAGAACCAGTGCGGAGAACAGGCTTCGTCGATCATGCCTCGTGGGTTCGGTTGCCGGCTGCTCTCTGCTCTGATGATGGGGTGCAAGGACTGGCATTCCATTTATCAGGCGAGCCATTTGCAAAATTGGCCGTGCAGCGTCCCCTATTTACGTCCCGGGGAGCGCGGGCGGGACGCCGGATTCAGCGCTCAAGAATCACTCCCCTCGTGAGGGGAGTGATACTCGATTTCTTGAACGACGTTTAGGGAAATTGGGGAACGGACGCCACCTCCCGGGGATCACAACCCTTCCCGGTAATCAATCCCGCTTACTGAAGAATGCTACCAAAGGCTCCGTCGACAACTCCCTTATTGGAGGTTGCCAGGAATCCAGTCGGTGCCGGCCAGGGGGAGCTTGGCCATGGCGGCCGCTTCCACCGTGAGCGCAACCAGGTCTTCCCGTTCCAGGTGGTGGACGTTGGATTTGCCGCAGGCCCTGGCCAGGGTGGTCAGCTCCATGGTCAGGGTCTGCAGGTAGTTCTTGAGGCGGCGAGCCCCCCAATCGGGATGCAATCGCTTTTCGAGTTCGGGGATCTGGGTGGTCACTCCCACCGGGCACAGCCCCGTGTGACAGTGGTGGCAGTAGCCGGGCCCGGTGCCCAGCCTGGCGTATTCATCGCTGACGTCCACCGGCTCCTGTCCATCGAAGTAGGAGGGGCTGTTGCAGCCCAGCGCCATCAGCACGGCCTGGCCCAGCGAGACGGCGTCGGCCCCCAGGGCCAGAGCCTTGGCCACGTCGGCCCCGGTGCGAATCCCACCCGAAACCACCAGTTGCACCTCGCCCAGGACATCCATCTCGTCCAGCGCCTCCACCGCCTGCCGCACGGCCGGCAGCGTGGGAATTCCCGCATGCTCGATAAACACCTGCTGGGTGGCCGCCGTGCCTCCCTGCATGCCGTCCACCACCACCACGTCGGCGCCGGCCTTGACCGCCAGCTTGACGTCGTCCCGCACCCGGGTGGCGCCCAGCTTGACGTAGATGGGGATTTGCCAGTCGGTGATTTCCCGCAGCTCGTTGATCTTGATGGTCAGGTCGTCGGGCCCGGTCCAATCGGGATGGCGGCAGGCCGAACGCTGGTCGATGCCCTCCGGCAGGGTCCGCATTCGGGCCACCCGCGGGCTGACCTTGAGCCCCAGCAGCATGCCGCCGCCCCCGGGCTTGGCCCCCTGGCCGATCACCATCTCGATGGCGTCGGCCTGCCTCAGATCCCGGGGATTGAACCCGTAGCGGGAGGGCAGGCACTGGTAGACCAGCGTCTTGGAGGACGCCCGCTCCTCCTGGGTCATGCCCCCGTCGCCGGTGGTGGTGGAGGTGCCCACCTCGGAGGCCGCCCGGCCGATGGCTTCCTTGACGTTGGCCGACAGCGAGCCGAAGCTCATGCCGGCGATGGTGATGGGGATGTCCAGGGTGATGGGCTTCTTGGCCCGCCGGGTGCCGAGGACAGTTCGGGTGAGGCACTTTTCCCGGTAGCCCTCCAGGGGATAGCGGGACGCCGAGGCCGTCAGGAAGACCAGATCGTCGAAGTTGGGCACCTTTCGCTTGGCGCCCAGACCCCGGATGTCGTAGAGGCCGTGCTCAGAGGCCCGGTGGATGTACTCCAGCACGTGCCGGTCGTAGAGGAAACTCTCTTCCAGATCGATCTTCTTGGTCATGGATCAACGAGACCCGGTGGGCTTTCGGTCGTCTCTTCCTCGGGCAGTTCGTTCTTCGCTAGACGGGAGTTCGTAGTAGTGATGCGTCGAGTGAGATCGACATGCTTCCGTTTTAAACGTATACCCAGTACCGGACGACTACTGGCGGCAGATCTTCCCTTCTTGGCGCTTCAGTTGCGTTGGGTGGGACAGCTAGGCCAGGAAGGATCTGAGCAACCACACCAGAAGGAATCCGACCAGGATTCGGACCAGCCATTTTGTTTCCGAGAGATCCCTCTTGATCGTCTTGAGGTCCGACTCGATGCCCGACAACCGGTTCTCGTAGGTGGCAAGCTCTTCTGCTGCTTCCTGAGCCTGAAGATCGGAGGCTCCGGAGGCTTTGAAAGCCGCGTAGGTTTTCGACAGCATGATCGCCATGGTGTTCTTCCTTGCCTAAAGCCTAGCACACTCTCTCAGAAAACACAGGTTTCGCCGCCTGTGGGGCAACGGGGATTTTGAGCCGGATCCGCGCCCAAACAAAGTTCAAAGACGCGAGCCAAGGGAGGTTTCTCTAATACTCCTGATCGGCGTCCACGTTCCAGTGATAGAGCGTCTTGGCCGAGGCCACCCGCTTGAATTCCCGGGGAGACCAGTCAAGCCCCGTCCGGCCCAGCAGTTGGCCGACCGTGGCGAGATCTTCCTCGGCCATGGGCTCTTCCCGGGCGTCGGCCCCCAGCGAGTGAATCTTCCCCCGAACATAGATCACGGCTTCATAGAGCGAGTCGCCCAGCCCGGCGCCGGCGTCGCCGCAAACCACCAGGCGGCCGGCCTGGGCCATGAAGGCGGACATGTGGCCCACGTGGCCTCCCACTACGATGTCGCCGCCCTTCAGGGAAATGCCGCAGCGGGAGGAAGCGCTTCCCTCGATGAAGAGCAGGCCCCCATGGGCCGAGGCCCCGGCGCACTGGGAGGCGAATCCCTTGACCCGCACCTCTCCCGACATCATGTTTTCCGCCACGCTCCAGCCCACGTTCCCATGGACCACGATCCGGGCCCGGCGGTTCATGCCTCCCAGGAAATAGCCGGCGTGGCCCCGGACATCCACCTGGACCGGCGCGTCCAGTCCCACGGCGATGTTGTGGAGCCCGTTGGGGTTGAGGATCTCGACTCGGGAGGCGGAGGCGGCCCCGATTTCATGATGGAGGAAGTGGTTGAGCCGGCGGACCGACAGCTTGTGCAGGTCGACGGACGCCGGGGCTACAGACTCCATGAGTAGATCTCCTCCGGCACCGGCTCGAACAGCTCGGCCGACCGGATGCCCGGCAGGTGGGCCAGCGAGCGGAACTCCGAGCTCACGGCCACGTAATCCTCGGTTTCCGCCACCACCGCCGGCTTGCAGGCAAAGGCGTCCCTCACCAGGACCAGCTTCTCGGCCGTGGCCATCAGCAGCGTGTAGAACCCGTCGAGTTCGATGAAGGCTGCTTTCAAGGCATCTTCCAGGGATTCTCCCTCCCTCATCCTCCACTCCAGGAAGCGGCAGGCGGCTTCGGTGTCGTTGTCGGTCTCGAAATCGACACCCCGCTTCTCCAGGCGCCGGCGCAGGCTCCAGGGGTTGGAGAGGGACCCGTTGTGCACCAGGCAGAAATCTTCGCCGGCGGTAAAGGGATGGGCGTGAGCGGGCGAGACCGCCGATTCGGTGGCCATGCGGGTGTGACCGACGCAGTGGCTGGCCGCAAGGCCGGCGAATCCGTAGCGCTCGGCGATCTCGGCGGGATGGCCCATGTCCTTGTAGACCTCGATGGACCGGCCCGTCGAGAGCAGATGCACGGAGGGAAATTCGCGGGACAGCCACTTCTCAAGGCTCTCGGGCGCGATCGGGGAAACCAGCCGTCCATGGTTTTCGATCGCGCTCAGATGGGCTTCGCAAGCGGTGTCCCGCTCGAAGGCCTTCCCCAGCTCCATCCAGTCGAACCCCGGCCGGCCGCAGAACAGGCTGAATCGCCGCAACGGTCCGTCCCCGACCGGAGAGAATACCGCCAAGCCGGCCGAATCGGGCCCACGATCTCCCATGCAGTCCATCATGGGGGTGACCCATTCTCCCAACTGCGACCGCTTGGACTCAGGCTTGATCAGCAGGCCGATAATGCCGCACATGCGCGTCCTCCGAGCTAATAGAACTCCAGGTATCGCTGGACCTCCCAATCGGAGACGTGGCGCTGGTACTCGATCCACTCCATCTCCTTCAGATCCGCGAACTCCCGCAGGAAAGCTTCTCCCAGTTGTTCGGCGAACAGGGGATCGGCCTCGAGGGCGTCCAGGGCTTCCTTCAGGGTTTGGGGAAGCACGCCGATTCCCATGTCCCGCAGGGCGTCCGGGGTGTAGCGGTAGTGGTTGATGTTGTGGGGCGGTCCGGGATCCAGCTTGCGCTCGATGCCGTCCAGGCCGGCCACGATCACCGCCGCCGTGGCCAGGTAGGGGTTGCAACTGGAGTCGCACAGCCTCAATTCCAGGCGCCCGTAGGGGACCCGCACCATCGAGGTCCGGTTGTTGTCCCCGTAGGAGATGTAGGCCGGCGCCCAGGTGGCTCCGGACAGCGAGCGGCCCACCACCAGCCGCTTGTAGGAGTTGACCGAGGGGGCCACCAGGGCGGTCAGGGCCGGACCGTGGGCCAGCAGGCCGCCCAGGAAGTGGTAGGCCATTTCCGAAAGCCCCAGCCGGTTCTTGTCGGAGTCGTCCTGGAAGAGGTCGTTGCCCTGGGCGTCCCAGATCGACATGTGGATGTGGCTGCCGGTCCCGGTGCGGTTGGACATGGGCTTGGGCATGAAGGAGCAGATCACCCCGAATTCACGGGCGATCTCTCCGGCGGCCATGCGGAACAGCACGTAGCGGTCGGCCGAGGTCAGGGCCGAGGAGAACTTGAAGTTGATCTCGAACTGGCCGTTGGCGTCCTCGTGGTCGATCTGGTAGACGTCGAATCCGATCGACTGCAGCGAACCCACCAGCTTTTCCAGGAAGGCCCGGCTGCGGGAGAGTCCCTTGTAGTCGTAGCAGGGCTTCTCCAGGGTGTCGCTGTCGTCGGCGGGCCGGATGGAACCGTCCGGATTGCGGGCCAGCAGCATGAACTCGGGTTCCAGGCCGGTGTTCAAGGTCCAGCCCTTTTCATCCAGTCGTTTCACCTGCTGCTGGAGAATGTGCCGGGTGTCGAAGGGGTAGGGCTCTCCGTTCACCCGGCCGGTGCAGACGATCCGGGCATAGCCGGGCTGCCAGGGCACCAGCGTCAGGGTGTCCAGATCCCCTACGGCCATGAAGTCCGGATCGTGCGGCTCCTGGCCCAACCCCCACACGGCGAACCCGGCGAACCCGGCGCCGTCGGTCAGGATGTCCTCGAAGTGGCTGACCGGAACCGACTTGGTCTTGGCCACTCCGTGGACGTCGACAAACTGGGCCAGCACGAACTTGACATCGTTTTCCTTCAATAAGGTCTGGGCTTGGTTGAGGTTCATGGACACTATCCTTTCCGTGAGCTTGCCGAGAGTAGACCGGGATAGAGGCAGCTCAGCCCCACGGCATCGCCGCCGTCTTCCCGGACGATGCCCAGCAGCGTTTCCCAAAGATACACACTATAGCTCGGGTCCAGCCAAATCCGAAGCCCGGGGATGCCTGACGCCTCCGTCTGCAGCAGCCGGCAGGAGACTCCGGCCACCCGGCTCAGGACCACCTGTCCCGCCGATTCCCGAAAATCGTGGCCGCAAGTCTGGCTGAGAACCTGGTTGGTCCGGGACCCGGTCAGCAGAAACGAGGCCTCCTGGCGCTCCACCCGGTAGACCCCCGGGGGATTGGCCGAGAGCCGGTCCCGGATGCGGGAGACCACCTGCCCCTGAAGCCCGTCTTCGAGAATCACTTCCTCCCGGTCGATGCGGACCAGTATCCCATGCTCTTCAATGGGCGTGACCGCATACAGGGCCTCGGCCGCCTGCAGGCCGTTTCCTCGGAGCCAGGCCAGGACGCCTGCTCCCTTCAGGCCCAGCCGGGGCAGGCAGCTCAGGTCGGCCAGGCCAAGGCGCCCCTTGCGCCGGCCTTCCTGCTCGGGATCGGAGAATCGGAGGACCGCGGCCATGCCTTGCACCTCGGTCCAGACGGGATGCATCGCTTCCAGCAGGTCATGGACCGGGCTGCGCCGGGTGAGTCTTGGGATCCAAGTTGTCATGTGGTTGGTGGTGCCTCAGGGTCTGCCGTGCGGATCATGCGGACGAAAAACAGGTGGCCGTCAAAAAAGACGAACCACCAATGAACACGAATAGACACAAATAGAGATGGACCCTCAAAGTCACCAAACGAGATTCTTGATTTCGAGTCTTGCCGATCGGATGGTTCTTTTTGTGTTTTGTGCCTTTTGTGGCCATTAAGCTTCAGACGGCAAACGGGTTCAGTGTCACCAGATCCTTGACGGACTCGGGAGGGAAAACCCTCGATCCGCATAAGGATCGCTCGACTCCGATTCTGGCAAAAGGCTCTTCCTGTCTATTCGTGTCCATTCGTGGTTCGTCGTTTTCCTTTGGGGATATCGTTTATGCCTTCGTCACCGTGCGATCCCGTCATGGATAACCTCAGCGCCTTAGTGGCCCTTGGTCGTCCTTCGTGTGTCTTCGTGGATAACTCTTTTCCTCCGTCGTTTCAGGCCAGCCGCTCTTTCTGGCGCAGGTTGCCGGGATCGTAGAAGGGCAGCTCCACCACCCGGGCCGTGACCATCCGGCGGCCGCCGGTCCGGATCGGGACGGCCGTGCCCGGTGCGGACAATTCCGGAGAAACGTAGGCCATGCCGATGATCCGCTTCAGGGTGGGGCTGAAAGCGGCGCTGGTGACCCGGCCGGCAATCTCTCCCCCATGGATCACCAGCTCGCATTCCCGGGGCACCGGCCCCCCGTAGGTCTCGGGGAATGCAAACCCCACCAGGCGGCGTTTGAGAGGCCTGGTCTTCAGAATGGAGAGGCTGCGCTGGCCCAGGAAGAAGGGTTTGTCGCCCTTGACCGCCCAGTCCATCCCCGCCTCGGCCGGATAGGAGAGCCCGTCCGAATCCTGTCCCATGATCAGGTGCCCCTTCTCCAGCCGCAGCAGCCGCTGGGCCTCCACGCCGAAGGGACGAATGCCGGCGGCCCGCCCGGCCTCCAGGATCCGGTCCCAGACTCCCACGGCGGCATCGGCGGGCACGTGGATCTCGTAGCCCCACTCGCCCACGAATCCGACTCGCAGGACCCGGGCCGTCGCCCCAGCCACCCGACCCTGGCGAACTCCCAGGTAAGGGAAGGCCTCCGGAGCCAGATCGATGTCGGTCAACGGTTGCAATACCTCAAGGGATCGGGGCCCGGCCAGGTTCATGGCTCCGTAGGCCCCCGTCAGGTTGAGCACCATCACCTGGAGCGACCAGATCAAGGCCCAGCGGGTCATCTCCCGGGCCACCGCGTCGGAGGCCCCGCTGGTGGTGGTCACGTAGTAGCGGTCGGGGGCCAGCCGGGCCGCAATGCCGTCGTCCACCATCATGCCGCTCTCGTCGCACATCAGGAGGTAGCGGCTCCTCCCTTGCTTCAGCTTGGCGAACCGACCCGTGTACATCCTCTCGATGAAGGCCACGGCGTCCGGGCCGCAGATCTCCAGCTTGCCCAGGGTGCCCACGTCGACCAAGCCCACCCGGCCGCGAACGGCCTGGGCTTCCGCCTGGATGGTTGCCCTCCGGTCGGCTCCGGGGACCAGGTAGTATTCCGGCCGCAGCCAGCTTCCCGCAACCATGAAACAAGCGCCCAGTTGCCGGTGGCGGACGTGCATGGGGGTTCGCCGCTGGGGGCTGAAGATGCGCCCGGCCAGGTGGCTCAAGGGCACCGGGCTGGTGAAGGGCCGGGCCGTGGTCAGCCCGGTCGACGCCAGCGACTCCCCCTTGAGCCGGGCCAGGATGCGGCTGCCGTTGAGGTTGGAGTGCTTGCCCTGGCTGGGTCCCATGCCCAGGGTCGAGTAGCGCTTCAGCAACTCAGCGCTGTCGAACCCCTCCTGCAGGCTGTGCCGGATGTCGTCCAGTTGGATGTCCTCGTCCAGGTCCACGAAGTTCTTGCCCCGCGGGTGGGCAACCACCGGGTAGGGGTGACTGAAGGCCACGCCGCGGCGCGGGGGCTCCGCCGGCGCTTCGGGACCGGCCTTTCCCAGATAGGCCGCCGCCTGGCGGCCGGCTCGGCGGCCGTCCTGGAGCTGGTCTGCCAGGGTGTAGACCCCGTTGACCCTGCCGGCGGCGAAGATCCCCGCCGGCAGTTGGTCCGGAACATACTGTTGCAGAGATTCGTCGTAGCCCATGCGGGTTCCCGCCTGCCGGAGGATTCCGTCGGCGGGGGCCCATCCCACGCTCATGGCGATGCCGTCGCAGGCGATGGACTCGGACCTGTCGGGCAGCGGATCTCCGCCCTCGTCCACAGGGCAGAGCAGGGCCCCGCGGACGGCTCTCTTGCCGGGCGCCGGCAGGGCTTCATGGATGGCGGTGCCGTGGCGAATGGAAATCCGGAGGCCGGCCACCTCCTCTCTCCAACCTGACGCCTCTCCTCGAGGCCGCAGGTCGGCGACCAGGGCCACCTCCACTCCCGCACGGTGCAGGTCGACCGCGGCCCGGTATCCGTCGGTGTTGGCCGCCAGCACCACCGCCTGGCGGAAAGGCTTCACGGCATACTGGTGGATCAAGCGCTGCGCCGCCGAGGCCAGCATGACCCCGGGGAGGTCGTTGTTGCGAAAGACGGCGGGTTGGTCGTAGCAACCGGCAGCTACCACCAGGCCGCGCGCCCGCAGCTTGGTCAGCCGCCGGGAGTCGATCAGGGCCACCCAGCGGTCGGCGTAGCAGCCGGCCGCCGTGGTTCCGGTGCGCATCTCCAGGTTGGGCAGGGCGGCGGCCCTGCCCAGCAGCTCTTCCAACAAGCCCCCGGCCTCCGGCTCTCCCGGAAACTGGAATCCCAGGGTCCCTCCCGGACGGCAATCCTCTTCCACCAGCAGGACCTTCAGCCCCAGCTCGGCCGCGGCGATGGCCGCCGAGAGGCCGGCGGGGCCGGAGCCCACCACCAGCAGATCGCGAAAATCGTAGTTCTTGGGTGTGGAATGCAGTGGCTGATCGGGATGGATGTTGCCCAGCCCGGCGATCCGGCGCATGCGGCGCTCGTAAAAGGGAAAGAGGCTGCGGGGGCGGTGGAAGGCCTTGTAGTAGAAGCCAACCGGCAGGAAACGGGAAAAGAGCTCGGTGAAGCGGTAGAGGTCCGACCGAACTCCTCCCCAGGTGTTGACCGCCCTTGCCTCCATTCCCGGCTCGATGAGGGTGGTGTCCATCCTCAGGTTGGTGGAGTGACGGTTTTCGGCCAGGGCGTTGCAGTCCAGGCCGCACAGGCTGAAGATGCCGCGGGGTCGATGATACTTGAAGCTGCGTCCCAGCACCCGCACGCCCGAGGCCCACAGGGCCGTGCTGAGGGTGTCCCCCCGGTAGCCCTGGTAGCGATGGCCTTCGAAGGTGAAGTCGACCGGCTGCTTCCGATCGATCCGTTCACCGGGCTGGGGACCGAGGCGTTCACTCATGGCGGTCGTCTTCCCCGTACAGATAGGTCTTGAGGATCTCGTCGGTGGAGGTGTTCCGTTCGGCGATGAACCAGACGCCGCTGGCCAGGTGGCACCACCACTCCTTCTTGACGGCGGCGGCCCCGGAGCGGTGAAACACGTAGTCGGCCCATTGCCGGTCGGAACATTCCCCGGGCGGGGGCATGGGCCGGAAGGCGCCGCCGTAGGAAAACTCCTGAATGGGCCGCCAGCCGTTGACGGGGCAACGCATCAGCTTCATCTGCCGCAATCCTCCGGTCCGCTCGCTCGGTTCAGTGTCCCACCGAGGCCGCGCCCTTCTCGCCCACCAGGTCGAACTCCTCGAATCGGGAGAGGCGGAAGGGCTCGATCAGGGAGTGGGGCCGGTCGTTGGCCAGGGTGTGGGCCATGGTCTTGCCGCACACCGGAGTCGCCTTGAATCCCCAGGTGCCCCAGCCGGCGTCCAGGTAGAGTCCTTCTACGGGAGTCTTTCCCATGATGGGGGAGAAATCGGGCGTCATGTCGGCCAGGCCGGCCCATTGGCGCAGCACCCGCACCTCACCCAGGAAGGGGAACAGCTCCAGCAGGTGTCCCGCCAGCCCCTCCACGAAGTCCAGGGTCGAGCGGGTGGAGTGCAGCTCGTAGGGGTCCAGCGCCGCCCCCATGACCAGTTCGCCACGCGACGACTGGCTGACGTAGAGGTGCAGGTTGGCCGAGACGATGATGGTGTCCAGCCAGGGCTTCAGGGGCTCGCTCACGCAGGCCTGCAGCGGGTGCACCTCCAGCGGCGTGCGAACCCCCACCATATCCATCACCGCCGGCGTGTATCCGGCCACCGCCGAGAGGACCTTGCCGGTTTCGACAAAGCCCCGGTTGGTTTCCACCCCGGCCACCCGCCCGCCCTGGACACGGATTCCGGTGACCTCGGTCTGCTGGTGGATCTCGACGCCCCTTTGGCTGGCGCCGCGGCCATACCCCCAGGCCACCGCATCGTGACGGGCGATGGCTCCGGGCGGGTGGTAGAGGGCTCCCAGCACCGGGGTGTGCCCCCCGCAGCTCAGATCCAGTTGAGGGCATTCCCGGCGGATTACCTCCGGCCCCACCAGCTCGCTGTCCACCCCAAGGTGCTTGTTGACCTCGGCCCGCCAGCGCATGGTCCGCAGGGTGGCGTCGCTGTGGGCCAGGGTGAAATGTCCCCGACGGGAGTAGAACAGGTTCAGGTCCAGGTCGGCCGACAGGTCCCGAAACAGGCGCAGGCTCTCGTCGTAGAACCGGACTCCCTCGGCCGTCAGGTAGTTGGAACGGATGATGGCGGTGTTGCGTCCGGTCCCGCCGGCCCCCAGGTAGCTTTTCTCCAGGACGGCCACATCCCGGATTCCGTGGTCCCGGGCCAGGTAGTAGGCGGCCGCCAGGCCATGACCGCCGGCCCCGATGATGATGGCGTCGTAGTGGGGCTTCAGCCGGTCGGGGCAACGGAACATGCGCGGTTCCGGATAGCGCCGGCTCATTCCGAATCGTAGCAGTCCAAAAGGCATGAAGGTTTCAGGCAAGCAGTGCCCCGCCCTCGACGACGGGGCGGATCATACGAGGGTGAAACAGGGGGTCGTCAGTAAAGACGAACCACGAATGAACACGAATAGGCACGAATACGGATGGACTTCCTTCAACGACAGCCGGCCCGGGAATGCTCCTGCAGTTTTGCCCCTTGGTGTGCCTTCGTGGATAACTCCTTTTACCCCGTCGCATGCAGCGCGAAACCGGGTTGTATCAGGCAAGCTCGACTCAGGAAATCGTCACGGTCCGGACGAACTGGGAGTTGTCCTCCCAATAGGTCTTTTTCAGCTCCAGGTCTCCGGCTTCGGGCTGAACCCTGCCGTAGGCATCGATGGCCCGCGACACGATGGTGTGGGTTCCAGGGGTGGCGTCTTCCCAATGGCAGGTAAAGAGCTTCCAGGAGTAGGCGGTGGAACGCCGGTCGATGGCGGCCGGCCTCCAGGGACCCCCGTCTATCTTGACCTCGACGGCCTTCAGGGGCGTGCCGTCGTTCAGCACGAACCCCAGGATCCTGCAGCGGGAGCCGCTGCGGGTCACCCGGGCCACCATGGACTTCAGGCGCATGCGGCTGACCGAGGTCTCGTTCCAGATGGTGCCTTTCCCGTCAGGCATGCCTCGCAGGGTGACATACTCGCGGGCCATGAACTTTCCCATGAAGCGGCGGTCCTGCAGGTGGATGTGGGTCAGCCACTTGACGTTGGCCACCCCGTACCAGCCGGGCACGATCAGGCGGACCGGCGCTCCCTGATTCAGCGAGAGCGGCTCGCCGTTCATCTCGTAGGCCACCAGCACCTCCGACTTCATGGCGTCCGCCAGGGCCAGGCTCCTTCCGAAGGACTGCTCCACGTTGACCGTGGTCCCGCCGTGATAGACCTCCTCGGTCCCCTTGTCCGCCCCCCAGAACACGACCTCGCGGGCGTAGGGCCTGATTCCCGCCTCCTTGAGTAGGCTGCTCAGTCCGACCCCGACCCAGCGGGCGTTGCCGGCCAGCCCGTTGACTCTGCGGGGGCTGTTCCCGGAGCACTCGAACCCCGCCGTGTGGGTGGAACGCGGCCGCTGCCTCAGCTCATCCAGGGTCAGTTCCCGGGGGGTATCCACCAGCCCGTCGATGCGGAGTCGGTAGGCGGCCGGATCCACTGTCGGCTGGCCGTAGTGCTGAACCGTAAAGAACTGATTGCTGGGAGTCAGGAAGCTTTCTATATTTCGCGTGTCCAGGTAGCGAACGCCCGGCCGCGGATTGGGGTTGAAATCGTCCGGGAAATCGGTGAAGGGAACCACCGTCTCCTCCGCCTCCAGGGGAGGCAGCCCCAGCGTGGGAACCGCCGAGGCGGCCCATCCGGCCAGGGCCGCGCTCCCCTGCAACAGATGTCTGCGGCTGATGCCTTTTGCCATTTCACACCTCCATGATTACGGGAAACGCCCGCCTCCCGATGCTACTCGAAATCCGGGTAATTTCACTGCTGTCTCAGTCTGTCGGCGTGGACTCGGGCCACGTCCCCCATGTAGTGGTTGACCGGATAGCGGTCCGCGGCCAGAAACAGGTTCCGGCGCGCCTCGGTCTCGTCTCCCAGGGCTTCATGGTACAACCCCAGGTAGAGGTGGGCGTAGAAGAGTTGCCGATTGCGGGCCTCGGGATCGCTGTCCCCGGCCCGGGCCGCCCGCATGACGTAATCGATGGTTCCCTCTCCCTTGAACAATCGATAGATCTCCATCATGGGCACCCGCCCGTCCCTTTCGATATTGAGGAGGGACTGGCGGGCCTTCCTCACCCCCTCCAGGCGGGCGCCGCAGAGAAAGTGCCACACGGCGTTTTCCACGTCGTTGGCGTTGACTTGCTGATGGGATTGGAACTGGGCCCGGCCCTCCCGGTAGAGACCGGCGTAGTAGTAGGAAATGCCGCGCTGCCAATGGTAGGGCTCCTGTCTGGGGTTCAGTTCGATGGCCCGGTCGAAATCGGCGATGGAGGCCTCGATGTGGCCCAGCTTGAAGTGCTCGCCGCCTCGGCGGTTGTAGACCTCCACCGCCTTGGGATCGAGCGTGACCACGGTATCGTAGTCGGCGATGGCCTGGCGGTGACGTCCCTGCATCTCGTGCAGCCGCCCGCGGAAATATAATCCCTGCGGGTTTCGAGGATCGCGTTCGACGGCTCGATCGGCCAGGGAGAGGGCCTGGGCCAAGTCCCCGCGCTGATAGGCGCTCCGGGCTTGCGACAGCAGGTCGGTCACGGTGGGCTCCTCCGCTCGCAGGCCGCCCGACGCCGTCCCGAGCGCCAGGATTATCCCCAAGGTCCCCGAACACCACCGCCTCTTCTGGAAACCGAGGGCTTTCCCGCCTGAAACCGGCAACCGGCGACTCATGTCATCCCTCCCGGGAGGCCAAACCCCCGCTAGTTTAAAGGCGGTAGGGGACATCCTCAACAGATATTGTTGCCCCTGTCCGTAACATGTGAAGTGTCCGGTGTGAGTAGCCTGTGGAGTGTGCGATGCAGTCTCCGCCGTGTTGCTACCGTGAAAGAATAAACCGAGGGGTGAAACAGGCGCCATCATCACTACCGGGTTAGCGCTACTCGGCGGCATGCTGCTCTTATTCCGCTGGTTGCGGCAGGACATGCAGCGGCTCGAAGCGCGCACGGGTGCCATGGAGCATCGCCTCAGCGCACGATTCGATGCAAATCACGTGCACATCGACTCTCTGACTTCTCTGTTCACTTGCCCAGGCAGCACCGCCTAAGCAGTCTCTCTCCCCAGCGCTGTCGTGTCTTACTCTCGGGACGTAGTAGATTTCACCAGAACAGCTAATTTCATCTTCTCATGAAAGACTATGTATAGTGAAAAAACAGTTGACTTTTTCACTATGAATGATAAATTCAGTAGTTGATGAAAATAAGACGAACACTGAAAAAGCTAAACGCCCTGGTAATGGAGGCTGTCCGCGAACTGCTCGGCCATGTGCCGACGCTGGAGATCGGGTCGATTGGCTACGAGGAAGAGATCGGTCGAGATTACCGCGTCGATGCGCGGGTCGGCTTAAGCCACGGCGAAATTGGTTATGAGCTCATCATCGAGGTGAAATCAAATGGGGCTCCTCGCTTTGTCCGTTACGGGGTGTATCAACTGCAGAGCTATCTAGCCCATTTGCGTCAATCCGACGAAGTGGATGGAGGCCAACGTTTGATCCCGATGCTTGTCAGTCCCTATCTGTCTCCAGAGTCGCGGGCTATCTGCACCGATCACAATGTCGCTTATCTGGATCTTGTCGGGAACGCACATCTCGCTTTCGGCGATGTCTACATTGATCGAGCCGTTGCAGGTAAACCCAAGTCCGAAATTCGAGCGCTACGCTCGATATTCGCCCGGAAGGCGGCCGCCATCGTGCGCGTCATGTTGCGCGAACCCCACCGTGCATGGCGCGTCACCGACCTCGCCAAACAAGCCAATGCGAGCCTTGGTCATGTCAGCAATGTTCGTAAGATACTGCTCGCAAGGGAATGGATCGAAAGTCAGGATGACGGAGTCGTCCTCGTCCAGCCGGACGTGCTATTGAAGACGTGGCGAGAGAGCTATCGCCGGCCAACTGGCCGGCGCATCATTGGCTACACACATCTTCACGGGAAGCAACTCGACGATCGGTTGTCGGGAGAACTCAATTCGTATCCAGAGCATCCCCGTGCGATATACTCGCTGAATTCTGCCGCGCAATGGCTTGCGGCCTATGGCCGGGGGGGCACATATTCTTTCTACGCGGATGAACCGGGCGCGCAATTGTTGAGGGAGACTTTGAAGCTGACGCCTGCCGCAAGGGGAGCGAACGTCATCCTGAGTGTCCCAATTGATGAGAGTCCGTTTGACGACGCCATCCAGCCGAGGTCTGGCATATTCTGCACAAGTCCGATCACCACCTATCTCGATCTGTGGAATGGCAATGACCGGGACCGCGAATCTGCGGAATATTTGGCCAGGGAGTATTTTCCATGGCTAAGATAGAACCCCAATACGCTACTGACTACGATGACCGCACCACTGCGGCGGTCAAGTCCGTTTTGGTTGAGATCGGCCAAGTCCTCGGCAGCTTTAAGGGAAAGTTCGCGGTGGTCGGCGGCGGCGTTCCCTGGCTTTTGTTGAGCGAAGCCGAAATGCCCCATATAGGGACTGGAGACGTGGATCTGGCTCTCGATTCCGAAGCTCTCGGCGATGGCGAATACGCCCAGCTTGTCGACGCCCTTCGGAAGCAAGGCTATCACCAACGAGAAAACTTGCGCCGCTTTCAACTTGTACGTAGCGTGCCGGTTGGCGACGGCGGGCCTGAAATTGAAGTCATCGTTGACTTTCTAATGCCTCACGATGCCGAGATCGCGAAGAGCACGATGCCACTTATAAGCAACTTTGCAGTACAACGCGCCGACGGCGCCGACCTTGCGCTCCGGTTTTATCAGATGGTCGCCATAGACGGCCATATGCCCGATGGGGGGAGAAACCGCGTTTGCATTGCCGTGGCGTCGGTTCCGGCATTCTTGGCGATGAAGGGCTACGCCATCACCAACCGTCATAAACGCAAGGATGCCTACGACATTTATTACTGCGTTCGCAATTTTCCGGGTGGCGTTGACGCTCTCGTCGCGGCGACGATGGCGCTCCTTGAGTTCGAATCAGCGAGGAAGGGCTACCGGCTGATTTCGGAGAAGTTCCGCAGCGTAGATGATTTCGGGCCAACAGGTGTGCGGCAGTTCGTGGAAGGTTCCGACGCGCTGGGCGATCGCACTGCGGATCAATGGCAGCAGGACGCCTTCGGCCAGATTGAAGCCTGGCTCATAGGGCTTGGATTCAGGTGATCCATGGGAGGGACGTGGAAAGACAAGATCCACTGCATGGGCATGCGGATCACCGACAACGTGTTCGCCATATAAAGGGGCTTTGTGCTCAACTTTTCCGATAATGCCGGGGTGGAGGTGAAAGCGAAATGGTTGCGCGACTTGATTTTTGGGCCAAAGCACTCCTACAGCCGATGTCCAAAATCATTTGGACGCGGCGAGAACATCGAATGAGTGGCTCGCCATGTTGAATACCGAACAGCTTATTGTCGAGGTCCTCGAAATCCGCCGTGCGCTGATTCGGGGGGACTACCAGAGTGAAGTCGCGATCAGCGACTACGTTGTGAGGCGCCTTTTCAATGGTCTGGGCTGGCCGCGCTATAACGCGCAGGTCGTGTTCCCTCAGTTCCCTATCAAAACAAGGAAAGTTGACTTTGCGCTTTGTCATCCCAATGGCAAACCGATCGTGCTCATAGAAGTAAAGGCTGAGGACAAGGCCGACGAGCAAGCGACACAACAGCTTTTCGAGTACTGCTTTCATCAGGGAGTACCTATCGCTGTCCTCACAGACGGTCGTACCTGGAAGCTGTTCTATCCGGCTGGGGAGGGAAGTTATAAGGAAAGGCTCCTTCTGGAGATGAATCTTGCTGACGGAGACGAAACTGAGGTTGCCAACGGCCTGACTCGATATCTCGCCTACGACGCTGTCAAGTCGGGTGAGGCCCGCAGACGTGCTCAGAAGGACTATGAGGCGTCCCGCCTCCAGCTCAAAGCGGCGCAAAAGTTTCCTTTGGTTTGGAACAAACTCCTCCGAGAGCCGGATTCAATCCTTGTGAACTTGTTCGAGGAGGCAGTTGCAACCACGAGTGGGGTTCGACCTGACAGGCAACGTGTGGTCAAGTTCCTTGCAGAGCAGTCAGGGAGAGGGAGAAAGAATTACACCATCGAAAGTGAGCCGCCTCCTCCACCTCCTCCACGAAGCGAAAATGACCCCAATCATTGGTTCGAGCTCAATGGGAGAAAGAGGACCTGCAAGAACGCAAAGGAAGTTCTTATTGGGGTCTTTTCGGAACTTGCAAAGCAGGACCACACCTTTTGCCAGCGATTCAGGGAACGGATGCCTGGACGCAGGCGAAATATCCTTGCGAAGATCCGAGAGGATCTATATCCAGATCATCCCGAACGCATACGTGCTGCTGCCGAACTTCCTGGTGGGTGGTGGATCGATACTCACTCCAACAATGCGCAGAAAAAGGACTGGATCAACGCAGCCTGCGATGTGGCTGGGATCAATTTCGGCAGCGATATAATTATCCATATTCCGTGAGGTCCGGTGAAGACGGTACCCAGTAAGTTCCTCCCCGATGCCGCCATACACGCAGATGCGGCATAGCATAAGCATCCTCAGAAATGAGTTCTTCGAGAAAGGCACCTGCTGCCTCGATACTCACACCTTGTAAAGGAGTTCTCATGAAACGCCTATCCATCCTGCTTCCTGCCCTGGCCATCGGGCTTTGCCTGGTCCTTGTTCTGCTGTCGCGGCTCGGCCCCGCTTCGGGAGCGGCCGCGCAGCCGGGGGCCGAAGGCCTCACCCAGGCTCAGATCATCGAGGCCCTCAAGAAGGCCAGCACCGGCAACCTGGCGGATGCCATCGAGACCGCTACCGGTAGGGCCGGCTTCATGACCCACGACATGAAGCCCATCTTCCGGGCCAAGGTGGTGGGACCGGCGGCGACGGCGCTGTTGAGGCCGATCCTGACCACCGACAAGCGCAAGTATCCCAACTACCACCTCCAGGTGCTGGACGAGGCGCCCGCGGGGAGCGTTCTGGTCTACGTTCTGGAAAACGGCCTGCACGTTTCCGGCATCGGCAACCTCATGGCCACCACCGCCACGGTTCGGGGTCTGGCGGGTGCGGTGATCGACGGAGCCGCCCGGGATATCGAGGAGATCGAGCGCATCGGCTTTCCGGTCTACAGCCGGGCGGTCAGCCCGGCCACGGTGGTCGGGCGCTACGTGAGCGTTTCCATGCAGGAACCCGTCATCTGCGCCGGTGTGCCGGTGAGGCCGGGCGACTACATCGTGGGGGACAGCGACGGCGTGGTGGTCGTGCCCGCCGACAGGGCCGAGGACGTGCTGGCCCTGATCCGGGAATACGACGAGAAGGAGAGCGCCATGATTCCCTTGATCAAGGAGACCCGGTCCATGCTCAAGGCCCTGGCCAAGTACGGGCGGTATTGAGGGTGTTGGCTAATTCGCAGTCTCCGGCAGCCGCCAGCGGACGATCTCCAGGTGAGTCTTCTCGTCCGGGGTGCGGTAGGAGTAGCTGGTGACCAGCGTTCCATCCTCCACCTGCACCGTGGGCCCGAACCCGCCGCCGCTGAGCATCCCGACGGGGTTCTTGGCGTCCAGAACGATGCGGTCATTGCGGAAGTCGAATTGGAAGCCCTCCTCGACTTCCCGGCCCAACACCGCCCGAACGCCCAGGGGCGGGGTGTTGGGAGGCACGGCTGCCCGCAGGGTGAAGGTGAACAGCAGGCGTCCGTCCCGCAAGCGCATCAGGGCCGGGTACATCTCTCCGTAGTGGCTGCCGAACTCCTCCAGCGACCAGTGATGCCCGCCGTCTCGGGAGCGGTAGAGGACCATTCTCTCGAAATGGTCGATCTTCTCGCCGGGGATTTCCGTTCCCGGAAGGGTCGGAAAGTACCTGGGAGTGATCCGGCAGATGGCCAGCAGGTCGCCGTTGGGGGCCTGCCAGAGAAAGGCCTCTCCCAGGATGGGAAAGGGCAGGGCGCCCTGGTCCACGCCTCCAAAGCGGCAGGCCAGGGACTGGTCCCAGGTCTTTCCGCCGTCGTTCGATCTCCAGAGGAATTCGTGGCCCCCCTTGCCCGCGACCGCGAAGACCAGTTCTCCACTCTCCAGCTCGAGAACGTTGCGGCCGGTCACCACCGTATCCGGCCCTTCCATTCCCTTCAGGTCCTGGAAGCCGATGCGCTGGCCCTCCCAACGTTTTCCGCCGTCGCTTGAACGGTAGAGAAAGCTCTGGGTGTAGCCTTCCCGGTTGCCGCGAGCCTTGGGCAGGAGATGGGTGCTGAGGAAAACGGTGCCGTCCGAGGTGACCGAAAGATAGGGTTCCCGTCCCAGCACCTCCAGTCTCCGTCGCCGGGACCAGTTTCGGCCTCCGTCTCCGGAGCGGTACAGGAAGGCGTACTCTTCCGGGACTCCTCCCTTGCGGGGCGCGTGGAAGGCCACCAGCAGCAGTTCACCGTCGGGCAGCCGGGCGATGCAGGGCTTGTAGTCCTCGGGGATGCCGATGGGAACCCGCTCCGAAACCAGCTGGGTTTTCCCGATGGCCTTGGGATTCACCACCCGGACCGGGTCGGCAGACTGGAGCGCCCCGGGACCGCACCCTCCCGCCGCTACCGCCGTCGCCGCGGTGGCCGCCAGGACGAGAGTCCGAAACCGAGGGAGGGGCGTCCAGGAGAGGTGCAGGCGGCCGCTGGCCTGTCGGGGAGAAGTCGCGGACATGGAAACCTCCATTCTGGTCGAGCGTCCCGTGGAGCTGGCAGGTTCCGCCAGGCTGCCTGCAGATGTTATCTCCGGCGGGGTTGGGGAGGAAGGAGAATCGGCAAAATAACCCTTGGAAACGCTTCCTGATCTCACTAGCATGAAACCGAGACCGGCTTTGCGGGCCAAGGGCCGGCCCGGAAAGGATTCCAGCCATGCCGCCCATCCGGATCGTGGATCTGCAACGCCAGCACCGGACCCTCAGGGAGCCCATCGAGGCTGCCGTCCGGCAGGTTCTGGAAGACTGCGACTTCGTCATGGGCCGGGCGGTGGCCGAGTTCGAGGCCGACTTGAGCCGTTATCTGGGGGTGCGCTTTGCCGTGGGATGCGCCTCGGGCACCGACGCCCTGCGGATCGCCCTGATGGCCCTGCAGATCGGCCCGGAAGACGAGGTCATCACCACTCCCTTTACCTTTGCCGCCACGGTGGAGGCCATCGTGCTGCAGGGAGCCCGTCCCGTCTTTGCGGATATCGATCCGCGGACCTTCAACCTGGATCCTGGCCGGATCGGGGAGAGGATCACCTCCAGGACCAGGGCCATCCTGCCGGTTCACCTCTTCGGGCATCCCGCCGACATGGATCCGATCCTGGACCTTGCCCGGGAGAAGAAACTGCGGGTTATCGAGGATGCCGCCCAGGCCGTGGGAGCCCGCTATGGGGGGCGATGCGTCGGGGCCCTGGGCGATATCGGATGTCTCAGCTTCTATCCCGCCAAGCACCTGGGCGCCTGCGGAGACGGGGGAGCCCTGCTGACCAACGATCCCGAACTGGCCCGAAGATGCCGCATGATCAGCCTGCATGGAGCCGAAAGGCGATACCGGCATGAATACTCCGGCCTCAACAGTCGGCTGGATTCCCTGCAGGCGGCCATCCTCAAGGTGAAGCTTCCTCACCTGGAGTCCTGGATCGAGAGACGCATCCGGATCGCCGGGGCTTACGACCGGGCCCTGCAGCCACACCCGCCCACCCCGCCTTTCCGCGCTCCGCGGGTCAGACACGTCTATAACCAGTACTCCATCCGCTCTCCTCGCCGCGACGGGCTGGCCGAGTTCCTCCGGGCCAGAGGCGTGGATTGCGCCATCCACTACCCCCTGCCGCTGCATCTCCAGCCGGCCTACCGGTGTTTGGCAGAGGGCAAGGGGTCTTTCCCCCATGCCGAGGCCCTGGCCGAGGAGATCCTGTCCCTGCCGATTTTCCCGGAACTGACGCGCGAGGAGACGGAGCAGGTCGCCGTCGCGGTCCGCGATTTCTGGGAGAGTTGACGCGATTCCCGAATCTATTACAGCAGATCAGCGTTTCGGAGAGGTGGGAGTCTTTGCGCTCTTGGAGCCGGGGTCCGATGGCTTGCTGCCGGTGCCGGAGGATTCGGCGGCGGGCTTGGACTCGGCGCCGGACTTGGCTTCCGCGCCGGATTCGGAATCGGCGGCAGGCTTGGATTCACCCTCGGACTTGGGCTGGGATTCGGGCTTGCGGGCGTAGTCGGTGACATACCAGCCGGTACCCTTGAACTGAAAGGAAGTCCTGGAGATCAGCTTGGTCAGTTGGCCGCTGCAGTCGGGGCAGGTCTTGAGGGGTTCATCGGAGAACTTCTGCATGACCTCGATAACCTTGCCGCAGGCATCGCAGCCATATTCATAAATCGGCATAGGCGCCAACCTCACCGGAAGCCGCCAGCGTCCTGGCGTAACCGGCAGTGACATTAGCAAGTGTCAGGCGCGAATTCAAGCGCGGAACCGGCTGCTGGTCAGGGGCGGCTGGTTGCAACAATGGGAGTGGAATGGGGCCTGGCGGGGAGGTCACCTGGCAACGGCACTATTGATTCCCTCCAGCTTCGGCAGTGTGACACGAGCCTGGTTGGAGAGGTAACGCAGGGGGTTGACCGACATGTCACCGATTCGAACCTCGTAGTGGAGATGAGGACCGGTGGACCGCCCGGTGTTTCCCACGAAGCCGATCACCTGGCCTCGCTGAACCATGTCACCCGGTTTTACGTTGTAAGCGGAGAGGTGGGCGTAAACGGTCGAGAGGCCGAAGTGGTGTTTCAGGATGACGGTCTTGCCGTAGTGGGAGCGCCAACTGGTGGAATGAACCATCCCGTCGGCCGAGGCCACCACCCGGCTGCCGGGGCGAGTGGAAATGTCGATGCCTCGATGAAACCGTGACTGTCCCGGGCCGAACCGATTACGGATGAAACCGAAGCGGTCCCTCAGTATTCCGTCGACCGGCCAGGTGCTGGGAGTGTGGCTCAGCCGGAAGTATCTATAACGGTAGCGTTGAGCAAGGTCGTTGATTTGCCGGCCCGCGTTCTCGAACAGGCTGCGAAACTCCTCCGATTGTGCCGACAACGGCGCACCGCCGTCCTCGGAGAAGGTGAGCCGGGTGAAATAGACTTGGGAGGGGCCATCATTCCGCCCCCGCCCGGGGGCCAGTCTGGAAAGACCCTGCACTTCTTCGGCCAGCAACTCCAGCGAGGAGAGTCGATCTCCCACTCGCTGCAGCGTCTGCCTCAGGTCTTGATTTTCCTGCTTGAAACGGCGGACTTGGCTGCTAAGGCGCTGATTGTCCAGCCACTGCTCGGCGTTGCGGGCGACATCCAGCGCCCGGGTCGTCAGCGTCACCGCACCGAAGGAACTCAGCAGTATCGCTGCGGCCAGCAATCCCGGGTAGCGGACCGGCCGGCACCCTTCATTTCGACGGTAGGAAGATGACTTCACGCGATTTTCTGAAGTGAGGGAGGAAACGGCAATCTCGGGTGCCGGATTCCGGCTGGCGAACCACAGTGGCCGAGAATATAGCAAAATGGATGGCCCCCGTCAAAACATTTTAGCCCCCTACATATCGTGCGTCCCCGAGATGACAGGACAATTTCTTGTTGCGGGTTGGCCCTCTGATCAAGTCGCAGACCAGGGAACCGGTCATCCGACCCGGCGAGATGGGCGGGCTCGGGTTCTCGTCCACTTCCTGCATAGCATTTGACAGGTTCCGCCGGCTTTCCATAGGATAGTCCGGTTTCAGGAATCGACCCCAACCGGCAACCCCAGGAAACGAGCATGCCCGAATCGGTCTCATCGCGGCTCCAGGTGGATTTTCCCGCGGTCCAGACACGGCTCAACGCCGAGGAAGAGGCCGTGGTCATGGAGACGATTCGCAACAGCCCCACCTGGAGCCAGGGGGAGCAGCAGCGGGCCTTCGAGCAGGAATTCACCGGCTACGTCGGCTGCGCCGACAGCCTGGCGGTGAGCAGTTGCACCTCGGCCCTGGAGATGGCCGCCGCACTGTGCGGCCTGGCTCCGGAGGACGAGGTCATTCTCCCGGCCCACACCTTCGTGTCCAGCGCCGTTCCCTTTGCCCGCACCGGAGCCAAGCTGGTCTTCTGCGATATCGATCCGGCCACCCGGCTGCTGTCGGCCGAGCATGTTGAGCCCTGCCTGACCGGGCGGACCAAGGCGATGGTGGTGGTCCACCTCTACGGTTTGCCCGCCGACATGGACCCGATTCTCCGCCTGGCCCGGGAGCATGGCCTCAAGGTGGTGGAAGACGTGGCCCAGGCCCCGGGCGCGGCCTACAAGGGGCGCAGGACGGGGTCCATGGGCGACTTTGCCGCCTTCAGCTTCCACAACCAGAAGAACATCTCCACCCTGGGAGAGGGGGGCATGCTGACCGTCAGAGACCCGGACGAGGGGGAGCGGGCCCGGAAGCTCCGCTGGATGGGCAATTGGCCCTTTGCCGGAGACCGGGAGCGTTACTGGGTTCCGGCCATGGGAAACCTGGTGAGCGGCATGAAGGGGGTCTGGCCCTTCAACTTCTGCCTCAGCGAGGTGCAGTGCGCGGTGGGACGACGCCTGCTCCGGCGTCTGGATGCGATCAATGCCCGCAGGCGGACCCAGGCCGACCTGGTTCGAACGGCGCTTGCCGATGTTCCCGAGCTCTCCTTCCAGAGAGTGCCGGACGGCCACCTGCACGCCTACCACCTGCTGGTGGCCCACTTCGACAGCTCCCGAATGCGGGGCACGCGGGACGACCTCATCCAACTGCTGCATCGGGACTTCGGGATCAAGTGCATTGTCCAATACTGGCCCCTTTATCGCTCCGAGCTCTTCCGGTCCTTCGGCTACGGAAACATCCGCCTGCCCAACACCGACGCCTTCTTCGACAACATGATCAGCTTTCCCTTCTGGTCGGACATGCCGGAGGAGACCTTGCGCTACATGGCCGACAGCGTTCGCTCGGCCGTTCAACGGTTGCGGGCAGGGTAGCCCGGGAAGGCCGGCAGGCCCGGCGGACCGTGAATCGCCGGCCCCAAAGGGGGCCGTGAACTTTCTGCCCCAAAGCCCCCGAAGATGGGCCGGGAAAATTCGAGGAAATCGACATGACCTGCAGAACGGTTTACTTCAACGGAAAGTTTGTCAGTGAGCAGGAGGCGCGAGTCTCCATTTTCGATTCGTCGCTCATGTTTGGGGACATGGTGTTCGACATGACCCGGACCTACGGTCAGAAGCCCTTCCGGCTCAAGGAGCACCTGGAGCGCATTTATGCCGGGCTCAAGTACCTGGAGATCGATTGCGGCCTGACGATGGAGGAGATGGAGCGGGCTACGCTGGAGACCCTGGAAAGGAACCTGGCCGTTGTGGACGGGGCCGATGTCCAGATCATGCACGATGTTTCCCGAGGCCCCCTCCCCGTGTACAAGAGCGTGTTCGGAGGCGTCGTCGAACCCACCGTCTCCATCAACTGCTGGCCCCTGTGGTGGCATCTGGCCGGCAACGGCCCCCTCTACCGCTCGGGGGTCCACTCGGTGATCGTTCCCCAGAGATCGGTGCCGGCCTACCTGATCGAGCCCAAGGTCAAGAACAGAAGCCGCGTCTACTACCAGATGGCCAACCTGCAGGCCCACAAGGTGGACCCCAACGCCTTCCCCGTGTTGACGGACGATCGAGGCTTCATCACCGAAGGCAGCGGTTCCAACTTCTTCATCGTGCGCCAGGGACGGGTGCTCACCGCCAAGAGCCACAACATTCTGGTGGGCGTGTCGCGAAACGCTGTGCTGGACCTGCTGACCGCCATGTCGGTGCCCTGGTCCGAGGAAGACTTCGGGGCCTACGAAGTCGTCAACGCCGACGAGGCGTTTCACACCGCCACCACCTTCGCCGTCATGCCCTGCACCCGCGTCAATGGATTGCCGGTGGGCGATGGCAAGCCGGGCCCGATGACCCGAAAGCTCATCGCGGCCTTCAGCGAGACGGTCGGCGTCGATATCGTGGCTCAAGCCGACCAGTATGCCGTAAAAGTCAGGGAGATGCAGGGTTCCGGCTGAGCCGAAACCGCTGGTCTGCTCTCCCGCCAGCGGCATTCTTCCGCCAAGGGTGCCAAGGAGCAGAGTTCCATGGCAATGAGCGTTCTGGATCTCACGCCTGCGCCCACCCGCCCGGTAAAGACCCGATTCCGCCGTATCGCCACCCCCATCCCTGTTCCCCAATCCATCGACCTGATCCGGCGCCTACGGGAAGTGGAGCCGCGGTCCATGGCCGGCATGGTGCCCATCGTCTGGCATCGGGCCCAGGGGTTCCAGGTGCGCGACCCCTACGGCAACCAGTGGATCGACTTGAGCAGCGGCATCGTGATGGCCAACAGCGGTCATGCCCATCCCCGCGTCCTGGAAGCCATCCGGAGACAGGCGGATTCGCCGCTGCTGTTCACCTATGCCTACCCGGGAGAAGTCCGGCAGCGACTGCTGGAGCGGTTGGTCAGGCTGGCGCCTCCGGGGCTGGACAAGGCCATCCTGTTTTCATCGGGAACCGAAGCCAACGAGTGCGCCATCACGCTGATGCGGCGACACGGCCAGCGGATCTCGCCTCGCAAGACGGCCATTCTGTCTCTGGAGGGGAACTACCACGGCCGCACCCTGGCGGCCAAGGCGGCCAGCGGGGCGGAGGACCGGGTGGACGGCATTCCTCGGGATCAGTTGCGCCATTTTCTGCTTCCCACTCCCGGTGACAGCGGATTCGCCGCCGATCTGCAGTCCCGCGGCCTGGCCCCCGGCGACGTCGCCGGCATCATCCTGGAATCCATTCCCGGCGTCACCACCGCCTGCCATCCCCTGGAATACATGCGGGAGCTGAGAGCCTGGGCGACCCGCCATGGGGCGCTGGTGGCGGTGGACGAGATCCAGTGCGGGATGGGACGGACCGGGAAGATGTTCGCCATTGAACACTACGGGATTGCTCCCGACCTGATCACCTGCGGCAAGGGGTTGAGTTCCAGCCTGCCGGTTTCGGCCGTGATCGGGGCCAGGGAGGTGATGGACTTGGCTCCTCCCGGGGAGATGTCCAGCACCTTCGGCGGCAACCCGGTCTGCGCGGCCGCCGCCGAGGCCAACCTGGCGTTGATGGAAGAGGAAGGGCTGGTGGAGCGGGCGGCGGAGTTGGGAGAGCAGCTCGAGCAGTGGCTGGCGCCGGTGGCGCGGAAGCATCCCCGTTCTATCGGCCGGATCAACGGCAAGGGATTGTTCTATTCCATCCACCTGAGGATTCCGGACACGGGGCAGCCCTGGGTGGAGATGGCGGATGGGGTGGCCCTGGAGTGCGTGCGCCGGGGTGTGCTGCTGTTTGTGACGGGGCGGGGTTTCCTCAAGATCGTGCCTCCCCTGACGATTGACCAAGAGGCCCTGAAGGAGGCCGTGGAGGTGATTGCGGAGGTCCTGGAGCAGGAGTTGAGTTCATGACAGGGCGCTTGACCGTGGACCTGGAAGGACGCACTGCCCTGGTGACCGGCGGCGGCACGGGAATCGGCCGGGCCATCTCGCTGGGCCTGGCCCGTTGCGGCGCCCGGGTGGTGGTGAACTATTCCCGCAGCGCCGCGGAGGCGGAGGCCACCGTGGAGGAAATTGCCGCCCAAGGGGGGCAGGCCTTGGCCCTTCGCGCCGACGTCACCGATGAGGACCAGGTCAGCCACGCCGTGGCGACCGCGGTGCAGACTTACGGCGGGCTGGACATCCTGATGGCAAATGCCGGGGGGCCTACCGAGCGGTGCTCCACCGCCGACCTGTCCAGCCAGGACTGGGACGCCGGGTTGAACCTGAATTGCAAGTCGGTTTTCCTGTGCGTCAAGCACGCCGCGCCCCACCTGCCGGACGGCCGGGGACGGATCCTGATTACCTCTTCCATCAGCGCCCGCAGCGGCGGCGGCCCCGGAACCATCACCTATACGGCCGCCAAGGGAGCCCTGAACAACCTGGTGCGGGGATGGGCCAAGGAGTTCGCGCCGCGCGGCATCACCGTCAACGCCATCGCTCCCGGCATCATCCGGACCCGCATCCACCAGCAGCGGACCCCTCCCGAGGTCTACCGGGGACTGATCCAGCGCGTCCCCTTGGGCCGAGACGGCCAGCCGGAAGACTGCGTGGGCGCGGCCCTCTTCCTGGCCAGCCAGGACGCCTCCTACATCACCGGACAGATCCTGGAAGTCAACGGCGGAATGCTGATGCCGTAGAGCCGGGCTGACCACTGATCACTGACCACTATCCACTGCCTTTTACCAACTCTCCGAACAGCTCGGGGCGTCTCTGGCGCAGGGTGTAGTTGGGTTGGCTGCGGGCTTCCCAGAGCTTCTCGGGCAGCAGATCGGCGACCACCATCTCCTCCTCGATCTTCTCGAATGAGGTTCTGGCAGTGACCTCGCCCAGCGGGTCCACCACGATGCAGCCGCCGGCATGGTTGGGTTGATTGGGGCTGTCCTCGGGGTAGGTGTCGACGATGCCGGCTCGTCCGGCCTGATTGCAGAGCACGGTGAAGCAACTGTTTTCGTAGGCCCGGGCGGAAGCAATCATGCGGAAGTAGCTGCCCGAATAGGCGGCCGCCTCTCTCTCCGATTCCGGATCGTCGGTCCATGTCTTGAGCCGGGCGGCATGGGGCATGAGAAGCACGTCCGCTCCCTTCAGAGCCAGAATCCGAGGGACCTCGGGAAGGGAGTTGTCGTAGCAGATGATGGTTCCCACCCGGCATTTGCCGATATCGAAGACGGGCATCTCCGAGCCGCCCTCGTAGTGGATGACCTCGTCCCGGGAGAGGTGGATCTTTCTCTGGGCCCCGATGTAGCCCTGCGGGCCCACCAGCACCTGGGTGTTGTAGACGATATCCCGTTCCTTTTCGCTGAGGCCCACGCTGAGATACAGATCCAGGGTCCGGGCCAGCAGGCAGAGATGGTCGACGCTGCGCCCGTCGGGTACGGCCTCGGCGGCGTACCAGGTATTGGGATCGTTGTGGCCGTGCACCACCAGTTCGGGGAAAAGGACCAGGTCGGCCCCCGAGTCCTTGGCGCGGGCCGCCCACTGGTCGATGGCGCGCAGATTATCGTCCGGCTGGCCCAGCAGCCCGTTCATGGCCACCGCCGCAATTTTCAGTGCTTGCATGGGAACTGATCTCCAATGGCGTGGGCCCGGCTCACGCCCACGGCTAAGTGCTGTTGCCGCCGTCGCGGCTTGGTGGAACCCCCGGGCCGGCGCCCGGGGACTGATTCTCAGGAGTCCTTGTTCCCGCCCGACCCTACTGCCAGGCTCTTAGCTTGGGCGCTCCGAAGTTCCACCGCAGGTCCATGGCCAGCGGGAAGAGCTCGTCGATCTTGTCCAGGTGCTCCTGGGGGATTTCCACCTCGGCCCCGCGGATCGAGCTTTCGAGCTGGGCCTGGTTGCGCATGCCCAGGATCACCGAGCTGATCTCGGGATGCCTCAAGGCCCAGCCGATGGAGTATTCGGCCAAGGTCACGCCCAGTTCGGCCGCCAGGCCCTTGACGACTTCGATCCTCTCCCAGATGGGGTCGGAAAGCGGACGCATCCAGCCCGGCGCTTCCGCCAGTCGGCTGCCGGCGGGAGTCTCTCCAGGCCGGTACTTGCCGCTCAGCCAGCCGCCGTGAAGCACCTGGTAGGGGGTGATGCCGACCCCGAACTTCTTGCAGAAACCGATTTCGGAGATTTCGATGTCGCGGCGCAGCATGCTGTAGGGCGGTTCGTAGGCGATGAGCCGTTCCAGGGAGTTGCGGTCGCTCAGCCAGAGCAGTTCGCACATCTGCCAGGCCAGGTAGTTGGAGACGCCGAAGTAGCGGATCTTGCCCTGTTTCACGAACAGGTCCAGGGTGCGCAGGCTCTCTTCGAAGGGGGTCTCCAGGTCGGGCCAGTGGAGCATCAGGATGTCCACGCAGTCGGTCTGGAGTCGCCGCAGGCAGCTCTCCAGCGTGTTCTGGAGATGAATTCTGGACCCGCCTTGCTGGTGGGGACCGGGACCCAGAGCGTTGGCGATCTTGGTCAACAGCACCACCTGGTCACGCTTGCCCTTGAGTATCCTTCCCAGGTACTCCTCGGCCACGCCCCCCGGAGTTCCGACGCTGCGGTCGTAGCCCTCGTAGGAGCTGGCCGTGTCGATGAGGGTGACGCCCCGGTCGACGGCCTGGTGTATCAAGCGGGTGGCTTCCTGCTCCGTGGTCGGGTTCCCGAACAGCATGGTCCCGAAGCAGATGGGCGAAACCGAGACGCCGCTGGCCCCCAGTCTTCTAAGTTTCATGGTCGACTCCCAAAGTGGATGCTCGAGTGACGCAGACGGCCTGTCTTAGGATGAAGGACCGGCCGGATGGGATCCCGCCGCGCGGCCGGTTGACACTCGCATGCGGAGCCACTCATTATTGATGTTGCCCGGAGTCAAGTCAAGGCGGGCCGGTGGGCAAGGGTCATGGAAAGCTTGTCGATTGCGATCGCGGGATGCGGCAGCTTCGGGCAGCATATGGCGGACCTTCTCGAAAGGCTGCCCGGCCTGAACATTGCCGCCGTCTGCGATCCGGATGCGGAGAAATCCCTGTCCCTGTCCCGGGAGGTCGGGGTCCCGTCCTACGCCTCGTTCCAGCGTTGTCTGGAAGAGAGCGAGGCCACTTCGGTGGCCCTGTTCACACCCAACCACCTGCACGCCCCCATGGCCATTGCGGCTGCCGAAGCCGGCAAGCACATCTTCTGCGAAAAGCCCATGGCCATGAACGTGGCCGAATGCTACGCCATGATCGAGGCAGCCGAGGCCAACGGGGTGAAGCTGATGGTGGGCCACAAGCGGCGCCTGCGTCCCCAGTACGTCAAAATGGCCGAGATCGTGCGCGGCCAGCGCTACGGCAGGCCCCTGGCGGTTCAGGTCAACGGGTTCTATGGCCGTGAGCTCTGGGACTGGTGGACGCGAAGAGCGTCGGGTGGGGGTCTGCTGTTTCACGCGGGGGTCCACGACCTGGATTTCCTGCGGTACGCCTGCGGGGAAGTCGGGACCGTCTTTGCGCGAAGCCCGGTCAAGACCGACCACGGCACCGATTTCGAGGACGCCCTGGCGCTGCTGATTCAGTTCGAATCGGGCACGGTGGCCACCCTGCAGGTCAGTCCTTTCTCGCCCCAACGGACCTTCCGCCAGGCTTTTGGCGTCCACTTCGTCCTGGAGCGGGGAGACCTCATCTATGACCCGGCGGAGACGACGGTGACCGTGCAGGGTCGAGGGGAGTCTCCGCAACGGTTCCGATTCGACAACCAGGCCGGCTTTGAACAGGCCTACCGCACCGAGCTGGAGAGCTTTGCCGCCTGGGTACTTCGGGATGCCGAGCCGGTGCTGACCGGTTGGGACGGATTGCGCTGCGTCGAGATCATGGAGGCGGCCCAACTCTCGGCCTACAGCGGCAGGCAGGTGCAGCTTCCCCTCCCACGAAGCCAGGCCCGGCGGGAGTGGTTGGGGAGGCCTGCCCTGACTCGGGAAATGGCGGAGCCGACGCTCTTCGCTCGGGGCCTCTCCATGGCCGAGGGACCGGCCTTCGACCGGCAGGGTCACCTGTTTGTGGCCAATTGCCGGGCCCGGCATCTCTCCAGGATTTCCCCCGGCGGGGAAGTCAGCCGCTTCCTCTCCACGGGAGGGAAGCCTCAGGGGGTGGTGGTCGCGCCCGAAGGACACCTGTTCATCAGCGACAATCAGAAACGCATGATCTTTAGGGCCGATGCCGGTGGGGGGCTGGAAGAGTTCTGCGGCAGCTACCGGGACGGCAGCCGGCTGCGGGGTCCCAATGAGATCGCCCTGGGGCCCGATGGAGGGATCTACTTCACCGACCCCGGCAAGGCCTGGCGCGGCCGGCCGGAGGGGGCCCTCTCCCGGGTGGATGGGATGGGTCGGGCCGAGTTGCTGGCGGAGGGCCTGGAGTTCACCAATGGATTGGACTTCACCCCCGACGGAAGGGAGATCCGTGTGGTGGAAACCACCACCGGGAAAGTGCTGCGGGCGGCGTTGGCTGCCGACGGAACCCTGGCCGAACCCCTGCGCGAATTCGTTCGCTTCGAGGGCAGCGTCGGACCCGACGGGATCCGCTTCGCCGCCAGCGGCAACCTCTACGTCACCCTATTCGGGCGGGGCCAGGTGGCGGTGGTGAGCCCGGAAGGCCAAGTGATCGACCGCCTGCGGGTTCCGGGCCTGTTCCCGACCAACGTCATCTTCCTGGGGCGTTCCCTGCTGGTCTGCGAAGGCCAGACGGGGGCCATCTGGAAGCTGGAGGTGGGAGAGGAGGGGGTTCCCACCTACTCCCAGAGGGTGTGGCAGAAGCGCTGAAGCGCCATCAGGCCCTGGATGAGCGACAGGGACCAAAACGGAATTTCAGCCAAGTAAAGCCTCTGCCCTGGTGGAAGATCATTCGAGGAAGAAACTGGCGATCGTTTTTAAAGACGAACCACGAATGAACACGAATAGACACGAATACCGATGGACCTCCTTTGGCGCGACAACGTCAAGGGATGAAGCCCCCCGGGAGCGCGGGCGTTCCGCCCGCACCATTCCGGGCACAGCCCCGCCCATCTCCGCTACCTGGATCGAACGGCAACGGCGCCGGGGAACCGACATTTTTTGAACATCGATGCAGCCTGGATTCGAGTCGAGCGGCGAAGCCGCGGCAGCACTTCGCCTCGCTGGTGAAGCTGGAGGTTCCTTGGGGCCTCCCCGTTCGGCAAAAAAAGCAACGTCCCCTTGGGAACGGCAGCGTAAGCCCATGGGAAAGGGTTGGCGCGAGAGTCGAGCCGCGTAGGCGGCGACAGCACCTGCCCTCGGGTGCAAGCCCGAAGGCGGTGGCGGAAGCATCGGAAGGAAGAGGATGCGGGCGGGACGCCCGCGCTCCCGGGGGGCACGACCCTTCCCGGTAACAACTCCTGCACCCTCCCGAATTTTACAAAAGGCTCTATTGAACATGGATATACAGGATGCACAGGATCATCAGGACGAGACGCTGTTGCACTGGAAGTTGACTCGCTCGATGATCCGATGAGCCTTCGAGGACATCCACTCCCGTCTTTCTTGGTAATCCTTCTCGGGCCCCTTTCGAGTCTTCTCCAACCCTCCGGAGTCCCCTGGCGGATTCATCCTGTACCCACGAAACCGATGCTTCAGCGCCCTTGGTGGAAATCTCTTCCCCCTGCCCGACCCTTGGCGGATACCTCTTGACTTTCCTCCAACCCCTTGGTGGCCCTTCGTCTTTCTTCGTGTGCCTTCGTGGATCACTCTTTTTTGTTGTTGCTTCAGGAGGAGCCGGTTCTCAGGAACGCCTGCAGGGCCTCCTTGCTCATTCCGGAGATTCCCAGTCGATCCACGCCGCGGCCCTCTTTCCAGGCGTCGAAGCCCATGACGATGGATCCGATGTCGACCAGGCTTCGCATGGTGGGTGTCGGCACCCCGTAGTGGCTTCCCACCGATGACCAGGCGCCCAGGCCGTAGGGGATGTCTTCGGTCAGCCAGCGGCTCTCCAGGGTCCCGGGGGCCTTCAGGCGGGTCAGCATCCAGCTTCCGTTGATGGCGGCCCACAAATCCCCCCGGGGTCCGAAGCCGGCCTGGTGGAAGGCCTCCTCCACGGGACAGAGGTCGTAGCCCAGGGCCCCGGCCACCGCGCGGCGCTCCTCATCCACCTGCTGAATGACCTTGACCACCGAGGGCGTGACGCCCTCCTCATAGAAGTAGAAATCGCCCTTGGAGTATTCCACTCTCCCGGCATTGAGGAGGACTCCGGCGGGATGGACCACGGGATTCATGGCGGCCAGACCGCAGGCCATGACATCGGGATAGGTCTGCATGCCGGGAAAGAGCGGCTCCAGCGCCTCCCGCACCCTGGCGGTTTCCGATGCCGGCAGCACGCCCAGCCCCAGGCCGCTCACCACCCCCCAGATGGTGGCCGTGTCGGGCGCCGTCTTGCGGCAGACATAAGGCGCGGTGTCCACCTCGGCCAGGGTGGCCTGGGCTGCTCCCCGGAGTCGCAGGATCTGCGACCATTCCAGCGCGCCCAGGGTGCCCGGCATCAGCACCACCGTGTGGCGGGGGGTGAGGTGGGGAGCGCAGACTTCCGCGAAGGGCTTGTGGGCGTAGGCCGGGACGATCAGGAGAACCAGCTCGGAAGCCGCCAGCGCTTCCTCGATGTCGGTGGTCAGACACCGGATCCTGGCGGGACCCTGGCCATATTCCCCCAACAGGTGGATGGTGCTCGACTCGCGGACGGGATCCAGGGAAGCCTCAAAGCCCTCGATCTCGAACAGGGTGACCTCGAACCCGCGCAGGGTGAGGCTGGCGGCGGTCGAGAAGGCGGTGTTGCCTCCTCCCAGGATGGTGACGGATGCCTGTGGCATGGGATGGACCTCGCTGTCCTTTCGCAGTAGAAAATCACTCCCACCTTGAGGGGGAGTCGCCCACAAGGCGAAGGCCGATGCGGTGGGGGGTGGACGCCGACCTGCCGGACTGCAATCCGCGGCCTCTGCCGTCCCGCACGCTCCTCAGGGGGCGTGGCCGTGTTCCCGCAGGAACCCGTCGATCAGCCGGCGGGCGATGCTGGCGGGGGAGGGGAGCCCGGGCAGGTCGGGTGGACGGCACCAGAGGGCATCCTCCAGCTCCTCCGGGTCCATCTTCAGCTCGCCTCCGGCGTATTCCGCCCGAAAGCCCAGCATCAACGAATGAGGGAAGGGCCAGGGCTGGCTGGCCACGTAGCGGATGTTTCTGACCCGAAGGCCCACCTCTTCGGCGATTTCCCGTTCAACCGCCTCCTCCAGGGTTTCTCCCGGCTCGACAAAGCCGGCCAGAACGCTGTACACGCCGGCCGGAAAATGGGGAGATCGGCTCAGGAGCAGCTCTTCCCCTCGGGCGATGAGCACAATGACAGCCGGAGACAGGCGGGGGAAACTTTCCAGTCCGCACTGCGGACAGGTCCGCGACCGGTCCCGCTCGTGAGCGACCGTGGCCGCACCGCATCGACCGCAGAACTGGTGGTTGCGGTCCCAGTCCACGATCTGCTTGGCGCGGCCCGCCAGGGCGAAGAGCCGGTCTCCCAGGGAGGGATAGAGGGCGCGCAGGTTGTCGAAGGCCATTCCGGAAGCCGGCCGGCTCTCCTGGTGCAATTCCGCCGAGAAACAGTGTCTGCCGTCCAGCACGCCCAGATACTGACTTCGCAGGCAGCGCAGGCTCAGGTCCTGGGGGTGGCGCAGCAGGGGAATGGAAGGCGAGCCGTTGCGGACCCGGACCAGCAGGAGCTCTCCACGGAAGGCGAACCACCAGGCGGGAGCCGGAAGGTTCTCGGGAGGCGTGACGGCAGGCAGGAAAGAGTCGGGCATTGGTTCTGGAAGACTTCCCGGCAGCGGTTCCCGGCGCGCCTCAGTCAAGGGTCCAGCGGGCCTGTCGCAGCACGGCCAGATCCGGGCGGGAGGCCATCTCCAGGTGCCGCTGGACACGTTCCTGGGAGGGGGGTGCCTTGGGCACAGGGTTATCCATCACTTCATACCAGGCCGTCAGCAGGGAGCCGTCGTTCAACTCCACCGTGGAAGGGTAGCCCAGGTCGCTGGAGATGCCGTCTCCGGAAATGGTGATGGCGTCGGACCAGGTACGGCCCTGATCCTCGCTGACGCGGGCCTGGTTTCCATAAGGGGGCCGGCGATGGCCGTAAGACATCACCAGGCGCCCGTCCCGCAGCCTCAGCAGGTGGGACGGCAGTCCCCACACCCCGATCTCGCGGGGAACCGACCAGGTCTTGCCCCCGTCGGTGGACCGGCTCTGCAGCGTCTCCCTTTCGTTGGCGGTGTTGTGGTTGCGGACGTGGGCGATCAGGGTTCCGTCGGTGGCTTCCACGGCATGCAGCTCATGGTAGCCGTCCAGCCCGTCTCCCTTGCGGGTCGGGATTTCCGCCAGCCAGCGCCAGCTCTGGCCGTCGTCGCTGGACTCGCACACCCCGATGCGTCCCTCGGATTGTCCGCTGGGGCCGTACCAGAAGATCTTGCCGGCGTAGAGCAGCCGTCCGTCGGAAAGCTGGATGGGGCCGTGGGGGCTGTTGACCGGGCAGCGGTAGGGCGACGACCAGCTACGGCCGCCGTCGGTGGAGCGGATCATCCAACTGCCCAGCTCGATTTCGCGTTCCGCGGCCGTGATGCGGCGGTGGATGGCCTGCCAGCGCTCCAGTTTCTCTCGGGTCCAGATGCCCTTCCCCTGGGATTCCAGCTCTTCGGCCCGGGCCAGGATGTCGGCATAGCCGATCGAGGTGAAGGTGGTGACCAGCAGCGACCCCTCGGCGGTTTCCACCACGCCTGCATCCCGGTCGTCGATGGGACCGTCGATCAACACCCGCGGAAAACTCCAGTGCCGCCCCTCGTCCCGCGAGCGCATCAGCTCCACCCGGCCGAAGGGGCAGACATGGGATTCCCGCCCGCCCGAGCACACCAGCAGCAGCTCGCCGTTGCGGCGCCTGGCCAAGGTGGGCCAGCCGTGATAGAGCCGGGGTTGCATGCTGATCACCCGCTTGGCGTGAACGCGGGCGCCGGCGAGAGCCGCCAATGGGGAGCCTGAGGCCAGTCCGACAGCCAGAGCGCCCATCCCCTGAAGTATTTGCCGGCGAGTGGCTGTGCCGTGCATGGTTGTCCTCCATCTCTTGTGGGCTTGGGAACCAGGCTAGCAGTATAGGCTCAAGCCACGGGAGCATCAAGCCTGTTGCACCGATTCGAACTCGGAGTGACCTTGGCTCCGAGATGATGTGCTCACCGCAGGAGACGCGGTTTCATGGCAGGCCTGTCGACCGGAATTCCTATTCGTGGGAGAGGGCCTTGACGGGATCGCTGGCCGCCGCCTTGAGGGCCGGGTAGAGTCCCCCGATTATCCCGCTGACGGAGACGAAGAGGACCGTGTACACGACCCAGAGAGGTGGAATCAGGAGTATCTGAGCGGGATGGAGGACCCGGAGGATCTGCACGCCCAGGAAAGTCAGCAGGAATCCGACCAGAAGCCCGGTCAGGCAGAGTACCAGTATTTCCATCATCACCAGGTTGACGATGTAGCCTTTGCGGGCTCCCAGAGATTTCAGGATGCCGATTTCCCGGGTTCGCTCCGCGATGGTGGTATACATGGACAGGAAGCAGGCAAAAGAGCCGATGGAGATGGCCAGGCCGATCACCCCGGTGATGAAGGTGGTGTAAGCGGGGGGGCGACCGTTTCTCAGCAGGGAAACCCACTCCCGCATGGAGGTGACGTTGATGTTGGGGACCAGATCCCGCATCTGGGCCATGGCTGCCTGCAACTGCCCGGAATCGTACAGCTTGGCCAGAAAGGTGGAAGCCTGGCCGGCCTTGTCGGTGACGGTTTGCAGGCTCCTGATGGGAACGTAGATTCGGCCTCCGATGCCGTTGCGGTAGATGCCCACTACCTGGAAGGACTGGCCTTTCAGATCGAAACGATCGCCCACGGCCAGGCCGTTCGATCTGGCGTGCCGGTCGTCGATGATGGCCTCCCGGGCTTCGGGCCCGCTGAAGCGGCGGCCCTCCAGGAACTCCAGGCTGCCGGCCACGGCTTCGAAGCTCGGCAGGTCGATGCCGTAGATGGTCCTCCAGCCTCCCCGCAGTTGAGCCAGGAAGAGAATGGGCGTCACCTCCCGTACCGAATCCAGCCGGGTCAAGGTCTCGGCCACGGCCTCGGGAATGATGGTGCTGCCGGTGGTGAAAAAGAGCGGGGGCGCATTGGCCGGTCGAACGATGACGTCGGCGCCCAGGCTTTCCTGGCGGTCGGCGTTGTCTTCAATCATGCCGTAGGCGATGCCCATCACCAACAGAATCAGCACGACTTCGAGGCTGATGGCCAGAACGCTGACGCAAGCCCGGACCGGGCGGTGTAGGACGTTTGTGAAGACCAGTTTATGGGCTGTCATCAATCGGCGGTGAGGGTGGGCCCCGTCATCGAGGTGGGCTGGACCGGATAGAGGGCCGTCGGAACGTGCCTGCCGGTCCCATCCATTTTAGCATGACTGTCCATGCACCGGGGCTCCTTACCCCGGTTCCCCCGACCGGCAATCGAACTTCCTGAGCTGTTCCACCACCGAGCGCGGGGCTTCCACTTCCAGCAGGACCTGGTTGCCGCGAACCTCCCGGCGGACCAGCCGGCCCTTGGCATGGATCTGCGCCAGCAGTTCCCCCTGCCGGGCCTCTACCCGGAAACGCGCCCGGACCAGTGGATCTCCGTAGATGGACTCGTCGATCCTCTCCAGAAGTCCGGAGATCCCCTGGCGTCGCAATGCCGATACCCTCAGGACATTCTCCCCCGGGGGAAGCCGGGGCGGCTGCTCCAGCAGGTCGGTCTTGTTGTAGACCTCCAGGGTCGGCTTGCCCGAATCCCCCAGCTCTTCCAGGACCTTGAGCACCGAGGATCGCTGGTGGTCGGCCCGCGGACTGGAGCTGTCGATCACATGCAGCAGTAGTTGCGCTTCTCCGATTTCCTCGAGGGTGGCCCGAAAGGCCGAAACCAGGGTGGCGGGAAGCTTGCTGATGAAACCGACCGTGTCGGACAGGATCACCTCCCGCTTGGAGGGCAGCCGGATGCGGCGAAGCAGTGGGTCCAGAGTGGCGAAGAGCTGGCGGGAGGCCAGGGTGTCCGATCGGGTCAGGGCATTGAAGAGGGTGGATTTGCCGGCATTGGTGTATCCGACCAGCGAGACGGTGGGAACGGGAACGGATTGGCGAAAGGAGCGGTGCAACTGCCGGTGCGCCCTCACCCGCTGGAGATCGCGCTTGATCTTGTGAATTCTCTGGTGGATCTTGCGTTGATCCGTCTCCAGCTTGGTCTCACCCGGCCCGCGCGTCCCGATTCCTCCTCCCAGGCGTGACAGCTCCACTCCCCGTCCCCCCAATCGAGGCAGCCAGTAGTCGAGCTGGGCCAGCTCGACCTGCAGCTTCCCCTCCCGGGTCCGCGCACGGCTGGCGAAGATGTCCAGGATGAGCTGGGTTCGGTCGACCACCTTGCAATCGAGTGCGCGCTCGATGTTTCGTTGCTGGGCCGGAGAGAGGTTGTCATCGAAGATCACGGTATCGGCCCGGTGCCGGTCCAGCAGTCCTTTCAACCGCTCCACCTTGCCCTTGCCGATCAGGTAGGCCGGATCATAGCGGGACCGCTGCTGAAGCATGCGGGCGGACACCCTGGCTCGGGCGGCGGAAGCCAGGGCCGCCAGCTCATCCAGAGATTCCTCCAGGCTGAGGCCGGCTCCCCTGGCGGCAGCCGCGGCGACCGATCGCTTCAGCTCGCATCCCACCAGGATGACGTTCTCTTTGTCCGGGGCGGCGACGTCCATTTCAGTTCGAGGGTTCCGCCTTGGTCGCGTCGGTCGCCGGCGGGGGAGGCTTGGAAGGCGATGAGGGTGGAGCCGAAGCGGCCGGGGCCGACCTGGTTGTCACAACGGTCGAGATGGCATGTTTGAAGATGAGCTGGTCCCGTTGGCCGGACTCCAGAATGACCGCGTACTTGTCGAAGCTCTTGATCCGGCCGGCCAGCTTGACCCCGCTCATCAGGAAGACGGTCACCGCCAGCTTTTCCCTGCGGAGATGGTTGAGAAAGACGTCCTGAATGTTGTGCGGTTGCTTTTCCATGAAACTCCTGATTCTCCTGAGTATCCTTCGGGTTCAGGGCCGTTTCGGCAAGGCAGCCCCCGAGCCCTCTAGGGGGCGGACAAGAGGGCCGGGCGGGTGGGTTTCCCCGAAGGCTGCCTGGTCCCCGCCCGGATGAAATCCGCCACCTGAGCTTCAACGTCGGACCCGAGGGAATCGTCATCCCCGAATCCCGGAAACCAAGTCACGTTCTCTTCCTTTCGAAACCAGGTCAACTGTCGCTTGGCGTAGTTCCGTGTGGCCTGTTTGGTCGCGTCCGCGGCGGCCTGCAAGGGTATCTCTCCTTGCAGAAACCGTGCCGCCTGAAGGTACCCGAGCGATTGGAGAGGCTTGCAGCCGGGAGAATAGCCCTTGGCCAGGATGGACCGGACCTCCTCCACCAGTCCTGCGGCGAACATGCGGTCGACGCGCTCTTCGATTCTCCGGTAGAGGCGGTCCCGCGCCGGGCCGATCCCGATCTTCAGCAGTCGGAACCCCTTCAGCTTCTCGGTGGCGGTCCGGAAATGAAGCGAGATGGGCTTGGCGGTCAGGAAATAGACCTCCAGGGCCCGGATGATCTTGGGCCGGTCCCCGGGCGGGATGCGCCGGGCCGAGTCCGGGTCCACTTTCGCCAGCAAGCGGTGGAGATGAGTGTCCCCCTTGCTCCGGGCCTGCTGTTGCAGGCGCCCTCTCAGCGATTCACAGCGGGAGGGTCCGTCGAAGAGGCCGTTGAGCAGTGCGCGGAGGTAGAGCCCGGTGCCCCCCACCACCAGAGGCAGAGTTCCCCGCTGCCCGATTTCCGACAGGACCGCGCGGCCCAGAGCCATGTACTGACCGGCAGTGAACTCCTCGTCCGGATTGAGAAAGTCGATCAGGTGGTGAGGGATGCCGGCCTGATCGCGCTTCAGCACCTTGGAGCTGCCAATGTCCAGAAACCGGTAGACCTGCACCGAATCGCAACCGACGATCTCACCCCGGAATCGACGGGCAAGCCGGAGCGCCAGGTTGGATTTTCCGCTTGCGGTCGGTCCCAGGACGGCGATGAGGGGTGGATTCGTCAAGACCAGAGCCAGATGCGAAGGGCCAGGTAGGCAAACAGGAGCGTCGCCAGTATGCAGAGCCCCAACAGTTGCACTCGCGACGGCTTCATGACCCGATTCCTGCCCGGAATCAAAAAATCTACTCCATCCCGGTTCCAATGTAAACAGTCTGAGCCCTTTGCAAAATTCGGAATCGAGCATCTCCATGAAACAACAGAGAGCGAACTTGTCCCGCGAGTGACCGCTCCCCTGGCTTCTCCCGGGAAAGCTCCCGCTGCCCAGCCAATGGGGTAAACGGCTGAACCACAAAAAGCACAAAAGGCACAAAAGGCACAAAACAAGGCTCCTGTCTTGCCCCATCCCGTTTTTGTGCCGAGGTGGGTTGAATACGCTTCTGTGCCCGGTCCCGGACCGGCATCGCCGCCCGGCCCCGCTCGCCCAGACCTTTTCCGGTCCGATGCACTATTTCATGCTAACCTTGCTGTGAGAGGGGACATGAGCAAACGGACCAAAGTCTACGGGTTCTTGATCCTGCTGGTGGTATTGGCGGGCGCCGCCCACCTGCTCAGGCAGAAGCCGGAAACCCCGGCCGCTTCCGCCAAGGGGTCCCCGTCCGGCTCCGGCGGCGGGGAGAACGGCGCCGCGGCCGCCCCGGTGGAACTGGCCCAGGCCAGACGGGACCGGATCACCCACCAGCTTTCCTCCACTTCCAATCTGAGGCCCCTGAGAGAAGTCGAGGTCAAGGCGCAGACCGAGGGAATCGTCCAGAGCCTGCTGGTGGAGGAAGGGGACCTCGTCAGGCAGGGGCAGCTCCTGGGGCGCCTGGATGACCGCTCTCTTCGGATCCAGTTGGAGCTGACCCGGGAAAAGCTGGCCCAGGCGAAATTGCAGTTGGAAAAAGCCCGCATCCGGCGGGAGAAGGCCAAGGTTCAGATCGCCAACACCGAGAACGAACGCCAGCGCCTGCAGGAAGCCTACGAGGAACAGCTCATCAGCGAGCGGGAGTACGACCAGGTGAGGTATCAACTGGACGAGCTGGGGCACGACGAGCGGGTCTCGGCCTCCGAGACCCGGGAACTTTTTCACCGCGTGCAGGAGCTGGAAGCGGAGATCCGCAAGTCCGAGCTCGAGATCTCCCATACCCGGATCACAGCTCCCTTCGGCGGGCGGATCACCGAGCGCACCATGGAGCTGGGGAAGAGCATTCGCAACGCCGACAAGCTGTTCAAGCTGGGAGCCTTCTCTCCCCTTTATGCCGACGTCTTCCTGTCGGAGCGGGAGGCACGCCGGGTTCGTGCCGGACAGGCGGCCGCGGTGCGCCTGGGTGCCGATGAGGCCGTTGAGGGTGCGGGACGCGTGGTGCGGGTCAGTCCGGTGGTCGACACCTCCAGCGGCACGGTAAAGGTTACGGTGGAACTCACCCCCGCAACCGAGGGATTCATGCCGGGCGGGTTTGTCAG
The DNA here is from genome assembly GCA_022826755.1 of Acidobacteriota bacterium. Lineage (GTDB taxonomy): Bacteria > Acidobacteriota > Terriglobia > Versatilivoradales > Versatilivoraceae > Versatilivorator. Next base: position 76,749 of record JAJDUG010000033.1, read on the forward strand.
GGTGGCCATTCAGACCGACGTGCGTCCGGATGCCGTCCTGGTTCCCAAGCGGGCCGTGATGGAACGGGACGGGGAGACCTTCGTCTTTCTGGCCGACAATGGCGTGGCCCGGCGGGTTCCCGTGCAACTCGGCTATGAAGAGGATGGAAATATCGAGATCTTGAAGGGGATTTCCGCCGGGGATCGAGTGGTGGTCGCCGGACAGGGCGCGTTGGAGGAGGGGGCCGAGATCAGGAAGGTCGGGGAAGAATCCTCAAACGGCCTGGCGGAAGGAACCACCTGAAATCCGCGCCGCCTGCCCCGGCGTACCCCGGCGGCAATAGCTCTATGAGCCTTTTGCAAAAGGCTCCTCTGTCAACCGGGTTTGCAGGGCAAACAACCCGCTCCTGGACTCGCCCCGGCCCGTCATCTCACGCCCCTGCCGGAATGCCCCCGTGCCACGTCCCCTTCCGTGTCATGAACCTCTAGCCTTCTGAGCCATGATCCAGCTTGCCATTCGGCGTCCTGTGACCGTCTGCATGTTTGTGGTGGCGGTGGCCCTTTTCGGTCTGGTCTCCCTGCAGCGGATGGCCCTCAACCTGCTGCCGGAGATCGCCTATCCCGCCCTCACCATCCTGACCGACTACGAGGACGCGGCTCCCGAAGAGATCGAAAACCTGATCACCCGCCCCATCGAGGAGGTGGTCGGGGTCGTTGGAGGCCTGACCAGGGTGGAGTCGGTATCGCGCTCGGGTCAATCGGAGGTCGTCCTCGAGTTCACCTGGCGGACCAACATGGACGTAGCCACCCTGGAAGTCAGGGAAAAGCTGGACCTGTTGCAGTTGCCGCGGGACGTGGAGCGGCCGGTGCTGTTGCGCTTCGATCCTTCCTACGATCCCGTCATGCGCCTTCAGTTCTGGGGCGAAGCCAGCCTCAGCCGCCTGCGCTACCTGGCCGACGAGGAGTTGAAGAAGAGCCTGGAGTCCACCGAAGGCGTGGCGGCCATCAAGGTGGTGGGCGGCCTCGAGGAACAGATTCGCATTGAAATCGACGAGAAGCGGCTGGCCGAGCTGAGGATCCCCATTACCGATGTGACCCAGGTGCTCATCCGGGAGAACCTGAACCAGGCGTCCGGGAGCCTGTACGACCTGGATGCCAACTACATGGTTCGCCTGCTGAACCAGTTCCGCTCGGTGGACGAGATCGAACGGATCATCCTGCGGGATTCGGAAGGCAGAAGGGTCGTCCTGGGCGAGGTGGCCGAGGTGTGGCGGGGCTCCAAGGACCGGGAGGTGATCGCCCGCATCGACGGCCGCGAGAGCGTGGAGCTGGCGGTCTACAAGGAGGGCGACGCCAATACGGTGATGGTGGCCCGGGCCGTGGAGGCCAAGCTGGAGAAGCTGCGCAAGGACGGCGTTCTTTCGGGCAGCCTCCAGGTGCGCACCGTATTCAACCAGGCCCGATTCATTCAGCAGGCCGTGGACAACGTGCTCTGGTCGGCGGTGCTGGGAGCGGTGTTGGCCACGCTGGTCCTCTACCTGTTCCTGCGCCACCTGAGAAGCACCCTGCTGGTGGCTTTTTCCATTCCCATTTCCGTCCTGGCCACCTTCGCCCTGATGTACCAGGTGGATGTGTCCCTGAACATCATGTCCCTGGGCGGGATCGCCCTGGGCGTGGGCATGCTGGTGGACAACTCCATCGTGGTCCTGGAGGCGGTGCATCGCCAGGACCGCTCCCGAACCACCCTGCCGGAAGCCGTCTACCGGGGGACTCGCGAAGTCGGAACCGCGGTCTCGGCCTCCACGTTGACCACCTTGGCCGTCTTCCTGCCCCTGGTCTTCGTGGAGGGCATCGCGGGGCAGCTCTTCAAGGACCAGGCCCTGACCATCATCTTTTCCCTTTCGGCCTCGCTCCTGGTGGCGTTGACCTTCATTCCCATGGTGCTGGCGCTGCAGATCCAGCCGCCTCCTCCGGTTTCCGGGAAGGCCCTTCCGGATGCCGAGCCAAAGACCCTCGCCTCCGGGTCCGTGGGGGCCGCCGGACGCGTCCTGGCCTTTTCCCGGAGAGCCCTTCGACGCACCCTGGCCTTTCTGTTTGTGGACCTGCTTACCGTGGTGCTGGTGGACCTCCGCGCCGGCCTGCACTGGCTGGGCCGGGGCCTTCTGCGCCTGCTGGCTCCGGTCCTGAGTGGCTTCGAGGCGGCCCTGGAGCTGGTGAGGGAGCGTTATCCCGTTTGGCTCGAGTGGGTGCTCGACCACAAGGTAAGGGTACTGGCGGCGACCGGTCTGCTGGTCGCCGGGGCCATGGCTGCCTCCTTCCGGCTGGGAGCCGAATTGATCCCGCCCCTGACCCAGGGAGAGTTCGCCTTCGAAATCCGCTTGCCGGAGGGCACGCCGCTGGCCCGGACGGACCGGCTCCTGAGCGAGGTCGAAAGGCAGGTGGCTGAATTCGAGGGGGTGGAAACGGTCTTCTCCAGCGCGGGGGGCAGCAACCGGAACCAGTTCGCCAGGCAGCTCGAGGAAGAGCACGTCGGCCAGCTTCACGTGGTCATGGAGGATCGTCGGGACAGGCAGGCGGAGTTCGAGGTCATCGAGCGCCTCCGCGGCCGGCTGAGCCAATACCCGGAGGTGACCCATGACTTTCGGCGGCCCACCCTGTTCAGCTTCACCACCCCGATCGAAGTGGAGATATTCGGCTACGACCTGGGCGAGCTGCAGGCGGCCGCCAGCCAGGTGGCAGCCCGCATGGAAGGGATCGCCGGGCTCAAGGACGTCAAGACCACGACCCGGCTGGGGAATCCGGAGATCCAGGTGCGTTTCGATCGGGAGCGGCTGGCCCGCCTCAACCTGGACGAAAATTCCATTGCCGGCATCCTGAGAAACAAGATCCGCGGGGACGTGGCTTCCCGCTACCGCGAAGAGGACAAGCAGATCGACATTCTGGTCCGGGCGGCCGAATCGGACCGTGACGCCATCCAGGATCTGAGGGAACTGGTCATCAACATGGGAACGAGGGCCTTTTCCGGAACAGGCGGCCAATCCAACTCGGGGGCGGCTTCCGGCGACGGCGCCTCCGACGGGTCCGGGTCCGGCGCCGAGGGGGTAGCCGCCCAAGACGCCGAGTCGGACTCCCAGGCCGCCGCCACCGTTCCCATTCGCTTGAGCTCGGTGGCGGACATCGACATCGGCAGGGGGCCCGGGGAAGTCAGGCGTATCGGTTCCCAGCGGGCGGCAGTGGTATCGGCCAACCTGAGCGGCTTGGATCTCAGCCGGGCCTCCCGGTCGATCGAGGCCGAGCTGCAGGACCTTGGCGGGCGGCTTCCGGCAACGGTGAGCCTGTCTTTGGCCGGGCAGAACCGGGAGCTGGAGACCTCCTATCGGAGCTTGCTCATGGCCCTGGCCCTGGCCGTCTTTCTGGTCTACCTGGTGATGGCCTCCCAGTTCGAATCCTTCATTCATCCTCTCATCATCATGTTCACGGTTCCTCTGGGCCTGGTCGGGGTGGTCCTGGCCCTGGTCGTGACGGGCACCGCGCTCAGCGTGGTGGTGCTGCTGGGCTTGATCATCCTGTCGGGAATCATGGTCAACAACGCCATACTCCTGGTGGACTACGCCAACAAGCTCCGCCGGGCCGGACGGGACAGGCGGGGCGCCCTGCTGCAGGCGGGCCAGGTCCGGCTCCGGCCCATCCTGATGACCACCCTCACCACCGTCCTGGGGCTGATCCCCATGGCTCTCGGCTGGGGAGAGGGAGCGGAAATTCGGGCCCCCATGGCCATCGCGGTGATGGGGGGACTGCTGTTCTCGGCGCTGCTGACGCTGTTCTTCATTCCGGCGGTCTACGAGCTGGTCGATCGAAGGAGCCTGCGCGGTGGCGCTGCTGCCGCCCTCGGCAACGGAACGGTCGTGACTGAAACGGAGTGAGAACACCGGGAGCCATTGCGTCCAAGCTGGATTGAGGAGATAGAGAGTGGCCGAAAAAGTGCCTGAAGGTTTGAACCGCTCTTCCGGTGGCCCCTCCGGGTCCGGAATGAGGCTTGCCGACTTTTCCATTCGCTACCCGGTGACCATCTTCATGCTCTGCCTCTGCCTGCTGGTTCTGGGGGGCATCTCCCTCACCCGGATCCCGCTGGTGCTGACCCCCGACATCGACTTTCCGGGCGTCTTCGTGCATGTCCCCTACGCCAATGCCACTCCGGGCCAGGTGCAGGAGTCCATTACCCGTCCCCTGGAGGAGGTGCTGGCAACCATTCCCGACGTTCAACGGATGGTGTCCCGGTCTTCCGCCAACCAGGCCATGATCCAGATGTTTTTCGGTTGGGACAGCAACGTGGACTGGCTGCGGTCGGAGGTCCGGGACAAGGTGGAACAGGCGCGGTCCGAGCTTCCGGACGACGTGGAACGGGTCCTGGTAAACAATTTCAGCACCACCGACTTTCCCATCATCCGGGGCCAGATCTCCTCCGGGCGCGACCTTCGCGGCTCCTTCGATTTCCTGGATGCCAGGATCCGAACGCCGCTGGAGCGCCTCCCGGGAGTGGCCGAAGCCGAAATCAGCGGAGCGGGACGCCAGGAGGTCAACATCTACCTCCGGCTGGATGACATCAAGCGCTATCGGGTCGACGTGGCGCAGATGTTCCAGCGCATGGACGGCGCCAATATCAACCTTTCCCTGGGCCGAATGCAGGACGGCGGCACCCGCTACGGGGCCATGGCCCGGGGTTCCCTGACCTCGCTGCAACAGATTGCCGACTTCCCGGTCAATCAACGGGGGCTGCGGCTGCAAGAGGTGGCCGACATCTATTACGGCAGTCGTCCCGTAAACTCCGGCAAGCACCTGAACGGGGAATCGGCCGTCGAGCTGCAGATCCGCAAGACCTCGGAGGCCAACACGGTGGAAACGGTCAACGGGGTCATGGCCGTACTGGATCAACTGCATCGGGATTCGGCCTTGGAAGGCATCGAGGTCCAGGTCTGGCACAATGCCGGCAGGGAGATTGTCCGGGCGCTTACCGGGCTGCTGAACGCGGGCACGCTGGGAGCCCTGTTGGCCATGGGAGTCCTCTACCTGTTTCTGAGGCGGCTGGGAGCGACGCTGACCATCGGCTTCGCCATTCCCTTTTCCATCGTGGCCACCATCGGATTCCTCTATCTCTTCGGCAGGACTCTCAATGTTCTTTCCATGATGGGACTGATGTTGGCCGCGGGGATGCTGGTGGACAACGCCGTGGTGGTGCTGGAGTCCATCTATCAGTGGCTGGAGAAGGGCTACGATCGGGTGACGGCCGCCAGTCGCGGGACCCAGGCGGTGGCCATGGCGGTGCTGGCGGCCACCCTGACCTCCATCATCATCTTTGTGCCCCTGGTGTTCGGCACCACCAGCGCCTACTCGATCTGGTTGGCTGATGTGGGGGCCGCCATCATGATCGCCCTGCTGTGTTCCCTGATTATTTCGCTGACCCTCATTCCGCTGGGGGCTGCCAGGTTGTTCAAGGGCAGATCTTCCCGGAGTACCGGTCAAGCCTCCCGGGCCGCTCCCGCCATTGGGGTCGGCGAACCATCCCCCCGGGGCGAGGATGGCCCGCCGCCGGGTTCCGGAAAGACCCGGCCGGGGTGGGGCGAGCTGGCGGTGGAACGCTACCTGCGCCTGATGAGCTGGCCCCTTCGGCATCGCTTTCTGGTGGGTCTGTGCATCGTGCCGCTGGCGGTTGGCGGTTCGACGATGGCTCTCATTCATTGGGTCCCCGACAGCTCGCCCGAGGCGCGGGACCTGCAGAACCTGGATATTCGCTACGACTTCACCGAGAACTACCACTACGCCAAGATCGAGAGAGACTTCCTGGGGCCCGTGGAAGACTTCCTGATGGATCACCGGGAACCCTTCAAGATCAGGAACATCTCCAGCAGCTTCAGCAACAACAGCGCTTCCACCCAGGTCTATTTCGACAACGAGAAGTTGACCCTGGAGGAGTTGATCGACATCCGCGGGGAGATCCGGGAGCGGCTGCCGGTCATTCCGGGCGCGGAGATCGAGCTGGGGCGGCAGGCGGGGGCCGAGTCTCAGACCTTTATCAGTGTCAACCTGTACGGAGACGACAACGTCCGGCTGCAGGAGTTGGCCCGGGAGGCCAGGCGCCGGCTGATGGACCGGGGGGACTTCAACGAAATCCGGGCCGGGAACGAACGCGCCCGCGAGGAAGTCCAGATTGTTCTGAAACGGGACCTGGCCCAACGCTACGGGGTCTCTCCCCAGTCAGTGGCGCGACTGCTGGGCATCGTCATCCGCGGACGGGAGATCCGGGGCTACCGCACGCCCGAGGGAGAAGTGGAGATCTGGCTGTGGCTGCAGCCCGGAGACCGGGAAGACCTGGAAGACCTGAAGTCGGTGGTGGTGGGGAACGGACCGGGAGGGCAGGAGATCGTGCTCTCCCAGGTGGCCGAATTCCGTCGCATCGACACGCCCTCCGTCATTCGCCGGGAGGACCGCCGGACCTATACCGAGATCGGCGTGAGCTATTCCGGCGGCAAGAAGGAGGAGGGGAAGAAACTGATGAGCGAGGTGATGGACAGCCTGGACTACCCCGCCGGCTACGGATGGACCTACGGATTCTGGACGCAGCGGCAGGAGCAGGACAACATCGACTTCATGCTCAATCTGCTGCTGGCCTTCCTGATGGTCTATTTCGTGATGGCTTCGCTGTTCGAGTCCCTGGCCCACCCCTTCGCCATCATGTTCTCGCTTCCTTTTGCCCTGGTGGGGGTCACCTGGTTTCTCTTCCTGACCGGAACTCCCTTCAACATCATGTCCCAGATCGGCCTCATGGTGCTGTTGGGGATCGTGGTGAACAACGGCATCGTGCTCATCGCCCACATCAACAACCTCAGGCGCCAGGGGCTGCCGCGCTCCGAGGCGATCCGGACCGGGTGTCGAGAGCGGTTCCGCCCCATTCTGATGACGGCCGCCACCACCGTGGTGGGACTCATTCCCCTGGCGCTGGGCACCACCGGAATGTTCGAGCTTCGCTACTTCCCGCTGGCCCGCACCGTCATGGGAGGCCTGATCTCCTCGACCCTCCTCACCCTGGTGGTCCTGCCCGCCTACTACACCCTCTTCGACGACCTGGCCGTATGGCTCAAGCGCATCTGGTGGCAGAGCACTCCGTCCCGTTCGTGAGCAGGGAGGCAGATCACCAGAAGACCACAAACGTCAGAACGCATCCCACCGCCAGGGCCAGCAGGCTGAGCAGGGCCGGCAGCCGTTGGTCTCGATGAGCGCGCCGGGCGACCCCGTCCTGAATCTGCCTGATCTTGAGCTGGCTGGAGCGCAGCCAGGCGCTTTTCTCCTGGCGGCCGGTCAGGTCGAAGGCGCTGCCGCTGTCCCATCCGGCGATCAGGGAGACCACTACCATGGTTCCGGCCGTCACCAGCATGCTGAAGGGGTAGGCGGCGTAGGTGTTCATCATGGCCGGCGGCAACAGGACCCAACCCGCCTGTTCGGCCGCCAGAGGGGCAGCCAGGCGCAGCATGCCGTAGCAGGCGCCCGCCAGCAGGCCGATCAGTCCGCTCCAGCGGTGGACCCGGGTGAAGGTCCCCATGAGGTAGATGGTCAGCAGGGGAATGACGAAGGCGCTGGTCAAGTCGAGATAGTAGAGGACCATGCCGCCTCTCAGCAGGCCGGGGACGTAGAGAAAGGAGACACCGATCACCGCCGGGGTCAGCCACTGGCTGATCCGCAGGTAGTGACGGTCGTCCCGCCCCGGAACCAGCAGGCGGGCATAGACGTCGCGGGTGAGCAGGGCCGAGAGCGCCGAGCCGATGGAGTCGTAGGTCGAGAGGGAGGCCGCCAGGATGCCGGCCACCACGATGCCTTTCAGCCCCACCGTCTCGACCTGGCTGACCAGCAGGGGATAGATGGCGTCCTGGCGTCCGTCGGGCAGGGCGCTCTGCACCGGGTAGAGGGCCCGTCCCATCACGCCCATGGACAGGTTGAAGAAGGTCATCACCATGGTTACGGAACTGGCCGCGAACACCGACATCTTCAGGTCCCATTCGCTGCGGGCGGCAAACATCCTCATCACCTGGGTATGGTTGACGATGGCATAGGCCATCCCCATGATCACCAGGGCCAGGGTCACCAGCCAGCCGGGGCTGTGGTGCCGGATGGTCTCCGAGGCCGCGTCGTAGTCTCCGCCCAGGAAGAGCTTCCTCTGAATGTCCTCGGAAGACTGGCCGGCAACCGTCTCGGTCCGGATGTCTTCGTGGCCCATGTGCAGCAGCCGGGCCGCCACGGCCGGATCGTGGTCGTTGAGGCGCTGCTCCAGACCCTCCCAGCCTCCCACCTGTCCCCAGACCAGGAGCCAGATGATGAGGCCGGCAGCGGTCATGACCAGGAATTGCAGGCTGTCGGTCATAGCCACCGACCGCAGTCCCCCGAAGGCCGTGTAGATGGCGGCCAGGGCGGCGATCAGACCCACCACCGTCCAGGCAGCCGCATCCGACAGGCCGCACACGATCGAAAGGGTCAGGAAGAGGGTGGTGGCGATGATTCCCAGCACCAGCGTCCGGTACTGCACCTGGACGAAGGCGCAGATGACCCGAACCGGGGTGCCGTAACGGGCTTCCAGGTACTCGGCGTTGGTGTAGAGGCCTGCCCGATACATGGGCAGGCAGATGAAGAAGGCTGCCAGGGTCCAGCCCAGCACCGATCCCACCCAGTTGGTGGCGAAGTAGCTGAATCCCAGCAGGTAGGTGCCGCCGGCGTCGGCCACCAGGTCGCTGGAGTCGATGGCGGTGGCATACATCGAAAAACCCACCAGCCACCAGGGCAGGCTGCGTCCCGCCAGGAACCAGTCGGCGCTGGAGCGCACCCCCCGGCTCAGGGTGAACCCGTAGAGGATGATGACTCCGTTGAGCGCAATCGCCAGCGTCCAGTCCCAGGGGCTCATGATCGCGACCTTTCGGGTGGGAATGCCCGGGGCGGCCGGTTCCCGGTTTCCGGGTGAACCGGCAGACATCCCCAAGCGTCCGACCATTCTGCAAGAGAACGGCCGCCAACTCAAGCGCGCAACCGGCCGGGGTTGGGCGGGAGCGCTTGGGCGGAAGGCCGCATCCCCCTATGGTATGCTGTGGCCCTTTTGAGCTGCCGCGCGGGCCGGCGTTTACCTCTCCCCAGAGTTTGCCCGCCGGCCCGCTCCCCTTGAGTTGAGGAGACAATCGATGAGACTGGCGACATTGAGTAAGGGCAGTGACAGTTGTGTGGCGGCGATCAACCAGGATGGGAACAAGCTGATCGATCTGCAGCAGGCAGCCAAGGAGGCGGGATTTCCCACCGAGCTGTTCGACGACATGATCGCTTTATTGGAGAGCGGGGCCGAGGGAAGGTCGCTGGCCGGCAGGCTGATCGATCACGGGCTGGCCGAGGGGCGGGGAAGGGATTTCCGGATGGAGGAGCTGCTGGCCCCGGTGCCCTGTCCGCGAAAACTCTTCTGCCTGGCCGGCAACTACCTGGAGCACATCGAGGAGGGAGGGGGAGTGGCGGCTCCCCAGGACAAGGAGACCCCCCGGATCTTCATAAAGCCCCCTTCCAGCACCGTGGTGGGGCCGGGCGCGGACATCCGCATTTCGCCGGTGTGCCGGGCCATTGACTGGGAAGGGGAGCTGGCCGTGGTCATGGGGCGGCGGGTCAAGGCCGTCAAGGCTGACCGGGCCCTCGACACCGTGGCCGGCTACACCATCGTGAACGACGTCTCGGAACGGGAACTGAAGATCTGGGACCGGTCCGAAAACCGTTCCGAGGACTCGTTCTTCGACTGGCTCAACGGCAAGTGGTACGACACCTTTGCCCCCATGGGGCCCTGGCTCGTCACCACCGACGACATCCCCGACCCCCAGGCGCTGCAGCTCAGCACCTACGTCAACCAGGAACGCAAGCAGCACTGCAGCACCGCCCAGATGATCTTCCCGGTAGCCATGATCATCGAGTACCTGTCCACCATGGTGACCCTGGAGCCCGGGGATGTCATCAGCACCGGCACGGTCGCCGGCGTGGGAGCCGTCAGCGGGCAGTACCTGAAGGCCGGAGATCGGGTCAGGGTGGCCATCAGCGGAATCGGGCAACTCGACAACCAGGTGGTGGACAGCCCCGATTAGACCGGCCCCGTGGGCGGATCGGATTGGTGCAGGAGAAAAGACGTGAACGACACTCGGATGCCCCCGGACGACAGGCTCAACGCCTTCTGCCCGGACAGCCGGGCCTACCTTCAAGGGGCGGACGAGGGCCCTCTGGCCGGACTGACGTTCGCCGCCAAGGACATCTTCGACGTCAAGGGCCACGTGACCGGCGGGGGCAATCCCGACTGGAAGGCCAGCCAGAGGGCCGCCGAAGCCACCGCTTGGGCGGTGGAGGTCCTGGTCGGCGCCGGGGCCACCATGGTGGGGAAGACCCACACCGATGAGTTGACCCGGGGCATTCTGGGCGTCAACGCCCACTACGGAACTCCCCTGAACCCCAGGGCCGCGGGCCGGGTGCCCGGGGGCTCCTCCAGCGGCTCGGCGGCCGCGGTGGCGGGCGGGCTGGTCGATTTCGCCCTGGGCTCCGACACCGGCGGCTCGGTGCGGATTCCGGCCAGCTTCTGCGGCCTCTACGGGCTGCGGCCCACCCATGGGCGCATTCCCCTGGACGGGATGTTGCTGCAGGCACGCAGCTACGACACGGTGGGTTGGTTTGCCCGGGACCCGGACCTGTTTGCCCGGGTGGGTTCGGTGCTGTTGCAGACCCGGATCGGTTCGGCCCGGCCGCGCTGGCTGGTGGTGGCGGAGGATGCCTTCGAGGTGGCTGACCGGTCGGTCCGGGAAGCCCTGGAGCCCGTGGTGGAGCGCCTGGCTTCCTTGATTGGCCTCTCCAGCCGGGAGCGGCTGGCTCCCACCGGACTCTCGGACTGGGCTGCCGGGCAGCGGGTGCGGGCGAGCAGCGAGTCCTGGGAAGTGGTCAGGGAATGGATCGACCGCACGAATCCCAGGATGAGCTTTCAGGTGGCCGAGAGTTGCCTGGCCGGCAGAAGCCTGACCTCCGCGGAGGTGGCCGGCGCCCTGGCGGAGCGGAAAAAGGTGATGGCCCGCATGAGGACGCTGCTGGCCGGGGATACGGTGGTCTGTCTGCCCACCGCGCCCACCACGGCTCCGCCCCGGTCGCAAACCATGTCCGAACGTCTCCCCCTGACCTCCCGCATCGTCCAATTGACCTGCCCCGCCGGAACCATTGGAGCGCCTCAGATCAACCTGCCCTGGGCCGAGGCGGAGGGGCTGCCGGCAGGACTCTCCCTGCTGGGGGCTCCGGGATCGGACGAGATGCTGATCGCCTTCGCCCGCGAGGCCGCCGAACTTCTACAGGTCGAATAGAACGGTCCCGCCAACACACCCCCGGCAGGCTCCCATCCCCCGGGAGCGCGGGCGCCCCGCCCGCACATGGCCTGGCACCGCGGCCCCTGCCTCCCCTACTTCGATCAACCAGTCCACAGATCGGGCGCAGAACCGTAACGTTGCAATCGGACGCATTCTAAACTTGCAAATAGCCGATCCTTAACCTTGCAATCAGACGCATTAAAAAGTTACGATTGGCCGATGAATATTTCTCACTTCTACCCTCGATATGTCGAGCGCCGACTGGCGGAGGCTTTGGAAGACTCGCCAGTGGTGCTCATTCACGGCCCACGCCAGTGCGGCAAGACGACTCTGGCCCAGTTCGCATGTGCGCCGAATTACCTGAAATGGGGTGATGACTACTTCACCTGGGGTGAAGAGCGCTTTGGCTTCGGGGTGTCTCAACAGCATCGGGACTACAAATACGTCACCTTCGATGACGCTGTCGCACGAGACGGCGCGCAGGCCGATCCCATGGGCTTTGTCGCCGACCTGCCGGAGCGTGTCATTCTGGACGAGATACAGCGGGTCCCGAACCTGTTCTCAGCGCTCAAGCTGGAAGTAGATCGCCGGCGCACGCCGGGGCGCTTCATCCTGATCGGCTCGACCAATGTGCTTCTCATCCCAACGCTGTCGGACTCTCTGGCGGGACGACTGCAAATTATTCCACTCCATCCGTTGGCGCAACGGGAGCTGATGGGTCCGTCCGGGTCCGTCCATGCTTCACGCAATCCCCCCGGGTTTCTGGATGCCTTGTTCGGGGATGGATTCGAGGTCCGGCAGACCGAGCGGCTGGGGAGACATCTGATCGAACGGATAGTCGCCGGAGGATTCCCGGCGGCGCTGACGCGTCCGACCGCCCGACGTCAGGCCAACTGGTATCGCGATTACGTTGGAGCCCAGCTCCAGCGGGACGTGAGGGACATGGCGCGAATCCGAATGCTCGAGGTGCTGCCCCGGCTTCTGAGCGCGGCCGCTTCCCAGACCGCCAGACTGTTCAACCTCACCGACCTGGCTTCGCCCTTTCAGCTCAGCCGTCCGACCATCGGCGATTACGTCGAACTTCTCGAGAGACTATTCCTGCTGAAACAGCTCCCTCCCTGGCACAGCAATCGCCTGAGCCGATTGGTGAAGACACCGAAACTGCATGTGGGCGATTCCGGACTTGCTTCGGCGCTGCTCGGAGCCGACACCGCCTCGCTGGCTGCCGACCGAGCCTTGCTTGGGCAACTTCTGGAAACGTTCGTGTTTCAGGAGCTGTTACGGCAGGCAAGTTGGCAGGATGCGCCCACAAGCTTCTTTCACTTTCGGGACAAGGACGGCGCGGAAGTGGACGTTGTCATCGAGCGCGAAGGCCGAACCGTTGCAGGTGTGGAGGTCAAGGCGGCGGCGACGGTGACACAGGGAGACTTTCGCGGCCTGCGCAAGCTTGCCAGAGTCTCCGGCGACCGCTTCGCCGCGGGTGTCGTGCTCTACGACGGAGAGACCTGCACGCGCTTCGGCGACGGCCTCTATGCCGTCCCGGTCCGCCGATTGTGGGAGACATTATGAGAGTTTTTGTCTTCCAGGTGATCCAGGTCGTTCAAGGTTTCGTGGGAGGTAGGGAATGACTATAGTAGCCAGAGATCACAGATTTAATCATCAATCCATTGAGAGCCATGCTCCCCACGGCCCTGGGGTCTATTTGATCTACAGGCCTCTGGAAGGAGGGCCGGATATCGAAATCTACGTGGGACAGTCCGACGACATCTCCCGCCAGCTACTGGAACACTGCCGTGGGAGATCAGTTGAGTCCGCGTGTATTCAGCAATACCACCCCACCCGCTTTGCTTACGAGTTGGTCTGGGGGGGAGACAAAGCGAGAAGGGAGAAAGAGAGAGAATGGATTGATTTGTGCGGTCCGATCTGCAAGTGAACGCGCTACAAGATTGAGAGAAGAACTTAGATAACACAGGGGACGCAGTAACCGTAGCTTTAGATACTCTCACTTTGTCATTCGGTGGTCTGCCCACATCAGTACGACCTTACGCTATTTTAGGCCAAAATCCAGCTCAAGCGTTCGCGTTTTGGCCGCCACTCGGACGCTGAAAGAAATCTTGTTCTGGGCACCGTTCGTGTCCACCTGATGGGCAGCATCCGTCGTCCGGAGTTCTCGTTGCGACCCCGGCAAAGGACTGCGATACCTCCTTTATATCGCAGCCCTTACACTTATTCCCCCGCCGTTTTTCTCCCGAATACTTCTGAAGGGTGACTGGCTCATCACGCTGCCCTTTCAAAATGACCGCTGACGGCCTGTTGCCAGACATGCGCATAGACCTGGGCCGCGGCTGCCTTCTTCTCTTCGGCAGTGAATGGCGGGGTCGGCAGGCTGTCGTACACCCGGTCTAGAATGAAGACCTCCACATCCGCTTTGGTCTGTTCCTTCTCCCAAAAACGGTCGAGATCGGAGAGACGCGTCTTGATTGAGGCCAGCAAATTGCGGCTCGCCTGTTTAACCCGCTCCCGCTCAGTCTTGGCCAGATTGTCCTTCTTGAGCAAGTCGAACAGCGCGAGCTCATCCTCATCGAGGCCTTCCTGCACGGCGCGCTTCTGCTCCTCGTCCAACTCGTCCATGAGTTCCATCAGCCTGCGGAAGGTCTCCTCGATGGTGACGCGGTCCTGCTCTCGATTGTAGTCGGCGACGATCTCCTCATATTTCTGCTGATAGTCCATGCGAGACGGGTTGAGCTTCAGCATCATGGCAAGCTTCTGCGCAACGACGTCGCGAATGTCCTGAAGGGCCGTGGCCTTGTGCCGGACCTTCTTTGCGAACTCTTCACGAAGCTTTTCCATGTCGATCCGGCTGAGGTCAAAGGTCAGGCCCTCGGCCTGGTCATCGCCCGGCGCCCGTGTGCGAATGGCCTCGTTGACGATCCGGTGCAGCGCCTTCAGGAGCTCTGTAACATCTGCCGTATCTCGCCGCTCCGTCAGCTTCCTGTAGATGGCCTCGAGATTGTCGTGCCGCTCGGCGAAGGCAAAAGCCGAAGGCTCCATCAGCAATGCCTTGAAACGGTCGAACACCTGCCGGGCCAGGATTTCGAATCGGCGCTTGGCCTTGTCGCTGGAATAGACGGCCTCCACCGCGTCTTTCAGTCCCTTGATGCGGGCGAAACCGGTGGAGCCGAGGAGCGTCGCCGGATCGAAGCCCAGCTTGCGCAGATGGGCCTCGGCCATCTCGATGGCCTCCAACAGGGCCTGCACGCGCTCCTCGACCGGCGCGACGATCTCCTCGCCGCCGTCGCCGTCATCGCCGAGCGCATACTGCGCCAGTGCCTCCCGCAAACTCTTCAGCATGCCGTTGTAGTCGACGATCAGGCCGAAATCCTTGCCGGGATACACCCGGTTGGCCCGCGCGATGGCCTGCATCAGGGTGTGCGCCTTCATCGGCTTGTCGATGTATAGCGTTGATAGGCACTCCACATCGAAACCGGTCAGCCACATGGCGCAGACGATGGCGACACGAAAGGGATGAGCCGGGGTCTTGAAGGCGGTTTCCACATCCATCGGCTTCCCGTCGGCCGTTTGGAAGCCCCTATTCATGAGGGACCGGTGCGGGATTATGTCGAAGCCCCATTTTGCGAAGTCTTTGACCTCCTTCTGCGCCTCGCTGATGATGATCTCAACGATGGTTTCATCCAGCCAGGCCGCTTGGGCTTCCAGATGCGTCGCCTCCTCCTCAAGCTTGGCGCGGCGGGTCTGGTTGGCTGCTGCCGGAGCCTGCGCGCGCTTCGCCTCGGCCGCTGCCCTTACCGACACCGCCTTGGCTTTCCATCGTGGAACGATCAACTGCAGCATCCGGGCACAGGTGATCTTGTCGATGCAGACCAGCATCGACTTACCCGATTCCCAGCGGGTCGCGCAGTGCTCGACGAAATCGTCCGCAATCCTGTCAAGGCGTTCGTCGGCGGTGATGACTTCGTAGTCCTTCCCCAGCAGCTTATCCAGCAGCGCCTCCCGGTCGGGATCGAGCTCGGCCTCTTCGATCTTGGCCGCGATGCGGTCGTTCAGATCCACGCGCGCCACTCCCAGCTTTTCGCCCCGGTTCTCGTAGACCAGCTTCACGGTGGCGCCGTCCTCCTCGGACCGCTTGAAGTCGTATCGAGAGACGTACTTCCCGAAGATGCGTTTGGTGAGCTCGTCCTGCTTGAAAAGCGGTGTGCCGGTGAAGCCGATGAAGGCCGCGTTGGGCAGCGCCAGCCGCATGTTGCGCGCCAAGCGCCCCGCCTGTGTGCGGTGAGCCTCGTCCGAGATCACGATGATGTCGTCGCGCCGGCTGTAGGGCTGCGTCGGATCGACATTCTTCTTGAACTTGTGGATCAGGCTGAACAGGTAGCGGTGGTTCTCCTTCAGCAGCTTTTCCAGATCGTCGCCTGATCTGGCTCGAGGCGTCTTGTCGTTGGCAATGCCGCATCCGACGAAGGTCTTGTAAATCTGGCCGTCGAGATCTTTTCGGTCGGTCATCAGCAGGAAGGTGAAATTCCCTTCCAGCTTCCGCCGGACCTTCTCAGCGAAGAAGGCCATGGAATAGGATTTGCCGCTGCCCTGAGTGTGCCAGAAGACGCCGAGCCGGCCGAGTTCGGGATGGGCCCGCTCGATGATGTCGACCGGCCCCTTGGGAACGTAAGACGGTTGCACCTCGGCCGCCCTCCCCGGCGCCGCTACGTAGTCCGCGGGCGCACGGGATTCGAGCGGCAGTTCGACCACGCGATGGCGTAACCGTTTTTCCGGAGGCAACTCCCGTTTCAACGCTTCCTGCCACGCCACCGAGTCCACCGCCCGGTTTACGCCCAGCACCTGGTGGTTCCTCGCAATGACCTTCCTGGTGCGACCCGGCTTGCTCTCGTCGAACAGGATGAAGTTCTCCACGATGTCCAGCAGCCGGCGGTGCGCCAGCATGCCGTTCAGCAGCACCTCGGCTTCCAGGCTGCCCTGGTCCGCCTCATCCAGCCGCTTCCACTCGGAAAAGTGCCCCCACTCGGCGGTGATGGAGCCGTAACGGGCGCGATCGCCGTTTGAAACGACCAGAAAGGCGTTGTGATGGAAGGCGTGGGCGATGACGTTCTCGTTCATGTAGTCGGAGAGGTTGTTGTCGAGGCCCTCGCGGATGTTCCTGTAGACCGCCTTCAGCTCGATGAAGACCAGCGGCAGGCCGTTGACGAAACAGACCAGGTCGGCGCGTCGGTTGTAATTGGGGGTACGGATCCCGGTGAGCTTCAGTTCGCGCACGGCAAGGAAGCGGTTCGAACCGGGCGCGTTGTCGAAGTCGATCACGCGGGCGCGGGCGGATTTCCGGCGCCCCTGCGCGTCCCGGAATTCCACGGGTACGCCGTTGCGGAGCAACCGGTATAAGTCGCGGTTGTGCTGCACCATCGAGCGGCTGACGTCGTACACGGTCAGGTCCCGCACGGCGTCGTCAATGGCGGAGGCCGGCAGCTCGGGGTTCAACCGCTCCAGTGCCGCCCTCAGGTCGCGGGTCAGCACCGCTTGCCTGGTATCGGCACGACCGAGGGTGCCATTGGGTCCGAAGGTCTCCTCGTTCCAGGCATAGAGGCTTTCCCAGCCCAAAACACTATCCAGATGCTCGGCAAAGGTTGCCTGCACCAGCCGGTCCTCGCTGTTGATTCCGGTTATTGCCATCCAGCGTCCCTTAGAACCCTTCTCTGTCAGCCCTGTCCTCGCTTCTGATAGGCGCCGACGCCTTCAAGCACTTCATCGATTGTTGTGAGGCAGTGCTGAACGAAATCGGCGCTCATGTAGAAAATCCAAGGTTCGCCGCCGGTTGTTGACTTCCGAAACCACCCAGCAGGCCAATCCCCGGAGTGGACACGTTTGTCAAACTTGATCCGCTCTTCCATGGGCCACTCGAAACCAAGGTGAAATATCCTGTTACGATAAGCGAAAAGTGCCGACAGCATTGTGTCGTAACCGGAGGGCAGATATTCCGACAATCCGATTGTATGCGCGAGTTGCCCGATTCCGGCAACAAGGTCGCGACGTCGGCCTCCTGGGTGGAATACGAAATGAGGGTCCCAGAATTCGTAATTTGAGGCGCTGATCCTGGGGTCGTCACTTGACGCATTGTTCTTGCTCTGCTCGTGTTCCCGCAAACCACTGAAGATCGAGACGAAGAGCGATTCAACGAAGGGCGCCAGCATGCCTACAGCCGCCATACTGTAGGCGGCATCTTGAAAGACAGTGCCATGCAAAGCATCGATCCAGTTGCCCTCAAGATGCATCTGGTATTCTTCGTCACCACCGGCATAGGCGCGTAACTGTTCTTCAAGCTCCTTTATCTTCTCTACCACTACAGCATCTGACTGCCGGTTTTGTTCAAGCGCAGCCCTGATGGCAATCAATTGGGCTTCGAGATCGAACTCACGGATCAGAAACAACGCTTGATCGCGATTGCTCACCTCGAACCATGAAAAATCGTGGTCCTCGATTCCCTTCCAGAGGTCGTCGTTCAAACCGCGATCTCCCCGTTCATCAGGCGCGGCAGCAGAAGGTTGCGGGCTACGGCGAGCTGTTGGTTCATTTTATGGAGCGTTCGTACTTGCAAGTGCCGGATCGATACCTGATCCTCGAACTTGCGCAAAAGCGCGGAATCAGGCGTTAGGACTGTAAGAGCTCTGAACCTACTCTTGCTGATTTCCTTGTAAGTTGCACCTCCGGCATGGGCTCGGATTTCGTCGACGCGGTGCATCAGATTGTGCAACAGAAACATGCTGGCGTGTGTGTCTATGGGCAGGATGCTGATGAAACCCTGATTTGTGCAAGATGGCGTGTCGATGATTCCAAAGAAACCCACTGAAGCCCGGCTCGTCATCAGCACTGCGCCGGGAGGCAGCATCCTTGCAGACGATGCGCGAAGTCCGGCCTCGGTGATCTTCGTGGTGCTGTCCAGAAGTGCGAGGCACGAGTTCCGTGTGATGTCGGTCGGCGTAAACCAAGGGATATCGCCATCCCTCCAAAACTCGGGCTTCGCAGTAGATGGTGTACCCCCACCGATTGTGTCGCACACATCGTCGAAAGTTCGCTGCTCCCACCCCTCGGGAATACCGTCAATGATCTTTACATATTCGTGGCCGGGGAAGCGGAAGTGGACGAACCACTCACGGTAAAGCAGCCGCGCTCCCTCCTCCAACAACGCAATGCGCCGCCGGTTGTTTTCGATCAGGTTGTCGTAGGCGGAGAGGATAGCGGCGATACGGTGCTGTTGCGCGATAGGAGGAAAATGGACGCTTAGATTTTTGAGATCACTGCCTCTGATTCCTGCCTGAACTCCCTGAGTGATTATTGACCGAATGCGACATATTGGAGACCTGAAGTAATAGTGGTAGAAGACCGGGTCAGCGACTTCCCTCTTCAGGCGAACCCTAATGATATGTGACTCAAAAGTTGTGGGCTCTTTAACATCTGCTACAAGTGCGCACTTGCCGGCTCCCGTTAAAACGAGTGATTGCCTCGCGAACAAAAGATCGCCCGGTTCAACCACCATGGTTGAAAGCTCTCTGGCGTTCATTGGAACGAGCTCCATGTCGATATTGCCGATGCGGTTATAAGCGAAGATTTCGCCCATATTGATCATCTTGTAGCCACTGCCACGAACCCGAGCGGGACGATTGAGCCCGTTCTTGGAAGGCACTGCGTAGAGTTTCTCGAAGTTGATCTCTGCCCATTTCATCCACCAGCTCCTCAAAATTCTTGCCAATTGCTGCGGCCTGCGAATACACGTCGGCCACTGCCCGTATTCCTTACACGACAGTTCCGCCTCAATATCTATCAATAGTGGGCAATCTGCCTTTTAGGTCATCCAACTTTGAGAACTCAAACCCCCAACTCCTCAAAGTTCCTTGCTATTCGTGCCGCGAGTTTTGTCGCTTCCTCGTTTAATTTTTCTAATTCGACGTGGATTGAACCCAGAGCCTCTTCAAAATCGAAATTCTCGTCCTCCTCCTCGGGCGCCACGCCGACATAGCGGCCGGGCGTCAAGCTCCAGTCGTGCGCCTTGATTTCGCTACGGTCCACCAGCCTTACCAACCCTTCTACATCGCGCAGTTCGGCTTCGGGAAACCGTTGCTGCAGCCAGTCGGCCTGCCGTACGAAATAGCGCGCTTGGCGAAGCACTTCGACGGCCCCGATCTTTGCTCCCGCCAGCTCCTTGCGCGCTTTGTTGATGTCGGCATTGTTCCAGAGGTCCGATTTCCGCGCCTCAAGTTCCTTTACCGAGATATCGATCGCCCGGCCAGCCAGCTTCGCCACCAGATCAATCGGTCTGGTCAGGTCCCGGCAGCTTTGGGCCATGCCGTGCAGGTCTTCTCGTGCCGCATGCAGGGCGGCATTGTTGCGCTCCCCTGTGTTCCTACCCTCGTTCCAGTCGGTGGCCCGGGCCGCAACGTCTGCGGCGAACCCAGCGATGTCAGCCAGCAACGCGGCCCGTGCGTGGGTGAGCTCCTCCCAGGTCGTGGCCAGGGGGTCGGGATGTCGCTTCTCGGAAGCAAAGGGTTTGATCAAATCGATCAGCTTGCCGAGGGCATCCTTGAACGCCGCGAGCGGCTCGCCGGTCGCCTGCCCTTCCGCAACGGCCCGGTCGAGGTAGCTCTCGACCAGCTTGAGGAAGCGCTTCGACTGCCCCCGATAGAGCCAGACGATGGCGGCGATGTTTTTCTGCTGCTCGGGGGCGAAGTCGTAGATCCGGCGCGAGATCTTGCGATAGATATTGCGCGCATCCAGCATCAGGATGTGATCAGCCCGCTCGGGGTTCCGCTCCTTCGCCCGGTCGAAGAACCAGAGTTGGCAGGGCACGGTGCGGGTGTAGAAGAAATTGCCGCGGATGTCGATCATCACGTCCACGGCGCCGGTCTCGACCATCCTCTGGCGGACCTTGGCCTCGTCTCGCCCGGCGCTGGAGGCCTGCGACGACATGACGACCCCGGCGCGACCGGTTTCGTTGAGGTAGCTGTAGAAATAGGAGAGCCACAGGTAGTTGGCGTTCGAGATCTTCTTGGCCTTGTTGACGCCGGGCAGGCCGAATGGAAGGCGTCTGTCGCCCTTGACCTTCTCGGCGTCCACCTCATCCACGTTGAACGGGGGATTGGCCATCACGAAGTCGCACTTGCCGGCCAGCTCGTGAGGGTCCTTGTAGTAGGTGATGGCTTCGTTTCCGGCCCGGATGGCGCCCTGCAGACCATGAACGGCCAGGTTGATCTGGGCCAGCCTGGCGGTGGTCTCGTTCTTCTCGTGTCCATAGAAGGTCACTTGCTCCATGGTGTCTTGACCTTCGGCTTCGATGAAGTGGCTCGACTGCACGAACATCCCCCCGGAACCGGCAGCGGGATCGAACACGATGCCGTGGTCAGGTTCGATGACGTTGACGATGGTCTGGACTATCGAAGGCGGGGTGAAGAACTCGCCGTTGTCGTGTGCGCCCTGCTGTGCAAACTCCGCCAGGAAATATTCGTAGATGCGGCCGAACACGTCCCCCGAGGCCTCGCGCAGCGGCTCGGCATCGAAGGTCCGCATCATCTCTTCCAGCACGTCGTCCTCAAAGCGCTCGTAGTCCTTCGGGAGCTGGCCCGCCAGCGGCTGGAAGCGGTCTTCCACGGCTTCCATGGCGGCGGTCACGGCGGCGCCGAGATTGCCGTCCTTGCGCATCTCCAGCAGAACGTCGTAGCGCGCCTCTTGGGGCAGCATCAGGGCGCGGCGCCGGGTGAAGTCGGCCTCGACCAGCGGGCGCTCCGGCATCCTGGCTGCGGCTCTGTCTTCTTCAATTGCCTTTATCGCCTCGTAGTAGCGATTGGTGGCGTGCCGCAGGAAGATCAGGCCGAGTATGGGCAAAAAATACTCGTTCGACGCCAGGTTCGAATTCGCCCGCAGGTTATCCGCAAGCTTCCAGAGGTCTGCCTCGAATTGCTCGATACCCTTCAGGGAGTCTGAAATCATCGGTTATTGGTCTTTTCTGTTCTCTGGTCTTCTTCTCCGGCACCGGCGCTTTCCGTGCCCTCAGCCACGGGTATTCCTCTACCGAGAGCACAACCACAACGGACCGCCCATGCCTGGCAACCGCGATCGGCGCGGGGTCTCGTTCCGCTTGGTGGACAGAATGTCGTGGCGTCTCAAACTCATTGACAGCGGCTGACTATTTGCAGCCGGTTGCAAGCAAAGTCATACCCGGGATGGAATACACCACACCCCGCGACAGGCAGGACAGACGAATATTCTACGTCCACGAATCGATAAAATTCGAGTTGTTCCTTGATGACGATTATGTCGTATCGTTTCTTTCCGATGGTCTTTCCTCTGGTGAAAACTGTTTATAATCTCCTTTAACACGAGTCGAGGGTGACAGCCTACACCCACGCTGATGGAATGGTCAGTGAGCAGTCACATCTGATCGCATGAACCAGCCGTTTGTGACAACCTGAACGTGCTTGAAGCGATGCCCGTTCAAGGTGTGCGCCCTGGCCGACTGGCAGACTGTGAGGAATCGAACGGGCAGATGGCTGCACAATTCAAGTTGCCGTAAATTGATAAAATCCATCTTATGACGCCGCCACACACCGCACCGCCACGAATCGAGTACCTCAAGGTACGAAATTTTCGTGCGTTAAAAGACATTGAATTCAAATACTTGACGCCGATGACTGTACTTCTCGGCCCCAACGGAAGTGGCAAGTCAACGGTGTTCGATGTGTTCGCGTTCCTGGCGGAGTGTTTCGAGTCCGGGCTTCGCCGCGCCTGGGACCGGCGCGGGCGAGCCAAGGAACTCAAGACCCGCGACGCCGAGGACGCGGTAGCCATTGAAATCAAGTATCGCGAACGACCGAAGACTCCATTGATTACGTACCATCTTTCCATCGACGAGGAGAAAGGTGCGCCGTTCGTCGTTCGCGAGTCACTGAGCTGGAAGCGAAAACGTTATGGTGCGCCGTTCCGTTTTCTTGACTTTCACCGCGGTCAGGGCGAGGCAACCAGCGGTGAGTTCCCCGATGAAGAAGATGAACGCGTGGACACACCGCTCAAATCACCTGACCTGTTGGCCGTGAATGCTCTGGGGCAGTTTCAGGAACACCCGCGCGTGGCGGCGCTTCGCGACTTCATCATGGGTTGGCACGTATCCTACCTCTCGGCCGAGAGCACTCGGAGCCAGCCTGAAGCAGGTCCGCACGAACATCTGACCAGAACTGGTGAGAATCTGGCTAACGTCATTCAATACTTGGATGAGCAGCATCCAAAGCGCCTGGAACGCATCTTCGATACACTTCGAGCACGGGTGCCGCTTATTGATCGCGTGTTGGCCGAAGCCATGCCGGACGGTCGCTTATTGCTACAGTTCAAGGACGCTCCCTTTAAGCATCCGGTGATGGCCCGTTTCGCCTCCGACGGCACGTTGAAGATGCTGGCCTACCTGGTGCTGCTATATGACCCAGACCCTCCGGCCTTCATTGGAATCGAAGAGCCGGAAAACTTTTTGCATCCGCGGCTGCTTTACGACTTGGCCGAGGAATGCCGGGAAGCCACCGCGCGGACGCAATTACTGGTCACGACGCACTCACCGTTCTTTCTCGACGCACTACGACCCAAGGAAGTGCGCATTCTATGGCGGAACACGGACGGTTACACGCAAACCCGGTGCACAAATGACGTGCCGGGCGTGTCCAAGTTCATCGAAGCCGGCGCGCAACTCGGCGACTTGTGGATGGAGAGGCATTTTGGCGAAGGCGACCCATTGACGGGTTAGGGCGTCCTGGAGATGAATTCACATTGGGAAAAGAAGTGACCGCGGCCCATCTCGAAGTGCTGACCGAAGAGCGCTCAATGGAGGCGTTTCTGCAAACTCTCTTGCCTCGCCTTTTGCCCACACCCTCGACTTTTGACATACATTCCTTTCGGGGGAAGGCTGATCTGTTGAGAAAGCTGCTGAAACGACTGCGCGGTTACGCCAAGTGGATGCCTGAACATTATCGGTTGGTGGTCGTGGTCGACCGCGACAACGATGATTGCAGAGAACTCAAAGAACAACTCGATGTCATCGCCCGTAATTCTGGATTAGTTACTCGGTCACTGGCTGGCCGCGGTCAGTGGCAGGTCGTCAATCGCATTGCGATTGAGGAATTGGAGGCGTGGTATTTCGGTGACTGGGACGCCGTATGTCAGGCCTATCCACGTGTACCGCGGAACATTCCCGGTCGAGCTCTCTATCGGGACCCCGACGCGATTCGGGGCGGTACTTGGGAGGCATTCGAACGAATCATGCAGAGGCGCGGCTATTTCAGCCAAGGACTGGGAAAGGTCGGAGCAGCCCGCGCCATCGCGAATCACATCGACCCGGAGCGTAACCGGTCTCCCAGCTTTGCGGCATTTCGCGATGCCCTTGCCGAGGCTGCGGCGTGACCGAGACCGCGTGTGTCGGTCGCGATTTTCGGCCATAACCGGATCCAAAGTGCACGCCGTCGCCCACCATCGGCCCGATTTCGCCTCAGAAACCGCAGGTTTCGTCGCCTGTGGGGAACCTGAGATTTCGGTCTGGTCCGCCAACAAAAAGCCCGTAGGATGGCCTGTCCTGCACTCTCTCGGTTTCCGACGACCTGGAGCACCTCGGGTTTCAAGCGCCGAACGGTTCGGAAGTAAAACTGTTGACAACGTGGGAGAGGAAAGGGCGGTCGTCCCGCGAGGGGGCCTGACCCTGAATGTTGATTTCGATCCTGTTATGGACCCTGGCCCTGCTCTTGGTGGCGGTGGGGGTGGCGGGGACGATCATGCCGGGGCTGCCGGGAACGGTACTGGTACTGGCGGGCCTGGTGCTGGCTGCCTGGATAGACGGGTTCTCCCGTGTCGGCGCCCCAACGGTCGTCGTCCTGGTGGGCCTCACTCTGCTGGCCTACGCGGCCGACTTTGTCGCCGGAGCCCTGGGGGCCAGGCGCTCGGGCGCCAGTGGGCGGGCCGCCGCCGGAGCCGGGCTGGGTGCGCTGGTGGGATTGTTCTTCGGCATTGTCGGAGTGCTGGTCGGTCCCTTCCTGGGGGCCGTGCTGGCTGAGCTGAGCCTCCACGGCAACCTGGAAAGGGCTGGCCGGGCGGGCATCGGCACCTGGCTGGGAATGGCCGTGGGCGCGGCGGTCAAGGTGTCGTTGGTCATCATGATGATTGCGGTCTTCCTGCTGGCCTACATCATTTGAGAGACGGAATTATCCAATACCATCTTCATAGTCTGCCGTATCGGATATGTGAACCACTTGCTTCCCCATGGCCACCTCGACGAGCCTACTCAATCGCCGCCGACGGTCTTCGACGAAGTCGTCGAACGCATCTTTCCGCAGCAGATGTGGTGCAAGTGCGTGGCTGCACAGCAGTTCATCCATTTCGGTGTCATTCAAGGCAACCTGTTTCTCTCTCTGGATCCTTAACAGGTAACGGGACGGTGCCTCACCTCCTACCTTTCGATTCGCCTTGTAGGAGATGGGGGTCTTGTTTAGGATGCTGTCATACTGGTTTCTTTCGATGCCCCGCTTTAAACACCAGTCCCGCGGAAAGATGTGGTGGATGTCAAGTGCGATTTCCTCGGCATCTAGATCCTTAATAGTAGTCTTCCAATACCAGTCCTTGGAACCCTCCCGAAGTACAAGCACATTAATGCCTTTATAGGCAGCGCTCAGGCGCGAACGAAGCGTGTTTAGGCGGTCCGGCTGGAAGTTGGCCTCGCGAACTGTCCGCGGAAGCAAATCGTCGTCTTCAAACCAGATTAATAATTCCTCGTAGTCATTGGCCATGCGCGTCTCTACTGCACCGCCGTAGAGCTCGCCGAGCACACCAGACCAGAACCACCGCGTTAGCTTGTCATATATGCGAGGTTCGAGCCAACGGTCGCCAAGGCGAGTAAGCACTGCCGCTAGGGGCACAAGTTGTGTGCGGTAGGGCAACTCCCGCCGGTCGTAGAAGCATTGTCTGCGAAGAAAACGCGCAACGTTACGAAACCCTGCCTCTAGATCATCTGCCCACTGTGTCCACGCGCTGAGTGGAATTTGCAGGACATCGGCCCGCTTGGCGCTGACCGGGCGCACCTGCTTACCGGTCTTGCCAGCGTCAATATCTGCCCGTCTCGTTTCGTGCGTACGTAACAGACTAACTCCTTGGAGAAATTCCGTGGCCTCGATACCCTTGAGCAGTGCATCTTGTTCGAGGCGCTGTTTCCGAGATTCGACGTTGTGCGCCTTGGAACCAAACCAATCGTCACGCAGGTTATAGCCATCCGCCGCAAAGGTGGCCGTGATCAGCTCGAACACCGAGAGCGGTACCCCACCGGTGTTCACCTTCTCAAAAACCAAACAGACGGCCTCTTTGGTGGTCTCTTTCAGTAGCTGAATGATGGGAATCTGGTATGTGCGAAACGCAGCGAGAACTATTTGCCGAAACTCCATGTAGGAGCCGAACTGATTTTGTGCCACCCGATTCAGGGTGACCTCCCAATCGTCCGAGTTCATGATCTGGTTGCAGGGAAAGTGCAGGTGCTGGCATTCCAGCTCGGTTGTGGACAGGTCCAAGTCCACCCTTCGGCCAAAATCACTTCGCAGCTGTCGATTCGCATCTACGGCCACAACAGCGTCATCAAGCGAATCGGGTGCGTCCAGGGCCTTGCGAATATCGAAGTAATAGTTGCGCTCAATCCGTTTACCCTTTGCGGTCCGCGTACGGACGGGCTTGTCGAGTGAGAGAGCCTGGGTCAGGGTCGTGAGGCGTTGTTGCCCATCGAGGATTAGCCTCTCTGGTTTGCGGTTTTTCGGCACTTTATCCTCCAGCCCCTCCACCGGTCTTGTCTGGAATCGAACCTCTCCGCCTGCTTCAAGGAGCATCACCGCACCGATTGGAAAGGCTCGGGCAATACTAACCAGTAGATCGCGAATGTGGTCGTCGTCCCAAATCCAACCGCGCTGGAAATCCGGCAACTGGATCTTGCCTGCGTTGATTTCGCGAAGGAGGTCGCTTAGCAAAGCCTTTGTGCTGTCAAACGTCGTCATGTTTGTTCCTCACTGCCTACCCTTCATGTACAAGACTCTTGGCGGCAATCGGTCGACAGCACGCACCAAGCGCCACTCATCGTGTCGCTTGGTACGGTCGACTTGGCGTTGACGGGCAGGCGCCTATTGTTTCAGGTCTCAGGGCTACGATCAAGCGACCGACGACGTGCTTCTTCCTCTGATAGCCCCTCCTACGTCGCGGTAGCGTGTGAGTGTCTCAGGGAACGATCTGGCAGCCCTTTACCCAAGGGAAGTAATACTGATGCCACCGTTCTCGGTGGTTTTGCGTCGCAAGGGCAACGCTTGGCGAAAGTCACGGGACCGGGCCGAATGAGGCGCCAACCGGGGATGGCCAAAGGGAAGTCCAAAGCCTACGGCCTCCAGCCATTTCCATGACGAACGGGCGTCGGCAGGATTCAGAGTACTGCAAGAATTAGCGCAAACGACACAGGTTCTATTTTCCCGTACCATCAACATCTCGTCGATATAGCCCGGGAGACGCTCGGCAAGTCTATCAGTCTGGTGAATCTGACTGATCAGGAGGCTGCCGCTAGCTGAAAATGTATTGTAGTGTTGATCCTCGTAGCGCAAGTGGCAATTAGGTCGTGGCTGCTTTTGGCGGCTTTTCAAGCCTCCTTCGTGTTTTCTCCGCAGCCCTGGATCGCTCGCGTAATTTGATCCGATACTTGTCCAGTTCGGTGACTTCTTTCTTCAAGTCCTCGATCTTTGGGACCGGTGCGTTCTTTGCCGCTGCCATGTCATGTCCGGAGCGTTCCGAGACACGTTTCATGGCCCAGAAGATTGTCTTGTAGTCCTCATCGTTCACCACGACCCTTTTCAAGCTCTGTGTCTTCACGTCTGACCCGAATCGCTCCACGACCCTGGAAAGCAATACCTCCTCAACAAGGCGCTCCCACGTTTCTCTTAGGTCTGTGAAGAACCCCTCCACCCCGTGGCGGTAAGCATCGCCATCTTTATCGACTATGGCCTCTATCGCCTTGATCTTCTTGCGAAGAAGATCGATACGCTTATTTGTTGTTTTCGCTTCCCAAGGTTCGTCATCCTCCTCAATGACTCCGAAGCCAAGGTCCGCAGCCTTGCGGACGACGTTTGTTAGAACCGGAACCGGATTGGGCGTTTTAGCCGCTGCGAGCGACATCACTTCTGAAAAGAAAAGCAGGTTGTGCGTGAAGACAATCACCTGCCGGCCTGCGGCGGCTTCAGCCACAAGACGGTCAGCGACTCGCCTGATTCGAACGTGATCGAGCGATGAAACAGGGTCATCGACGATGATCCCATGTCTAACCGGTTGCCCGTTTACATCCGCAAGGAAACAGGCGAGGCCGAGAGCCCGCTGTTCGCCTTCGCTCAGCACGTCCTGGCTCGCGACCTTCCGCTGAGCATTAAGCTTTACTGAAAAACGACTTTCACCCTTTCGGCTGGTTTCGTTGATCAGCAGTGGAATGTGCGCCAGATCAAGTACGTTAATTTCCTCACGAATGCGATTGTTTAGATCCTCCGTGACGAGTTGCCTTCGCAGCGCACTCACTTGGTAAGAAACGGCATTGGTCTTGGTTTCGCCGACACAATCTAAGAGGCGAGCCCGCAGTTCGAGGTCATTGCGCCGCGCACGAATTGTTTCGAGGTTCTCTGATAGGCGTTTTTGATCCAGTAGCGAAGCGAGTTTGTTCTTGCGCTTCTCCCGGTCGGCATCATCTCCGGCTGCACGGTCAAAGGCAACCGCTTCAGCCTCCAGTGCCTTCTTCTCGGCACGCAGTTTTTCGATCACTGAGCCGTCGAGTTCAGCAATGCCTGAAGAATCGCCAGACTCGACTGCCGCTAACAGTTTCTTCCGGCGTTCATCTGCTGCCTTGACCAATTTCTCAACGGCAGCCGCGGTATCTGCTCGCGCATCACTCATGTCGGCATATTCCCCGAGCAGTGACTTGATATCCAATGATGAGCGTACCTGGAGCACCTTGATAGCTGCAGATTGTTCGTCCCGTATTGCTGCGGCTTTCTCAGCGTCCTTTCTTGCTTCGCCGGTGACATAGTTTTCAAAGCGGCGAAGTCTTTCTGCTGCTTCCTCTGCCAATGGCTGCTGACAGAGCACGCATAGATCGCTCTCACGTGTTGCGGGCGGCTCGATATCCGGATAGGCCAGCTTTGAGTATTCCTTGGCATGCTGAAACATCAGCTGCCAGGGATCGGAGCCGATATGCGGCAAGGGATCAGCTTTGAACAACGTAGTCGCAGCAAGAGACGCAGCTTCGGCTGTTGCGCGTGCATGGCTCACAGCCCGGTCCAGTTCCTTTGCTTTGGCTTGAGAAAGCGTGTCTCGCGCTCTCGCCAGTTCCTCGATCAAGTTGGACACGATATTCCGAGCTCGGCGGCAGCGATCAGCGAGGACCTTGGTGTCGTTCCCGACGCTTTTCTGAAGCGTTGCCAAGTCCTGCGCGAGTTCAACGGTCCACGTGCCGAGGGCATTTACCTCCGCGATTGTCGGCAACTCTGCCAAGGGTGTCTCGGATGTCAGTCGATTGACGAGTGCGGATATAGGAGTGCCCGGTGTGTAGCCGGTTGGAAGATTGAATTTGAGGCGTTGGTCAACGACTTTAATTTCTGCCGAAAGATCTTCTTGAAGCTTGGCCAACAGTTGTCCAAAACGCGTAAGCAACTCGATTTGGTACGGGAGGTAATCAATCCGGTTTCGCGCGTCCACATAGAGCCGGGCATTGTGACTATCGAATACCGAAAGATGGGCGATGTCACCCGGCCCATCCGCGCCATCCCGCCACGTGGTTTCGCTTACGTTAGTTGCGCCCTCGACCTTGTAGCGGATGCGCGCCTCGGCAGGAGGAGGATTGCCGGGCGCAAACACGTTTGGGTAAATGGTGTCCTTGACGATCGCACGGCAAAACTTCTTCAGAATGCGACAATAGCCGCTCTTGCCGGAGCCGTTGTGGCCATAGATTAAAGTGATTCCATTTAGCGCAAACCGCAGTGTCTGACCTGGAGCGAGACGGTTTGCATTCTTGATGTCGTCAATCGAACAAAGTTGAGCCAGAGGCGCTGTCCGGGCATCCGGTTGAAGGTGGTCTTTCTTGAGGGGCTGCGATTCCAATTGTCCATCTGGCGGTAATCCTTTTGCTTTCTTGAGGTTGGCCAGAATCGCCGAAGTATCCGCGTCCGCCAACTCCGTGGAAAGCGCCACCCGGCGAAGCGCATCCTGCTGCCAGTCGGGCTGCTTTGATGTCCACTCGATGATTAAGTCTAAGGCCATGTTCAACTTACCTCGCTGACCACCCTGACGTGACGATATCTTGGCAACCGCCACTGTGAAGCATTAATGAGCAACCTCGATTCCGTACACCCTCAGTAAGATTTTAATCCATAAGAACTCTGGAGAAGTTCTCCTGGAAAATAGCTCACAGGTGAAAAGTGCCGGTTGCTAAGGCAAAGACGCTGATGAGACCGTTCAGTTCGTGAAGCGAATAGGGCAGGAGCATGATTCCGAAATATTGGACACATAGCTGACGCAGCCAGTGCGCGCGCAACAGCCCTTTTCTGGACGAAGAAAGACCTTGGTTGGGTGTAACTGTGGTGGGAACGGTAATGCCAGGATAGGCGGAAGCCGTCGTGGTTGCAGCCACCACAGCGACTCCACTCGGGAAAATAGAATCATGCGGAAGACGGTGGCACTACCCCAAATGCTGATTTCGATTCTGTTATTGACCCCGGCCCTGCTGCTGGTGGCGGTGGGGGTGGCGGGGACGATCATGCCGGGGCTGCCGGGCACGGTGCTGGTACTGGCGGGCCTGGTGCTGGCTGCCTGGATAGACTCTCTCTACACCCCTTGCGGTTTCGACCGCAGGGCGCGGGGCCTCTTCGGAGGCCCCTGCTTTTTGGGGCGGGCATCGATGCGGGCCGAGTCTCAGGACTTGTGTTTCAGGGCGCGCCAGTCCAGGCGGCGGGTCAGGTACATGGTGACGGCCAGCGCCAGGAAGAGCCCGAGGGTGCCGACCAGCAGGGCGTAGTCCTGGTTGCGAAGCAGGACATAGAGGTATCCGTACAGGAGCCCCAGGATGACGGCTATCAGGGCCGCCCCGCGGGGCTTGCCCAACACCGAAAGGCTGTAGCTGGCGAGCAATACCACGGTGGAAGCGCTGGCCAGGACATAGGCCGGGCCGAAACCCAGGTGCTCGGAAAGGGACAGCACCAGCAGGTAGAACAGGCACAGGCCCGCGCCCAGAAGCAGGTATTGCAGCGTGTGAATCCGCAACCCCGAGAGAACCTCGTAGAGCCACAGGGTGATGAAGGTGAAAGCCAGGAACAGGATGGCGTACTTGACACTGCGATCGACCATTCGATAGGGGTCGACCGGTGTTGCCAGGGTCAGGCCGAACCGGGAAGGTGAAATCGAGGGCGGGTCTGTTTGGGACGTCCACCTCTGAGGGTAGCCGCGTCCCAGGAATGGAATGCTCCAGGTGGCCTCGAATCCCCCGTCCGTCACCGTGCGCTCGGTGGGGAGCCAGTTTCCCTGAAAGCTGGGATGGGGCCAGTTCGACTGGAGATCGACGGTAGTCTGATTGCCGAAGGGCGCAAAGAAAATCGCCTCGCTGCCGTTGAGCTCCAGCGGAAACTTGAACTCGAAGGCCGTTCCCTTCAGCCGCTCCCGCAGGCTGGCCTGAATTCCGGGATGGTTGCTGCTGGACTCGCCCGATCCGGGATGAAAGGGGAGGCTCTCGCCATTCCAGGAAAGCGCGGCTGCATTCTGTATGGCTCGCGCATCGGAGATATTCACCGAGAGGTGGGCGCGGTCCCAGAGGATATCCTCCGGCCGGACTCCCCATTCGCTGAAGTCGGGCGCGGCGAAGGCGCCCTCCAGTTCCAGGGCCAATCGATACACCGGAACCTCGTAGATGCCCCGATAGCGCAGGTGGGTTTCGGCCCTGCCGGCGACCGTGAGTGTCTCCGCCAGGAAGTGGCCATAGTTCACCTCGGTGCGGGTGGAGGGCTCGCCCTCGGGGGTTTTCTCGCTTCGGTGTTCCAGGTAGGGAATGACAATCCTGGGGCCGGCCAGCGACTGCTCCTTGCCCCATTTGGAAGTGACGTCCTGTGTCGCTTCCTGCTGTCTCGTCCGGCGCTCCGAGACCACGCCGTGAATCAGCAGGATGGGAATATGCAGCAGAAGCACCAGCAGCGCCAGCAGGCAGGCGCGCAAGATCGGTGAGTTCAGAACGGACTGCCGATTGATCAGAAATCTGGGCGTTTCAGTTGACATCGGGAAGTCTCCTCAGCAAGACATCTTTCATTTTCTTCAGGTTCAGACAGGCGCGCAGGCTGCCCCGGTAGAGATAATGGGACCGGGCCTCAACTTTCTGTGAGCAATCCCGGCCAACTTGATATAGTGTGGGCCACTCAACTGAAGGTTGCCAGGTTTTCGGCAGGTAGCCGAGCTTGAAATCCGTCCCCGATCACAGGGACTCCGGAGATCGTAATCATGCCAAACGCACTCTTAGTTTACCCTGAATTCCCACCATCCTACTGGGGCGGCAAGTTTGCCCTGGAGTTTGTCGGGAAGAAGGCGGGCTTTCCCGCCCTGGGCCTGCTCACCATCGCCGGCATGTTCCCCTCCAGATACGACCTCCGCGTCGTGGATCTGAACGTGACCACCCTGAAGGAATCGGATCTGCAGTGGGCCGACGTCGTGTTTACCTCCACCATGATCGTTCAACGCGATTCCCTGGACTCGGTGGTCGAGCAGTGCAACCGGGCCGGTGTTCCGG
Organism: Acidobacteriota bacterium; assembly: GCA_022826755.1. Lineage (GTDB taxonomy): Bacteria > Acidobacteriota > Terriglobia > Versatilivoradales > Versatilivoraceae > Versatilivorator. The sequence goes on from JAJDUG010000033.1 coordinate 108,984, forward strand.
TGGTGGCCGGAGGACCTCACCCCACCACCTATCACGATGAGATTCAAGGAGTTGATCACTTTCTCCTGGACGAAGTCGAGGAAATCCTGCCCCAGTTTCTGCGGGACCTGGAAACCGGAACCGCCAAGGCCATCTACCGGGCGCCTGAAAAACCCGATGTGACCCGCACGCCGCCTCCGCGCTTCGATCTGGTCGACATGAAGGACTACTACTCGATGTGCCTGCAGTTTTCGCGGGGATGCCCCTTCGACTGCGAGTTCTGCGACATCACCAAGCTGTTCGGGCGGGTGCCGCGGACCAAGACGCCGCAACAGATGCTGGGTGAGTTCGACACCCTCTATGAGCTGGGTTGGCGGGGCAACGTCTTCCTGGTGGACGACAACTTCATCGGCAACAAGCGGGAGGCGCTGGAACTCCTGCCCGTGGTGGCCGAGTGGCAGAGGGAGCGCCGCTATCCCTTCGCCCTCTTCACCGAGGCCAGCGTCAACCTGGCCCGAAACGACGAATTGATGGAGGCCATGATCGAGGCCGGTTTCGACTGGGTGTTCCTGGGAATCGAGACTCCCAATCCCAAGGCTCTGATCAAGACCAAGAAGGCGCAGAACACCAGCAAGAAACAGGAGGAAAACTATCTGCTGAGCGCCGTTCGCAAGATCCAGCAGAAGGGGATGGAGGTCAGCGGTGGATTCATCCTGGGCCTGGACGGCGACGACGAAGGGGTGTTCGACGCCCAGATCGACTTCATACAGGAGGCCGGCATTCCCATGGCCATGGTGGGGCTGTTGACGGCGCTCAAGGGCACCGACCTTTATGATCGTCTCAAGAGGGAAGACCGGCTGCTGGAGGAGACCACCGGGACCAGCGTCAACGTCGTTCTCAACTACAAGCCCGAGATGGATCCCCAGACCCTGATCGAGGGCTATCGACGAGTCCTGACCACCATCTACGACCCGACGCTGGAGAACTATTTCAGGCGCTGCCTGAACATGATGGAGCATGTCAAGCCCAGCCCCTACGTTTCCAAGCCGGTGGGCATGAACGAGGTGCGGGCCATCGGGAAATCGTTGCGCCGGCAGCTCTTTTCCAGGCAGGGACCGGCCTACCTCAAGTTCATCGCCAAGGTCGCCAGGGACCATCCACGCATGCTCACCCAGGCTTTCCACCTGGCCGTCATGGGCTACCACTTCGAGAAGGTCACCAGCCAGCAGATCGAAATCCACGACTTCAAGGAGTTCCTGGAAGCCGAACTGGATTCGTTCAAGGATGCGCTTTCGCACTCGGTTCGTTCCGGCGCAAGGGAAGTGGAGGAACTCAGGGTCCAGGTGCAGGAATTGTTCTCCCGAGTCCATTCCCGCTACGAGTCCCTGCACGACGACCTTCGCTATGGCGTCGAGGATGCCCTGGAGTCGTTCCGTTCGTCCGTGAACGCCCAGGTGGACCAGTTTGCGCGCCTGGCGGTGGCCGGCGCCTAGCCCGGCCGCACGCCTTCCATCCTCCCCACCGCACCAGCCTTCGCCATTCGGCTCGACTTCGGCGACTCCTGACGGCTTTGGGCCGCGTCCCCGAACGCACAGTTTGCCGTGGGTGTAAGCCCGTGTAAATTCCCATGAAAATCAAGGTCGATGAGCTGCAGGCCTCTCTGCTGAGCTCGCCGTTGCCCCATCCGCTCCGGCGGCCGGTTCAGGGAGGCCAGGTCACCATCTACAAGCGCGATTGCCTGCTGGTTCGGGCCCGCGCCAATCAGGGGCAGGTGGGTTGCGGGGTCGGGACCCCCTCTCCCAACGTGGCTCAGTTGATCAATCGAAATCTGCGTGCGGCCGTGGTGGGCCTCAACCCGGGAAACCTGGCCGGCCTGCGCAGGAAAGTGTTCCAGCGCCGCCCGCGGTACCCTGGCCTGGTGCAGGCCTTCGCTGCGGTGGAAATGGCTTTGTTGGACCTTCAGGGACAGATCGCAGGGTGTCCCCTGTCGGAGCTCCTGGGTGGGCGGGTGCGCGCACGAATCGGAATCTATGCCAGTGGCGGGGTCTACCTCGACGGCCAGGAGAGTGTCAGGGAGGCGGGTTTGTGGGCCGGTTCGGGATTCTCCGCCTGCAAGCTGGAACTGGGGAGATCACCCCGGCAGGACTTGCAGACCGTCCGCGAACTGCGCCAAGCCTTTCCGCCGCCTTGGGGAATCATGGTGGACGCCAGGGCCTGGCGCGGGGAGCACTACGGGTTGGAGGAGACCGCGCGGTTGCTGCGGGAGATGGCTCCCAGCCGGCTCGAGTGGGTTGAAGACCCGGTGGCGAGGGAGAATGCCGGGGCGCTTCGGCAGTTGATGAAGCACCGTGGGGTTCCCATCTCGGGAGGGGGTAGCGAGACCTCCCTGGAAGGATGGCGGGACCTGGCGGGAAAGGATTGGCCGGACGTCCTGCAGTTGGACGTGCTGCATCTTGGGGGACTGGTCGACGGTCACCGGGTTTTGCGGGAGGTGCAGCCGCTTGGCCGGCGCGTGGCCATCGGACGGCTTTCGACTCCTCTGGAAGCAGCGGCCCTGGCCCAGTTGGCCAGTTGTTTCGGACCCGACCTGGTGGGTTGGATGGAGTGGCCGCAATACTCCGGCGAAGGCAGGTCCGGCACCTACCCCTTTCGGCTGTCCGAGCAAATGCTCAACACTCCCCTTTGGATCGACAAGGGAGAACTGATCGTTCCTGAAGCCGCGGGGCTGGGAGTCAAGATCAATGAATCGGTGATCCGGCGATTCCCTTATCGCACCGGACCCTGCTCGAGTTTCCAGCCGACCGGTCCCTGACGACAGCCGCCGGTGTTTCGAGCAAGTGAAGAGTGGAGAGTGAAGAGTTTCGGGAACAGGCAAGCGCCTTGTGACGTGGCCGCACTCTTATAACATCTGTGCCAAGATCAACAAGATGCTGAACGTGTCGATCACGAGACTCTTCACTCTCCACTAGCCACTCTTCACTGTCGTTTTAGACAATCCGAAAAGGGTTGGATTGCGGTTCCTTTCTTCTTATAATCCAGTCGCAAATCGGGAAAGACCTCATAGAGGCAGGGGCCGCAAATGAAAGTAACCATTCTGACCGTATATTCCAGTGCCGGCGTGATCAAGGAACTGGAGAAGTTGATCCTGCAGATGACCGAGGAGGAGCCGGAGATCTACACGGACCTCAATATGGATGACGAGGAAGGAACGTTCACGGCCGAGTGGTTTCATCCCGATCTGGGCGAGAAGAATCTGGACTACCGGGAGAAGCTCTACTGGAAGATTCGCGAATATCTGCCGGAATCGCATCTGGCCATCATCGAGGACGAGGAGAGCGAGGAGATCATGACGGTCGGAGACCTGAGTTTCTTCAAGAACGTCATCAAGCGCGCCAGAGACATGGAGGAGCTCGAAGAGATCCAGGAGCGGATCGAGCAGACCGAAATCGGCAATCCTCTTCTCCAGATCATCCTGAACAAGTCCTACGAGGCCAGGGTCAAGTCCCTGCAGCCGTCTGCCTGATCTTCCGATTGCGATCAGTTGCGTCTCTCCCCCTTGCAGCCACCTCACCGCCATTTGACATTGACATCCCGATTGCCCCGGCTATAATGAAGTGCTTTGGTTTTGAGGCACTTAAAGGCCTTTCCCGCCTGCAGGCCGGATCGGCGCAAAGCTGATGAACCCGTTGCGAATCGACGTCAGGGAATTGGAGCGGGGGCCGCGCTCCTTGAAGGCCGGCCTGACCGCCCGCCAGTTGAATCTGGATGAAGGGCAGGTTCGCGTTTCCGGCAAGGTGGCAGTGCATTTGACTGCCGAAAGACAGTCTCAGGGCGGCGTGCGGGTGCGTGGCGAGTTGGGCGTTGAAATGGAACTGACCTGTGCCCGCTGTCTGGAGGCGCTGTCTCGTCCTCTGACAGCCCATTTCAATCAGTACTATCAATCCAACGCCCACCATTCGCTGACCGGGGAGATCGCGCTGCAGAAGAAAGATCTGGAAGTGGGGTTTTTCACTGGCGACTTTATCGATGTGAGCGACATCGTTCGCGAGCAGATCGTTTTGAGCTTGCCGATGAAACCCCTTTGCCAGGAGGACTGCCGGGGTCTGTGTCCGGCCTGCGGGCGGAACAGGAACCGCGACCGTTGCCGCTGCGGCCCGGTAGTCAGCGACCCTCGATTGGCCCCGCTGCTGAAGTTCAGGAACTGAGGGTCCATTCGATCCGGGGGAACCGTTATGCCGAATCCGAAACGCCGTCACTCCAAGTCCCGCCGCAACAAGAGACGGTCCCACGATTTTCTGACCGTGCGATCCACCTCGGCGTGTCCCGATTGCCACGAGACCAAGCTGCCCCACCGGGTCTGTCCGCGCTGCGGCTACTACCGCGGGCGCGAGGTGATTGAAGTGGACGAGAAGTAGGCTCCACAGGCTCCGGGCACGACCCATCCCGAGGTCCGTCGGATCCGGCAACCCACCGCACCTGTTTGCCGGCGCTCGCCGGCTTTCACCGGTTCCCGCGGCCCCCTCCCTGATCGGCTCTCATGAACCATCCTATCGCCTTCATTTTTCCCGGACAGGCTTCACAATACCCGGGAATGGGCCGGGAATTGACGGACGCGTTCCCGGAAGCCGGGGCCGTGCTGTCGGAAGCCGACCGGGCGCTGGGGTTCTCCATTGGACGGCTGTGCTTTGAGGGCAGGCCCGAAGAGCTGCAACTCACCGAGTTCGCCCAGCCTGCCATCCTGGCGGTTTCAGTGGCGGCCCATGCCGTGTTGTCGGCTCGAGGGATCCGGCCCCGGTTCGTGGCCGGTCACAGCCTGGGGGAATACAGCGCCATCGTGGCCGCCGGCGGTCTCTCGCTGGCCGATGCCGTTGCCACGGTCAGGAAGCGCGGCCAGTACATGCAGGAGGCCGTCCCCGTAGGTCAGGGCGCGATGGCCGCTCTGCTGGGGATGCCTCTGGAGTCGGTGGAGTCCCTTTGCCGGGAAGCCGCTCAGGGGCAGGTGTTGGAGGCTGCAAACCTCAACTCTCCGGTTCAGATCGTAATTGCCGGTGATGCCGCGGCGGTTGGGCGAGCCGTCCAACTGGCGCCACAACGGGGAGCCAGGCGGGCCATTCCCCTGCCGGTCAGCGCTCCCTTCCATTGCGCCTTGATGCAACCGGCCCGGGACCGCCTGCAAGAGGACCTGCGTCAACTGCAATTTCGGGACCTTCAGTGCCCCCTGGTGACCAACTGCGAGGCCGCCGCAATCCAGCAGGGCAGCGAGGTGGCGGGGGCACTGCTTCGGCAGGTGTGCGCTCCGGTTCGCTGGAGCGAGACCATACAGCTCCTGCGGGATAGAGGGGTGCGCAGATTCGTGGAGGTAGGGCCGGGCCGGGTGTTGTCGGGACTGGTCCGCCAAACCGACCGGTCGCTGCAGGTTCTCAACGTGGAAGACGTCCGGAGCCTTGAAAAGACCTTGGCCGCCATAGGAGCCGATGCCTGATGAGCAACGCCCCGGCATCCCACCGCCTGGCGGAACATACGGCGTGATACGAGGATGTTTTGGGTTAGTGGAGAGTGAAGAGTGAAGAGTGAAGAGGGGGAAGGGGAGAGTGGTCAGCAGAGGGTTCCGCGAGGCAGTAAGCCCCAGATGCCCGGAGTACTTCATTAAGTGATCCCTCCGAGGTCGACCAGATGCTTGACGTGTCTATTCAATCACTATTCACTATTCACTCTCCACTACTCACCTAGCCACGCCCGAGTTCCACACTGCGCGGCGTTTTATTCCGGGTGAAACAGAGGTGTTCCCGGCAAGGAGGTTCGATGTCGCTTCAAGGTAAGGTTGCCTTTGTCACCGGCGGATCGCGGGGGATCGGGAGGGCCTGCGCCCTGGTTCTGGCCGAGGCCGGCGCCGATGTGGCCGCGGGTGGAAGGGATGAGGCCCGGCTGAGCGCGGTGGCTGCCGAAATCGAAGGGTTGGGGCGGAAGGCCCTGCCGGTCGTGGTGGACCTGACGCAACCGGATCGGATCAAGACGGCTTTTGAGCAGGTCATGAGCGCCTTCGGCCGGCTGGATATCCTGGTGAACAACGCCGGGGTCACCCGGGACGGACTGCTGCTGCGGATGAAGCCGGCAGACTGGTCGGAAGTGCTGCAGACCAATCTGACCGCCACCTTTCTGTGCACCCAGGCGGCAGTCAAGATCATGTTGAGGCAGCGATACGGTCGCATCGTGAACCTCTCTTCGGTGGTGGGATTGACGGGCAATGCCGGTCAGGCCAACTACGTGGCCTCAAAGGCGGGGATCATCGGCTTGACCAAGACGGTGGCCCAGGAGGTGGCCAAACGGAACATCACGGTCAACGCGGTGGCGCCGGGCTTCGTGGACACTGCCATGACCCAGGCGCTCCCCGAGGCTGCCAGAGCCAAGCTGCTGGAACGCATTCCGATGGGCAGGGTCGGGCTGGATCGGGAAATCGCCCTGGGGGTCAGGTTCCTGGCTTCGGATGAAGCCGGCTATGTGACCGGCCAGGTGCTGCACATCAATGGAGGGTTGTACATGTGAGGTCCCCTATTTGGGATCCCGGGCAGGCCGGTTCCGGCGGGATGGCGCCCCCAATGGTTCGCTTGCCTTTTTCGAACGCTGATGGCAACATGAGCCTTTTTTGCGGCGGGGCTGAGAGTGACGGCGCCTTTTGGCGGAAACGGCCTTGCGGTCTCCGAGCCGGCGATAACGCCAAGGGCTCGGGTGTCATTCGGCGGACAAAGTCTAAATCCGATTTCAATCGAGGAGGATATGGGGATGGCTGATTCGGGCGTGGAGGACAAGGTCAAGCAGATCATCGTGGAGCAACTGGGGGTCGACGAATCGGAAGTGACCTCTACCGCTTCCTTTGTGGACGACTTGGGTGCGGATTCCCTCGATACGGTGGAACTGGTCATGGCATTCGAGGAGGGTTTCGGAATCGAGATTCCCGACGAGGATGCAGAGAAGATCCAGACGGTCAAGGACGCGATTGCCTACGTGGAGACCCACGCCAAGGGTTGAATCGGAAGCCGCGTTGCTGTACGACCGCAGGACTGTCCTGGTTGAGGGAAAGTGGCCAGGCAGCCGGTTCGGTTGCGGGAGGATGGGGTATTGAAACGGAGAGTGGCAGTCACCGGTATCGGCGTGGTATCCGCGCTGGCCATAGGGACCCGGGGAAACTGGGAGGCCCTGGTCGCGGGAGAAGCCGGTATCAAGCCCATCACCCGCTTCGACACGGGGCCCTTTGCAGTCAAGATCGCGGGAGAGGTCAAGGGATTCGATCCGCTCAACTGGATCACCAAAAAAGACGTCAAGAAGATGGATCCCTTCATCCAGTACGCGGTGGCGGCCTCCGATTTCGCCATGGAGTCGTCGGGACTGGAGGTGACGCCTGAGCTGGCGACCCGGTTCGGGGTGCATGTCGGATCGGGGATCGGAGGATTCTCCACCATCGAGCGCGAGCACAGCGCGCTTCTGCGAGGCGGTCCCAAGCGGATTTCTCCCTTCTTCATTCCCTCGTCCATTATCAATCTGGCAGCCGGGCAGCTCTCCATCCGGTTCGGGGCCAAGGGTCCCAACACGGCCACCTGCACCGCCTGCTCCTCGGGATCCCATGCCATCGGAGACTCGTTCAGGATCATTGCCCGAGGGGAAGCCGACGCCATGCTCTGCGGCGGGTCGGAAGCCGCCATTACCCCCATGAGCGTGGGCGGATTTGCTTCCATGCGGGCTCTGTCCACCCGGAACGAAGAACCGGAGAAAGCCTGTCGTCCATTCGACCGAGACCGGGATGGATTCGTCATCGGAGAAGGGGCGGGAATCCTGGTGCTGGAAGAGATGCAGAGGGCAGAGCGCCGCGGCGCCACCATCTACGCCGAGATTGTGGGTTACGGCATGTCCGGGGATGCCTACCACATCACCCAGCCCTCCGGAGACGGCGAAGGGGCATGCCAGGTCATGACCAACGCGGTTCAGGATGCCGGCATTCGGCCGGAACAGGTCGACTACATCAACGCTCACGGCACCTCCACGCCCTTCAATGACCGATTGGAGACCAAGGCCATCAAGCTCGCCTTCGGCCGGCACGCCCACCGGATGCTGGTGAGTTCCACCAAGTCCATGACCGGCCACCTGCTGGGAGCAGCCGGCGGTCTGGAGGGGGCCATTTCGGTTCTGGCTCTCCACCATCAAACCGCTCCACCCACCATCAACTACGAAAACCCCGATCCCGAGTGCGACCTGGACTATGTGCCCAACCAGGCGCGCAAACAGCCGCTGGAGTATGCGCTCTCGAACTCCTTCGGCTTCGGGGGAACCAACGCCACCCTCTTGTTCCGCCGCTATCAGGAATAGCAGGACGCCCAGTGCAAGCCTCGTATCACTCCCCCCTTGAGGGGGAGTCGCAGGAGCCGAGCCGAATGGCGAAGGCTGATGCGGTGGGGGGGCCATACGCCCAGCCGCGTAGCTGCGGCAGCGCATTGTAGTGGGCGCAATCAACTGGTTCGTGCCGCGCAAGCGTCAATTTCAGGCGTGATAAACTCGGGCTGGAGACGGGCCGGGGATTGTTTGTGCGGGTGGAGCGACAACGGTGGACACGCAAAAACCCTTCCGGGTGACCCAGTATCAACCGAAGGGCGATCAGGCCCAGGCGATCGGGAACCTGGTTCGCGGGCTGGATGACGGCGAGCTGCACCAGGTGCTGCTGGGGGTCACCGGGTCCGGGAAGACCTACACCATGGCCAAGGTCATTGAGCAGATGAACCGGCCGGCCCTGGTGCTGGCCCACAACAAGACCCTGGCGGCCCAGCTCTGCCAGGAGTTCCGCAACTTTTTCCCGGGAAACGCCGTGGAGTACTTCGTCAGCTACTACGACTATTATCAGCCCGAAGCCTACATCGCCGCGACCGACACCTATATCGAGAAAGAAGCCACCATTAACGACGAGATCGACAAGATGCGCATGTCGGCCACGCGATCCCTGTTCGAACGGCGGGATTGCGTCATTGTGGCCAGCGTGAGCTGCATCTACGGCATCGGTTCTCCGGAAGCCTACTACGGGATGCTGCTCTTTCTGGACAAGGGACAGCGGGTCAGGAGGGAGCACATTCTGAAGAAGCTGGTGGAGATCCAGTACGAGCGCAGCGACGACGATTTCCGCCGGGGCACTTTCCGGGTTCGGGGCGACCGCATCGAGGTCTTTCCGGCCTATGACGACCATGCCTACCGCATCGAGCTGTTCGGGGATGAAATCGAGTCCCTTTTTCAGATCGAACCCCTCACCGGCGAGATCCGCTTCTCCTATGAGCGCCTCCCCATTTATCCCAAGTCCCACTACGTCATGCCCCGTCCCACCTTGCTCAAGGCCATCGAGACCATCCGGGAGGAGTTGGAGGAGTGGCGTCCCCGGTTGGAAGCCGAAGGCAAGTGGGTAGAAGCCCAGCGTCTTCAGCAACGGACCCTGTTCGACCTGGAGATGATGAAGGAAATCGGATTCTGTCACGGCATCGAGAACTACTCTCGCCATCTCTCGGGCCGACGCCCCGGCGAGCCGCCGCCAACCTTGATGGACTACCTGCCTCAGGACCACCTGATCTTCATCGACGAAAGTCACCAGACCATCCCCCAGGTTCGAGGGATGTATGCCGGGGACCGCTCCCGCAAGCAGAACCTGGTCGACTTCGGGTTTCGCTTGCCCTCGGCCCTGGATAACCGCCCTCTCAAATTCGAGGAATTCGAGCGACGCCTCAACCAGGCGATCCATGTCTCGGCCACCCCCGGACCCTACGAGCTGACCAGGACCAGCGGCGCGGTGGTGGAGCAGATCATTCGTCCCACCGGGCTGGTGGACCCCGCGGTGGAGGTGAGACCCGTCAGGTCTCAGGTGGACGATCTGCTTCACGAGATTCGCCTGCGGGAGAAACGGCGGGAAAGGGTGCTGGTGACCACCCTGACCAAGCGCATGGCCGAGGACCTGGCCGAATACTATCGCGAGGTGGGGGTCCGCTGCCGCTACATGCATTCGGAGATCGATACGCTGGAGCGAATCAAGATCCTGCGAGGCCTGCGGCTGGGGGACTTCGACGTGCTGGTGGGAATCAACCTGCTGCGCGAGGGGCTCGACCTTCCCGAAGTGTCGCTGGTCGCCATCCTGGATGCCGACAAGGAAGGTTTCCTCAGGTCCCGCGACTCTCTCGTTCAGACCATCGGGAGAGCTGCCCGCCACCTGAGAGGCCAGGCCATTCTCTACGCGGACCAGGTGACGGAGTCCATGAGACAGGCCCTGGACGAGACCAACCGGCGGCGGGAAAAGCAGCTTCGCTACAACCGGAAACACGGGATCACGCCGGAATCGATCTTGAAGCCGGTCGACATGAGCCTGATCGCCATGGTCGAGGCCGACTATCTGGTCCTGGCGCCGGAGCAGGAAGTCGTGGAGGTGACTTCTCCCGATGAAATCGAAGCCCGGATCCTCAAGCTGCAGGCCAAGATGAAGGAGGCGGCCCGGAATTTCGAATTCGAAGCCGCCGCCCGGTTGCGAGACCAGATAAAGGCCTTGAAGGAGCAGGAGATGAGCCTGCTCTGAGAGGTTGGAATGGAGAGACTTCGATACAGGTGCAGGCGGCTGTGCAGAGTGGCCGGCAGCCACGGACCGACCTGGCTTCCCAGGGGCGCCCCCGCAACCCCTCCCCGCGCCGGAGACCCATGACGATGGCAGATTCTACCGAGGTATTTCGCAGCGCGGTCGACCGTCGCGACCCTCGATTTCAGAGGCGCCAGCGGGCGATGGAAGCGCTGGTGGCCCGGATGCGCCGGGACGAGGACTCCATCCGTCAGGGGGGAGGCGCCGAGGCTGCAGGCAGGCAGCATGCCAAGGGCCGCCTGACCGCTCGGGAGAGGATCCGACACCTCATCGATCCCGATCCCCCATTCCTGGAGCTGGGTATCTACGCGGCCCACCGGATGTACGCGGAGTGGGGAGGGGCTCCGGCCGCCGGCGTGATCGCGGGGATCGCCAAGATCTGCGGGCGTCACTTCATGGTCATCGCCAACGACGCCACCGTCAAGGCGGGGTCCTTCTTCCCCATGACCGCCAAGAAGGTGCTGCGGGCCCAGACCGTCTCGCTGGAGAACCGTCTGCCCATAGTCTACCTGGTGGACTCCGCCGGCATTTTTCTGCCTCTGCAGGAGGACGTGTTCCCCGACACCGACGACTTCGGCCGGGTCTTCTACAACAACGCCGTCCTGTCTGCCCGGGGGATTCCGCAGATAACGGCCGTCATGGGCTCCTGCGTGGCCGGCGGAGCCTATCTGCCGGTGATGTGCGACAAGCTGCTCATGACCGAGGGAAGCGGGCTCTATCTGGCCGGACCGGCTCTGGTCAAGGCAGCCATCGGGCAGGAGGTGACCAGCGAGGAACTGGGCGGCGCCGAGGTGCACGCCAGCCTCAGCGGCACCGTCGACTTCCGGGAAAAGGACGATCTCAGGTGCCTGGGCCGCATTCGCGAGTTGGTGGACAAGATGGGCCGGCGGAGGGGTTCCGGTCCGGATTGCCGCCCGTCGGTGGAGCCCCGCCATGACCCGGCGGAGCTTGGGGGAGTCTTCTCCGCCGATCCCGCCGGCGAGTATGAGATGCGGGAAGTGATTGCGCGCCTGGTGGACGACAGCCGATTCACCGAGTACCGGAAAGAATACGGCCAGACCCTGGTCACCGGGTATGCACGGCTGGGCGGGTTTGCCGTGGGCCTGGTGGCCAATCAGAGGCAGCATCGGCAGAGACACGACGGTCGCCTGGAAGTCGGCGGCGTGATCTATGCCGAGAGCGCCAACAAGGCGGCGCGCTTCATGATGGACTGCAACCAGAACGGCATCCCGCTCATTTTTCTTCACGATGTCAACGGCTTCATGGTGGGGAAGGAGGCCGAGCACGGGGGCATCATCAAGGCCGGAGCCAGGATGGTGAACGTGGTCTCCAACAGTGTCGTTCCCAAGATCACGGTGATCCTGGGCGGCAGCTTCGGAGCCGGCCATTACGCCATGTGCGGCAGAGCCTATGGGCCCAGGTTCCTCTACGCCTGGCCCAGCGCCCGCTACGGGGTCATGGGCGGGGAGCAGGCGGCCCGCACCCTGGTGGATGTCCGACTCGCTCAGAAGGAACGGGAAGGAGCCGGGTTGACGGATGAGCAGCGCCGGGAACTGGCGGCCGAGGTCCGGGAGACCCTTGAACACCAGGCCGACCCCCGCTACGGGGCAGCCCGGCTGTGGGTGGACGCTCTGATCGATCCGGCCCGTACCCGGGAGGTGCTCATTCGAAGCCTCCAGGTGGCCGCCCTCGATCCGGACTCGCCCCCCTTCAAGCTGGGATTGCTGCAGACCTGAGCGGCCGCGCCTCAGACCGACAGGCAGGGATCGGGATATCCGTGGGAGAAAACGGCGAACCACCAATGGAATCAGGCATAAGGATGCGGGCGGGACGCCCGCGTTCCCGGGGGGGCGCGCCCTTCGGGCGGCCCTTCACCCTTCCTCCTTCAAACTTCAAACTTCCCCCTCCACCCTTCAAACTTCACGGCCGCAGCAGCACCTTCAGCGCCCCGGGGGATCGAGCCAGTCGGAACGCCTCGACCGCCCTGGTCAGAGGCAGGGACTCCCGGATCAGTCGGCTGGGGCGGATGCGCTTGCGGACCAGCAGATCGAGGGCCGGTTCGAAGCGGCCGCAGCGAGACCCCAACAGGGTGATTTCGTCCACCACCACCGAGGCCGGATCGAAGGACTGCCGTCCATGAAAGGTCGACTTCAGGACTACCGTGCCACGCGGTTTCACGAGTCGAAGGGCAAGGTCCAGTCCCGACGGCGAACCGGTGGCTTCCACCACCAGCTCGAAGGAACGGGCCGCCGCTTGGGCCGAGCCCAGGGGGAGAGGACTGACCCCCAGGTCCTCGACCAGGCGCATTTTCTCCGGATGCTTGCCGATCAGGGTCACGGGAGGTTGGCCGGCAGGCCTGGCCTGGTGCAGGACCATGGCGATCAGCAGTCCCAGCTTTCCGTCTCCCAGGACGGCGATCTTTTCCACCCTCCGGATGTCGACTTGGTCTAGAATCTCACAGGCGGCGGCGACCGGTTCCACAAGGACCGCGTCGTCGTCGGAGACCGAGTCGGGAACCGGATGGAGATTCTGCTCCGGAAGGGTAAAGTACTCGCGAAAGGCGCCGTCCCGGTTCAGAATTCCCAGAACCGAGCGTTGAGGGCAGTGTCTGCCCCAACCGGATCGGCAGAACTCGCACCGGCAGCAGGAGGCGTTGATTTCTCCGACCACCCGGACGCCCACCAGTGACGGAGTCCTGGAGGACTCGACTCTTCCGACGAACTCGTGGCCCAACACGCCCTTGAATCCGAAGTACCCTCTGGTGATTTCTAGATCGGTGTTGCAAATTCCGGCCTGGACCAGGCGCACCACGCTCTCGTCCCCGGTGAAAACCGGCTTGGACGTGTCCACGACTTCAAGCTTCCGATCGAAAACAACCGCCTTCATGATCGCTCCGGGGCACGGATGGGCTTGAAAGCGGGAACAGGTTTCTTCCCCGGGGACGCCGGTCCCTCGGCCAGTCGGACCGATCTCCGCCGGAAACGGCCTCCCGCTGTCAGGGAACCGCAAGCACCGGACTAATTCTAAGGCAGTTCAGAATCCGTCGAGAGGACAATTCAATGAGGCTTTCCAAGCGCGCCAAAAAATGGCTCATCTGGGCGGCCGTGCTGACGGCCCTGATGGCTCTCCGCGTGGGCTGGATGCTTTACGACCGCAGCCGCCCCGTCACTCCCAAAAACGCGGCCTCCAAGAAAATTCAGCGGGATTACCTGGTCCGGCTTCCCCGGTTCTACATCTCGGGGTTCGAGGATGCCAAGCGGTTGGTGGGGAAGCCGATTTGGGTGAAGAAGGCATTTCAGTTGTCCCACTTCCCTGTTGGCAAGGGCGGGAAGTCGGGGGCCGGAGGTAGGGCAGGGCGGCTCCTCGCCCTGGAAGAGCTGGTGGTGAAGGGTGTGGTGGAGCAGCCCTCCCCGGGCGGGTCGGGAGACAGGCAGGTCGTGGCCGTCTTCGAGAAGGACGGGGCGGCCATGGGAACCGTCATCGGCAGATTTGACGGGAAACGGCAACTCTACCAGATGGTCTTGGACCAGTTCTTCTATGCCAAGGACCCCCGGGAGCTCTACTCGCACTGGAACGAGAATACCTGGAGGCTCATCCGGGAACACGAGTTGGCATTGGACATGACCTTTGCCCAGGTCGCACTCTCCATCGGAGACGGCAGGCTGGTTACCCGGGAGGCGGGAGACGTTCAGGTGTATGAGTTCAGGCGCAGGCCGGGGGGAGCAGGAGGGCGTTGCCGGGTACGCTTCAAGGGAGGACGGGTGGCGGAGTTCAAGGTGCTGGAGTAGGCCCCGGCATCCCGCTTCACCCCTGGCCCCGTGGGCGCGAGGAGGAAGAGGTTGCGGGCGAGACGCCCGCGTTCCCGGGTGGCCTGACCCCGTGGTCGCGAGGAGAAAGAGCCATCACCCTTCAACCATTTCTCCGCAAGCCGATCCTGAGAGTGCTGCTGCTGGTGGTGCTGCTCTACCTGTTCTTTCTGAGCATCTCCCTGATGGGGGCGTCCTTCAAGTTTTTCGGCCGTGGATTCGCCGAGCAACTGCTGGCCACCACCGCCAATCCGTTTCTGGGCCTGTTTATCGGAATTCTGGCCACCAGCATGGTGCAGAGCTCCTCGACGGTTACCGCCATGACGGTGGGACTGGTAGCCGGGGGAGCCCTGGATATTCAGGGGGCCATCCCCATCATCCTGGGTTCCAACGTGGGCACCAGCGTCACCAACACGCTGGTCTCGGTGGGCCACCTCTCTCGACCCGACGAGTTCAGACGCGCCTTTGCGGCGGCCACGGTCCACGACTTTTTCAACCTCATGCTGGTCGTGGTCTTTTTCCCCCTGCAGTTGTTCACCAACGTTCTGGGACACGCTTCTTCCGTACTGACTGACGCACTCAAGGAGCTGGGTGGGCTGCAGTTGGTCAATCCGATCAAGACCATCGTGGGTCCTGCAGTGCAGGCCATCGGTCGAGCCACCTCGGAGTCGGGCGCCGTCATGCTGCTGATCGCGGTGGCCCTCCTTTTCCTCTCGCTGCGCTACCTGGTGGTCGTGCTGAAATCCCTCGTCATCGGCAGAATCGAAGGTTTCTTCAACCAGATGCTGTTCAAGACGGCGCCCAGAGCCCTGGTCCTGGGTGTTCTGTTGACCATCGCAGTCCAGAGCAGCTCGATCACCACTTCCCTGGTTATCCCGCTGGCGGGCGCCGGGATTCTGTCGCTGAGGCGGATCTTTCCCTTTACGCTGGGAGCCAACATCGGAACCACCGTCACCGCCATTCTGGCCTCGCTGGTGACGGGCAACCCGGCGGCCGTGACGGTCGCCCTGGCCCACCTGCTGGTCAACCTGCTCGGGGTGGCGCTGGTCTGGCCCCTCCGGCGCATCCCCATGACCATGGCCGAGGTGCTGGCCGAGTGGTCACTCAAATCCAGACTGGTCCCCCCGGTCTACGTGGGGACGACCTTCTTTCTGATACCCCTGGCGTTGATCCATTTCGCGCGATAGATCTTGACTGGGAGCGAATGGGCGAATAGTCCGTCATATATGTAGGATCATATAGCTGTAGCCGTTCATGCCTTCAAGGAAGTAGGCGTACGCAGGGTGCCCGCCAGGCAGCAGCCGAAATTCACCAGCAGGCCGACGACGCCGGCATGGAATCCCCACAGGCGGGGATAGCCCAGCCAAGTCAGTCCCAGGCCCACCAGCAAGCCCGCCAGCATGCCCGTCAGGACGGTTTGCCCCCGGAGCCGTTTCCAATAGAGGCCCAGGAAAAAGCAGGGAGCGATCTGGATGAGCACCTCGAACTTGAGCTCGAGGAGGCGGATCAGCGTTTTCTCGGTCCCGATGGCGATGACCACCAGAACGGTGACGATGATCCAGGAGCACCATTTGCCGACAGCGGTCAGTTCGGCCTCGTTGCCTTGGGGACGGAAATAGACCTGGTAGATGTCCTTGGTGATCATGGAGGAGATGGAGAGCAGGGCCGAGTCGGCCGTCGACATCAGGGCCGCCAGGGCGGCCGCAAAGATGAGGACCACCAGCCAATACCCCGCGGTGGACTGGTTCATGATGAGGCTGCAGATGCGGGCCAGCACCTGGTCGGTCTCTCCGAGCGCCAGGTCGGGAAGCACAACGCTTCCGGTCACCCCGCAAATCATGGCGATGAGCGCGGTGGTGAAGGGCATGATGGTCATCAGAGCCAGGGACCGTTTGAGCACCCGGGTGGACCGGCTGGCGTAGAGGCGTTGGATGGCCTGGGGGTAGATGGCCGCCCCGAATCCAAAGAGGAACACGTAGCTGATCCAGTTCATGCATCCCTCCAGTGTCGGCGCCTGAACCTTGGCGGGGTCGATGCGGCTGAGATGCTCCACCACCGCGGGCAGGCCGCCCGCCAGGCCGGGCACCATGAAGAGGAGCATCAGGAAACCCGACAGCAGCAGGATGCCCTGGATCATGTCGGTCCAGGCTACACTGCGCATGCCTCCCAGGGTCTCATAGACCACCATGATGACGGCCAGGGTGATGATGCCGTAGGCGGAGGGTACGGCTCCGTTGGTCAGGCCCTCGACGGCGGCTCCTATGGCCCTCAGTTGGGCCAGGGTATAGTTGGCCAGGGCGTAGATCATCAGCAGCGTACTGAGCAGGGTGAGCCGGGGCGAGCCGAAGCGGTGGGCGATGTAGTCTCCGGGGGTAATGAACTTCTGCTTGCGGGAGAGGGCCACCAGCCGCGGCGCGAACAGCAGGTACCCGGTGATTACCGAGAACATGAACAGGATGGAGGCGGTCCAACTGAAGCCGATACGGTAGGAGATCCCGGTGTAGCCGAAGAGGGTATTGCCGCTGTATTGAGTGGAGTAAAGAGTGAGAAAGAGAGCCAGAAAGCCGAGGGATCGTCCCGCCAGGTAGTGGTCCGACAGGCTGTGGCCCCGACTGCTTCGCCGGGCCAGCCAGCCGACGCCGATGGTGGAAAACAGGTAGAGGGCGATGACCGTCAACGCCCCCCAACCGAAGGTCAACTGGCTTTCACTGGCCCCCATGGGAGTCTTCTTCCCCGACGGTCTTCCAGTAGCGAGAGATCACCCAGCCGGTCCATCCGGCCAGCAGCAGCACTGCAAGCAGCGAGACCGCCACCCAGAGAGGCAGTCCCAGAATCAACGGGCCTCGGTATCCGGCCGGCCAGTACCAGGGGATGGCCACGGCGTAAAGGAGCAGATAGACCAGCCACAGCCAGGAGTGACGTCGGGGTTCCCGGATCAGCTCCTCGGAGCCTTGGTCGTGGTCTTCACTTGAATGCATGGAATGGGTTTCGCGTGAGGAGTCCCGCCCGAATCGCAAGAGGAAGGGCATCATACCACACGTCCGGCCCGGCGGAGGATGCGGCCAGCCGGGCCCCCGCCCCGTCGTATAGGACGGCGACGCGCCTGGGCGAAAAGTGAAGAGTGAAGAGTGAAGAGTGAAGAGCTACTTGATCGACACGCAAAGCATCTTGCCGGTCTCTGCGCAGTCCTTCGCGTAAGTCCGGCCCCCACCCCCCACGACGGGGCAGATCATTCGAGAGTGAAACAGGGTTGTTTTACAACAAGTTGCAGATTCCGGGAGCAGACACGCGCCTTGTGACGTGGTCGCACTCTTTCAACATCTGTGCCAAGATCAACAAGATCCTTGATGTGCTTGATGTGTCGACCACAAGACTCTCCACTCTCCACTCTTCACTCTTCACTCTTCACTGCTGTTTCACGGGATCGGATGGCGTCGAGCAGCTCCTTGCCGCTTCCGAACCGGCGGGTGGCCCATTTCTCCTGCAATCGCCCCTGGAGCTTTCGGAGAGGCCTGGCATAGGGGTGTGAAGAGGCGAAGTGCCGCAGGAGCGTGTGACGCCGGATAGCGCCCATGATCCGCTCGCAGTTTCCGGGGATTTCCGTTCGGATGGGTCCGAGGCTCTCCTTTGCAAAGATGGCCGTGATGTTGCCGCCGTCGGGAGAAAGATCGGTCCGGTGCGGGCGGAAGCCGGTTTTTTCCCCCAACCGGCGCAGGCTGGCCGGATTGAAGCTGTAGAGATGGGCTCGATGGAAGCGATGGCCCGGGGACTGGCAGGTGGCCTCAACGTTGGGGACCTCGATCACCAGCCAACCCCGAGGCTCCAGCCATTCCCTGACATGCTCCAGCACCTCGGAGGGAGAGGCCATGTGCTCCAGCGCATGGTAGAGCGTCACCATGCGGCAGCTCGCCGGGGGAAGCCGGACCTCGCGCACGAAGCCGAGGTGAACCGGGATTCCCAGCTCTTCCCGTGCGTAGCGGGCGTAGCCCTCGTGGGGCTGGACTCCCCGGGCATCGAAGTCGAGGCGGCGCATCAGGTAGACGAACTCACCCCCTCCCGATCCCACGTCGACAATCACCAAGCCCGGTTTCAGTAGTTTCTTCAGGTGCCGGAAGCGCTGGACGGCCACTCTGCCGGCCCGGTAGACGTGTTCCGGAGTCGGGCGAGAGATCCCCTTGTACTGCAACCGGTATTCCTCGGCGTAGAATTTCTTCAGGGTCTCCTCGTTGGGAACGGGGTCGCTCCAAACCAGCCCGCATTTCCGGCAGATGACGGTTCGCAGGGGCTTCCCGTGCCGGTCCAGCCTGGCGACCTCCTCCGCCTCTCGAGCGCCGCACAGGTTGCAAGGAGATTGGGGGATCATGGCAGGGGGGTGGGGGTGGATCGGCCTCGGTGCGTTGCCGTCCGGCGCGGTCAGCCACCACCCGGCGCCGGCGTTCCGGCGTGGAGTCGCCGAAGGTAACGCAAGCTTTGGGGCGCCGCATCCTCCAGGCTGGCTCCGCGGTAGACTTTCACCGAAGCGAATCCGTCGTAGCCGATCCGGTCGAGAGCTCCAAGGACGGCGGCGAAGTCCAGGTGTCCCGTGCCCGGCAGGGACCCGTTGCTCTCGCAGAGGTGGACGTGGCGCAGGGAGGATCCGCATTCCAGGATGGGCTCCACCAGGGAGCGTTCTTCCACGTTCATGTGGATCGTATCCACCATGGGTCTGAGGGCGGGAGATCCCACCTCGGCAATGAGTCGCCGGACTTCGGCTACGCTGTTGTTGAAGCCCACCTGCAAGTGGTTGACCGGCTCCACCACCACTTCCACCCCCTGGGCCTGGGCCTCTGCGGTGAGTTGCCTGAAGCAGCCGCGGATTCGCGCCTGGGCGGCTGCAACGTCGGGCTCGTCGCTCAGAAGTCCCTGCAGCAGGCCGACCACCAGGATGGCCTTGAATCGGCTGGCGACCTCCAGGTAGCCCACCAGGCGGTCGACCGTCTTCTGTCGAATCAATGGATCGGGGGAACTCAGGCAGAGCCCCTGCCCGTAGGCCTCGCCCGTCAGGAAAGAGGGGATCACCAGGTCGAGCTCGTCCAGCCACTGCTCCAGGCGGTCCAGGTCGAGGGCCGGTGAGTCGGTCAGATTCACCTCAACCCCGGCGTAACCGCACTCCTTCAGCAGGGCCAGGGTTTCCCGGACTCTTCGCTCGAACCCGAGCGACTCCAGGGGTGGGATGATGATGTAGCTGTAGCGAAACACGTGCTTGCTTTACGGTTTTCTCGACGGCAAGCGAGACGGGTCCAACAGCTCGATCCGGAGGGCTAAACTATCACAGCCCATGACCGGTTCCAATCAGAACCGAGGTTCCGCGGCCCCCGACCAGGGACGATGGAACGGACGTGCCGGGTCCGCTTGCCTGGCCGGATGGCTTGTGTTAGCTTTATTCGTTTTTGGCGACGGCGGCGTCTGCGCCAGTCAGGCCCACGGTGATGTCGCAATTCTCTCCGGGGGGGCGGATTCCGTTTCAGACGACAGGTTCCCGCCCAGGTCTCCCATTTGGTTGAAGCACCCCAATCGAGCCTGCCCAACGGAACACCCATGATCAAGGCCATCAAGGGAACTCGGGACATTCTGCCGCAGGAATCGGCGGTATGGAATCGGGTGGAGGAGACCGCCAGGGAGATCCTCTCGGTCTACGGCTTCTCCGAAATCCGCACCCCGGTCTTCGAAAGCACCGAGCTGTTCGCCAGGGGAGTGGGCGAAGATACCGATATCGTCGCCAAGGAGATGTACACCTTCGACGACCGTGACAGCCGCTCGCTCACCCTGCGTCCCGAGGGGACGGCGTCGGTGGTTCGGGCCTATCTGGAACACCAGGTCCATCGGGACCCGCAGATCTGGAAGGTCTACTACCTGGGGCCCATGTTCCGACGGGAACGGCCGCAGAAGGGACGCTTCCGGCAATTCCACCAGTTGGGGGCCGAGGTGCTGGGCTCGGATCATCCGGCCATCGAAGCGGAAGTGATCGAGCTGCTGCAACTGTTCCTGGACCGGATCGGCGTGGGGGAGACCGAACTGCTGGTGAATTCCATCGGCTGCAGCCGATGCCGAGCCGGGTTTGTGCAGAAACTGAAGGCAGCGCTGGCTGATAAAGAGGACGGACTCTGCCCCGACTGCCGCCGGCGCCGCCAATCCAATCCGCTACGGGTGCTGGACTGCAAGCACGGGCCCTGCCAGCCGGTCATCGAGACGCTTCCCTCGATCCTGGACTGTCTGGGCGAGCCCTGCCGCCTGCACTTCGATCAGTTCCTGGGACATCTCAAGCGCCGCGACATCCGGTTCAAGGTCGTGCCCCGGCTGGTGCGGGGGCTGGACTACTACAGCCGCACCACCTTTGAGATCACCAGCCCGGGACTGGGCGCCCAGAATGCCCTGGTGGGCGGCGGGCGCTACGACGGGTTGGCCGAGGTCCTGGGGGGCCGGCCCACCCACGGTTTCGGCTTTGCCTTGGGACTGGAGCGTGTCATTCTCCTGTGCCAGCAAGGCGACTCCCCACCGGCAGCGGGCCGGCCCCAGCTCTTTATCGCCCCCTTGGGTGAGCCGGCCTTCGACAGGGCCTCGCTGATGGCTCGAGACTATCGCCGCCAGGGTATCCGCTGCTTTCTGGACTTCGTTCCCCGCAGCCTCAAGAGTTCCCTGCGCCTGGCCAACAAGCTCCAATCCGGCCATGTCCTGATCGTGGGAGAGAACGAGTTGAAGACCGGGGAGTTCCCGCTCAAGCGCATGAGGGACGGGCAGCAGATTCTGGTACGCCAAGAGGACGTAGTTTCCAGGCTTGGGAACGGATAGGGAGACAGGACACCAGGGGAGGAGATCGGCTTTGGCATTGGACTCGTTGGGAAGAGTGGAACGGACCCATCATTGCGGACAACTGCGTCCGAGCGACAGGGACCGGGAAGTGGTGCTGATGGGTTGGGTGGCCAAGCGCCGCGACCTGGGACACCTCATCTTCATCGATCTGCGGGACCGCGAAGGGGTGACCCAGGTGCTTTTCAATCCCGACCAGTCCCCGGAAGCTCATCAGAAGGCCAAGGGGTTGCGCTCGGAGTATGTGATCATGGTTCGGGGCAAGGTGATGCAGCGGGACCCGGAAACGGTGAATCCCGCCATCGGTACCGGCGAGATCGAAGTGCTGGCCTCTGCGCTGCTCCTCCTGAACGAGTCCAGGACCCCTCCGTTCCCCATCGAGGACGATATTTCCACCTCCGAGGACCTGCGGCTCAAGTATCGCTACCTGGACCTGCGCCGCCCCCGTCTCAGCCACAATTTCAAGTTGCGTCACCAGGCCACCATGGCCGTCCGCCGCTTCCTCGACAGCCAGGGCTTCTATGAGATCGAGACGCCTTTTCTGACCAAGTCGACGCCGGAAGGGGCTCGCGACTACCTGGTTCCCTCCCGGCTTCACGCCAAGGGCTTTTACGCCCTGCCTCAATCACCCCAGCTCTTCAAGCAGCTCCTGATGGTGGGGGGCATGGACAAGTACTTCCAGATCGTGCGCTGTTTCAGGGACGAAGACCTGCGGGCCGACCGGCAACCGGAATTCACCCAGATCGATATCGAGATGTCGTTCGCCCAGCCGGAAACCGTTTTCCGGGTGGTGGAGCCCATGATGGCGGAGATTTTCAAGTTGACGGGGCATCGCATCGAGACGCCGTTCCCCCGTATTCCCTATGAGGAGGCCATCGCTCGCTACGGCACCGACAAGCCCGACACCCGCTTCGGCCTGGAACTGGTCGATTTCAGCCGGTGCCTGGAGCAGACGGAGTTTCCGCCCTTTCGGAGCGCCCTCGAGAACGGCGGCCAGGTCAAGGGAATCCGTGTGCCGGGCTGCTCCTCCTACTCCCGGAAGCAGTTGGACGACCTGGCGGCGGTGGCTCGAGTCTTTGGCGCCCCCGCGCTGGCTTATCTCAAGGTTCTGGATCCCGGTGTCCAGTCTCCCCTGCTGAAGCACCTGGGAGAGGCGGGTTGCGGCAGCCTGGTGCGGCAAGCCGGGGCGGAACCGGGAGACCTGGTTCTGCTGGTTTCCGGGACTCGGAAGGTGGTGGCGGATTCCCTGGGGGCCGTCCGCCTCCAATTGGCCAGGCAGGAGAACCTCATCGACCTGCAAGCCAACCACTTCCTTTGGGTGACCCAGTTTCCCATGTTCGAATACGACGAGGCCGAGAAGCGGCACGTCGCCTGCCATCATCCCTTCACCTCCCCCATGGAGGAAGATATCCCCAAGCTGGAGACCCACCCCGGGTCGGTACGGGCCAGAGCCTACGACCTGGTGCTCAACGGGGTGGAAATCGGCGGGGGCTCGATTCGTATCCATCGCCAGGACCTCCAGTCCAGGGTCTTTCGTGCGCTGGCGTTGGGCGAAGAGGAGGCGCGGCTGCGCTTTGGCTTCTTCCTGGAGGCATTGGAATACGGTGTGCCGCCCCATGGGGGGATTGCCCTGGGGTTGGACCGCATCGTGATGTTGCTGACGGGTGACAGTTCCATTCGGGATGTCATTGCCTTTCCCAAAACGGCCCGAGCGGTCGACCTGATGGCCGATTGTCCGACTCCCGTGAATCACAAGCAGTTGGACGAGCTGGGGATTCGCCTGGCGGACAAGAGTCTGGACTGACCGGCGGGGGCCCGGCTTCCCTGAAACAACAGAAAAAAAGAGCGATCCACGAAGGCACACGAAGGACCACGAAGACACACGAAGAAAGACGGTGAGGGAAGCGGAACCCGTCCCTGCTCCCACCGCACCATCGGGAGGACACCCCCGGGAGCGCGGGCGTCCCGCCCGCATGCTGTTCGGAGAATTGTCATGTCGAGGATACGTCTTCTGCCGGAGGCGCTGGCCAACAAGATCGCCGCGGGAGAGGTGGTGGAACGCCCGGCCTCCGTGGTCAAGGAGCTGATGGAGAACTCCCTGGATGCCGGGGCCCGCAACCTGGAGATCACCGTCCAGGCGGGTGGAAAGCGCCTGATCCGGGTGCTGGACGACGGGGAGGGCATGACCCCCGACGATGCCTTGCTGGCCTTTGAGAGGCACGCCACCAGCAAGATCCGCCGGGCCGAAGATCTCAGCCAAATCCACACGCTGGGCTTCCGCGGTGAGGCGCTGCCCAGTATCGCCGGGGTCTCCCGGCTCCTGATGGAGACCCGGGCGAAGGAAGAAAAAGTGGGAACGGCGGTGGAAATCGCCGGGTCCCGCATGGTGGGGGTGCGGGAGATTGCCCGTGCCGCGGGGACCACCCTGACGGTGCGCGACCTGTTCTTCAACCTGCCGGCCCGCAAGAAATTTCTGAGGGCCGACCGCACCGAGATGGGCCACGTGGTCAACGTGGTGACTCAGTACGCCCTGGCTCATCCCGAAGGCCGCTTTGCCCTGGCCGGCTCGGAGTCCGGGAAGTTCGACTTTCAGGCCGTCGATCCCTTGCGCGACCGGCTGTTCCAGGTATTCGGAGGAGAGTTGCTCGGGCAACTGGTGGAGCTGGAGGAGGAACTGCCGCTTCCGAGCGCTTCCGGGTCTCCCCAGGATACGGGCTCGGCAGAGAAGCTCCGGATTCACGCCTTCGTCTCCAAGCCGGAAGTGCAGAAGCCCAACCGCCGATCCCTCTATTTCTTCGTTAACCGCCGAATGGTGCGGGACCGGATTCTCATGCACGCCCTCGGTGAAGCCTACCGGCGCATTCTTCCGGAGGGGACCTTCCCCGTGGCCCTGGTCTTTATCGAGATGCCCTTCGGGGAAGTGGATGTCAACGTCCACCCGTCCAAGACCGAGGTGCGTTTTCGCCGGCAGTCGATGATCCACGACTGCCTCCGCGAGGCGGTTCGCAAGGCGTTGATGGAAGCCCGTCCTCAAGCCGCCTTTTCGATTCAGCCTGAGAGAATGGAGGTGGAACCGCCTCTTGTCCCCGAAACAGCGGATCGGCGTGCGCCGACCTGGCTGCCCCGTTCAGGCCGGGCCCCCGTTGCCGGGACCGCCTCCCTGCCGCTGACGGTGGGGGAGCCGGCTCCTGCCGGCCTGGAGCCCCGGTCGGACCCTCAAACGCCTGCCGGGCCGGCAGCAATGGATGACCCGTCCACTCCAGCTCCCGGCCGGGATCCCCCGCCCCCCACCTGCGCCGCCTCGGCGCCGGTCTCGAGGGAACAGGCCGAGGCCATCCGAGCCGCCTCCGCAATAACGATTTCACCCGCTCACATCCACCCCCTGGGCCAGATCGAGGACAGCTTCATCGTGGCCAGCGATCGCGGGTCCCTGCTCATCATCGACCAGCACGTGGCCCACGAGCGGGTGCTCTTCGAGAAGGTCCTCCGCCAGCGCGCCAAGGGCAGAGTGGAGAGCCAGCGATTGCTGTTGCCGCTGATTGTCGAGTTGAACCCCCGCCAGCAGATTCTGCTGGACGACCTGACTCCGGAACTGAATGCCTGCGGATTCGAAGTGGAGCCCTTCGGCCGCCGAACGCTGGCCGTCAAGGCTCTTCCCGCCGACCTCGGTCCCTCGGACTGCAGCAGGCTGCTGGGCGAACTGCTGGAGGGTCTGGAAAAGGAGGATCGGGAGGTGAGCCCGGAGCGGGTGCGGGAGAAGATTGCCGCCTCGGTGGCCTGTCATGCGGCCATCAAGGTAAACACCCACCTGGATCGGGCCAAGATGGTCTGGCTGATCGACGAGCTGCTCAAGACTCGGTATCCCATGACCTGCCCCCATGGCCGTCCCGTCATTCTGCGCTACGAAAAAAACGAAATTCTGAAAGCCTTCAAGCGAATCTGAAGGCGCCGACCTGCCCGCTGCCGAGTCTCACTCACGGGACGCAGCGTTCCACCCCCCCCCCGACTCGACCGCGGGCGGAGCCCCACCCGGGAACGCGGGCGTCCCGCCCGCAACCTTATTCCTGGCTGGAGGAGACGGAGCGGTAGCGCAAGGTTGCCGGCAGGCAGCCACCCTGCCGGCGTGAACGGCAATGGCCAGTCAGAATGAAGGGCAAGGCCCCGCTACCGTTCCATCCCAGCGGCGGAGTCGGCCAAGGCTGCGTTTGCAAGCCTCGGCGACTCCCCCTCAAGGGGGGAGTGGACAAGGGCGGAGCCCCACCCGGGAACGCGGGCGTCTCGCCCGCAACCTTATTCCTGGCTGGAGGAAATGGAGCGTCAGCGCAAGGTTGCCGGCAGGCAGCCCCCCAGCCGGCGTGAACGGCATTGGCCAGTCCAAATGAAAGGCAAGGCCCCGCTACCGTTCCATCCCAGCGGCGCAGTCAGCCAAGGCTGTGCCAGGCCATGTGCGGGCGGGACGCCCGCGTTCCCGGGTGGGCCATCATCCACCCAACAAACCGGGAACATGATTTACACCCCGCCCAGGAATGGGGCAAGGGGCCGATTGCAAGCCTCAAGAATCACCCCCGGGAACGCGGGCGTCTCGCCCGCAACCTTATTCCTGGCTGGAGGAGGTGGAGCGACAGCGCAAGGTTGCAGGCAGGCAGCCACCC
>JAJDUG010000067.1 GCA_022826755.1 Acidobacteriota bacterium
GGCGGCAAGGTCATCGCCAAGCTGCTGGGTTAGCCCGCATTTCTCACCAGGGGGCATGATCATGGCGCAGGATTTTTTTCTCCAGCGCGTGCTCGCGACCGAAGAGCGTAGCGGTTTCTACGGTCGAGGGAGCATGTGCGCGCTGGAGGGAAAAAGACAAGCCAGGGCATGCCCAGCACCGTCTGATTTTCTTGCCACCCCCGAAAGGACCCATAACGTATTGAAAATGCATAGTCTCCAACAATACAGGTGCGTCCTGGTGAGAAATGCGGGTTAGCCCACCCTCGTCCGAAACAACAAAAAACGAGTTATCCACGAAGACACACGAAGGACGACGAAGGGCCACGAAGGGGTTGAGGTCAACCGCGACGGGATCGCAAGATGACGAAGGCATGAGAGGTATCCCCAACGGAAAAAGACGAACCACGAATGGACACGACCCCCTGTTTCACTCTTGTATGATCCGAGGGTCCGCCGTTGCCTGGTGACTGGAACCTCATTCCCAAACCCCCTTGGCGTGATGCCACCCATAGCGGCGCAGGCGTCCCACTCCGGGCATAGAGCAGGAGATGGCAGCGGCGTCGCCGGAGGCGTTCTGCAGGTAGATGGTGCCCAACTTGTTGCAATACCCTTCGGGGTTGAAGGTGAACCGGTCCCCGCTGAAGGTGATGGGATCCGCCACCGGACGGGGAGTCGCGGCACCGGGGGGGCCGCTCAGCCCGGAGGTGTCGAAGTGGACCTGGTTCGGCAGCAAATAGGCTCCCACCAGCGGTTCCGACGGCCCCCGCAGGCCATTGCCGTCCAGGTCCTCGAAGATGCGGTAGGACCGCTCTTCTGCCTGGAACCGCACCACCACCTCCCGGTTCCTGGCAATGGCCCGATATCGTCCCCGGTCCAGGTTGGAATGCATCGTCTGAACCGCCGAATTCAACCGATAGACCTCCCAATAGCGGTTGAAGCCGGGAATCGCAAGCCCCAGCAGGATCACGATCAGGCCCGCGACCAGCACCATTTCCAAAATACTAAAACCTTTTTTATCAGTAATATGAATCACATCCAGTCTTGACGCCAGGCAAATGTTTCCGGAGATGTTGACAACCCGGACGGTTGCCTTATCATGGGACCTTCAGACGGCAACTCCCGAGACCTCTGCGAACGCGATTCAAGCCCTATGGCACCCAAGACCAGACCGGGCGTCACCGGAACGGCTCCCTCGCCGGAGGGAGGGCGGGCGGTCCGGGAGAACGGCTTCACCCTGCTGGAACTGCTGATTGCCTCGACAGTGCTGACCGTGGGCCTGCTGTCGACAGCCTCCCTGCTGCTATTGGCGCTGTCGAGCCATTTTAACTCCAAACTCGAGGCGGCGGCACTCAGGATGACCCAGTCCACCCTGGAAGAGCTGAAGTCCTTGCCGCTGAACCATGCCGGCCTGGCCGATTCAACCGAATCGCTGACGCCTGAGCACGAAATCGACTTCTCGGCTCCTTCTTCTCCCTCCCATGGCAGGACCACCCTGGTAACGCTACAATCGTTCAGCCCGACTCGAATCGAGTTCGAAACACGCTGGCACGTTCGGACCTCCGACGGTCGCAAAGTGATCACCGGCGCTACCCGCAAGACCGGCGGCCACTCCCCCTTCCGCCCGGTCAACATGAGAATCGTAAGGCTCTACACCGCTCCCGCGCCCGGAATTTAGCCGGCAACCCATGACCCGGAAACCAGCCAAGGCTCGGGGATTTTCCCTGCTCGAGTTGATCATCGTCCTGGGACTGGTCAGCGCCATCCTGGGAGCGGTCCTCTCGGCTCTATTGGAGGGGGACCGGGCTTCCGTGCTCGGACGACAGGAGTCCGAGATGAGCCGGCAACTCCGAGACATCCTGACGCTCATGGTAAGGGAGTTGCGCCGGGCCGGCTTTCCCCCTCTCAACGCCTACGACGGGCACTATCTGCGATCTTCCGGCAGGTTGAACCTGGTATCCGGGGGGATCCTGGCCGAGAGCCATTCCGGCAAGCTGGTGTTCACCGGAGACATCAACGCCGACAACCGAGTGGATTACGTTGAGTACGCGGTGTCGGGCGCGGCTCCCCCGTTGACACTGACTCGCCGGGCAGGCCCCATGGATGATGCCGGGACCCGGCCCGGCGGTCCTGCCCAAGCGCTCTCCCGCCTGGTCGAGAACTGCCGCTTCTCTTATTTCGACCCTTCGGGGGAGGTCACCTCAAGGGCGGCCGAGGCGGCCAGCGTCCGCATCGACCTCACCCTTCGCAGTCAGGCTCCCGATTTATCCTCCGGCCACCATCGGACCCTGAGCCGTTCGGTTCGCGTAAAGCCAGACAACCCATGACCCGGTTGATTGACCCAAGAGCGTTACGCGCGGGCAGTTCTGCCCCTCGGGAGGGCGGCATGGCGCTGGTGGCGGCACTGATGGCCCTTTCCATCCTGACTCTTGTGGGGTTGACCGCAACCTTCGTCACCACCACTGAAACCTTGATCAACCACAATCTTGGCTCGCGACTCGTCAACCGTTATCTCGCCGAGTCGGCGGTCGAGGAAGCCCGCTCCAAGCTCCCGGCAATCCTGCCGGTGGCCGATCACGAAGCCGTCTATCTCCGCAGCGACGCCACCATCGACCCCACCACGGGAAACAGGGACACCAACCCCTTCTTTGACCCGGCCTACGGAAGGCACGGAATGACGTCGGCCCGATTCATCGATTCCGACCTGGCGGAGGTGGAATTCGCCTGGGTCCGGATCTCTCGGAAGACCGAAGAGCGCGCAGGCTATGAACTCGACGGCGATTCAACCAACAATGGCGAGGTTGTCGGCTACGGCTATGACAGCAGCGCTCCGGCGTTGAAGGCCTTTCAGTTCGTGGGGCCGAGGGCCGGTCACTACGGTTCGCCGGTCTACCTGTTGACGGGGATGGCTACCGCTCCCTCCGGTTCCAGGCAGATGGTTCGCACCGAGGTGGCTCGGCCTCCGATGCCTCCCATTTCGGCCGCGGTCTACAACAAGACCGCGGTGCGGCTGCTGGATGAGGTCAAGATTATCGGTAATGACGGGAACGGCGGGAGCGATCTGGCCGGAATCGAGACTCCGGGCGAAGTCTCCGGGAACACCGGCTGGGTCCGGGGAACACCCGCCATCGTCTCATCCTCGTCTTCCAGCCACAACATCGCCGCCCTGACGGCGATGTTCGCGCCTCCGCTGTCGATCCCCGTTCAACGGGTGGACTCGGCGGTCACCCTTTCCTCGGGCGTTTACTCGGGGAGCAACCTGCGGCTCGGCCGGCCCGGAACGGACCGCCGGGTGCCGGCATTCGCGGACGGCGACCTGGTAGTCTCGGGAAATTCCCAAGGACAGGGATTCCTGGTGGTCAACGGTGACTTGACGGTGTCGGGTTCCTTTGGCTACGAGGGAGTCATCATTGTCAACGGCCGGTTGAGGTTCCAGGGATATTCGGTGGGTCCGGGAACCGGGATAAGCATTCGGGGAGCCATCATTTCCCATCCGGCGAAGGGGACGGCTCCCTCGGTAATCGAAGGGGAAAGCACTCGAATCCGCTATTTCTCCCGGATCGTGGCAACTCAGCACCAGGCCCTCCGGCATGCCCGGCTTTCTTATCGAGCACTCACGGGTCTCAAATGAGCCTGGGTCAAAGCCTGCCGGTGATCCCGAGATACCAGGAAAGCAGTTGCTCTCCCCAAAGGGCCGCGCCGATGGCTGCGACTCCGAGGAAGGATCCGAAGGGAAGCGGGTAGCGGTAGTCCTTGCCGGTCGTCTTGATGTAGGCCAAACCGATCAGAGCCCCCAGCACGGAACCCAGCATGATGGTCAGCAGGCCCAGCTTGACCCCAAGGAAGGCCCCCACCATGCCCATCAGCTTCGGGTCGCCGCCTCCCAATCCCTCCACTCCCTTCAGCTTGAAGTAGACGGCTCCAACGAGCCAGAGAAATCCGCCGCAGACCACCGCCCCCAACAGGGAGCTCGCCAGCCAACCCCAGCGACCAGCGGAATCCGGCAGTCCCGCCAACTGTACGAGAGCGGTTCCGACATCGTCCTCGATCCCTACCAACAGGCTGAGGACAATTCCGAGTGCGATCCCGGGCAGAGTGATGACGTCCGGCAGAAGGCGATGGTTCAGGTCTACGAAAACCAGCACGATCAATGCCGAAAAAAAGACCACCAGTACGGCCGTTTTCCACTGGAGCCCGTAACTGGCAAAGGTGCCCCAGAAAATGACTGTCGTCATTGCCTCGACCACCGGATACTGCCAGGAGATGGTTTTTTTGCAGAACCGGCACTTGCCGCGCAGCAGCAGGAAGCTGATCAGAGGGATGTTGTCATAAGGCTTCAGGGCTTGGCCGCAGTGTGTGCAATAAGACCTGGGCGATACGATGGATCGCCGGCGAGGGATTCGGACAATACAAACGTTCAGAAAGCTGCCGATCTTCAAACCCAGGGAGATGAAAACCCATTCCATTAATGACATAGCAGGTTTATAGGGACCTAACGCTTGAGTATATCGGAGTAAATCCTGCGGGTTTTCGCCACCATCCGCTCCACGGAAAAAGCCACCCGGACCCTGGCGGCCGCCCGCTCCGCCTGCCGGCGGGTCAGGTCGGGATTGCTTCTGGCCCGCAACACGGACCGCGCCAAAGCTTCCGGACTACCCGGTGAGAAGAGGAAACCGGTCTCTCCATCGATCACCGCTTCGGGAATTCCGCCGGTGCGGCTGGCGCATAGGGGAACCTGGCGGGACATGGCCTGAAGGAGGACCGAACCCAGACCCTCGGCCAGAGAAGGATGCACCAACAGATCGAATCCCGGCAGGATGCCATCCAGGTCGGACAAAAATCCCGTCAGGACGGCCCGACCCTGGAGGCCCAGCTCCCGGATCGACAGTTCCAGCTTCTCTCGGAGCGGTCCCTCTCCCACAACGGCAAGCCGGGAGTCGGGATGGGTCCTCAGGATCTCGGAAAACCCCCGGATCAGCAACGCATGACCTTTTTCCGGGGCGAGGTGACCGACGCATCCGATCAGAAACTCGCCGTCGGCCACGCCCAGGCGCCTCCGTGCGCTCGACCGGTGCTCCGGAAGCGGCGCCGCCTCGGTATCGACTCCATCGTAGACCACTTCTACCTGGCCCGCTTCCAGACCCTCCTTGATGAGCAGATCGCGGACGTAGCGGGACACGGCGACAACCCGGCTGGTCTGCCTGGCATATTTGAACTTCCACCAGGGGTTGCCGCGGATACTGAAGGCGACTCTGCGGGCAGCCACGACTCCGCCGCCCCAGCCGAGGGTCTTCAGCAACACGGCCAGACCCAGCGACCGTGAATCGTGAGCGTGAACGAGGTGAGGCCGGAAACTTCCAACCAGCCTGGCCATGCCCGCCAGCGAGATGAGGTCCCACTCGGAGGACAGGGAAAACGGACGAACCGGCACCTCCAGTTCGGCGGCACGGGTTGCCAAAGGACTCCCCTTGCGTGCGGCCAAAAATTGCTGAATCCCCTGTTCTTTCAGCCCTCCGATCAGATAGTGCAATTGCTGCTGACCACCCCGCCAGGCAGGTCCGGAATCCAGGTGAAGGATCCTCATGGTAAATGGACCGGTCCCTTCATTCGCCCTGAAGCCCGGGAACTGTAGTCCACGCCTGTTCAGTCCCGATAGCTTTCACGGGAGGCTGCCCCGGTCGTCCGCGGGTCCTCCCCGGCCACCCGGCCGGGCGGTTGGGACCGTTGCAGATCCCAGAGTTTGGAGTACTTGAGGAAATTGTAGTAGGCGGCAAAGGCTGAAATCAAAAAGCCCTGCATCCCGTCCATGAAGCCGGCCTTGAAGCAATAACTGCCTAAAAAGGCCACAACCGGCGAACCCAGGATCTTGAGGGGACCGCTCCGGATCCCTCTGGCTTGCAGATCCCGGGCCGCCAGGCTGGTGTACCTCCCGACCCGGCGGGCATGGTCGGAAACAGAGTCGCAGGTGTAGTGGAGAAGATCGCCCTCCAGGCGACCAATGGGGCCCTCGCAGACAAGATGCTCGTGGACGAAGTCGCCGACCCAATGCCCCTGGCTGCGCCGGTACAAACGCGGCTTGCGATCAGGATACCAGCCGCAATGGCGAATCCAGCGGCCAAGATAGAAGGCTCTCCGTGGAAACTCATAGGCGTTGGCCGGCGCCGGGTGGGCTTTCACCTCCAGCAACCGCTCTCTCAGAGGCGGGCTGAGACACTCGTCAGCGTCCAGGCTGAGGATCCATTCGTGGGAAGCCTGCGCGGCCGCAAAGTTCTTCTGGTCGGAATAGTTGGTCCAGTCGCGCTTATAGACTCGGGCGCCCCATCGAGCAGCAACCGCGCAGGTCCCGTCCCGGCTGCCGGCATCCACCACGATCAATTCGTCGGCCAGTCCGCGAACCGATTTCAGGCAGCGGTCAAGATGCTTTTCCTCGTTGAACGTAATGACAGTGGCCGAGATCCGCAAGGCAGTGGATAGTGATCAGTGATTAGTGGCTAGTTCTTGGTGGTTAGGACGGATCATTCGAGAGTGAAACATCGAACCTTCATGGACCATCGGGAACAAGGAGCCTGTTCCGCTGACAACTCTTCGCACTTCAAACTTCTCACTTCTCACTTTAAACTTCCTACTTCAAACTTCTCACTTCACTGTCTTTCAGCTCCCCGGGGTTTCCTCTCCCACGCTCTCTTGTGCCACCTTTCCGGCAATCGCATCTCCAATCCTGATGTTCTGCAGTTGCAGCGTCTTGCCCATGGCGCGGTCCAGGTCCCGCTTGGCCTTGGTAAAGCTCACCTGGGCGTTGACTTCGTTGGTCTGAGCTTCGGCCAGACGTACCTGTTCCTCCAACACGAATCGGATCTGGGAGGTGCCGAGCTGGAATTTCTTCTGCTCCGCCTCGAGGTTCCGCTCCGCCAGTTCACGGGCCTTTTGGGTGGCTTCAATGCGGGCGCGGTTCATTTCCAGCTGGGTGTGGGCATTGCGCACCTCCAGGGCAATCTGCTGCTCCAGGGCGCGAAGCCGTTTTTCCGATTGCCGCCGGGCTACGCTGGCTCGTGCATAGTCCGCGCGCCGGGAGCGATTGCTCAGGGGGATCTCAACCGAAATCGAAGCTCCATAGGTGGGAAAATCCGAACCCAGCAGCCGGTTGAAGGCATCTCCCAGCCCTGTGGTGCCGGCAACCACCGGCGTTCCACCAAAAAACGGCAACCCACCCAGTCCTCCCCCCTCGAACACTCTGCTGACGCCTTCCAGTGCCGCCGTTCCATAGCTGACGTTGAAGCGAACATCGGGCAGGAGCTGGTTGCGAAAATAACTGAGGTCTATGCCCGCGTTGTCGATCCGCTTCCTCTGCTGCTTGATTTCCGGCCGCTGCTCAATGGCGTAACTCACCGCCTGCACCAGGTCGAAGTCCCTGAAATCGTCCATGGTGGCCAGGGAATCCAAAGGCACGATCCTCACCGCCACCCTGCCGGGATCCCCCAGGGAGGAGATCAGCTTCTTCATCTGATCCTCCATTTGCGCCAGCGAGAACTCGGCCCGAATCAACAACTCCCTGCGGTTGGCGATCTCGGCCTCCGACTGAACCACGTCGATCGGAGCCAAGGTTCCGATCTCGGCCATCCGCTTGTTATCTTCGTTGGTCTTGACAGCCAGGTCCAGGGACTGTCTCCTGACCTCCACATCCTTGCCGGCAAAGACCAGATCCCAGTACAGGTTCTGGACCTGATTGACCAGTAGCACGACTTGCTGCTCGAAGAGATGCTGACTGATGTCCTTGTTGTTACGGGCGATTCTGATCAGGCGGGTGTTGGGCAGGAGACCGAAATTCCTGAGCAGCGGCTGGCTGACGGATGCGGTCAGCGAGGCCCGCCAGTAGGGATTCAGAAAGTTTCTCAGGTTGTTGTCGGAGACGCGGTTGCTGGTGTAGTCCACTCCGAAAAGCGTCCCGGTCTCGAAGAGCTTGCTCACTCCCACGTTGACGTTATGGGACAAGCTGGTCTGGGTCTCGGTTCCGGTCAGAAAGGTGGTGGTCAGCGGCCGCGTATCTCTGCTCGCACCCAGCGTCATCGAAAGGGTCGGATCGAAGAGCCGATAGGCCATGTCGATCTCGTACTCGGACAAGCGGGGGTCGAAACGCTCCACCACAACGTCCAGATTGCTCTCGAGAACCATCTGAACGGCGTCGGCTTCGGTCAATCCCACCTGGTCGCGCTGCATCAGGCCGCTCAAGAAGTCCGAGGCTTCCCCTTGGCGTTCCGGGATGGGGGGACGAACGATATTGTCCTTGAACCAGTCGGGAAGCGGAAACACCGCCTGGCCCCGCATCTCGGTCGGGACAGTCAGAATGCTCAACCCGAGACACAAGGGCATCAGTCCCCTGGACAAGGTGTGAATGAGGTGTAGAGTTCGACGCATTGACGGCTCCTTCTCTGAGTGGTCACCCATAAGTACCAATGATATGCAGCACGGTAATGAAAAACGTGTTCCCTACCGCCTTGGTTTCAACAATTCCAAACCCGGTAGGTCCACCCGCAGCCGGTCCCATGCCCCTGGCCGGCTGCCCGCTGTCGGCCTCAATTGATTTCGCAAATGGCCGATGCTACCATCCGTGCTTTCAGACTCGGCAAGCCCGCCCATGTCCCCTTCAGACGAGATCCGGAAGATTTTCACCGATACCGGAGCCCTCATGGAGGGACACTTCCTGCTCAGTTCCGGTCTTCACAGTCCTCAATACCTCCAGTGCGCCAAAGTCCTGCAGTGGCCGAGGTTTGCGGAGTGGTGCGCATCCCGGTTGGCTGCCCTCATGGGCTCGGAAAAGCCCGACCTGGTCGTTTCCCCGGCCATGGGAGCCATTATCATCGGACACGAACTCGGCCGCAGCCTCGGTTGCCGAGCGGTGTTCGCGGAACGCGTGGGCAATGTCCTTAGACTACGTCGCGGCTTCCGGATCCGCGAGGCGGAGAGAGCGCTCATCGCGGACGACGTCGTCACCACCGGAGGATCGACCCGGGAGACGATGGCCCTGGTTGAAGACCACGGCGCCATTCCGGTAGCAGTGGCCTCCATCATCGATAGAAGCGGCGGAAAGGCGCTCGAGGGCGTGACCCACCACTGCCTTTGGAGCCTGAATATTCCGACCTTCCTGCCCGAGGAGTGTCCGCTCTGCAAATCCGGATCCAAACCCCAGAAACCGGGCAGCCGCGCCTGACCCGCGGGTCTGCTTGCGTCTTCCGCAGCAGTGTGTGACTCAAGATGCCACCCGGCCCTGTTTCCAATCCCGACCGCCCCGGCTCGCCGCGAGTCCCGGGGTCGCCTTCGCAAAACCTCCGGATGGAGGTCCAGTACGATGGAACACGCTATCACGGATGGCAGATACAGCCGCGACTCCCAACCATCCAGGGGGAGTTGACCCGGACGCTGGAGAGCATCGTGCGGGAGCCGGTCCATGTTTGCGGCTCGGGAAGAACCGATGCGGGTGTCCACGCGCTGGCCCAGGTTTGTCATTTCCATACGACTTCCCGCCTGGAATTGTCCAGCCTCTGGAAGGCGTTGAACTCTCGTCTTCCGGCAACCATCCGCGTTACCGGAATCGAGAAGGCCGCGGCCGATTTCCATGCCCGACACCATGCGCGAACCAAACACTATCGCTATCGAATCCTGAACACCACCTGGTGCCCTCCCTTCGAATACCCCTATGTCCATCACTTCCACCGCAGGCTCGACTATGAGAAGTTGAATCGGGCCGCCGAGATGGTGGTGGGAAAACGGGACTTCAGCGCTTTTTGCGACGCCGACAGCCAGGCGAAGTGCAAGATACGGCGAGTTACCACCTCCCTTTTTGTGTTTGACACCCGGCGAAAACTCCTGGAATATAACGTTTGTGCCGACGGGTTTCTCCATCACATGGTCAGGAACCTGGTCGGCACCTTTTTGGAAGTGGGCAGGGGCAAGCTCCCGGTGGAAGCCATCCCTGCCATTCTGGAATCGAAAGACCGTTCCAGAGCTGGCCCGACCGCTCCAGCCAAAGGTCTCTTCCTGGTTTGGGTCGGCTATTAGTGATCTGTTGCAGCAATACGATTGCCATCTCCCACCGGGACGCTGGACCCACCCTGTAAAGACCGACGCCTCTCACCCAACCATCCCCCTTGATGAGCGTTGCTCTCAAGCGCGCGTAACGTCAAACCATTCGGGATGAGGCTCATGTCAGGAAACAGTCGGGAAATTCAACGCAACTTCGCCCCCCACTGGGGGGAGGACAAGGAAGACCGCCGCCTCTTCGATCAGCTGGACCTCGACAGCATTCCTCAGCATGTGGCCATCATCATGGACGGGAACGGCCGCTGGGCCCAACAACGCCGCTTGCCTCGGGTGGCCGGGCACCGGGCCGGGATCGCATCGGTGCGAGAGACGCTGGAAACCGCCGCTCGCCTCAAGCTGCGAATCCTGACGCTCTACGCTTTCTCCATCGAGAACTGGAAGCGCCCGCGAAGCGAGGTCGCCACCCTGATGAGTTTGCTCAAGGAGTACCTGAACAAGGAAATTGCCAATTTAATGGCCAATGACATCCGTTTTGGGACCTTGGGGCGGACGGAGGAATTGGACCCCTCCATTCAGCGGGAGCTTCAATGGGCCAGGGAGAAGACCTCGCGAAACCGGGGTCTGCGCTTCAACGTGGCGCTCAACTACGGCGGGCGCGCGGAACTGGTCGACGCCTTTAATGCACTGTGGCGGCAACGCGAGAACGGCGGGCAGGACGACTCGGCCATCGACGAACAGTCCATCGCCCAATGCCTGTATACCGCCGGACAGCCGGACCCGGATCTGCTGATCCGGACCAGCGGGGAGTTGCGCATCAGCAACTTCCTGCTATGGCAGATTGCCTATTCCGAAATCTGGGTCACCAAGACCCTGTGGCCCGATTTCCGACGGAAGGACTTCTTCAATGCGGTACTCTCCTACCAGTCCCGGGAACGGCGTTATGGAGGCTTGGCGAATCGATGAAACGCTGGCTGACAGCCGTCGTGCTGGTTCCCCCGCTGATCGGAGTGGTCGGCTACCTTCCCTCCTGGTGCTTCCTGGCGCTCATCGCAGGGGTGGCGGCCATTGCACTGGAGGAGTTCTTTCGGCTGTCCAGAGGTACCGGCATCCATGTCTTCCGAGTAGCCGCCCATACTTTTTCGCTTCTGCTGGCCGGTAGCTTCTATTGGTCTCCCGACGACCACTCGGCCATTTTCTGGCTGTTGATCCTGGCGGCCGTTACCTGTCTCGTCCTGGCCCTCCGACGAGGGCACATGCTGCAGGAGACACTGCCAAGCTGCGGGGTGACACTGCTGGGGCTCGTCTATGTCTCCACAACCCTGGGATTTCTCCTGGCCATCCACAACCGCCCCCAAGGTGACGGGCCGTCGTGGATCCTGTTTCTCTTGCTGACGATCTGGCTGGGGGATACAGCCGCCTACTACGTCGGAAGCCTGCTGGGAAAGCGTCCCCTGGCTCCCAGAATCAGTCCCGGGAAAACTTGGGAGGGAGCCATTGGCGCCTTGTTGGGAAACAGCCTGGCGGCCTTGACCAGCCAGGTCCTGATTCCCCAGATCCCTCTGATTCCCCGCGTTCTCCTCTGCTGCTCCCTGGGGGTCGCCGGCCAGGTGGGAGACCTGGCCGAGTCGGCCATGAAGCGGGGCGCTCGAACCAAGGAATCGTCCGAACTGTTGCCCGGCCACGGCGGAATGCTGGATCGTATTGACGGGGTCTTGTTCGCCTCCCCGTTTCTGTACTTGTACCTGCGTTTGATTGGACAGGCCTGGCTTCCTGTCCCCATGCCATGAAAACGATTTCCTTGCTGGGGTCAACCGGTTCGGTGGGCCGAAACTGTCTGAGGGTGGTGGAAGAGCTGCCCGGCGAGTTTCGGGTGATTGCCCTGGCTGCCGGCCGGAACACGACCGAGCTGGCCGATCAGGTCGGGAGGTTCCACCCCGAACTTGTTTCCGTGTCCACAGGGGTAGCGGCAACGGAACTGGCCCAAAATCTCAAGAACCTGGATCCGTCCGCCCAACCGGAGATCGTGGTCGGGGAGGAAGGTCTGTCGAGGGTGGCGACCCACCCCGAAACCGACCTGGTGGTGAGCTCCATTGTGGGAGTCGCCGGGCTGGCTCCCACCTGCCGGGCCATCGAGTGTGGAAAGCAGATCGCCTTGGCCAACAAGGAAGTGTTGGTGGTTGCGGGCGAACTGGTGACCGACCTGGCTCGGCGCAACGGCGTGCGGATCATCCCCGTCGACAGCGAACACAACGCGATCCACCAGTGTCTGCGTTGCGGCCATGCCGACGAAGTCGCGCGAGTCATCCTCACCGCGTCCGGAGGCCCCTTTCTGGGGTACGGCAGCGAGCAGCTCAGCCGGGTTACGCCGGAGATGGCCTTGCGGCATCCCACCTGGAAAATGGGGGACCGCATCACGATCGATTCAGCGACCATGATGAACAAGGGCATGGAGGTCCTGGAAGCACGCTGGCTTTTCGACCTGGAGGTGGGCCAGATCTCTGTCTGGGTTCATCCCCAGTCCATCGTTCACTCCATGGTGGAGTTTGTGGACGGGTCCATGATCGCTCAACTGGGGATCACCGACATGGGCCAACCCATCCTGTATGCGCTCAACTACCCCCGGCGTCTCCCGGGGCGAAGGCCAAGCCTGGATCTGAACCAGGCGGCCAAGTTGGAGTTCATGCACCCTGATTTCGGCAAGTTTCCCTGCCTGGACCTGGCCTACCAGGCAGCTAGCGAACTGGGGGCGCTGCCGTGCACACTCAACGCGGCGGACGAAGTAGCGGTGGAAGCGTTCCTGCAGGGAAAGATCGACTTCCCCGGAATTCCGCGGATCGTCGCCAAAATGATGGAGCAGGCGAACGGGGTGGCCAAATTCTCGTCGATCGCGGAGATTCTGGAGTATGATGAATCGGTGCGAAGAGAAACCCACCGTTTGATTCAAAAGGACTTCAGTTAGGACGTCCGGCGCGATGATCCCGGCGGTCTTCCGGACAATTTCCCAACGACTTCCCAACCGGACAACAGGTTGAAATGATCGATTTCCTGTGGGGTGTGCTGGCTGTGCTGGTGGTGTTCGGGACCGTGGTGGTGGTCCATGAACTGGGCCACTTCGGCGCGGCCAAGTTCTTCAAGATTCGCGTCGAGGCCTTTTCGGTCGGGTTCGGTCCACGCCTCTTTGGATTCCGCCGTGGCGAAACGGACTACAAGGTTTGTGCCATTCCCTTGGGCGGGTACGTCAAGATGGCGGGTGAAAACCCCGACGACGTGACCGGTGGGATTGAAGAGTTCCTCTCCCATCCCAAGTGGCAGCGGTTCATCGTGGCCGTGATGGGGCCGGTCATGAACGGTGTGCTGGCGGTGGTCCTGCTGACCGGACTGTTCTACTACCGATACGAGGTCCCGATCTGGCCCCGGGACCCGGTGGTGGTGGGCTTGATCAAGTCCGACTCCCCTGCCCTCAGGTCCGATCTCAGGCCGGGAGACCGTATCGTCGCTGCCGGCGCCCGGCAAGACCCCACCTGGGAAGAGTTCCTTCTGGAGGTCAGCATCAGTCCCGGAGTTCCCCTGCAAATGCAGGTCCAGCGAGGAGGACAGACCTTTCCCTTGACTCTGACTCCCGAGGCCCGCGGCCGGGACAGTGCCGGCTACCTGGGAATAGCCCCCTTCGAGCTGGCCTCGGTTCAGGTCAAGGAGGTGCTGGCGGGCAGGCCCGCCGCCGAGGCCGGCATTCTGCCGGGAGATCGGGTGGTCGAGGTGGGTGGAGTGGTGCTCAGCCAGGCAGGAATCGACCTGGTGGACGCAATGGACCGCAACCGGGAACCGGTTATCCCGATTACGGTGTTGCGCAATGGCCGGGAGCTGGAATTCCAGGTCGCCCCCTACCTGGACGAAACCACCCAAAGGCGAATGATCGGAGTCATGCTGAACCCCATCGCCAGAACCACCGTCAAGCAGTTGTCCATGGTGGAAGCGCTGAACGCTTCGATCGAGCGGAACATCCGCTTCGGCGGACTGCTCTTCGAGTTCCTTCATCGGCTGCTTCGGGGCACGGCTCCGGTGAGCATGGTCGGCGGTCCGATTGCGATTGCCCGACAGTCCAGCCTGGCCGCCAAGTCCGGCCTCTCCGACTTGATCATGTTCATCGCCGTGATCAGCATCAACCTGGGAATCGTCAATCTGTTGCCCATACCCATCCTGGACGGCGGCGTCATCGCCATCATTCTGGTTGAGTCTCTGGTCGGACGGGACCTCAGCTTGAACGTGCGGGAGAAGGTGACACAGGTCGGTGTCATCATGGTGATCCTCCTGGTGGTGGCAGTGACCTACAACGACATCATCAAGTCACTTCCCGCATCCCTGGGAAAGTATTTTCCCTAGTGTTCTGTCTCAGAAATAGGGTTGTCATCTTTCGGAGCGCAACGGCGCCGGATTCCAGGAGCGACGACGATGCAATGCTCATTCATTGTGAGGAGGAGCGACGACGAAGACGGTGCCGTTCCGCCCGAACCCGGAGGGCCGATGAAGGTTCCCGGGACGAAGAGCACAACGGTGCCTGTTGACTGAAAACCAACCGGCCTCTCCTTCCGACCGTTTCCCGGTGGAACCTCCATCGGAGATGGCAATCTTATTTCTGAGACAGAACACCCGCCCCGTGGTGCCATCCCTCCACGCTCACTCGGTTCTTTCGGAAAGACCCTCTCGATGAACGGAAACTGGGCCGCCGTTGATATTGGCACCAATTCCATTCACCTGGTCGTCGCCAGGGCCAGAAACGGCAACCGGTTCGAGATCCTGGCCCAGGAGAAGGAAGTGGTGCGGCTGGGCTCGGGCTCCAAGGACATGAAAACCCTGAAGCAGGATGCCATCGACCGTGGCATCGAGACGCTGAAACGGTATCGACAAATAGCCGGCATCTCCGATGCCGAGGTTAGAGCGGTGGCCACCAGCGCCGTGCGGGAAGCCTCGAACCGCGACGTCTTTATCGACCGGGCCCGCAACGAAGCCGGTATCCGGGTCGAAGTCATCTCCGGTTTCGAGGAAGCCCGTCTCATCTACCTGGGCGTGCTGCAGGCCCTGCCGATTTTTGACAAGCAGACGCTGCTGGTCGACATCGGCGGTGGCAGCAGCGAGTTTCTCGTCGGCAGGCGTGGGCAGGTCCTGTCGGCCAGCAGCCTCAAGCTGGGAGCCATCCGCATCACCGACCGTTTCTTTCGGGCGGAACCCGTCTCCGGCCGAAAAATTCAGCAGTGTCGGGACTACCTCAAGTTTTACATGAATCCGATGGCGCGATCCCTGCGCAAACTGAAGCAAGAGGTGGCCGTTGGAAGCTCCGGAACCATACTGAACCTGGCCCAGATGATCCAGATCCAGCGCGGCGCCGACCCCACCCGTCAAATGAGCAATTTCAACTTTTCCTCTTCCGAGCTGTCGGAATTGGTCAAGAAGCTGATTCGGGCCGACACCCTCAAGAAGCGTCAAAAGATCGCCGGCCTCGACCCCAAGCGGGTCGACATCATTCTGGGAGGGGCGCTGATCCTGCAGCAGGCCTTTGCCGAGTTTCAGATCGCCTCGATGACCGTATCCGGCTTCGCCCTGAGAGAGGGAGTCATTCTCGACTCGATGCACAAGGCGG
Organism: Acidobacteriota bacterium; assembly: GCA_022826755.1. Classification (GTDB taxonomy): domain Bacteria; phylum Acidobacteriota; class Terriglobia; order Versatilivoradales; family Versatilivoraceae; genus Versatilivorator. The sequence continues at coordinate 15,689 of JAJDUG010000067.1, forward strand.
GTGGAGACCACCTTCACCTGACGGATATCCGCTATCGAGGAGTGGTTCACCTGGCCCAGGCTTGCGACTACGAGAAGGAACACGCCGACCAGGTAGCCCGGCTCTCCCTGCAGTTGTTCGACCAACTGCGGGACCTGCACGGCTTGAGCGATGAGCACAGGGAGTACCTGGAGGCCGCCGCAATCCTGCACAACGTCGGCCTCTTCATCTCCCACGCTCAACATCACCACCATTCCTACTACATCATCCGCAACTCGGAGTACCTGACGGGATTTACCGACCGTGAAATCGAGCTGATCGCCCAGGTCGCCCGCTATCACCGCAAGAGCAATCCCAAGCTCAAGCATGGCGAGTTCGCTCGCTTGAAGGGGGACGACCGGCAGATCGTCAGAAAATTGGCGGGAATCCTTCGCGTGGCGGACGGTTTGAATCGGACCCACGCCAGCCTGGTCCGGTGTCTGTGGTGTGAGCGGGGAGGAAGCAATCTGACGGTTCACCTGGAGACCGTCGACCGGCGGGAGGTGACATTGGAGATCTATACCGCCGAATCCCGAAAAGACCTCCTGGAGCAGAGCTTGGGGGTCAAGGTACGGTTTGTGGCGGAATCGGACCGGCAATAGACCTCCCTTGGGGGAGGGCTCCGCTCCACGGCCGGGAATTCCTCTCTGGCCAAAATCGCGGTTGCACGTGTATCATATTGCAAAGGGAGAGGATCTCCCGCAATCCTTGGAGTGAGGAATGACGATGCCGACCAAAAATTTAATCCTCAGCCTGCTGGCCGGGATTTCAATTCTGTCTGCAACCGCCTTGGGCCAGAGTTCGAACGGAAAGGTGGCCGTGCTCAACTACTCGGCCGTAATCCGGCAGTCCAACGCCGGCAAGAAGCTGTTCGCCGAGTTCGAGCAAAGGGTGAACGCCAGACGGACCGAGTTCGAGCAAAAGACCAACGAGATTTCCACCTTGCAGCGGCAACTGGTTGATCAGGCAGCCTCGCTGAATCCCGATGCCCAGCGGGCCCTGACCAAGAATATCGACGCCAAGAACACCCAGTTGAAGCGGGACCAGGAGGATGCTCAAAAAGAGTTCAACGAGATGCAGCAGCAGATCGTTCGGCAGATCGCCGGCCAACTGAGACCCGTGGTCGCAAAGTATGCCCAGGACCAGAAAATTTCCCTGATCGTGAACTTTTCTCAGGAGGTTTTCTTCGTCAACCCCGCCATTGAGATCACTCAGGAGATCATCGAGGAGTTCGACAACTCTGCCTCCGGATCCACTTCGGCCACCCCATAGGCAGAACTCTCCACCGCCAAGCGGACGCTTTAACCCGCACTTCTCAGCAGGGAGCATGATCATGGCGCAGGATTTTCCCTATCAGCGCGTGCTCGCGACCGAAGAGCGTAGCGGTTTCTACGCGCGAGGGAGCATGTGCGCGCTGATGGGGAAAAGACAAGCCAGGGCATGCCCAGCGCCGTTTGTTGCCCGCAAGCCCTTTACATAAAGCCAATCAAGATACTGAAGATAAACTACTTTTCATGACGCCACCAGCGACCTGGTGGAAAGTGCGGGTTCAATGCCGACTCTCATGCCCGAGCGGCTCCGGCGCTCATCTCAGTCCCCGACCCGTTGGGTGACCACCGATATCCGGGTTCGCTATGCGGAAACGGACCAGATGGGAGTGGCTTACTACTCCAACTACCTGGTCTGGTTCGAGGTCGGGCGCTCCGAGGTATGCCGTGACTGTGGATTCTCCTACGCCGAGATGGAAGCCACGACTCAGGCATTCCTGGCCGTGGCCGAAGCCCGCTGCCGCTACCATTCCCCTGCTCTCTACGACGAGGTCCTGCAGATTCGCACCGCCGTTGAATCGCTGCGTAAGCGGACCTTGAACTTTCGCTACGAGATTATCAAGAAGAACAGCGGCGTTGTGGTCGCCACCGGCAGCACCACCCATATCGTCCTGGACCGCAACGGCAGACCCAGGACCTTCCCCGAGGAGTACGCCTCTCTGCTGAAGTCTTCGGCATAGCCCCCAGCTCCCACAGGTCGCCGGGTGCGCCATGAAAACGATCGTTGAATGTGTCCCCAATTTCAGCGAGGGGCGGGATCCACGGGTGATCGACCGCATCGCCTCCGCCATCGACTCGGTTGCCGGCGTGGGGGTCCTGCACCGCACCATGGACGCAGACCACCACCGGGCCGTCATCACCTTCGTGGGTAACAGGGAGGGGGTCGCCGAGGGGGCCTTACGGGCGATGGGCCAGGCGGCTGAATTGATAGATCTCAATCACCACTCCGGTGCCCACCCGCGCATCGGCGCCACCGATGTGGTTCCCTTCGTCCCGGTCAGCAACGTGACCTTGCAGGATTGCGCGCTGATTGCACAAGCCGTGGGGCGAGAAGCCTGCCGCCGTTTCGGAATCCCGGTCTACCTCTACGGGGCAGCGGCCCGGCAACCTGAGCGGGCCCGGTTGGAGAACGTACGCCGCGGCCAATTCGAGGGCCTGCGAGCCGAATTGGCCGAAGCAACGGACCGGTGCCCGGACTTTGGTGACGCGGAACTCCACCCTACCGCCGGAGCGACAGCCGTGGGCGCACGAAAATTCCTGGTCGCCTACAACGTCAATCTGATGACTCCGGATGTCCGTCTGGCCGGTCGAATCGCCCGCAAGATCCGCGCCTCCAGCGGTGGACTGCCCCATGTCAAGGCAATCGGAGTAGACCTGAAGACCCGGAACCAGGCCCAGGTATCGATCAACCTGACCGATTTCGAGATCAGCTCCATCCAAAGGGTCTTCCTGGCTGTCTGTCGGGAGGCCGAGCGGATGGGAACCCGGGTGTCCGACAGCGAGATCGTCGGACTGGTTCCCAGGCGAGCCCTGCCCCCCTCCTACCAATCGTCGCTGCAACTGAAGGACTTCCGGCCCGACATGGTCTTCGAGAACCGCCTGGCGGCTTGGCTAAAACTCTGAAACAACGACAAAAAAGAGTTATCCACGAAGGGACACGAAGAAAAAAAAGGGCCACCAAGGCGCTGAGGATATCCGCGACGGGATCGCAAGGTCACGAAGGCAGGAAAGATATCCACGAAGGAAAACGACGAACCACGAATGGACACGAATGAACACCAATGAACAGCCTGATGAGTCGTTCATCGGGGGTGACGACCGATACGAACAGGTTGTCTGCGAAGGACATGAAGGGATAGCAGAGCAACAAGATTGCAGAAACATTTTGGTGTCGCTTGCCGTTGAAGGAGGTCCCGCCGTATTCGTGTCTATTCGTGTTCATTCGTGGTTCGTCTTTATTCGGCGATCGACTGTTTTTTGCCGGAATGATCAGCCAGACAGGGCTGCGGCGGGATTTGTCCGGTGAACCGGATGGAAGGGCTCAAAATCGGGCCTGAGCCAGGACGTATTCCATCAGAAGGTTGTATTCCATCCGGACGGCTTCCCGCAGGACCGCGGGATGGGCCGGCTCCCCCCGGGATGACCGTTCACACAGTTCCACCAATCGGGCGGGCTCCCAACGCGGGCTTTCCACCAGGGCCTGCCAACCCTCCGTGCTCCGCTCTTCCAACGCCTCTCGGACCCTGGTCCTCAACCGGGCCTGGACCGGATGGGCTCCGACGCGGCGGAACCAGTAGAGAGCATTGCTGAAGTCACCCTCGCTGCGATGCACCAGGGCATGCCAGTAGGCCCCTTCCGGGGACGAGTCCTGTTGGGTCAGACGGTGAGCCTCGTCCAGGAATCCGTACAGCCAGAGGGCTCCGGCGCGGATCAGGCGATCCGACCCGAGCTGAAGCACCTGGCGCCAGTCCGTGCCGCTCAGCAAGCGGTAGATTCCGTCATCTCCCCTGGGAGGATTGACCGGTACCGGCAAGCCCTCGGGGGCGGGGTAAAAGAGATCTGTCGTCATTGGCGGCCTCGAAGAATGTAGCCGACCTATTGCAAGATAGCCATTGCCGTGAACAAGAGTACACTGAGGAGAATCAGCGTCACGGCGAACTCCAGTTTGGGCCGCGTGGCATCGGGGTCGTCGCCGGAGATGGCCGGCCCCTGCTCGCCTCCCGCCCCGCGGCCGAACCAGAGGGCCGGATTCCGGAACCTCGGCGCCAGCCAGCCAATACCAGTCAGAATTCCGGCGTCGGCCCGGTCAAAGAGCCGGCTTACCCCGTCAACCAGGCAGCGACGGACCCAGCCTGCCGGTCGACGATAGAACCAATCGGTGTCCAGTGTCAACGTCGCCTGGCCGGCCAGCTTGGAGCGAAACCACCAGAATCCGAAAAAGGTGGCGGCGAGCAATTGAATGCTCTCCACCAGGTGAGGGACGGTGTAGGGCCGGTAGCTCGCACCGTAGGGCAGCTCGGCGTACAGCAGCGAAGGAAACACTCCGAAGCCGACGCAGAGAACAGCCAACAGGCCCATGGCCAGGTGCATGTTCAGGGGAGGGCGCGACACGCCCACCTCCGGCCGGCTGCGGCCGAACCAGGTGAAATAGGGAAGCTTGAGGCCGATCGAGAGAAAGGTTCCCACCGATGCCAGGAGCAGAAGCAGGTAGGCTGCCGGGTAACGGGCGTCGAGGGCGGCGCTGACCACCATTGACTTGCTGATAAAGCCATTGAAGAAGGGAAAGCCCGAAATGGAGAAGGCGCCCACCATGTAGAGCCCCAGCGTCAGAGGCATCTTCCCGACCAATCCTCCCAGTTCGGTGAGCCGACTCCGACCGGTCGCCTGCAGGACCATTCCCGCTCCCATGAACAGGAGGGCCTTATAGAGGATATGGCTGAAGGCGTGGGCGACGGAGCCGTTGAGAGCCAGCGGCGTTCCGATGCCGACTCCCGCAACCATGTACCCCACCTGGCTGATGATGTGGTAGGCAAGGATCTCCCGGATATTGTTGGCCAGGACGGCGAATACGACCCCGTAGAGAGCCATGACGACTCCCAGGGTAATCAGTATTTCCCAACCCGGCGCCACTCTGGCAAGCAGGTAGACCGCCGACTTGGTGGTGAACGCGCTCAGGAAGACCGCACCGGTCACGGTGGCCTTGGGATAGGCGTCGGCCAGCCAGGCGTGAAGCGGAGGAATGGCGGCGTTGACGGCGATGCCCCCCAGGATCAGCCAGGAGGACACCCGGCCGGCCTCCAGCAATTGAAGGGCAATGCCTCCGGTGGCCTGCACCTGCCCCAGGATCCCGGCCAGCAACAGGCTGCCTCCAAACAGGTGGACCAGCAGATAACGCAGGCCCACCCTGGATCCCGTCCCCCGCCGGGACCAGATCAGAACCGTCGACGAAAGAGCGGTCAGCTCCCAGAAGAGGAAGAGGGTCAGCCAATCCCCGGAGAAGACCAGACCCAGAGCGCTGCCGGCATAGAGCAAGGCGGCGACCTGTTGGCGAACATCCCTGAGGTGAAGGGCGAAAAGGCCCCCGGCGAAGCCGATCAGCGAGAAAACGATGCCGAAAACCCGGCTCAACCGGTCCACCTGCAGGATCGACAGGCGGTATTCCAGGAATTCAACCGAAAAGCCGTGATCGGCGGAAAGGTTCCAGCAAACCCCGAGGGCGGCCAAGGGAAAGAGCGGAAGGACCTTGCCCCTGGCTCTCGAGGGAAGCAATGGAAGCAGCGCAACCCCCAGCAGCACCAGGAAAGCAGGATGCAGCATCAGTTCACTCGCCATCGTAGTAGTGCTCGCCCCTTTGCAGCCATTTCCGGCCCAGCAGCTTGGACCCGACAATGATCCCGATACAGCCGAGGAAACCGAGCCATCCGTATAGACCGGGAATATGGCTCCACCAGTAATCGGAGGTGTGATGGACAGCCGCCCGTTCCAGAATCAGGGAACCGATCATGACCGCCGCCAGCGAAATCCAGTGCCACCGTTTCACGGGTTTGAGACCTCCAAAACCTGGGCAGCGATCTGCTTTGCCAGGGAGAAGAAGTGAAAGAACAGGTCCGGCATCAGCCCCAGCAATAACGACAAACCGGCAGCCAGGATCAGAGGGACGACCATCCAGGCGGACGCCTCCCCGATGGAATTGAAGTTTTCGGACTGCTTGAAGAAGGCCCGGTAGACAATGGGCACGAAGTATCCGGCATTGAGCAGTCCGCTGACCAGAAGAACCGTCACAACCGCGACGCTGCCTCCTTCCAAGGCGCCCAGCCCGAGGTACCATTTGCTGACAAAGCCACTGACCGGCGGAACCCCTGCAAGGCCCAGCGAGGCCAGGGCGAAAGCCCCCATGGTCCAGGGCATGGCCCGACCGATGCCGTCCAGTTCGCTGATTTTTTCCTTGTGCGCATTGACGTAGATGGCGCCGGCGCAGAAAAACAGGACGATCTTCATGGTGGCGTGGTTGGCAATGTGCATCAGACCGCCAATCAAACCGCTGGGAGAGAGCAGCCCGGCCCCCAAAACCACGTATGAGAGGTGGCCGACGGTGGAGTAGGCCAGGCGGCGTTTCAAGTTGTCCTCCGCAAAGGCCAGGCAGGAGGCCAGCAGAATGGTGCTGCCGGCAAGCCAGAGCATGACCTCATTGAGTCCGAACCGACTGAGGGTCTCCGGCCCGAAGAGGAAATCCGTCACCCGAACCACCCCGAAAACCCCCGACTTTACGACGGCCACGGCGTGGAGCAAGGCGCTGACCGGAGTGGGAGCCGCCATGGCCGCGGGCAGCCAGGCGTGCAGAGGCATGATGGCTGCCTTCACCCCCACTCCCGCCAGAAACATCCCGAACAGGATCTTGACCGCGACTGGTGAAAGGTCCCGGAAGGCGCGCAGGCCGCCCGGCTGAAAGTCCAGGGTTCCCGTCAACTGCAGCACGGCGGCCATGGCGGCGACCAGCACCACCCCGGCCGTCAGGGTGAAGGCCAGGTACTTGCGGCCGGCCGCAATGGCTTCGGGGGTCTGCTTGTGAATGACCAGCGGATAGGTGGCAATGGTCAGGATTTCGAAGAATATGATGAAGGTCAGCAGATTGGCGGCGAAGGCCACGCCCAGAGTCGCCGAAAGACACAGGGCAAAGCTGGCAAAGTAGCGGGTCTGGTGCTTTTCCTTGAGACCGCGGACATATCCAATGGAGTAGAACGAAGTCAGAATCCAGAGACCGGAAGCGATCAGGGCGAAGAAAACCCCGAACGGGTCGGCCCTCAAGGTCAGGTCGATTCCGGGTGAGACCTGGAACAGTCGGGTCTCCGCCACCTGGTTCGCCAGCACCGAGGGAAGCAGAGAGAGCACCAGTGCGAACTTGGCGCCGGCGGCCAAAAGGGTCCAGAATTCCCTCAGGTTGGGACGGCGGGCGCTGATCCCGATCAACGGCACGCTTGCCGCCGATACCAGGATCGCCAACAGCGGTACGGCCGACGGATAGGTCGACAAATCGTTCATCACCTGTTGGCTCCTCCAGCCGATCGAACCGCCCGGGCGCGGGATTCCTACAAGAGGCCTGCCGGAATCATGGGATGAATCACTCGATTCACCAGGAAGGAACTCGTCAGGCCCAGTACCAGGAGCGCTGCCGCCAGGATCAGGGTCGGAGCCAGCATGGAGAACCTGGCTTCCCTGTTTTCCACAACGCCCGGCCCGCCGTTTGCGGCGGCGCGGCCCGACGGTCCTCTCCAAAACGGGAGATACACCCTTTCAATGACTCGGAAGAAGTAGAGGGTGTTCAGCAATCCCCCCAGCAAAATGACGGCCACAAAGACCCAGTGGGAACCCTGGATACCTCCCAGCACCAGGTACCACTTGCTGAAAAATCCCGCCGTCGGCGGCAGGCCGATCATGGATAAGGCTCCCACCACCAACGCAGCCATCGACCAGGGCATTTGACGACTCAGTCGGTGGTCCATGGCCGCGATATCGGAATGGCCGAGCTGAACCCGCAGATTGCCTGCAACCAGGAACAGGGCGGCTTTCATGAGCGCATGATTCAGGATATGGAGCACCGCTCCGACGAAACCCAGGGGCGTGGCCATCCCCAGACCCAGTCCGATATATCCGATCTGGGCGACGCTGCTATAGGCCAGCATCCGTTTGAGTTCCTGCTGGGCCAGGGCCATGAGCGACCCGTAAAGGACTCCCCCGACCGAGAGCCAGGCGATTACCGAAGTGATGGGAACCCTCTGCTCCAGCGCGCCGGGGTCGAAGACGAAGAAAAGAATTCGAATGAGGACATAGGCGCCAACCTTGGTGCCCAACGGCGCCAGCAGCGCCGAACTGCTCGAGGGCGCGCTGGAATAGGCGTCCGGCAGCCAGAAGTGCAGCGGGAAAAGCGCCGTCTTGAGGCCGATGCCGGTCACCATCAGGATCAACCCGGCCAGGACAGGCGGCTGGTCGAGGATGTGGGGGAGGATTCGAGCCACGTCGGCCATGTTCAGGGACCCGCTCATCACATAGATGAATCCGGTGCCAAGCAGGTAGAATCCGGTTCCGACGCTCCCCAGGATGAGATAGCGATAGGCCGCTACCGGTGACCGCTTGTCTCCGATGGCTACCAGCCCGTAACCCGCAAGAGAACTGATCTCGAGAAAAACATAGAGATTGAAGAGATCTCCGGTCGCCATGATTCCACAGAAACCGGCCAGCAACAGCAGCACCAGGCTGTAGTAGGGGACCCGCTTGTCCGGGTGCTCTACCGACACCACGTGGCGGGCGTGAATCAACACCAGGCAGGAAACCACCGACACCAGCAGTGTCAGGAACGACGCCAGCGGATCCAACACGAACTCGATCCCAATGGGAGCTTCCCAGCCCCCCAGGGTGTAGGATACCGGCCCGCCGGCGATCACCCGGAACAACCCGAAACCCGCAATGGGAATGGACGCCGCAACCGCGGCCAACGCCAGGGGGTAGGCGGCGCCGGGAACCCGGAGGCCGATCAGAGGGATGAGGAGGGCAGGAATGAGAAAGGTGAGCGGGACCAGCAGGGGCAGGTTGGCTTCAATCATCTCATTCGTTTCAACAACGTATCTTCATCCAGGGTCCTGTATCGCCGAAAGATGCTGATGAGCAGCGCAAAACCCACGCCGGTGGTGGCCACGCTCACCACGATGGCCGTCAGCATCAAGGTATGCGGCAACGGATTGATGTAGTGAGCCGGGTCCACCGAACCCAATGCGGCGTCAATGACCGGAACGGTGGCGTTCCTCTTGGAGGCGATGGCAACGTAGAACAGGATGATGGAGGTCTGGAAGATATTCATGCCCACCAGTTTCTTCACCAGGTTCCGCTTGGCCAGCATCCCGTAGAGCCCCACCAGCAGCAGCAGAGAGATAATCCAGTACAGGTTGTGACCCGCGATGAACTCAACCTCCACCGGACCCCTCCATGATGTCGTCATAGATCGCCACCAGCACCGCCATGACAGCCAGGCTCACCCCGACCTCAATCAGGAGAATCCCGGCGGAATGAAGCTCGGCCCGGCTCAGGTCCGGAAGCGGCAGAAAGTGATATTCCAGGAAGCGCCCCCCCAGCAGGAGGGTGAGCAGGCCGGTGCCGGCGAAGATCAGGGCTCCCAGCGCCCCCACCGGCGTGCCCCATGATTTCCTGAATTTGAGTTCCGACCTCTCCGCACCCACCGAGAGCCGAAGCATCAGAATGCTGGCGGCCAGCATCGCGCCTCCCTGGAATCCTCCCCCGGGGCCGAAGTGGCCGTGAAAGATCACGTAAAGGGCAAACAACTGTATGAAGGGAGCCAGCAGCCGGCTGGCGGTGATCAGAATCGGATTTCTGGAACTGGAAGTCATGGGCTCCGTCTGAGAATCAGGTAGCAGACCAGTCCGGCGGTCAAGACCACGATCGTCTCTCCCAACGTGTCGAAGCCGCGATAGTCAGCCAGCACCACGGTCACGATGTTTGGAGAAGCCGCATCCGCCTGGGCATGACGGATGTAGTGGGCCGCCGCGACCGGGGAGCCCACCCGGCTCCGCTCGCGGTGGCTGGGCCCGTCGGGGTCGCCGTGGCCGGGCAGACCGGATGAGGCATAGAGCAGCAAGGCGCCAAACAAGACCAGCGCGATCAGAGAGGTCTTTCTCAATCGATGCTCCGGCGGGAGGTATGGAAAAGCACCACGATGAACAGCACTCCGGTGATGCCGGCGCCCACCACGGCTTCGGTAAAAGCCACGTCGACCGCCCCCATCACCAGGTAGATCAAGGCCGATATGAAACTGAAGACCGACAGGGTCACCGCTGCCGCCAACAGGTTCTTCAACCGAAGGGCAATCAGCGCTGAAGCCAGCAACAACAAGCCCAGGGCGGCCTCCAGTCCCAAGTACATTACGGATTCTCTCCTGTTTCACGCCGCGGGGCGCCCCCGGGCTGGCGCCGCCAGTGAAAGCGCGCGGCCGCATTGACCAGCACATGAGACCCGATGGGATAGGCCAAGGCCACGAAAACCAGGGCGGTGACCAGCTTCAGGCTCGTCAGCGTAAACCCTTCGAACACCGCCAGGCCTCCCACGGCCAGCAAGATGCCCAGCGTATCGTTCTTGCTGGTAGCGTGCGTTCGACAGAAAATGTCCGGCAAGCGCAGAATTCCCACGCTGCCCACCAGCAGGAAGAAACTCCCCGCGAAGACCATCGTCAAAGCCAGCAGTTCTCTGAAGGCGCTCATCTCTCCTTGGGGTGGCTCTGGAAGTACCTGGCCACGGCGACCAGGCCGATGAAGTTCAGAATGGCGTAGGCCAGGGCGATATCGACAAACAACTCGATCCGGCCGTAGAGAAAGCCGATCAGACAGACCAGCACCAGCGTCTTGGTGCCTATGGCGCTTGCGCCCAGCAGCCGGTCAAAAATGGTGGGGCCCTTCAACACGCGGTAGAAGGGCAAAGGAATGATGACGGACAGGACGATGGCGAGGTAGAGAAAGACGTCTTGCATCAATTTGCGGATGAGCCGTCCAGGGCGACCACTCGGACCTGACTGACCACATGCTCTCGAGGACCGTTGAAGATCCTCGAAACGCGTAGCGGCATGGTGCCATGCACCAGGCCTTCCGCCGATTCTCGGGTAAGTGCATGGACCACGAATTCATCCCCTCGAATTCGGATCGTCACCGTGCCCGGCGTCAGGGTGATGGAATTGCCAAGGGTCACCCGGGCCGCCAGGTTGGGCAGATTCACCCGGAAGTAGATCAGGCAAGGCTTCACGGGCATCCTGGGGTGCAGGACCAGGTAGGCCACCTGGATGCTGCCCAACAGGATCTCCCACCCCAGCCAGGGCAAATAGGCCAGCAGGGCCCAGTAGTTGGCCCGGTCCCAGGCAAACGTATCGCCACTGTAAAGCTGGGTCTGCTTGAGGGGAGCGTTGATCCACATCACCAACAAGACCGAGCCCACTCCCAACGCCAGGTGGAAAGGGTCGAAACGGCCGCTCAGATGGAGCCACAAACCCATCAGGAACAGGCCCTCGATCACCAGAGCCCTCCTCGAGCGCACGCGTTTCAGCCCAGTTCTCTTGGAACCCGTCGACCCGGTTGCCATGACTCTCTAATGACCGGAGTTCCCCGCCGGAAAAGCGAAGGCCCCGGCGAAAGGCGCTTCCCTGCCGAAATCGGTCAGGAAACGCCGGTTTCCGCCTCGAAAAAACCGGGACATTATAGTCAAAAGCCCTTGAAATGGACACCCAAGAGTCGGTGCCTCCCGGGGAAGAATATAGCCTTAGACCGGGTAAGGCCATCATGATAAGGTATGCCGCTTATGGTCGCTCCCGACGCCATCATTTCGGTTCAGGAGGTCAGCAAGAACTTCCGTTCGGTCATCGCCGTGGATGGCGCCTCGTTTGAGATCGGCAGCGGCGAGATCTTCGGTCTCCTGGGACCCAACGGGGCCGGCAAGACCACTCTCATCCGCCTCATTCTCGACCTGATTCGCCCCGACGCCGGATCCATTCGAATCCAGGGACAGCCCATTTCAGAGACCCACAAGAACCGCATCGGCTACCTGCCGGAAGAGCGCGGCCTTTATTTCCGGCAAAGGGTGATGGCGGTTCTGGAATACCTGGGGACGCTCAAGGGCGTCTCCATCGAACGGGTCCGCAGCAATGCTCGTGATTGGCTCAGGCGACTGGAGATCGACGATTCAAGGAACCGCCCGGTCCAGGAACTCTCCAAGGGCAACCAGCAAAAGGTCCAGTTCATCGCCACGGTTGTCTCCGACCCCGACATCCTCATCCTGGACGAACCCTTTACCGGATTGGATCCGATCAACGTTCGTCTGCTGGTCCGGTCCATTCAGGAGCTGGCCGCAGAGGGGAAGACAGTGGTGCTGTCCGTGCACCAGATGTCGCTGGTGGAATCGCTGTGCCGCCGGGTCTTCATGATCAATCGGGGACGCCAGGTGCTCTATGGGGACCTGGAGGATATTCAGAACCGCCATTCCGAGCCGTCGTTCCTGGTGCGTTCCGGCGCGGATTACCGGACCTGCGAGCTCATCGACCGTTTCAGCGGCCACAACGCTGCAACCACCGTTTACCTGAAGCAGGGAGTGGAGCCGGCACGGTTTCTCCGCTGGCTGCTGGAGTCGGGCGCCGAGGTCGAATCGTTCCAGCGCGCCAGGACTCCGCTGGACGAGATTTTCATTCGGGTGGTGCGGGATAGCTCATGAGCAAAGTCTGGACCATAGCCAAGCGGGAGTTCCTGGTGACCGTGACCCGCAAGGGTTATCTGTTCACACTGTTCGGGCTGCCGCTGCTCATGATCGGCGGACTCTTTGCGGCCAGCATGCTGTCCCGGGAGACCTTCCGCGATTCGCAGGCCAATCAGGGACCGGCCGGAGTCGTCGACCGCGCCGGCGTTCTGGACTTCCGCTTGCAGGCAGCGACCAGGCCGACCGGTTCAACCATCCCGCTCCCGGTGCCCGGCGTCAGCCTCGAGTCCGAGCTTGTGGCCTATGACGATCTGGACAAGGCTCTGGCGGACCTCAGAAAGGGCGATCTCAGCGCTGTCTTCCTGTTGGAAGCCGACTATCTGCAGAGCGGCGACATCGTCGTCTATGCGGCCGAAAAGGGCATCTTCGCTCAGCTCACCCGAACCGGACGGAGGCAGTTGAGCGCACTGCTGCGAGCCAGTCTGGCCAGTGGGCGGCTGGAAGAAGAAGCCGTAGCCAGAATCCTGACGCCAGGCCGATTCAAGGAAATGCAGGTATCGAAACAGGGTCGGATCCAGCCTGAGGGCAACCTGCTGAAGCGGGTCGGGCGGTTCCTGGGCCCCTTTATCATGTTTTTTCTCTTGACGATTTCCATCTTCATGTCTTCGGGCTACCTACTCCAGGGCATTGCCGAAGAGAAACAGAACCGGGTCATCGAGATCCTGCTCTCGTCGGTGACTCCCACCCAACTCCTGATGGGCAAGATAATGGGCCTGGGCGCGGCCGGTCTGCTGCAGGTTGCCTTTTACGTGGTGCTGCTGGTACTGCCTGCCAGCCTGGTATTGACCCTGATGACCCTGTCTCCCGGGCAGATTCTCCTGAGCCTGATGTACGTGGCGCTGGGCTATCTCCTGTTCGCCGGCCTCATGGCGGGCACCGGCCTGTTGGGCAACACCTCCCAGGAAAGCCAGCAATTGTCGGTAGTCTGGACCATGACCAGCATGATTCCGATGTTTCTGGCCGCGTCCCTCATGACGCAGCCCCATTCCTGGCTGGCCCGCTCCTTTTCGTTCTTCCCCTTGACCGCGCCGGTCACCATGCTGCTGCGGCTAAGCACCGACGAGGTCCCGCTGGTGGATGTGCTGGTCTCCACGGCGGTGCTGATTCTGGGGATTTTCCTGGCCGTCAAGGGAGCCGCCCGGCTCTTTCGGACGGCTTCATTGATGGTTGGCAAACGTCCCCGGCTGGCGGAGATCTACCGCTGGCTCAGGGAGGCTTGAAGCTGGCCGGGGCGTAGAAACAGGTGAGGTGACAGCAATGAAAGCGATCGTGCTGAAGGAGCCGGGTGGTCCGGAAAAGCTGCTGTGGGAAGACGTTGCCGATCCGGCGCCCGGGGTCGGAGAGGTGCTGGTCCGTCTGAAGTCGGCCGCGCTCAACCACCGGGACGCCTGGATCCGCAAGGGACTCTACGCCAACATCCAGCTTCCCACCATCCCGGGTTCGGACGGTTCCGGCGAAGTGGCTGTCGTGGGCTCCGGCGTATCGACCGGCCTGCTGGGCCAGGCGGTGCTGATCAACCCCTGCCTGGACTGGGGACCGGAGATCAAGGCTCAGGGGCCGGGCATGCGAATTCTGGGGATGCCCGACAATGGCACCTATGCCCGGATGGTTGTCGTCCCCGCCGCCAACATCCGACCCAAGCCGGCCCACCTTTCCTTCGAAGAGGCGGCGGCCCTCCCGCTGGCGGGTATGACCGCCTACCGGGCCGTGGTCACCAGAGCCCAAGTGGCGGCCGGCGAGACGGTCCTGATCACCGGGGTGGGCGGAGGAGTCGCCTCCCTGGCCCTGCAGATCGCCCATTGCCTGGGAGCCCGGACGTTCGTCACCTCGGGCAGCGACCACAAAATCGAGCGCGCTCGCGGCCTGGGCGCGGTCGGCGGGGTGAACTATCGGGACGACCAGTGGGGACGAAAGCTGCGCAAACTGCTGGGAGATCGGCCCTTGGACGCAGTCATCGACGGCAGTGGGGGCAGTGTCTTCGAAAGAGCCCTGGACTTGATTGGCCCCGCCGGAAGAATCGTCACCTACGGCGCGACCCTGGGCGCCGCCCGGAAGATCGAGGTGAGGCGGATTTTCTGGAAACAGGTGACGGTGATGGGTTCCACCATGGCCAGCCCGCGGGAGTTCGACGCCCTGGTCCGGCTCTACTCGGCCCATGGGCTGCGCCCGCCGATTGACCGGGTCTTTCCTCTGCAGGAGGCCGGGGAGGCCCATCAGCGCATGGAGGACGCCAGGCAGTTCGGCAAGATCCTGCTGGGGACCTGACCCTCAACCTCAGCGATGGTTGCGATTCGGGTTCCTGCGGGGTCGAGATCTGGTCGGCTGCTCACGGGTCCGGTCCGGCCCGTGGTCGGAATCGGAAAGGAAGACGACGGTCTGAAAACTGGCAATCTCAAACCGCCGGCGGCATCCCACGTACTGGCAGCCGACCTTGTCGTCGATTCGGACCAGGTAGGACTGAGCCTTTCCGAACCGCCGGCGGTCCTCTGAAGAAGCGCCCCCGGGCAGGCGCTTCTTCTTGAGTCTCTGCCGCCAACGCACCTCGTACTGAAAGGTGCGGCCGCAAAAGGGACAGGTCAGTCGGGTCGGCTTCCTGACGTCCTTCTCATCGAAAAAGTCGCTCTCTCGCATGGCTGGCTTTCTGCGGGGTACCGACTGCCCGATCCGGCTCGAGCAGCTTCGATTTCGATTCCTTGACCGGGCGACGGTCGGGCACTCCCGCCCGAGACACCGGCCACAGTCGGAATCAAAGTATAATAAGCTCCCGAGCGGGTCAACCTTCCGGTCAACACCTCCCCATTTACGCCGTGATGGGCGGGGTCAGGGAAAGCGATCGAGACGCACGGCGATTCCGGACAACCATGGAGAGAACATGAAGGTAACACTGGCTTACGGAAAAAACGGACTGGAGGTGGATTTTCCGGAACGGGGAGTCGAGGTCATCGAGCCTCGGTTCGTGAAGGGACTGGAGGACGAAGCCGCCTCCCTGCTCCATGCGCTTCGGCATCCGGTGGCCGCGGCCCCGCTGCGGGAGCTGGCCTCAGCCGACACCTCGGTGGCCATCATTTTTCCGGACCGCACGCGGGCCATGCCGAGCGACAGGGTACTGCCGATCGTGTTGTCCGAACTGGACCAGGTCCCGAAAGAAAACATCACCTTGATCAACGCCGTGGGCACCCACCGGTCCAACACGCCCCAGGAGCTGGAGGCCATGCTGGGGCGTGAGATCCTCGACAACTACCGCATCGTGCAACACCAGCCTCGGGATCGGTCCAGCATGGTTCATCTCGGCGCCAGCCAATACGGCAACCAGGTCTGGGTCAACAGGGATTTCGTGCAGGCCCGGCTCAAGATCCTGACTGGATTCATTGAGCCCCATCTATTTGCGGGGTTCTCCGGAGGGCCCAAGGCGGTATTGCTGGGAGTAGGAGCCTTCGAGAGCATCCTGCGGAACCA
Source organism: Acidobacteriota bacterium (assembly GCA_022826755.1). Lineage (GTDB taxonomy): Bacteria > Acidobacteriota > Terriglobia > Versatilivoradales > Versatilivoraceae > Versatilivorator. The sequence goes on from JAJDUG010000067.1 coordinate 31,786, forward strand.
CTCGGCTCCCATGATCGACAACCCCAACGCCACTTGGGGAGAGACCCTCAACAATCCCATCTACCGGGAGATGTCGGAAATTGCCGCCCTGGTCCGGCCGGACTTCATCGTCAACGTTACCCTCAACAAAAACCGGGACATTACCGGTGTCTTCGCCGGAGACTGGAAGGAGGCACACGACGAGGGATGCCGGTTTGCACGAGAATCGGTCATGCGACCGGTGGAGCAGCCCTTCGATGTGGTCGTGACCACCAATTCGGGGTTCCCCCTGGACCTGAATCTCTATCAGGCCGTCAAGGGCATGTCGGCCGCCTCCCGCATCGTCAGGCAGGGTGGAACCATTATCATGGCTTCAGAGTGCTGCGACGGCCTGCCTTCCGAGGGCCCCTTCGGCCAGTTGCTGCGCTCCGGACAGTCTCCCGCCGAGGTACTCTCCAACATTCACAACCACACCGAGACCATTCAGGATCAGTGGCAGGTTCAGATCCTGGCCAAAATCCTGATGAAATCGGAGGCCTACCTCCACTCGACCCTGCCCGATTCCGACGTCCTGGCCGCCCACCTCAAGCCGGTTCGGGACATCGGCGGCCTGGTGAGGCAACTGCAGGCGGCTGCGGGTCCGGACTGCCGCGTCGCCGTGCTCCCCGAAGGCCCGCAGACCGTCCCCTACGTCACCGAGAAGGTCTTCGCCTCAGCCTGACAAGGCTGGACTGCCTACCTCAAGCCCGCGATTCGCTGAATGAAGGAATAGCCCATCATGAGGGCCATGACCAGGGCCGAGATCCAAAGGGCCACGGTCACCCATGCGGCCGGTTGGACCTCTCCCGGCATGTGACGGTAACGCAGGTAGACCGTGTAGAAGGCAATGACGGGCAACATGAGGGCCTGGGCCGCTCCGCCAATGATGACCATCAGCACCGGCGCCTGCAGAAACATGAAATAGAGGGAGGGCACGAAAAGAAGGATGACCACGAAGAGGCGCGTTACCTTGAGACGTTTGGGGTAGTCGGTCTTGTCGTAGAGCCTCAGGATGCCGGCGAAATCGGCGAACACCCGGCTGTGCGCGGCCGTAGCGGCAAAGATGGTGGAATAGAGCACCGTGAAAGCACCCACCAGGAAGAGCGGCAGGGACCATTCGCCCATGGTTTCGGTATACATGTTGGCAAGCACCCGGACCATCTCGGAGCCGCTGGGCACCAGGCCCTGACCGTGCAGGATTCCCGCTCCCAGAAGGTAGAAGGCCACCGTGGCAAAAGTGTAAATGACCATGGAATTGACGACATCCACCCCCATGACCCGAATCCATCCGCCGGCCCTCTCCCGCCAGGCCGGACTTCCGTCGCGAGGGCCGCTGTACCGGGCATACCCCTTCTCCAGGCACCAGTAGGGATACACCACCAGCTCGGTGGCTCCCACCCCGGTGATGCCGAAAGCGGCCACGGCAGTGATGAGCCCGCTTTCCGGAAGCTGAAACGTCAACCCCGAAACCACCTGGGACCAGGAAAAGTACTGGGGTAGCTTGAACATGAGGAAGGCGCAGCTCACGGTCAGGACCGTAAAACAGACCACCAGCCCCATGGAGATTTTTTCCACCACCCAGTAGCGCCCGCCGATCAGCAGGACGACCGTCAGCAGGTTCACCACCCAGACCCAGACACCGATGGGCACCGCGGAAACCAACCGGTTGAGCACCTCGGAAACGCCCCCCAGCATCCCGCCCACCTGCAGGAGCGTAAACATGACCATCAGGAACCAGGCCCAGACCAGCCAGGAAGCCCGAAGACGGGGACCCGGCGCGCGATCGAAGGCCTCCAGGGTGGTTTCGCCGGTGCCGATGGCATACCGGCCCAGCTCGTTTTGAACCACCACCTTGATGAAGCAGCTCAGAATGATCAGCCACAGGAGCGTGTAACCGGCCTCGGCGCCCAGCACCGTGGTGGCAATCAACTCGCCCGAGCCGACGATACCGCTGGCAAGAATCAGGCCCGGACCGATCCGTCGAAAAATACTGGTATAGGTCCTCGGGGGATCCTCGATGTTTTCGGGACGAAGCTGGTAGGGATCGGAAAGGTTGCGGGTGGCCATGGGATCAGGGCGATCCTATCCCAGGCAGTCGTTCCCGTGCAAGGGAGGGATCATCGGTCGAGCCGAGGAAACGTGTCAGGCGGAGGAGGCGCTGCCGGAGAGGCTGTTGACCTGAGACATCAGACGGGATTTCTGGCGGGCGGCCTTGTTTCTATGGATGAGGCTCCCGTGGGTGGAGCTGTCGATCAGGGACAGTGTGGGAGCCAGAAGCTGCTCGACCTGCTCGACGTCCTTCCGGGAAATGGCGTTTCTGATCTTTCCCAACTGGGTGCGCAGCCGGCGCATTTTGCTCCGCCTGGCCAAGCGCCTGCCCTCGTTCTGACGAGCGCGCTTCATGGCTGATTTGTGTCTGGCCAATTCCTGTCCCCCCGATTCGGGTCCGCTCCGGCGCTTCTTCACCGCAAGCGCGACACCTTATACCGGGTCCGTCCGCCAATTGTCAAGCGAACTATGCTGGCATCGACGGTCAGTTTCACCGATCACGATCCTCGCGCAACAGTTTCACGCTGTCGGTCTGGCGAGTACCGGTCGTCAGAGAAGACAGTTCGCGCGTCCGCTCGCGAAAGTTCACGATGTGGCCAAGGCGATCTACACGTTGCGTCAGCAGATGGCGGACTTCGCCTTCAAGCGACCTGTGGTTCTGTTTGGCCTGAACCTTTGAGGGCGCCGCGCCTCTTTTCTTCCAGGCCCGGCCTGCCGTGGTACACTAACCGAGTGAGCCGTCAACAAGTCAACACCCCAGCTTGTCTGATCTCCCTCTCGGCAAGTCCGTCAAAGTGGAAGGAGTATCAGCGATGAAAATCAGCGCGGAATTGATCGCCATCGGCATCCTTGGCGTATCCCTGGTTAGCCTGGGATGGAAGGTGGCCGGAGACTTGCGCCAGGAAATCCACTATGTCCGACAGGATGTAGCGGATGTCAGACGGGATGTAGCCGGTCTCCGAGAACGGATGGCGCGGCTGGAGGGGCTGTTCGAGGGCTTCACCAGGCGCGAGTCGGCCGAGCAACAGAAGTAGCCTCCCCCCACCCTGCCGGCATCCCATGCCCCGCTTCACCGCCCTGTGCTAAGATGGCTCACCGTGACGAGCGGGACGGGGTCGTTCCTGTTTCGCGGAACCAAGAACGGGAGAAAGCGATGGTAGCGGAGGAATTGACCCGAAACTTTCAGGCGCTGGAGAAACGGGTTCGCGATATACGGAGCTATCTTTGACGCCGGCAGCAAGCGCAAGGAACTCGACCGGTTGGAAAAGGATATCGCCGATCCGGCCTTTTGGACGGATCAGGCCCAGTCGCAGAAAACCCTGCAGCGACGCAAGCAACTGGAAGCCGACCTGGCTCTGGACAGCGGACTGAGTCGGGCGGTTGAAGACCTGGAGGCCTATTTCGACCTGGGAGCCGAAGGCGAGGACGTCGACGCCGACATCCGACAGGAGATGTCCCGGCTGGAAACTCGGGTGGGGGATGCCGAGACCCGGACGCTCCTCAGCGGTGAGAACGCCCAGGCCAATGCCTTCCTGACGGTCCACCCCGGAGCCGGCGGCACCGAGTCCCAGGACTGGGCCGAAATGCTGTTGCGCATGTACCTGCGCTGGGCTGAACAGCAGGACTTCAGACACGAGCTGATGGACAGTCAGGCCGGCGAGGAGGCCGGGATCAAGTCGGCCACCATTGCCGTCAAGGGTCCCAACGCCTATGGACTCCTGATGTCCGAGGTGGGAGTGCACCGCCTGGTCCGCATCTCTCCCTTCGACGCCAACAAGCGCCGGCACACCTCTTTCTCTTCCGTGTTCGTCTCTCCCGAAATCGACGACGCCGTCGAGGTGGTCATCGAGGAAAAGGACCTGCGGATCGACACCTACCGCTCCACCGGCGCCGGGGGGCAACACGTCAACACCACCGATTCGGCCGTGCGCATCACTCACCTGCCCACCGGGATTGTGGTGCAGTGCCAAAACGAGCGTTCCCAGCACAAGAATCGGTCGGTGGCCATGAAGATCCTGCGTTCCCGTCTCTACGAGGCTGAACTGGAGAAGAAGCGGGCCCAGAGCCGCGCCATCGAAGACAGCAAGCTGGATATCGCCTGGGGCAGCCAGATCCGCTCCTATGTGCTCCACCCCTATCGCCTGGTCAAGGACCACCGCACCAAGCAGGAAGTGGGCGATGCCGACCGGGTCCTCGACGGCGACATCAATCCGTTCATCAAGAGCTACCTGGTCTGGGCCCGCAGCCCGACTCCCGCCTCGGCGCCATAGCCCGCATTTCTCACCAGGACGCACCTGTATTTTTAGAGACTGTGTATTTTCAAACCGTTATGGGTCCTTTTGGGGATGGCAAGCAAATCAGACGGTGCTGGGCATGCCCTGGCTGGTCTTTTTTCCTCCAGCGCGCACATGCTCCCTCGACCGTAGAAACCGCTACGCTCTTCGGTCGCGAGCACGCCCTGGAGAAAAAAATCCTGCGCCATGATCATGCCCCCTGGTGAGAAATGCGGGCTCGCCATCGGTCTGCCAAGCCGGCCCTCTCCACGGGGTGGCCGTCCGGAGACCGAGGCCTGACGGCTCTTCCCGGCGGCGCAACGTTCTCGCCGGCCGACTGCCACATGCTGGAACTTCAGACTCCGGTGCAATTCGTCAAGGGGGTGGGGCCCGGGAGAGCCCGCGACCTTGCCGCCAAGAACATCCACACCGTCGAAGACCTGCTTTACACCCTTCCCTACCGCTACGAGGATCGCACCCGCTTTTGCCCGGTAAGGGAGTTGCGGCCGGGAGAAAAGACCTCCGTTCTGGTGGAGGTGATGTCCACCGGCTTGACGGTCACGCGCAAGAGCCGTCTCAAGATCTTCGATTTGTCCGCCCGCGACAAGACCGGCGGGGTCCGCTGCAAGTGGTTCCACTCCGAATACCTGCATCGGCGCAAGATCTTCCGTCGGGGGCAGCAGGTCATCCTCTACGGAAAATTCGAGCCTGCCCCCTATGGCGCGGGCAGCCTGCAGGTCATCAATCCCGAGTTCGAAATCCTGGATGTGGATGCTGAGGTCTCCAGCCAGGACTCGATCGAAATGGGTCGCATCGTTCCGGTCTACGAGGCCGCCAGAGGCTTGGGGACCCGCACTCTGCGGCGCTTGATCCACACCGTCCTTTCGGAACTTTCCGACGTCCCGGAGACTCTGCCACCGGCGATTCTGGAGCGCCACGACCTCATGGACCGCCGGGCGGCCCTGCAGGAATCTCACTTTCCCTCGGCGGAAACCTGCCGGGAGGATCTGGCGGCCCGGCGCACTTCCGCTCTGCGGAGGCTGATCTTCGAGGAGCTGTTTCTTCTGGAAGTGGGCATCCGCTGGAAACGCCGCCTGGCCCGAAATGTTCGCGGGATGCCCTTCCGCATCGATCCCGGCCTCCTGCGGGCAGCCGGCGATTTTCTGCCCTTCCGGCCGACCCGGGCACAGGAAAGGGTGCTCAACGAGATGTCCGAGGACATGCGCCGACCCAATCCCATGAATCGCCTCTTGCAGGGAGATGTCGGATGCGGCAAGACCGTCGTTGCCCTGCAGGCCGGCGCGATCGCCATCGAGAATGGAGCCCAGGCAGCCTTCATGGCGCCCACCGAGATCCTGGCGGAGCAGCACCACCACTACGCCAGGCGCCTGTTCGACCAGAGCGGCTACCGCGTCGGACTGCTGACCAGCGGGCTGAAAAAGGCGGCGCGGAGGGACCTTCTGGAGGAGTTGTCCCAGGGAAGACTCCAGCTCCTGATTGGCACCCATGCCCTGCTGGAACCGGACGTCGCCTTCCGCAAGCTGGGGCTGGTCATCATTGATGAACAGCACCGATTCGGGGTGCGGCAACGCTTCAACCTCATGAAGAAGGGCGCCCATCCCCATACCCTGGTGATGACTGCCACGCCCATTCCGCGGACGCTCTCCATGACGCTCTACGGCGATCTGGACGTTTCCGTCATCGACGAGATGCCTCCCAATCGGAGGTCCGTCAAGACCCACCTGCTGGACGAGCTCAAACGGTCTCGCGCCTACCGGTTCATTGCCGACCAGGTCAGGCAAGGCAGACAGATATACGTGCTCTGCCCCCTGATCGAGGAATCGGAAAAGCTGGACCTGCGGCCTGCGCGGAAGATCTTCGAGCACCTGCAAGGGCAGGTCTTCCCCGACTTTCGGGTCGAGCTGCTCCACGGCCGGCTCAAGAACATCGAAAAAGACGCCATCATGAAGCGATTCGCGGCCGGCCATACCGATATCCTGGTTTCGACAACCGTGATCGAGGTGGGGATGGACGTGGCCAACGCCACCGTGATGCTGATCGAGCATGCCGAGCGCTTCGGTCTGGCGCAGTTGCACCAGCTCCGCGGCCGGGTCGGGCGGGGTCCGGAGCCGTCCTACTGCCTGTTGATGCAGGGTGCCGGGACCATCGGCCCGGAAGCGTTCCAAAGGCTGAACTGCCTGCGGGAAACCACCGACGGGTTTGTCATTGCAGAGAAGGATCTGGAGATCCGGGGCCCGGGGGAGTTTTTCGGCACCCGACAGTCCGGTCTGCCCACCCTGCGGGTGGCTGACCTCTTGCGCGACCGCCGCATACTGGAGACCGCCCGGAGGGAAGCTGCAACCCTGGTGGACAACTTCGAATCGCAGGAATCTCTGGTCCAATGGGCGGCCGGTCTGAGCTCAGGTTGGCAAGCTCGCTACGGTCTGGTGGGGGTGGGGTAGAATCCATCCCCGGCCGGGACTGCGAGCCGGTCTCCCCGGACCGGCCGAGAACCGCCCCCTTTCGCAGAGGAGCCTGGCTGTCATGGTTCGCGTCATCGCCGGAAAATTCAAGCATCAGCGCCTGACCACCCTGAAGGGACTGGAAACCCGGCCGAGTTCGGACCGTCTGAAGGAGGCCCTGTTCAACCTGCTCCGGGAGGAAGTGGAAGAGTCCTTCTTCCTGGATTGCTTTTCCGGCAGCGGCAGCGTCGGCATCGAAGCCCTGAGCCGAGGAGCCCGGGGAGTCACTCTGATCGAGTGCGCGCCACGGGCGGTGCAGGTGATTCAGCGCAACCTGAGGTCCCTCTCCCCTGACCCGTCCGACCGGGTCGCGCTGATGACCCAGCCGACCCGGGTCTCACTGCGAATCATTCAGCGCTGGAAGCTCAAGTTTGATATAGTCTTCGTCGATCCGCCCTACAACGCCGTGCAACACTATCCCCGGACCCTGGAACAGATTCATCGCTGCCGAATTCTCGCTCCCCAAGCCTGTGTCATCCTCGAGCACTCCAAGAGGTTGACCCTGTCCCCCCGATACCATGATTTGAGCCGAGTGCGCGAGATTCGGCACGGGGACAGTCAACTCAGCCTCTATCGTGGGGCTTGAATCGACCTGGCGACCGGTCGCACGCCGGCCTGAGACAGCCAGGGGGCCCGGCAGCCCGCCTGACCCGGGGTTTCCGTCCGTTGCCATGAAAAGACGCCAAAGAGATCATCGAGCTGGAGGCCGTCCATGAAAAAGATCGCCCTGTATCCCGGATCCTTCGATCCTCTCACCAATGGGCATCTCGACATCATCCACCGGGCCTCCCGCCTGTTCGACGAAGTCATTGTGGCCATCCTGATCAACAGCGAAAAGTCGCCGCTGTTCTCGGCCGATGAGCGGTCGACCATGATCCGGACCTCCCTGGGAAGCGACTACCCCAATGTGCGCGTGGACACCTTCGACGGCCTGCTGGTCGACTACGCCCTGCAGCGGCAGGCCCGGGTCATCGTCCGAGGTATTCGCGCGGTATCCGACTACGAGTACGAACTGCAGATGGCCCTGATGAATCGGCGACTGGAGCCTCAGATCGAAACGGTCTTCATGATGCCGTCCGAGGCCTACAGCTACCTGAGCTCTCGACTGGTACGGGAAGTCTGCCAATTCGGGGGAGCGGTCTCCGGACTGGTTCCCCGCAACGTCGAGGACCGGCTGCTGAAGAAGATTGCTTCAATGGGCCGGGAAGGACAGACCGCCGCCAATCCCGACTCATGAGACTCTCACAGCGCGTCGGACGCATTTCGATGAGCTCGACGGCGGCCGTTTTCGCGGCCGCGGCTCGACTCAAGGCTCAAGGCGTGGACGTGGTGGACCTGAGCGCCGGCGAGCCCGACTTCCCCACCCCGGGCCATGTCAAGCGGGCCGCCTTCGAGGCCATCCAGGGCGACTTCACCCGCTACACGCCCACCGACGGCATTCCCGAACTGAAAGAAGCCATCGTGAGGCGGCACGCCCGCGACTTTCAATCCGATTATTCCACCCGGGAAGCCCTGGTCACCGTCGGGGGAAAGCACGCCATCTTCAATCTGACAAGCGCCTTGCTTCAGCCCGGCGACGAGGTGGTGATCCCTGTCCCCTTCTGGGTCACCTTCAAGGAGGCGGTCCACTACGCCGGCGCCGCCTGCCGATTCGTTCCGACCTCGGAATCCGAAAAGTTCCGCGTCACCGCGGCTCAGATCGAGGCCGCGGTCTCTCCTCGAACCCGACTGATCCTGTTGAATTCACCCAACAACCCCAGCGGGGCAACCATCCGGGAAGGGGAGATGCGGGACATCGCGGAACTGGCACGCCGGCGGGACATCCTGGTCCTGACCGATGAGTGTTACTGCCACTTCAACTATGAGGGTTCGATACCCTTTTCGCTGGCCTCGCTCGGGAAAGACTATCGGGACCACGTCGCCGTGGTGGGGTCGGTATCCAAGACCTACGCCATGACGGGTTGGAGGGTGGGATTCTGCCTGGGACCCGAACCTCTGATCCGGGCCATGCTCAAGATTCAGAGCCACTGCACCTCCAACGCCAACTCCATCGCCCAGAAAGCGGCGGTGGCGGCCCTCAGCGGGCCCCAGGACTCCATTCAGGACATGCTGAGGGAGTATGCGCGCCGGCGGAGCTTCATGGTCGAGGCGCTCAACGCCATCGAGGGAGTCTCCTGCACTTGGCCCGACGGAGCCTTTTACGTCTATCCCAACCTGCGGGGCCTCCTTGACGCCCGCCGCGTGGAGAGCCCGGCCGACCTGGCGCTGCAACTCCTGCATGAGGCCAGGGTGGCCGTAGTGCCTGGGGAAGGCTTCGGCACCCGGGACCACATTCGCATTTCCTACGCTACTTCCATGGATCAACTGAAAAAGGGCGCCGACCGCCTGGCGCGTTTCCTCGGGAAGGGGTAGCGCGGCTATGCCTCAGGCCAACAGGCAATGGATGGAAGAAGAGTTATCCACGAAGGGAAACGGCGAACCACGAATGGACACGAATAGACTGACAAATGAATTGTTTATGGCCGATTGTTGCAGGGTGAAGCCCACCGTCGATCCGGTAGGGAGTGCTTTCCCCGCCTCGTGAGTTACAGGGTTTATTTACATCGATGCACAGGATGCACAGGATTTTTCAGGAAACGGCTAGCTCATTATCCTGCGCATCTGCAAATCCGCGTGCGATCATTGCCGGAGCCGGCTTCCGTTCAGTAACCGCCTTACCAATTCCAGTAACGTTTACTCTCGTCCGTTCCAGTCCATAAATGTATATTACTTCAGTATCTTAGACGATTTCCGCAGACCCTCGGCTGGCCCGAAACATCCCTTACAATCCACTGCCATCCCCCATGTAATTAGGGGATGATTCATGTAACCAGCACCACCCGCCTGCTACGTAAGACGAAACCCAAGGGCCGCCATCCCCAAAAGACCCTCTCACCTGCCTTCGTCCGCTCCGCTCCGCCCGGAAGACACGCCGATGGGAACGGATCGTACCTCTTCGTCCAGCCCAGCGGAACCCGCAGCCGGATTCAACGCCTCCTCGTCCGAGGCCGCCGCCGTGAGCTCGGACCTGGCAGCGTTGCCCTCGTTCCCCTGGGCGACGCCCGGGAAAAGGCGCTCGCCAACCGCGGGCTCGCCCGCCAGGGCGGGGACCCGCTTGCCGAGAAGCGTCGTGCCGAGGCCATCCCCACCTTCGCCGAAGCCGCCCTGCGTGTGCTGGAGCAGAAGCGGGACGGATGGCGTAATCCGAATCACTCCCGAGAGTGGCTGTCGAGCCTGAGCCGTTTCGCCTTTCCGCGCATCGGCAAGGTCCCGGTCTCCGAGGTCACCAGCGCCGACGTGCTTGAGATCCTCACGCCCCTCTGGCACCGGAAGGTAGCCACGGCCAAGCGGGTTCGCCAGCGCCTGCGGGCCGTCCTGGAATGGTCCGTAGCGATGGAGTACCGCATCGACAACCCATGTGACCGGATCGGTCCGGTGCTGGGTCCCCAGCAGGACGTAACCGAGCACATGCAGGCCTTGCCCCATCGGGAGGCGGCTGCGGTGATCCGGACGGTGCGGGAATCGAGGGCATTGCCGGCCGCCAGGTTGGCCCTTGAGTTCCTGGTGCTGACCGCCGCCAGATGGAGCGAGGTGCGCTGGGCCGAGTGGGCGGAGATCGATCGTAGCGGGAGGGTATGGACAGTCCCGGCCAGGCGGGCAAAGACCAACCCCCGGCACCGGGTGCCGCTGTGTGGCCGTGCCCTGGAGATTCTCGATGCAGCGCAGAATCTGGAGGGGGGAGCCGGTCCTCTGGTGTTCACCCATGGGGGCGGGAAGCCTTTCCATGACGGCATGCTGCGCCGCCTGCTGCGCAGGCTTGGGGTTGCGGCGGTGCCGCACGGGTTCCGCTCGACCTTCCGGGACTGGGCGGGTGAGGATACCGACCACCCCCGGGAGGTGATCGAGGCGGCCCTGGCGCACGTGGTGCGGAACCGGGTCGAGGCGGCCTATGCCCGGTCGGACCTGTTCGAGCGCCGGCGTCTCCTCATGGACGACTGGGCGCGTTACCTGGCCCAAGGGTCCTGGGACGATGCCTAACCCGAGGAGTGAGGCGGCGGCCAAGGTGAGAGCCAGGCTCGAAGTCCGGCGGCCTTCCAGGCCAGGTTGACGGGAATGACTTGGCTCCAAGTCTTCACTTGGGTCTTCTCGTAGGGATCACGGTGGTGGGAGCGACCCCCAGAGGCAGGGGAAAGGGATGAATAAAGGCATGAATAACCTGCCCCTGCCCCGTGGCGCATCAGCGGCCAAAAAAGGGGGGGCGCTCCCACCACCGGCATCCCCTCTGGTGCGGCGCGCCGTTACGCCGGGCGGGAGGGGAACACGCGGGGCGCAGCCTCGCTTCGCCTTGTCGCATCAGACGCGGCAAATCCGTGTTGTCCCGCGTCTGATGCGGCGCTTCGGGAAAATCCCAGACCACAACGGCGAGGGCTTTGCCCTCTGCGAGGGAAGTGTTGGGGTTGTCAAACGTGCGCACCATCCCGGTGAATAACCTGGTCTCTGTAGAGTATTCACTCATACGGCGGCATCTGCTTGACCCCGGAGACGAACATCGCCGATCGTTCCACGGCCGTGCCGCAGGGGTTCCGCCCGACCTTCCGAGACCTGGGCGGTGAGGAGAAAGACTATCCCGGGGACGTGATTGAGGCAGCGCTGGCGAATGTGATCCGCAACCGGGTCAAGGCGACCTGTGCCCGCTCGGACCTGTTCGAGCGCCGGCGTGTCCTGATGAACGACTGGGCGCGTTACCTGGCCCACGGGAGGGCGAAGGACTCGAAGGATTGATAGCCAAGCGGCCGTTCTTGAATCCTCCATTGACATCTCTCTCCCTCGCCTTCCACAGAGGGGAGGGAGAGTGTGTGCGCCAGTCTCCAAGCACGTGACAACACCCGGACTGCCGCCCTCGTCGACACGCTGAAAGCCTACAGCCCGCCTGAACCTGCCGGCATGGCGACGCCATGCTCAAGACCAGGGAAACCATGATTGCCCTCCTGCAGGGACGGGAAAAACTGCTGGAACATATCGGCTTCCCCCGGCAACAGGCCGAATGGATCACCCTGGTCTGCCTTCACTCGGGTCTGTTCACCCGAGACCAGTTCGCCTTTTACCTACAGGGAGCCAACCGCTTCTACGTCCGGCGATGCGTTAAGGCCCTGATCGATTGCCGGGTCTCGTCCCGGCCGTTCGCCGACGAACGAGTCATCGACGGCCGGCTCATCTGTCGTATCTTCGGAAAGCAGATCTACGAAGTGCTGGAGATCCCCCATGTCCGTCACCGCCGGGAGGCCTCGCTTGAAGTCATCGGGAGGCGACTGTTGTCTCTCGACTTCGTGCTGGACCATCTGGAGTTGCCCTGGTTGACGACCGAGCAGGACAAAGTCTCCTGCTTTGAGCAACTCGGGATCGGGAGAGACCTGCTGCCCCGCAGGATCTACTCCGGCCGGGCCAAGGGACAGATCCACTATTTCCCCCTCAAGACGCCGGTTGCCGTGGGGCCGGAGGCGGCCGTATTCGTCTACGTCGACCCCGGCATGGGAACCCGTAGTAGGCTGGACTCCTGGGGAGAGGCCCACCGGCGGCTTTGGGAGAAGCTCCGCAGGTCGGGCCGGCGCATCGAGGTGGTTGCGGTCGCCTGGGAGCAGGAACTGCTGGACCGCGCCGGCCGGAGGCTCCGATCCTGGGTAGCCGAAAAGATGAGCGAGGACGAAAAGGAAGCCCTCATGCTTCGCCAGGCCATCGCTGAGACCGATTTTGACACCATCGAAGGCCATGGCGGCTGGGATGCCGTCGTAGAGAAAATCCTCCGATGGGATCGGGAAGACCCGGCGCCCAAGGGCCGCGAAATGATCGACGATTTCCGCCTGTGGGGGTCACGCCGATGCCGTCGTATGGGTGGCCACCTTACAAAGGGGGGGTGGCGCAAGTAGCTGGTGCACGATTTCGGCAATTACAAATCTGCACTATCAGAGGGCAAAGCCCTCGCCGTTGTGGTCAAGGTTGTGCCCGGGAGTCCGCATTGGAAGGGGGTTGGCACGGATTATCCGAGTCCTATGGGGCAAAGCCCCGTGCGCTGGCGGCATCGTTTGTCCGCGCCTCGCACGGCGCGTCGTGGCGCCGCACGGGAGGGGGGGGATGGTGGTGAGAGCGACCCCCATTTTTTCGCCGCTGGTGCGCCACGGGGGCGGACAAAGGTGGCGGCCAAGGTGGCAGCCCTTTGCCCCCGGCGGGGAGGTCGCTCTCACCACAGAGATCCCTGCGGGAAGGCCTAAATGAAGACCTGGACGCAAGGCATTCTCACCATTCTTGCACTGACGGCCGTAGCCGTGTCATGTGGCTCTCTCCCTGGTCAGTCCTGGGCGAGGTCGCCTTGCCAGACTTGGTGCGGGCAACAGATTCCTTCATGCATGCCCTTTTTGCCGGCCACCCCGGAGAACGAGTCGCTGAACTTCGAGCTGCGGGGGACGCGCAGTGCAGGAAATGCCTTTGGCTGACAGAGCAGATCTTGAGATGTGGGGACAGGCCACGCTGCGGTGGCGGGCGTTGGTTGGTGAGTGCGGCGTGCACAGGCTGCAATCGAACAACTGCAAAATACTAAACTTATTACAGATAGGACCGCTTTACTCTCCTCAATGTGTCCCCACTTTCGATCAGGATTCTATCGGACCGTTCATAACATCTCGGGACAGGATGTCCGAAGCGAAGAAACCGCGGGTCCGGGGACTGTCGAGTGGAGTAGCAATCTGCGCGCACTGCGAGTCGGCGACGCCACTAACGGTTAGAGACAGGTCTGACGTGAAGACTGGTGCACAGATTGAAAAAGGCCACCCATCGGCGAGCTTCCTCGTTCACTATTGAGTTACCTGTTATTGCAGGGGGTACGCATCCCCGCTCCTTTGGTTATAAGACTAGCTTGTTTATAGCCCGTGCCTCCGACTCAGTCACTTCCGTTATGCACGCTTCGTCGCCAGTTACTATTCGGCATCGAGGTCGTCGCCGGACGACAAATCGTCCGGGTCGTAGTTTTCATCAGGTTGCCGGACCCCGACTTCGTCGATGGAGCGTTTGGGCACCCACGCCCGGAGCTTCCTGGCGATTAGCTTGCACCGCTCCCGGAAAAATAGATCGTAATCGTCCTGCCAAACTCCGAAGTTATCGAGATCGATCAAGTGCGTTTTCATGGTTTCCTTGAGGTTCGGGTTTTCCGTTCTGAACGCCTCCATATAGACAGATGGAGCTTTGGCCCTTATCTCCCGTTTGTTAAGGAAGTCGTCCACGATGGTGATGTTGGCGACATGGTTGATGTACCAGTGTTCTTTGCCGTGCCTCCTCAAGTGGGCGCGAGGAAAGAAGTGATGGTAATTCCTGCTGTTGGCCCGCTTCAGCCAGTCATTGGCGACGCGCACCTTGGCACCTGACGCGAAGGATTCCGGTTGTTGGTACGCATACAGGCAAAGAATCGCCTTGTTAAAGCTGCGTCCTGTGTTGAAGTACCCATTCGATTTGATTGAGCCGGCGCTGAGGTCGACGCCTTCGTCGTAGTCGGGCTCCTTGTCCTGAAGCGCCGCCTCGACCCGCTTGATGTCGACGGCAAGCTTTGCCTCGACGGCTGAGGTGTACCGACCGGAGAGCGAGATTCTCCAGAAGAGTTCTCGCATCCACTTGCGCTGATTTCCTTTGGGCTCCTTGCCCGCTTTGGCAAAGAAGTACCCGAATGGCACAATCAGCGCCGCGTACGGTAGGAGCTTCGATACAGGAATCCTGAAGTAGCTTCGGAAATAGTCACACGCCGCTTCGATGGCGTTCTCGACCGTCGGCCAAGTCCTGCGGAAGTCAGCCGTATTCAGGCGTAAGATATCCTGCTTCTGGCATCTACCGACCATCAGGAGGCTGGCAAGTTGGAGCAGCGCCGCGGGTGGAATTGTGCCATAGTCTACGGCTTCCAGCCGCGTTCGTAGCGCCTTGTACAACTCAGCCAAGTCAAATCCTGATTCGTGGTCGTAAGTCTTGGCAACCATGATTTCGAAGACCGAAAGGGGCTGCCCACTGACATTGATTCTCGTGAAGATTTCGGTGGCGATGTCAATCGCAGCATCTTGGATAAGGATCACCGAGAACTGATAGGTCTGGAGGCGCCTCTGGTAGGTCTGGAGTTGCTTTCGTCGGGTGGCATTGAGTCTTGCGAGCAGTTCGAACTCGCCGTTGAGCAGGTCGACGAGACGTACGCAGTGCCCGTCCAATTCGGCCGAGGCAACATCGCCCTGTGGCGCGATGGCCACGAGCGGGGCCTCCGCATCATCCCCAGCGTCTGCATCCAGGTCCACAAAGATGTCTCGGAAGTCGTTGGGGCGCTCGTCTCGAGTGACCGTGAGTCCCTTGCAGGCGGCGTAGAGGCTCGTAAGCCGTTGCTGGCCGTCCAAGACCTGCTCGGAGTAGTCTCCTGAGGGGGTCGGAGGAAGCGTCTGTCCTCCGATCTCTTTCACGAAGCGGAGTTGCTCCTTCGTCTTCCACAAGATGAACGTGCCGATCGGAAAGCCTTTCAGGATGCTGTCGATCAGCTTGGCCGACTTTTCCCGTGGCCACACGAACTCGCGCTGAAACTGCGGGATCTTGAGTGTTCCAAACTCGATACCCGACATTACCTTTTCAAAACTCCGCGATTGGGGGTCCGGCTGGTTCATCGATGCCTCCATTCATCAAGCTACTTTGGATAGTACTCTTCCTGCTGAATCAGCATGCTCGGACGCTGCTGGATAATCAATGGCGGAATCTCGCTCGGATTGTCCACTTCTGGCACGCACGTCCCCAGGATTTACAGGCCATAAGCGACCAAGAGGAACGTTGCGTCTTTCCGCAATGGGATCCGGCACCCATACTCGGCCAGCCGATCAGGTCGTCCGGAAAGCCAACATCGCTAATTATGCATTTGGCAAGTTGTCTGGGCCAGACGGATTCCCGTCGGGAGTCAAAAACTACATCGACCTTGCTTCCTCCGCCAAGTACAAAGAGTCCATATCCTTACTAGGCGTTCTTGGACTTCTCCCTCTCATACGCATCAGTACTGGTAAATCGGTAGGTTTCGTGGATCTCTTTGGAAACAGACCGGACACATTGCTGATTCTCCAATGCGCGTTATTTGATAACCGCGTTCGGAGAGCAGGCGAAATACGGTGATCCTCTATCGTCGCCATCCCCCGCCCCACGATTTCTTTGGACAATGACTTGAGAAACTCTGTGAGAAGCTACAGGGAAGGAGGGTCACGCTATGTCGAGGGGAAGGGATGGAGGCTCTGGGGACACGAAGGGAGCCCGTAGGATGACCGGATCGACCCCACCTGCCGGCCGTAGCGGGAAGGGGCGGTTGTCAGTGAATTCAGGCACCTCGCCAGCATCGTGCTATTCTATTTTGGACTCTTGATCGACAAGCCGCTCGGTGATTGACCGTGACGGTGCGGGGCAGCCTACTGGACTCTTCGAGAGTCTATGCTACAGCGCTGATATCCGTGGCCTGCGGAGCGTCGTTGCCCCCCTCGACTGCCGAGGTAAGACACGTCGAATCAGGTAGACGACCAAGCAGAATAGAGCACGGAGGTTTGTAGGAATGGTCGCAGCAAAGAAAAAATCACCAAGAGCGCTCGCCGATCACAGGAAGGTCGGAAACAAATTTATACCTCCTTTGACTGCAGAACTCGGACCGCTCACCGAGATTCGATGGGTCAACGACCTCGTCCCGGAGTTTGTGTGGCTCGCACTGCTAAGTGACAGGTATGGTCTCAAGATGGGAACAGATCTGGCACGTCGGTTGGCACTCGCAGCGACTGTCGTGCGGGGAGCAAAGCGAAAGGCATGGTTCGCTCTAGCAAGCGCGTACGCGGAGTTGGATCCGTCCGAGCGCGACGCTGTTGTGGCCAAGTTAGAGGCAGACGGCATCGCGCAACAGATACGCGAAGCTCTATCGCCACTATTGACGTTCTATCCAGAATGTCCCCTGAGATTCCTCTTCGTTGACCTCCCACGGTCGGGGAACAACTCACTGGAGGACTTCAAGACCATCCTGGAGTTAGTCTTTGATAAAGGGGATATTCCGGGAACGTTCGCGCAGGCGACAGCGGTCTACATTGCTTTCGTCACCGATATGCTGAAGGTCTTCAAGGGCTTAGCGCTAGCCAACTTTCCCGCTATTGAGGATTATCCTAGTACAGAGGAATCACAGTGTGTCGCCAGTTCGGTAAGGTCAACAGTGTTGACCTTCTACAGCCAATTCAAAACTGATCACTCAACCGCTTGGATCTCCTACTTTTGGAAGCGTGGCCTCGACCTCGACGACTGCAAGCTCGACGAAGAGAGAGGGGCAGAATGATGGACGAGGGCTTAAGTCTCAATGAGATCCTGACAAACCTCATCCAGGGCCATCGAGCAGAACTCGGTGCACGGTGGGAGGCGTGGGAACTAGATTTAACTAAACCCCAACTGCATGAAGTGATAGGAGGCCTGATGGCGAGGCAGGTCTCGTTGGCTACGCAGTTGGCACAGTCTCCATCAGCCTGGAATGGTCACATAGCACCGCTCATCCTACGGGCTATGACGGATGTTTACATAACGCTCGCCTGGATCTTCCAGGACCGCGAGAAAAGGACGGACGAATACGTCAAGTACGGTCTAGGCCAACGAAAGCTGTGGTTAGAACACTTCAAGAGATCCCTCGTCGAGAGAGGCGAAAAAGAACCAGAGAAAAACCTGTTCGTGAAAGCTCTTACAAGACAATTGAACGCCGAGCGTTTTGAGCACATCACAGAGGTTAATGTAGGAGCTTGGTCCGAGCGAAGCACTAGGAAAATGGCCGAGGAAGCCGGATGTCTCGACCTGTATCGGCTAGCCTACACACCATTCAGCACAGCGGTTCATAGTATGTGGACCCATATCGCCGGCTACAACCTCCGTCGATGCCGGAACCCCTTGCACCAGTTTCACCGAGTGCCGGAAGATTCCGATCTGGAACCAGACATAGACTACGTGTATCGAGCTGCGAAATACGTCGCCAAGACCTTCGCTCTCTTCGACCGAGAAACTGGCGTGTCGGTAGAAACACCATCGTCCTTGGACCAATTCGTGGAGTCCCTTGCCCATCCGACCGGTGAGGCACAGACGGACTCTCCCGATCCCTTGGACGACCTATAGTGTCAGTTTGTGTACCAATGGCATAATGAGAGACCAATAGAGCAGGAACGGTTCTGCCCTCCTGATGACAATGGCCTCAGCATAAGTACCGTCAAATCCAGCGGCCTTGAGGACTTCGCTCGCTTCCTTGAACGCAGCCACATTTCGGGAATGGCACGCCTCCAGCACGTCCGTTCAGACACTCTGATGGAGGACGCCATGATCACCGCGACGGCCGTCGTGCGACGGCCGACGGGCGTGATCCGCAATATGCGCGACTTTGATCAACTCGGGGTAGATCTCCTAAATCCATTCGAACACGAATCCAACGTGCGGCGGTAGCACCACCCATGGCAAGCAAACAAACGAAGAAGGCGCGCACTCCCTCGGAAATGAGCCCGAAGAGCACGGGTGCCACGACCGGCTACGAAGCCCAGCTCTGGCAAATGGCCGACGCCCTGCGCGGATCGATGGATGCCGCCGAGTACAAGCACGTCGTGCTCGGACTTATCTTTCTGAAATATATCTCCGATGCCTTCGAGGAGCGCCATGCAGTGGTTCTGGCCGAATGGGGCAGGGAGGCCGCCGAGGACCGAGACGAATATATTGCCGAGAGCATCTTCTGGGTGCCACAGGAGGCCCGCTGGCCTGATCTGAAGGCCCAAGCACGCCAGCCCACCATCGGTCAGTTCGTCGACGGTGCCATGGCCGGCATCGAGCGCGACAACCGGGCGCTCAAGGACGTGCTGCCCAAGGATTACGCCCGCCCCGCCCTCGACAAGCAGCGGCTGGGCCGGCTCATCGATCTCATCAGCAATATCAAGGTGGGTGATGAGGAAGCCCGATCCAAGGACGTGCTGGGTCGCGTGTACGAATACTTCCTGTCCCAGTTCGCCAGCGCCGAGGGCAAGAAGGGCGGCGAGTTCTACACCCCGCGCTGCGTGGTCAAGCTGCTGGTCGAGATGCTGGAGCCCTATCGGGGCCGTGTCTACGATCCCTGCTGCGGTTCTTCGGGAATGTTCGTGCAGTCGGTAGAATTCATTCGCGCTCACGCAAGCGGCAACGGTAACGGCGGACAGATTAGGGCTGACATCTCCATCTACGGCCAGGAATCGAACTACACCACCTGGCGTCTGGCCAAGATGAACCTGGCCATCCGCGGCATCCAGGGCCAGATCGCCCACGGCGACAGCTTCCACAACGACCGCCATCCCGACCTCAAGGCCGACTTCATCCTGGCCAATCCACCCTTCAACGTCTCTGACTGGGGCGGCGAGAGGCTCACCCAGGACCAGCGCTGGCAATACGGCGTCCCGCCCAAGGGAAACGCCAACTTCGCCTGGGTGCAACACATGGTCCACCATCTGTCGCCAACCGGCGCCGCCGGCTTCGTGCTGGCCAACGGTTCCATGTCGTCAAGCCAGTCGGGCGAGGGGAACATCCGCAGGTCGCTGGTCGAAGCCAACCTAGTGGACTGCATGGTGGCCCTTCCGGGCCAGCTCTTCTACTCCACCCAGATTCCTGCCTGCCTGTGGTTTCTGGCGCGCCGGCGCAAGCGGAGCGGTGAGATCCTCTTCATCGACGCCAGGAAGCTCGGCCGAATGGTGGACCGCACCCACCGCGAGCTGACCGATGAGGACATTGCCCGCATCTCCGACACCTACGACGCTTGGCGAAACCGCGCACTCTCCTCCTCAAAGGGAGAGGCCCAAGACGAAGGGGTCGAGTCCTACGCCGACGTTCCCGGCTTCTGTAAGAGCGCCACCCTGGATGAGGTCCGTAAGCACGGCCACGTGCTCACACCCGGCCGCTACGTCGGGGCGGAACCGCAGAAGGATGACGGTGAGCCGTTCGAGGACAAGATGAAGCGCTTGGCTGCCCAGTGGCGGGCGCAGCAGGGTGAAGCCGCCAAGCTGGATGCGGTGATTGAGGCGAACCTAACAAGGCTTGGGTTCAGAGGCGACAAATGACGGTACAGGAGCTGAACCATGTCCTATGGACCTATCCGGCGGACATACGCGTGGTCGTGAACGGCTATGCAGAGGGCTTCGACAATGTGTCGCCCAAAGGGACCTTTGTGGTCAAGGTGAGATTGAACCGAGGTAAGAAAGACTGGTAGGGTCGGCACCTGGAATCGGAAACCCAGACTGAAGAAATGGCTGCTGGCGGCAAAAACGTGGACGCTCTGGTGTTTCTCCGGAAGTCTAATTGATGTGACATAGTGTCTATGGATATTTGCGAGGTCCTGGATTTAGAGGATCGGAGGCATGAGCCGTGATCGAATACGACAAGTTTCGGATGTCCCTCAAGCGTCTTGAGGAGCAATACGAAAATTACCGGCAATCTGACGACTCCCTGCCTGAACTGACCCGGGAAGCCATCGCCGAGTCGGCCATTCAGCGTTTCGAAACCTGCTTTGACTGCCTCTGGAAAGTGTTGAAACGATACTTGATTGAAGAGCTAGCCCTCGCGGACGCGCCCAACAGCCCCAAGGGCATTTTCCGACTCGCTAATGAGAACTCTCTGTTCGCCGCGCCACTGAATGAATGGTTGGGTTACGCCGACGCCCGCACCGGTACGGCCCACGATTACAGTGGGGAGAAAGCACAAGCCTGCCTGGACATCATGGGCACATTCATTGACGATGCCATTGGCCTCTACCAGACCATGACCAGAGAAACATGGGACTAGACCGGTCCATCGACATCACGGCAGAGGAACGCAAGACCGTTCTTATCTTGCTCGCGAGGTACCTGCCGAACACCACGGCTTGGGTGTACGGCTCTCGGGTCAAGTGGACGGCACGCCCGGAGTCCGATCTGGATGTGGTGGTGTTCGCAACTCCGGAGCAAGCTGGCCGCGTTTCCGAACTCAGGGAAGCCTTTGAGGAAAGTAACTTGCCCTTCCGCGTGGATTTGTTTGTCTGGGATGAAGTCTCGGAACAATTCTGCAAGCAGATTCAGGCCGAACATGTGGTGCTAGTGGAGAGAGAAGAGCGGGGCGTTGAGGGTAGCTGGCGCACTACGCCCTTCGCGCGACTCTTCGCGGAACCGGTACGCAACGGAATTTACAAGAAAAAGGAGTTCCACGGCCGCGGCAAGAAAATTGTAAACATGGGTGAGCTATTTGCTCATCCGCGACTTACTGCTGTGCCGATGAAGAGAGTGGAGCTCTCGGAATCGGAGATTGACCGATTCCACATCACAGCGGGTGACTTGCTCTTTGCACGTCGGTCGTTGGTGGCGGAAGGCGCTGGCAAGTGCTGTGTGGTCCTTGACGTAGACGAGCCGACAACGTTCGAGTCCTCGATCATACGAGTTCGGCTTGACAGTGCAAAAGCGGATTGCCTCTATTTCTATTATTTCTTTGGGTCAGCATTGGGCTTACACCACCTTGACACAATCCGACGCCAAGTCGCGGTTGCTGGGATTACCGGAAGCGATCTTGCACAGCTCGAGATTCCAGTTCCACCACCCTCCGAACAGCGGGCGATCGCACACATCCTGGGCACACTGGACGACAAGATCGACCTAAACCGGCGGATGAACCAGACGCTGGAGGAAATGGCGCGGGCACTGTTCAAGTCCTGGTTTGTTGACTTCGACCCCGTGCGGGCCAAGATGGAAGGACGCGATTCAGGGCTGCCGAAGGACATCGCCAGTCTATTCCCTGAACGGCTGATGGACTCGGTATTGGGGGAGATACCGGAAGGGTGGCGACACGAGACGCTTCCCATCTTGGCCAATGTTGTCTACGGAGCTCCGTTTGGCTCGTCCCAGTTTAGGACTGACGGGCAAGGAATTCCGCTCATTCGAATACGGGACCTCGGGTCCCAGGCTCCTGGAATCTCAACCAAGGAACAGCACAGAAACGGTCACTTGATTGTGCCGGGCGACATCGTGGTTGGAATGGACGGCGAGTTTCGACTGCACATTTGGAAAGGGCCAGCGTCTTGGCTCAATCAGAGAGTTTGCCATTTTGAACCGAAACCAGGAGTGCCCATTTGCTACCTCTCGGAGGCCTTGAAGAAACCTCTGGCGCTTTTTGAGAATACAAAGGCAGGCACGACCGTTATCCACCTTGGCAAGGCAGACATTGACAGCGTCTTGCTCTTGAACCCGGGAGCGCGAGTGCTCGCGGCATTCGGGAACGTGTGCACAGCCATCTTAGAGCTACAGGTCACCAAGGCACTTGAGGCCCGTGCTCTCGCGGCCCTGCGCGAAACGTTGCTCCCAAGGCTGGTCTCCGGGGAACTGCGGGTAAGAGACGTCGAAGAATTCATCGAGAGTACAGTCTAGTGTCTACCGCGACTCTGACAAGCTTGGCAATGCTGAAGGTTCATGTGGACCAGGGACAGGATTACCTGGACTACCTGCAACCCTTTGTTCTTCAGGTACTTGTAGCACACGCGCCAGAAGTGATAACCGATGCTAGCGTTAGAAATCTCATAAGGGCCGACTTCGGCCTGGAGATTCCTGACCGTGCGATTCAGATCGTGCTCAAGCGGTTATCACGCCGATACCCATTGAAGAGGGCTGCCGGCGTTTATCGGATCACAGGTAAGCTGCCTGACCCTCACATCAACGCCAAAAAGGCCGATGCCACGCGACACATCAATGCGGTGATAGCAGGACTGAGCGAGTTCTCCAAGGGAACCACCAATCCCGTTGGAAGCCACGATGAAGCCGTGACCGCGATCTGTGCGTTCCTCACACAGTTCAACATCCCGTGTTTGCGCTCATACCTTCGTGGAACGGCAATTCCGGCCATCGAGAGTCAACACCACTCGCAGATCGTTCTCGTGAGCAAATACGTCCTAACGTTACAGAACACGGACCCAGAACGCTTTGAAAGCTTCCTCGTGGTCGTCAAAGGACACATGCTGGCAAACGCTTTGCTTTGTCCAGACCTCAAGAACGCCCCAAACTCCTACAAAGGTGTAACGTTCTTTCTGGATACGCCACTTCTCGTTCGGCAGTTGGGGCTTGAAGGAGAACCAAAGCGGGCGGCCGTTAATAGCTTGGTCACGTTGCTTCTCAGCCTGCGTGCCACGGTTGCGACGTTTTCACACTCACGCGATGAACTTGAGAGAGTGATTATGGGAGCATCTCAGTATGTCGAATCTCTGGCTGGACGTGGGGCCATCGTTATGGAAGCTCGCAGACGCGGAACGACTAAGTCGGATTTTCTCGTCTTGGCGGGCCAGATCGATGACAAGCTCAAAGATGCTCAGATCGACGTACTTAGCACGCCACGGTATGTAGAGGGTTTTCAGATTGACGAGGCGGCATTCGAGAAAGCACTTGGTGACGAAGTATCGTACCTGAATCCTCGCGCCAAGGAATACGATATCAACTCTGTTCGCAGCATCTACGTGCTTAGGGCAGGTATGTCACCGACAATTCTCGAGCGGTCGAAGGCTGTTCTTGTCACAAGCAATGCTGGGTTCTCTCGGGCGGCATTTCAGTATGGGCAGAGCCACGAGGTGTCACGCGAGGTGTCGAGCGTGATCACGGACTTTAGCTTGGCAAACATGGCGTGGCTGAAGGCCCCACTCGGCGCGCCAGCAATCCCCATGGCAGAGTTGTTGGCGTTCTCCTATGCGGCACTTGAACCATCAATGGAACTGCTTGAAAAGTACCTGAGCGAGATTGACAAGCTCGAGAAGCAAGGAAAGATCACTGCGCGCGATCATCAACTCCTGCGAAGCAGCCAGTTGGCGCAGACGGAACTGATGAATTTGACGCTCGGCGAGGAAGAGGCCTTAACGGAGCAGACGGTAACGGAGACGCTCAGGCGGGTGACGGAAGAGATCAAGAAGGAGGAGAGCAACAAGTACAAGATGGAGCGAGGGGCACACGGAGAGACTCGGAAACAGCTTGCCGAACAGCGTAAGATCAAGAAGGATGTTCAGGAACGCCTATATTGGCATTGCCGACGGCGGGCCACAGTGTATGCGTGGTGTGCGTCGATAATCATTGTTGGACTGCTTATCGGAGGTCTTGCCATGGGTGTTGGCGTACGATCAAATGATCCAACCGTAGGATATCTGCTCATGGCGGCGTCGGGCGTTCTCAGCACCTTGACATTGGGCAACCTGATTTTCGGAACTAGTGTTAGGCGTATCCACAAAGCAGTGCAGGACCGTTGCTTAACTTGGCTCATCAGCCGCAAAGCTGCGGAAACCGGGCTCGATCTAACTGACATGTAATGAAGACTTTCGGTGAATCCACCGTCGAAGACGCCGCTCTCGGCTGGCTTGAGAACCTTGGCTGGAACATCTCCCATGGCCCCGAAATTGCACCGAATACGACCGGCGCAGAGCGCACCGACTATGGACAAGTGGTACTGGAACAGCGCCTGCAGGACGCCGTCGCCACCCTCAACCACGACCTTCCTGCTGAAGTCCTGAATGATGCGTTCCGCAAGCTGACTCACCCGGAAGGAGCCACGCTGGAAGTTCGCAACCGCGCCTTCCATCGCTTGGTTATGAACGGTGTAACCGTCGAATTTCGCACCGAAGACGGCGCCGTTAGGGGTGCGCAGGTACAGGTCATCGACTTCGACCAACCCGCCAACAACGACTGGCTGGCGGTCAACCAGTTCACCGTCGCAGAGAATCAGCACAACCGTCGGCCCGACGTGGTGCTGTTTGTCAACGGCTTGCCGCTGGGCATCATCGAGCTCAAGAACCCTGCCGATGAGGACGCCACCCTCTGGACGGCCTGGCAGCAACTCCAGACCTACAAATCGGAACTACCCGGCCTGTTCGCCATGAACGAGATGCTCATGGTCTCGGACGGCGTCCAGGCCCGGGTGGGCACCCTCACCGCCGGGAGGGAGTGGTTCAAGCCCTGGCGCACCGTAAGCGGGGAGACGCTGGCCGACCCGCATCTGACCGAGCTGCAGGTGATGCTGGAAGGCATCTGCGAACCGGAGCGGTTTCTGCCGCTGGTCCGCGACTTCATCGTGTTCGAGGACGATGGCGGCGGGGCGCTGGTCAAGAAGATGGCCGGCTACCACCAGTTTCACGCGGTCCAGGTGGCAGTGGAGGAGACTCTGCGCGCGGCCGAGCTGCAGATTGGCGATGAGCCCGGACGCTACGAGGCCGGCCGCCAGCCCGGCGGCGACCCCGGTGACCGCCGCATCGGGGTGGTCTGGCACACCCAGGGATCCGGCAAGAGCCTGACCATGGCCTTCTATGCCGGGCGCATCATCCGCGAGCCGGCCATGCAGAACCCGACCGTGGTGGTGTTGACCGACCGCAACGACCTGGATGACCAGCTCTTCGGCACCTTCTCCCGCTGCCGCGACCTCTTGCGCCAGCCGCCGGCCCAGGCCGAGAGTCGGGCCGATCTGCGAGGCAGGCTATCGGTGGCGGCGGGAGGCGTGGTGTTCACCACCATTCAGAAGTTTCTGCCCGAAGAGAAGGGCGACACCTACCCGGCGCTCTCCCAGCGCCGCAACATCGTGGTCATTGCCGACGAGGCCCACCGCAGCCAGTACGATTTCATCGACGGCTTCGCCCGCCACATGCGCGACGCCCTGCCCCGCGCTTCGTTCGTCGGCTTCACCGGGACGCCCATCGAACTGCAGGACGCCAACACCCGCGCCGTCTTCGGAGACTACATCAGCATCTACGACATCCAGCGCGCGGTGGAGGACAAGGCCACCGTCCCCATCTACTACGAGAGCCGCCTCGCCAAGCTGGCCCTGGACGAGAAAGAGAAGCCGACCATCGATCCGCGGTTCGAGGAGGCCACCGAAAGCGAGGAGGTGGAGCGCAAGGAGAGGCTCAAGACCAAGTGGGCCCAACTGGAGGCCATCGTCGGCGCCGAGCAGCGCCTGAAGCTGGTGGCCCGGGACATCGTTGCCCATTTCGAGCAGCGCCTTGAAGCCCTGGACGGCAAGGCCATGGTCGTCTGCATGAGCCGGCGCATCTGTATCGAGCTCTATCGCGAGCTGGTGCGGTTGCGCCCCGATTGGCATCACCAGGACGACGACAAGGGATGCCTCAAGGTGGTGATGACCGGCTCCGCCACCGACCCGCTCGACTGGCAGCCGCATATCCGCAACAAGCCCAGGCGGGAAGGGCTGGCCAAACGATTCCGCAACGCTACCGACCCACTCCGGATGGTCTTAGTCCGCGACATGTGGCTGACCGGCTTCGATGCCCCCAGCCTGCACACCATGTACGTGGACAAGCCGATGCGGGGCCACGGACTGATGCAGGCCATTGCCCGCGTCAACCGGGTGTTCAAGGACAAGCCGGGCGGCTTGGTGGTGGACTACCTGGGACTTGCCCACGAGCTGAAACGCGCCCTGGCGACCTACACCGAAAGCGGCGGCACCGGCAAGACGGCGCTCGATCAGTCGGAAGCGGTGGCGGTGATGCTGGAGAAGTACGAGGTCTGCCTCGGCCTGTTCCACGGGTTCGACCGCTCCAAGTGGACCAGCGGCACGCCGGCGGAACGGTTGGGGCTGCTGCCGGCCGCCCAGGAGCACGTCCTGGCTCAGGAAAACGGCAAGGAGCGCTGCCTGCGGGCGGTGCGCGAGCTCTCCCAGGCCTTCGCGCTGGCGGTCCCCCATGAGGACGCGCTGTGCATCCGCGATGATGTGGCCTTCTTCCAGGCCGTCCAATCGGTGCTGGCCAAGCGCACCTTGCGCCAAGTGCGGACCCAGGAGGAGCTGGACCATGCCGTGCGCCAGATCGTCTCGCGCGCAGTGGCCTCGGAGGGGGTCATTGACATCTTCGCCGCCGCCGGGCTGAAGAAGCCCGACATCTCCATCCTCTCCGATGAGTTTCTGGCCGAGGTGCGGGGGATGCCGCGCCGCAACCTGGCCGTGGAGCTGTTGCAGAAGCTGCTGAAGGGCGAGCTCGCCGACCGGCGCCGCAAGAACGTGGTCCAGGCGCGCTCGTTCGCGGAGATGCTGGAGCAGACCCTTCGCCGCTACCAGAACCGCGCCATCGGGGCCGCCCAGGTGATCGAGGAGCTGATCCGGCTTGCCCGAGAGATGCGGGAAGCCGGCGCCAGGGGCGAGGAACTTGGACTGTCGGAAGAGGAACTGGCCTTCTACGACGCCCTCGAGACCAACCACAGCGCCGTCCAGGTCCTCGGCGACGAGACCCTGCGCGACATCGCCCGCGAACTGGTCGACACCGTACGGGGCAATGTCACCATCGACTGGACGCTACGGGAGAACGTCCGGGCCAACCTGCGCCGCTTGGTCAAGCGCATCCTGCGCAAGCACGGCTACCCGCCAGACAAACAGGACAAGGCGACCCGGACGGTAATCGAACAAGCAGAGGTGCTATCCGCAGGCTGGGTGGCATGAACCTGAATTTATGATCCCGCGCGGGGAAAATCGGAATCGCTTAACGCTATTGGGATGAGTTCCTACTCGCCAGCTTCGGGTTCCAGCGTTGATCTCTCAGTGAATTTGTCCATGAGTAACTGTTCGGCCAGCCGTGAGCTCAACCTCCTGCGGGTTTGTCCTCTATGCCGACCGAACAACCGACGAAGCGTCCCCCCTTCCACCTCCATCGGAACTGGGGGCAGAGAGCGGAGATGAGACCCGTGGTGACGGAACGATTTGGTCGGTTCACCAGCCGTGTAGGGGGGTCGCGGCTGGCGTGCACCCTCGGCTGGCCTGTCCGGCGGGTGGTCCGGCCGCTACGTTGGTGGACCGGCGGCGACACCGATGCAATGTAGCTTGATCGCTGCGGAGAGGATGCTGATCGACCGTTCTTCCACGGCTTGGCCGAACGGTTACGGTCCACGAAAGTCTTCGAGGGTCCAATGGATTCCTGTCGATAAATAGGAATTTGATGAGGGGAGCGAAGTGGTGAGAACTATATTAAGTCTATTATTATTAGTGGTTTAAAATTGATAGGGTGCTGATCGTGCAGCAGCGTCCCGTCTTGGTTATCCTGTGCATCCTGTGCATCGATGTTGATTATTACGAAAAAATATCGATCCTTGGCCTCTTCAACGCATTGATCACCCGGGTGGCTTGCTCCAGCGCTCGTCCCCCTGTCGTCGTAAATCGTCCAGTACTGCCTGCATTTCCTGGTGCTTGCGGCGAATCTCTTCCCCGTCGGCCCTTCGCGAAACGTAAATCGGCGCGGCCTTGAGGATCAGGGCCCGAGAAAAGGGCAGTGGGATCTGGGATCCGTCCCAGTTGTCGAGCTCGATCTTGCGCTGAAGCGCGATATGGAAGCAAAAAATGGCCGCGCCGCTTCTCCGGGCCAGCAAGACCGGTCCGACCTTGGCATCGAAGCGGGGACCGCGGGGGCCGTCCACCGTGAAGGCCACGTCCTTTCCCTGTTTCAATTCCCCGGACATTTCGGCCAGAGCCTTCATGCCTCCCCGTGAGCTGGACCCTCGGGCCGCCCCATAGCCGAAGATACGGATAATGCGGGCAATGTACTCCCCGTCCACGTTCTGGCTGGTCATCACCACGATGCCACGGTCCCTCCAATACCAGGTGGCCGGGAAAATGCCACGGTGCCAGAAGGTAAAGATGGCTTTCTTCCCGGAGCGATAGATCTGCTCCAGGTGTGCATCGCCCTGGCTCTCCCACCGGAGAGTTCTGCCGATGCAGCCGACCAACCAGGCTCCGACCCGGGTCACCACCGCAATCCAGACACGCTGCCACCGCGTCAGTTGGCGGGGACGGTCCCAGTAGGCCAGCCCTCCGCGGGGCTCCGGGGGCTCTGTTTCGAGTATGGGGTCGGACTTCATGGGGAACCTGGGCGACCTTGCTCCTGGGCTATGACCGTATTTCCCTGGCGATCTCGATCAACTTGGGAACGACCTGAAAGACGTCCCCCACGATCCCATAGTCGGCCACCTGGAAGATGGGAGCATAGGGGTCCTTGTTGATGGCCACGATGCAGCCGGAGTTGGACATGCCCACCAGGTGCTGGATGGCCCCTGAAATCCCGCAGGCAATGTAGAGCCTGGGCGTGACGGTCTGGCCCGAACTGCCGATCTGGTGCTCCTTGGGCAGCCAGCCGCCGTCGGTCACCGGCCGGGAGGCTCCCACTCCTGCCCCCAGGGCCTCAGCCAGGTCCAGTATCAACTGGAACTTTTCCTTGCTGCCCAGCCCCCGCCCTCCGGCGACGATTATTTCCGCCTGGCTCAAGTCCACCCTGGTCTGAACCGCTTCCATGACTTCCAGCAGCTTTCTCCGGAGAGCTCCCTCAGCAACGCCAATCCGGCGGCGCACCACCTGGGGCGGGGCTCCCAGGTCCTCCTCCGAGGCCGGGAAGGCTCCCTGCTGAAGCGAGACCAGGCAAGGAGGCTCCCCCTTGGGGCTCACCTCCAGGTTGAGCTTGCCGTTGAAGACCTGGCGCACCCAAACGAGCTGGCCGGCTTCGCAGCGGTAATCGACACAGTTGGGAATCAGGCCCCGGTCCAGCATGGCCGCCAGCCTGGGAGCAAAATCCATGGTCTGGTAGGTGTGGCCCAGCAGCACCAGGTAGGGATGCTCCGTCCCGGCGAACTCCGCCAAAGCCTCACAGTAGGCTTCGGGCGTGTAGTGCCGGCAGTAGTCGTTGGAAAGGACCACGACCTCCAGGCCGCTCCGTCCCGAAACCTCGCGAGCCAGGCCATCGATTTCGCTCCCCACCAGGGCCAGGCACACCTCCTTCCCCAGCTCGGCGGAGAGCTTGCGGCCCAAGCCGATCGCCTCCCAGGAGGTCTTCTTGAGTCGGCCTTCCCGATGTTCGCCCAGGATGATGATCCTGCCTTCCATGTCCCGACTTTCCCCGTCCGGCGGATGCCTTTGTTGCGTTCAAACCACCGAGCCGGCTGACTTGCTCCGGCTCCCCATCGAAACCGGCTAAATGACTCCGATTTCGTTTACAAGCTTGTCCATCAGCGTCCGGGCCGCATCTTCAGCTCCGCCCTCGATCATCACGGTCTGTTTTTTCTTTTCGGGAACCAGCAACCGGTGGTGCCTGACCTTGGCGGCCACCTCCCCCACGGTTTCGGGAGAGAGTCCCAGATCCTTTGCCGTCAGCACCCGGTACTCCTTTTTCTTGGCCTGCATGATCCCCCGCAAGGTGGCATAGCGGATAGGGTGGGATCCGGACTGAATCGTCAGAACCGCGGGCAAAGGTAGCTCGACGCGCTCAAAGACGTTGCTCTCCAATTCCCGCTTCACCTGAATCCCGCGAGTTTCGGCCTCGTAGGCGATCTCCATCACGATGGTGGCGCAGGGCCATCCCAGCACCTGGGCCAGAACGGCGCCCGTCTGAGCGTACGCCATGTCCTCCGACTGCACGCCGGTGAGCACCAGGTCAAAGGCATCGGGGCCGATGGCCGCGGCAATGGCCTGGGCTGTACCCCGGGCGTCGCCACGCTCAAAGGCCTCGTCCTTCAAGTGGATGGCTCGGTCGGCTCCCATGGCCAGGGCGTTGCGCAGGACCTTGGAGACGCGGTCGGGCCCCAGGGAAAGCGCCGCCACTTCCCCTCCGAATGCCTCTCTCAAGCGCAGAGATTCCTCCAGGGCGTAGAGGTCGCTTTCGTTGGTCTCGAAGACCAGGTCCTCCTCCAGGATCCCGGAGCCGTCCTGGTTCAACTTGTAGCGGGAGTCCCTTTCGGGAACCTGCTTCAGGCAGGTCAGGATTCGCATGAGAACTCCAGGAAGATCACCCTCGACGAAGTTCAGAAATTAGCTTATCCGGAAAGAGGCTGTCAACGAGGAGCCCGCGGACGCAAGTGGGTCGGGAATCCATCGGTTCTCAAATTTTCCCGGGCGTCTTCTCTGCTATCATGAAGCAGGCAACTTGGCTCATCGAAGGCCAGTCCGCAGGCAACCCCGGGCCTCTCGGAGTCTCACCCTGGCTCCGGGCATGCCGGAAGAGCCGCCCGCCCGCCGCCAATCGTCGTCACGGAGGTTTGACCATGAAACCATTCGGAATCCTTCTACTGCTGGTGTGCTTCCTCTTGCCTCAAAGCGTGAAGCCCCAGGACAACCCAGCCTGGGTTCCCCTTTTCAACGGACGGGATCTGAGCGGCTGGCAGGAGCACGGCCAGGAAAAATGGACCGTGGAAGACGGCGAGATCCTGGGAGAAGCCCTGACCCAGGCATACGGCTATCTGGCTACAACCAAGACCTACAAGAACTTTGAGCTCAGAGCCAAATTCAAGGGCGAAGGAACCGGCAACAGCGGCATCTTCTACCACTCGACCCTGCAGGGAGTCGACATCAAGGGGGTTCAGGTGGAGGTCGACCCCATCCCCGGCAACCACACCGGCGGGCTCTATGAGAGCGGCGGCCGCGGGTGGCTGGTCAAGCCCGGTCCGGAAGGGGAAGCAGCCCTGAAACCGGGAGAGTGGAACGACATTTCCTTTTCGGTGCTCGAAAACCGGGTGGTGACCTTCCTAAACGGCGTGCGGGCCGTGGACTACCGGGATCCCGCCCCCCGCTACTTCGACGGGGTGATCGCACTGCAGCTCCACAGCGGCGGCGAAGGCAAAATGCGCTTCAAGGACCTCTACATCCGAGAGATTGAATAGTTGGGATCGGGAAAGTACCCAGCTACTGAATGAGGCCAACGAGGCACTCGCTTCGTTGGAATTCCGCCGAAGTGATGACCGCACTTCCGAAATAATCTACCGGAGCAAGATTGTCCAGCCTGCGTGGCAATGCGAACGGACCGAGGGAACGGCAAATGGATATCTGTAAGACGATATTGGGGGCAATCACTCACGCAATGGAATGCGAGGAAAATCGGCTTGAACCGCGATCGGGGCAGAAGCGTAGGCCTTGGGATCGTCCCGATCGGTCCTGATCGGACCAGGCGATACTCGAACGCGCCAGCGTCAAGGCCCTGTTTGCCACAGATGAGTTTTTCACCACCCAGATAGCCCCGGTACCAGGTTCCCTCCCACTCGAACATCCTTACCCAACAGGTTCTCGAGCCCAAACCCATCGGGCACATTCTGTCCCACCGGATGGGTTCGTTCTCCACTGTTCTCCAGGTTACACGCGATCTCGTTCACTTCCGGGTCATGGCTACGCAACTCCGCAAGAGTTCCCGCACAGGTGTCGACGTCCGTCCCAGCGCACTTCTACTCGGTCGGCAGCCTATAGCGCCGCGCCCCCAATGCCCGCTCCGGCCCTCCCGTCGCCCACCAGGTCCGAGCGTAGTTGAGAAGCCTTTCCCGAACGGCGGGCTCTGACGAAAACATCCAAAAAGATCAAAACCCTCCTTTCAGTACGTCCGAATGTGACGCATGATCCGGTTATCTTCTTCTCATGGAGATTTCGAAAGGAGAACGTCATGCTTGCCGCCTACAATCGCCGCCTCATCCTCTCTTATCTGTCGAACGCCGTCTCCCATCTCGCCTACTACACCACGGAGGCCAAAAACTTGAAGGAATGGCTCCTGAAGCATGAAAACGAGCTGAAGTTCCGTTATCCGCGGACCTCGGAGGCTGATGCTCAGCATGCAACAAGGCATCCATGGCGCCAGGAACATGTGGCGGCCCCCGAATGGTGGATCTTATGCAAGGCTCTGCGGAACGAACTTGGAGGCGCCAGGCAGGCACGCCCCGACCGCACGGCCAGGCGCCTCCGCCAGCTTGCACGATCCGTGGGGCTCACCCGGACAGACACGGCGATCCTGGAACTGGTTTTGCGCAACGCTACGGTGCATCTGGTCGAGTCCATGATGGCTTGCATATGCGAAGGTTCGCTCTGGCGAAAGTCAGGATTTGCGTTGACCAATCCGGTTCTTCCGTTCCTGCTTGGGCTATCGAGCGACGCATTCCATGGCCGGTTCGCGCCGGATGCGCCACTTGTGACATCGGGCCTCGTTTCCGTCTGCGAGGATGGCGATGTGGTGGTCATCGACCGTCTGATTCGACTGCACTGGCATTCGAATGTGACCGCTTCCGACGTTCACCGCTTGCTGCTCGAGGGGGCCAGTCCCAGTGAGCTGCGTTGGTCCGATTTCGACCACGTGGCCCGCGACCGCGACCATCTGGAACAGATCTTGAACGGTGCGTTGCAGACCGGCCGAAAGGGCGTCAACGTGCTAGTCCACGGACCGCCCGGAACAGGCAAGACCGAGTTTTGCAAAACCTTGGCTGCCAGGCTGGATGCACCGCTGTACGTGGTGGGCGAATCGGACGATAACAGCTCCGTTCCCTGGCTACAGCGAGGAAGGCTGCAAGAGCTCCGACTTGCCCAACGCCTGCTTGCCGGAAGCCATCGTTCGTTCCTGCTGTTCGATGAGATGGAGGATCTGCTCTCCATGACGGGAGAGGGGCTGGCGGCGTTTTCCGGGTCGCGCCGTGGTCACGAGCTCTCGGCTGATGGTTCGAGAGTTTTCCTGAACAGGCTCCTGGAAGAGACTCCGGTACCGATCCTGTGGACCTCGAACGCTGCCCGTTGGACCAGTCCCGCGATCTTACGCCGCATGATGTTCGCTTTGGAATTGCGCCATCCTCCAGCCAAGGTGCGGGAACGGGTCTGGATGCGGCAACTTGCCCGACACGGAATAAGGTCAACCGAGGAGGATGCCCGAGCCCTTGCTCGGGAGTACGATGTAGCACCGGGCGTCGCCTCCGGGGTCGCCGCCGCGGCCAAGCTCGGTGGTGGGACCATTGCCGAGGTGCGCCGCGGCCTCCATGGGCTGGCGCCATTGCTGACGGGGAACAAGCTTCCAACTCCAGAGAAACCGGACAGCTACGATCTCAAGCTGATCCGCGCAGACATGAACCCCGGGCGACTCGCGGACCGGCTCGCCTTCAGCGGAGCGCGCCACTTCTCGCTGTGCCTGCAGGGTCCCCCCGGCACGGGAAAGAGTGCCTTCGTCCGCCACCTTGCCGGCCGGCTCGGCCTGGAAGTCCTGCAGAAGCGCGCATCCGATCTCATGTCCATGTGGGTCGGCGGCACCGAGAGGAATATCGCTGAAGCCTTTGAGGAAGCACGGGAGGGCGAAGCAATCCTGGTTTTCGACGAAGCCGATTCCCTGCTGGCGGACCGGCGACTCGCCCACAGGAACTGGGAGGTAAGCCAAGTCAATGAAATGCTGACCTGGATGGAAAGCCACCCTTTCCCGATCGCCTTCACCACCAACTTCCGCGAGCGCCTCGACCCGGCGACGCTGCGGCGCTTCACCTTCAAGATCGCGCTCGACTATCTCTCCCCGGAGCAAGCTAGAATCGCCTTCCGCACCTTTTTCAACGACGAGCCCCCGGACCAGGTCGAGGGTTTGGCCTCTCTGACCCCCGGCGACTTCGCGGTGGTGCGGCGGAAGGCCGAGATTCTGGATTGCCTGAGCGACACGCGAGAGGTCATGGCCATGCTGCGCGCGGAATGCTTGGCCAAGCCGGACTTCCCGCGGCGAGTGGGTTTTCAGTAGTAAAATCAACCCACGATGAGGAACGCGGCTGGCAGACACGGAGACTTTACAGTTGTCAGAAAAGCGCTTTCCGCAACCTCAGACAGTCGCGTACAAGTTGAAGTGTACTATCTTAAACACTTCTTAAGGAGAGAGATACGATGTGACAGTTTTTGCTCTAAGAGAATTTCAGGCCCTCTGAGCCGGATCGCTTTGGCCACGGCGGCAGCCATGGACGAATGGCACCGTAGCGAGGATAGCTCAATATGCGCTATGAACGAGTCGGAGACATCGTAAGACTGGCCATCCGCCTTCAGGGAAGTCGCGGCGGCCTGACCATCCCCGATATCCGGGAGCAGTTCTCGGTGAGCCGGCGCACCGCCGAGCGGATGCGTGACGCCGTCGAAGCGGTCTTCGGGCCTCTGGAAGCGGTCGAGCTGGACAGCGGCGACCGGCGCATTCACTGGCGGCTTCGGACCCGAGCCCTGCACCCCTTCATCACCATCTCGCCCGAGGAGCTGGCCGATGTTGAAGCGGCGGCCGGGAGCCTGGGCCCGACTGGTCTGGCGGAACGCCTCCGCGGTCTTGCAGTCAAGCTGCGAGCTGCATCGCGCCGCCACTCCCCCGAGGAGTTCGACGCGGCCATGGAGTCTCTAATGGAAGTAGAGGGCCTGGCGATGCGGGCCGGGCCCAGAGAGAGTCTCGAAAAGGGACTGTTATCCCTGGTGCGGGAGGCCATCTCGACGCGACACGTGATCGAGTTCGACTACCTTTCCCGGACCACCTCTCGGCGCAGCCGCCAGCGAGCCCGTCCTTACGGCTTGCTCTACGGCAACCGCGCTTTCCTGGTGGGACCACCGGCCGCGGGAAGAGCCCCAGGCTCTGGCGGCTCGCCAACGTCAGCCATGCCCGGATCACCGCCGACGCGTTCGAACCCGATCCGGCCTTCC
The DNA here is from genome assembly GCA_022826755.1 of Acidobacteriota bacterium. Taxonomy (GTDB): domain Bacteria; phylum Acidobacteriota; class Terriglobia; order Versatilivoradales; family Versatilivoraceae; genus Versatilivorator. Next base: position 67,151 of record JAJDUG010000067.1, read on the forward strand.
ATTTGAAGCGATACGCCGAGCGCTCATTCGGCACCTTCCAGGAGAAGGCCCTGGATGTGCGGCTCCGCTTCGATGTGGAGGTGGCCCCGGACGCCAGGGCCTTTCAGTTCCATCCGGGCCAGACCACGGTGGAGAACAGCGACGGCTCACTGACGGTGCGCTTCCGGGCGGGAGCAATTCAGGAAATGTGCTGGCACCTGATGACCTGGGGAGCAAGCGTGACCGTGCTGGAGCCGCCCATCCTCCGCCGGCGGCTGGCGGAGATGTGCGCTTGGCTGGCTGGGCACCATCGCCTCGAATAAGCCTTCCAAGCAGCCTGCCGCGCCGGGTGCGGGCAGCCTCAGAGGGTGTGCTTCAGGTAGACCGTGCGGAGCTCCGAGTAGAAGTCGATGGCCACGCTTCCCTGCTCTCGATAGCCGGTGCTGGAGGCCTTGGTGCCTCCGAACGGCAGTTGATACTCCACCCCGGCCGAGGGCAGGTTGACGATGATCAGGCCGGCTTCGATGCGGTTGATGTATTTGAATGCCTGGTCCATCCGGTTGGTCAGGATCGAAGCCGACAGCCCGAACTCGACCCGGTTGGCCAGCTCGATGGCGTGGTCGAGGTCCTCGACCGGAAAGAGGGCCAGCACCGGGCCGAAGATCTCTTCCTGGGCAATCCTCATTTCCGGAGACACCTCGGAAAAGATGGTGGGTTGCACGAAGTACCCCTTGTCCCAGTCCGGACCGGTCAGTCGGCGCCCCCCGCACAGCAGGCGGGCGCCTTCCTGTTGGCCGATCCTGATGTAGTCCAGGACGGTGTTCATCTGGTTCTCGTCGACGCAGGGCCCCATCCCGACCCCCTGCTGCAGACCGTCGCCGACTCTCAGCTTGCCGGTTTTCTCCACCAGCAGCCGCACGAACTCGTCGAAGACCGGCTTTTCCACCAGGGCTCGACTGGTGGCGGTGCATTTCTGTCCTGTGGAAAAGAATGCGCCGTTGACCACCACGTCGGCAGCCTGCTCGAGGTTCGCGTCCCGCAGCACGATGGTGGGGTTCTTCCCGCCCATTTCCAACTGGGTCTTGATTCCCCGAGGAGCCGTCTGCCGCTGGATGCCGTTGCCGACCTCGCAGGATCCGGTAAAGGAGACCGCCTTGACCAGGGGGTTGGCAATCAGCTCATCGCCGATGGATGCCCCGGACCCGGTGACCATATTCAGCACACCCTTGGGCAAGCCGGCCTCGTGCAGAACCTCGGCAACTCGCACGGTGCACAGCGGCGCCAGGGAGGCCGGTTTGATGACCAGGCTGTTTCCGGCAACCAGCGCCGGGGCGATCTTCCAAACCGGAATGGCAATGGGGAAGTTCCAGGGCGTCAGCAGAGACACCACGCCCAGCGGCTTGCGGAAGGTGTAGCCAAACACCCCGTCCCGTTCCGAGGGAACCGTCTCGCCGCTCAGCCTGGCGCCCTCGGCCCCGAAATAGCGCAGGATGTTGACGGCGCGGCCCACTTCCCCCCGGGCTTCCGGAAGCGTTTTCCCCTCTTCGCGGGTCATCTCGGTCGCCACCTGCTCGGCCCGCTTTTCCAGCAACTCGGCGGACCGCATGAGGATGGTGCCGCGCAGGGGAGCCGGCATCTCGGCCCAGGCCGCTTGAACCCGGCCGGCGACCTCCAGAGCCTGCTTCACGTCATCGGTCGTGGACGCCTGGTAGCGTGCCACCACTTCCCGGGTGTTGGCCGGATTGATGCTTTCGAATGTTTTCCCCGAGGTGCTCTCCACCCACTCCCCGGCAATGAAGTTCCCAAATGTCTCCGACATGCTTCCCTCCGATCATGGCTCGACGGCATCCTTTTTGCGGTGCCCGGCCGCGGTTTCGGCAGCGGCGGCCCATCTTAGTTTCGGGTCAGGGCTTTGTCAATCTTGTGGTATGATTCCCCCACACGGCAGACGATCATCCACTGTTTCCAGCCCGCACTCATATTGACAACCTATTGACAAATAAGGGGTTTGTTGATGAAAGCCAAGCAAGCAAGGATTGATGAGGGGAAATTGGGCGCCATCACCTGCGATCCCTTTCCGGCTTCGCAGAAGATCTACGCGCCCGGCAAGATTCATCCTTCCATTCGAGTCCCCTTGCGCCAAGTGAGTCAGACGCCCACCCGACAGCTCGGCGGCGCCGAAAAGGACGCCGTTCTCAACCCCCCGGTCACGCTCTACGACACCAGCGGCCCCTACACCGACCCCTCGGTAGAGATCGACATCCGCCAGGGGCTGTCCCCCATCCGGGCCGAGTGGATCAGGGACCGCCATGACGTCGAGGACCTCCCGCAGGTCTCTTCCCGCTACGGAAAACTGAGACTGGCCGACCACCGCCTGGATGCCCTTCGATTCAAGCACCTTCGCCGCCCCGTGCGTGCCAGGGCGGGAGGCAACGTCTCCCAGATGCACTACGCCCGCCGCGGAATCATCACACCCGAGATGGAATTCATCGCCATTCGGGAGAACCAGCGGATGGAAAGCGGACTGGACCACCAGCATCCCGGCAACTCCTGGGGAGCCAGTCTGCCGTCGCGGATCACCCCCGAATTCGTGCGGGACGAGGTCGCCCGCGGCCGGGCCGTCATTCCGGCCAATGTCAACCATCCCGAACTGGAGCCGGTGATCATCGGACGGAACTTCCTGGTCAAGATCAACGCCAACATCGGCAATTCAGCCGTGTCCTCCACCATCGAGGAGGAAGTGGAAAAGATGGTGTGGGCGATCCGATGGGGCTCAGACACCGTAATGGACCTGTCCACCGGACCCAACATCCATGAAACCCGGGAGTGGATTCTTCGCAACAGTCCGGTTCCCATCGGCACCGTGCCCATCTACCAGGCCCTGGAGAAGGTGCAGGGAAAAGCCGAGGAACTTACCTGGGAGATCTTCCGGGATACCCTGGTGGAACAGGCCGAGCAGGGCGTCGACTACTTCACCATTCATGCCGGCGTACGCCTGCGCTATGTGCCGCTGACGGCCAAGCGGGTCACCGGTATCGTCTCCCGCGGCGGGTCCATTCTGGCCAAGTGGTGCCTGGCTCACCACAGTGAGAACTTCCTCTACACCCATTTCGAGGAAATCTGCGAGATCATGAAGGCCTACGACATCACTTTCAGCCTGGGTGACGGTCTGAGGCCCGGCTCCATTGCCGACGCCAACGACGAGGCCCAGTTCGCCGAGCTGGACACCTTGGGCGAACTGACCCGAATCGCCTGGAAGCACGACGTGCAGACCATGATCGAGGGCCCCGGTCACGTTCCCATGCAACTGATCCGGGAAAACATGACCCGTCAGCTCGAGACCTGCGGAGAAGCGCCCTTCTATACCCTGGGCCCCCTGACGACCGATGTAGCCCCCGGATACGACCACATCACCAGCGCCATCGGCGCCGCCATGATCGGATGGTACGGCACCGCCATGCTCTGCTACGTCACTCCCAAGGAACACCTGGGCCTGCCCGAGCGGGAGGACGTCAAGGAGGGTGTCATCGCCTACAAGATCGCCGCTCACGCCGCCGACCTGGCCAAGGGCCATCCCGGCGCCCAGGCGCGCGACAACGCCCTGTCCAAGGCCCGATTCGAGTTTCGCTGGGAGGATCAGTTCAACCTGGGCTTCGATCCGGAGAGGGCCCGCCAGTTCCACGACGCCACCCTGCCCTCGGACAATGCCAAGCTGGCCCACTTCTGCTCCATGTGCGGGCCGCACTTCTGTTCAATGAAGATCACCGAGGACGTGCGCGCTTACGCCGAGCAAGTGGGAGTCACCCCCGAAGACGCGCTGCAGCAAGGCATGGACAGCAAGTCCCGGGAGTTTCAGCAGAAGGGCGCCAGCCTCTATCAGAAGGTGTGAGGTCCGACACCTCGCAGCATCTCTCACCGGCGCCGCCCGCCGGCGCCAAACACCTCCACGCTCACGCCTCCCGGCAAACCCGGTCCCGGCCCCAAGCCGTTGATTTACAAGGGGGAGACGCGGTAGCCATACCGGATTTTCCCATGGAATCCAGCTTGTCCGAGGGGTCTGTGGAATTGGGCCCGGAGCACAACATTTTGTTGCCGGGTGGGTGAGCCCTCCACTATTTTGTGCAAATTTGCTTGACAAGACGGGTCACCGGCGTACAATGCCTCCCACCGAAGCGAACGGATGGACCCCAAATTTCATTGTGGCTGAATCGGGGTCGGCAACGCCTCTGAAGGCCCGCCTGCCGGGTAGACAGCCCCCTTTCCTTCCATTGTCCTGATTGAAGACTGAGGAGACTTTCCATGCTACTGAAAGCCCAGACAGAGAGCCCGGCTACGGCCTCAGCCACCACTGCGTCGGAAGAAGACAGACTCCTGCATTTCGACCGGGTTTACACCCGGCCCGGAGTGCATCCCTTCGATCAGGTTCAGTGGGAGAAGCGGGACGCAAGCATTACCAACGAAAAAGGGGAAGTGATCTTCGATCAGCCTGACGTGGAAGTGCCCGTAAGCTGGTCCATGTTGGCGACCAACGTGGTGGTCTCCAAGTACTTCAGGCGTTCCACCGACGGCAGGGGCCGCGAGAGGAGTGTCCGGCAGCTCATTGGAAGAGTGGTGGACACCGTTCACCGATGGGGGCAGGAGGGGGGCTATTTTGCCACGCCCGAAGACGCCGACACCTTCAAGGCGGAGCTCACCCACCTGCTGGTCGATCAAAAGGCGGCGTTCAACAGCCCGGTCTGGTTCAATTGCGGCATCGAGCCCAAACCTCAATGCTCGGCATGTTTCATCAACTCGGTGGAAGACCGCATGGAAGCCATTCTGGACCTGGCCAAGACGGAAGGCATGCTGTTCAAGTGGGGGAGCGGAACCGGCACCAATCTCTCCCCGATTCGTTCCTCAAAGGAGTTGCTGTCGGGTGGCGGGGAGGCGTCCGGCCCGGTCTCCTTCATGAAGGGCTACGATGCCTTCGCCGGCGTCATCAAGTCGGGCGGCAAGACACGGCGGGCAGCCAAAATGGTCATCCTGAACGCGGAGCATCCCGACATCGTGGAATTCATCAAGTGCAAGGAGGAGGAAGAAAAGAAAGCCTGGGCGCTGATCTCGGCAGGATACGACCCTTCCTTCAACGGCCCCGCCTACAGTTCGGTCTTCTTCCAGAATTCAAACAACAGCGTCCGCGTCACCGACGAGTTCATGCAGGCAGCCGTGGAAGACCGCGCATGGAGCACCCGAGCGGTGACCACCGGTGACGTCGTGGAAAATCACCGCGCACGCGACCTGCTGCGAATGATGGCGGAGTCCGCCCACGTTTGCGGCGACCCCGGCATTCAGTTCGACACCACGGTCAACGACTGGCATACCTGCGCCGGCACCGATCGCATCAACGCCTCCAACCCCTGCAGCGAATATATGTTCCTGGATGACACCGCCTGCAACCTGGCGTCGTTGAACCTGATGAAATTCAGGAACGGGGACGGCCGCCTGGACGTCGAGCGGTTCAAACACGCGGTAGGTGTGATGATCACCGCCCAGGAGATCATCGTCGACAACGCCAGCTATCCCACCCCCGCGATCGCCGAAAACAGCCACCACTTCAGGCCGCTGGGGCTGGGCTATGCCAACCTGGGAGCCCTGCTCATGTCATCGGGACTTCCCTACGACAGCGATGCCGGCCGCGCCTATGCCGGCGCCGTGACGGCCCTCATGCACGGCGAGGCCTACCACACCTCCGCCAGGATTGCCCACGATCTGGGCCCCTTCGCCGAGTTCCCGCTGAATCGCGAGCCGATGTTGAGGGTGATTCGCAAACACCGCGATGCCGCCGCCAATCTGCCCGCTTCCGCTCTGCCCCGGGATCTCTACCAGGCCGTCCAGGACTGTTGGAGCGATGCCCTTGCCGAGGGAGAGCAGCACGGCTACAAGAATTCGCAGGTGACGGTGCTGGCGCCGACCGGGACCATCGGATTCATGATGGATTGCGACACCACGGGTGTGGAGCCCGACATCGCCCTGGTGAAGTACAAGAAGCTCGTCGGCGGCGGCCTGCTCAAGATCGTCAATCAGACCGTTCCGGAGGCATTGACGCGGCTGGGATACGGCAAGGAAGAGATCAACGAAATCATCAAGTACATCGATGAGAACGAGACCATCGAAGGGGCGCCCTTTCTGAAGGAGAGCGATCTACCGGTCTTCGACTGTGCTTTCAAACCCATGAGCGGAGATCGTTCCATTCACTACTCGGGCCACTTGAAGATGATGGGGGCGGTGCAACCCTTCCTCTCGGGCGCCATATCCAAGACCGTGAACATGCCCGAAGAAGCCTCGGTGGATCAGATTCAGGAAGCCTACATTGAAGCCTGGCGACTCGGTCTCAAGGCTCTGGCCATCTATCGGGACGGATCAAAGCGGTCGCAGCCGCTGAATACGAGTCTCAAGGAAGAAGGAGAGAATGGGTCAGCCAGGCCGGCCCGGCTCCGACTGCCCGACGAGCGCCAGGCCATCACCCACAAGTTCAGTATCGCCGGCCACGACGGGTACTTGACGGTGGGAATGTATGACGACGGCACCCCCGGAGAGATCTTCGTGGTCATGGCCAAGCAGGGCTCGGTGGTTTCCGGGCTCATGGACACGGTAGCCACATCCATTTCCATGGCCCTGCAGTACGGGGTGCCGCTGAAAGTCCTGGTCGACAAGTTCAGCCACAGCCGGTTTGAGCCCGCGGGGTTCACCAACAATCCCCAAATCCCCATTGCCAAGTCCATCGTGGACTACATCTTCCGCTGGCTCGGCCAGAAATTCCTGACCGTCGAGGATCAACCCCAAGCGGAGAAGGCGGCTCCCGTAACCAGCATGCAGATGGAAGATATGGAAAGGCAGGTCTTTCAATCCCAGGCAGATGCCCCGCCCTGCCCCGAGTGCGGCTCCATCATGGTGCGAAACGGCGCCTGCTACAAGTGCCTCAACTGCGGCGCAACCAGCGGCTGCAGTTGATCTGCAGGCCATTCCCTTCGGAATCCAACCGGGATTCGCTGAAAATCCCGGCCTCACCCGTCTCTACCTATCCCGGCGGCCAAGCCAGTTGCCGCCCCCCCAGCAGGTGCAGGTGGATGTGAAACACCGACTGGCCGGCGTCCGGCCCGGTATTGAACACCGTGCGGTAGCCGGACTCCCCATGGCCACGCTGGCGGGCCAGTTCGCGCGCCACCATCACCAGGTGACCCAGGCACTGGCGGTCTTCCCAGTCCGCCTCCTCCAGGGACGCCAGGTGTTTCCTGGGGATTACCAGCACGTGGGTCGGGGCTTTGGGGTCGATGTCCTCAAACGCCAGGGCCAGGTCGTCCTCCCACAAAATCTTCGCCGGAATCTCCTTCCGAACGATCTTGCAAAACAGGCATTGTGACATCGGTTCCTCTCCAGATGGTTTCTGTCCTTGCCTCAAACCTTTCTTGCCGAGACCACCCTGGGTATCCCGTTCAAGTCCTCGGTAACACCCAGCGGCTCCCAGCCGCCTCCCAGCAGGCCGCACACCGTCTCCTGCATGCTGTAACCGATCTCCATAATCAGCACGCCGCCCGCCCGGAGCCGGACTTGAGCCTGCGACACCAGCCGTGCGTAGAGGCTGGGCGCTCCTTCCTCTCCGACGAGCGCCAGTCGGGGCTCCCAATCTCGAACTTCCTTCTGCAGTCCGCTCAATTCCTCGGGCCCCACGTAAGGAGGATTGGAGACAACGGCATCGAGCTCCCCCTCGCCAAGACCGGGAGTCAGCGGCTTCAACAGATCCCCCTGCAGAAAGGCGATCATGCCCTCCACCCCATGACGGGCCGCATTCCGCCGCGCAACCTCCAGGGCCGCCTCGGACAAGTCCGTCGCCCAGACCCTGGCCCGCGGGAACGCCACAGCCAGACTGACCGCCAGGCATCCGGAACCGGTCCCCGCATCCGCCAGCTTCAGATTCCCGTCCTCCAGGTGCTCCAGCGCCGCCTCCACCACGAACTCCGTCTCGGGCCTTGGAATGAAGACCGCGGGCGACACTTCGAACATCAACCCGCGAAATTCCTGCCGGCCCAAAATGTATTGGAGCGGCTTCCCCCGGCAGCGTTCCGCGACTCTGGCAAAAAAGACCGGGCGCAGCGATTCGTCGACCTCATCCCGATAATGGGCCAAAAGGCCGCTGCGCGTCATCCCCAGGGATTGTGCCAGCAGGATTTCGGCATCGACCCTGGAGTTGATCACGTCGTGCCGCTTCAATTCCTCACAGGCGGCGGCGAGGGCTTCGAAAACCCGCATGGCGCATGGATGGGACACAGCGGCGGTCGTTCCGGTGGCCGGACCGCAGACTGCCGGCCTCCGGCTCTTATTGACGCACCGACTCCACTTCCCTCTTCAGGTCTTCAGCCTGGAAATGGCTCACCAGGGCATCGACCACCGGGGTAAGGTTCCCGTCCATGATGCCCTCGAGCCGATGAAGGGTCAGGCCGATGCGATGATCGGTCAATCGGTTCTGGGGAAAGTTATAGGTTCGGACCTTTTCACTACGGTCCCCGCTTCCCACCTGGCTCCTGCGGTCCTGGGCAATGGCCTGGCGCTGCTCTTCCATGGCGATCTCGTATAGGCGGGCGCGGAGCACACGCATGGCCTTGGCCCGATTCTTGATCTGTGACTTCTCGTCCTGACAGGTCACGACCAGTCCGGTGGGAAGGTGGGTGATGCGAACGGCCGAGTAGGTGGTGTTGACCGACTGCCCTCCGGGGCCCGAGGAGCAATACCGGTCGATGCGCAAGTCTCGTTCGTCGATGCCCACTTCCACCTGGTCGGCCTCGGGCAACACCGCCACCGTTACGGCCGAGGTGTGAACCCGCCCACTGGCCTCGGTGGCCGGCACCCGTTGGACACGGTGGACCCCGCTTTCGAACTTCAGGCTGCGGTAGACATTCCTGCCCTCGATGATGGCAATCACTTCCTTGAGCCCGCCGGCTCCGGACGGACTGGAGGACATCGTTTCCACCCGCCAACCCTGGGACTCGGCAAAGCGGCAGTACATTCGAAAGACTTCCTGAGCAAAGAGGGTGGCTTCGTCGCCCCCGGTTCCGGCCCGGATCTCCAGCAGCACGTTCTTTTCGTCGTCGGGATCCTTGGGCAGCAGAAGCACCTTCAGTTCCCGTTCGCGTTCCTCCAGCTTGCTTGCCAGCTCGGAAGCTTCCTCCTGGGCCAACTCCCGGAGCTCGGGCTCGGAATGGGCGTCCCGGGCTACCTCTCTGGCATCGTCCAGACTCACCTGGAGCGCCTTGTACTCCTGGTACTTCTCCACCACCGGAGCAAGGTCCCGGTGCGCCTTGGCATGCTTCTGGTAGGTGGACGGATCGGCCAGAACCTCAGGATCTCCAAGAAGACGAGTGATCTCCTCGTAGGTCGCTTCCAGTTGCGCGAGTTTGTCTAGCATGACGCACCTCGGGGGCGGAGGGGACCGCCGACGTCAAGAGTTTCACCAACAGGGTGCTGAAAAATTACGGCCTCTACAGGCGGGACCTCGGGATGGAGCGGAAGGTGGGGAGGAGCCCCTCTATTCGGGCCGGAAGATCGAAATGGCTGGAGTGGGGGTTGGTGGCGGACAGCGCCGCCTAATCCAGTCCGGCGCGCAGGCCGTACTTTCTTTGAAATCGCTCCACTCGCCCAGCCGTATCCACCAGTTTTTGCTTGCCGGTGAAGAACGGATGACACTTGGAGCAGATCTCCAGGCGGATATCGCGCTTGGTGGAACGCGTCTTGAAGGTTTCCCCGCAGGCGCAGGAAACCGTTACCTCAACGTATTTGGGATGAATTTTCGGTTTCATGGCGTGAACCGATCTGAGCAAACCCGTCTGAACCACGGCAGATTATAAGGTGCGGGCGGATGCTTGACAAACAAAATCTGGACCGGTGCGCCCGGCACCGCTTACCTGAAACAACAGAAAAAAAGAGCTATCCACGAAGACACACGAAGGACGACGAAGGGCCACCAAGAAAGACAATCTTCTTGACCCACTCAAAGGGAACGCCCCTTGGGTTCGGGTGAGGGAAAACGCAGCCAGTCAGCTTCCCGTGCACAGCGTCTCGTCCTGTCAATCCTGTGCATCCCGTGCATCCATGTTCAATAGGTAGATATCCGGATCAACGGGACAGGGTCCTTGCTGCCGATAGGCCACGAAGAAAAACCGAAACAGATCCATACGGATTCGTGCCTATTCGTGTTCATTCGTGGTTCGTCTTTATCAACGCCCCCCTGTTTCACCCTCGAATGATCCGACCGTCGTCGCGGGCGGGGGCGGTGCTTGCCTGAAGCGATAGAAGAAAAGAGTTATCCACGAAGACACACGAAGGACCTCGAAGACACACGAAGCGAGACGCCGAGGGGAACCGGAACCTTTCCATGCTCCCGATAGGCCATTGTGAAGTTTGAAGTGTGAAGTTTGAAGTTTGAGGAGTTTTTGATCGACAGGATATGCTCTTGTCGAGGGCGGCGCAGACATTCAGATCAGTTCCGCGCTTACGGCGTGCCGATGCGCGGGAGCAACTCGCAAGCGAGTTTTCCAGCCAGCGCCTGCGCTTCGGCCACCTGTTCGGGGGTCAAGCCCGCGGCGAGCCGGTCTCGGGAGTGGGCGGCTGCCTCGGGTGTTTGCCAGTCCATCACGCGTCGAGGGACGCCAAAGGCCAACACGCCGCCCTGTTCAGGCTTGCCTTGGGTCATGGCGACACTCCACCAGGCGTAGGCTTTCACCTTGTCCCGGGGCATCCCCAGGCCGGCGGCATACCAGGCGCCCAAGGTGAATTGAGCTGTCACGTGCCCGCCGCGGGCGGCGTGTCGATACCAGTTGGCAGCCGCCATGTAATTGAACCGGACCCCACGTCCGTTTTCGTACATTTGGCCCAGGTGGTATTGAGCGTCTGGGTGCTTGTTGCGAGCGGCTTTCTTGTACCAGATCAAGGCCTGGCGATGGTCGGGCGCCACGAATTCCGGCGAACCCTGCTGCTGCCGATCAGGCGGCACCCTCCACCCGCGTTCGTACAGGCCGGCCAAGCGGTATTGAGCGCCGGCGTGTTCCTGGTGGGCTGCCCTGCGGAACCAGGTTGTGGCCTTGTGATAATTGGGCGGCACGCCTCGGCCGGATTCGTAGCGGGCACCCAGGTCGTACTGAGCCTCGGGATGGCCTTTCCTGGCTGCCGTGCGCAGCATGCTCAAACTGGCGTCGCGGGCAGGTGCGGGTTGAAACCCGGCCAGAATCACCAGGGCAGCGAGGCAAGGGAGCCACACTTCTCTACGGGCGTGTCGGTTGACCATGTGCATTGGCTTCCATGCAAGCCAAGACCTGACCGGTGCCTCAAATCGGCGTGAGGGGAACCGATGCATTGTAACGTACTCTTAAAAAATCAGTTAACCTGACTTTCCCAGAAACGGTCCGATGCCCGCACAGTCTGCCGCCCAACCCTTGGCCAATTTGCAGGCGCCGACCGGCGGAAGTGATGGCCGTTTTCGATAACGGTTCCGTCACTTCCGATATCGGCGTCCTGCTGTAGCTCTCCAGGCCCCCGTTCAATAACCCAGCACACTGTAGTCGCCGTCCACTATCAGCCGAACGGAAACGCAAAGCCCAAGCAGCGCGCACAATGTCAACGGGACCCTGGCGGCGAGAAATTCGCCAGCCGGTGTTCGCCCGGTTTCAAGCTGGCGCTCGCGCCAATAGTCGGTGCGCCTCTCGATATGGTCCCGTCGGAAGAACAGACACATCTCCCAATAGCAGACCGCCAGATTGATGGAGAAGAACAGGCTCAACACACAATGGATGAGGTTCAGGTCCCCGTGAAGGTAGTAGCGCGTACCGATGCCGACAAGCGCAAGGATGACAAGGACCAGCGAGGCAAGCAGCCCCGCCGGCATCTTCAGGCCGGACTGGTGGGCGTATGGTTCGGGAAGCGCTCGATCAGTCCGGCATTCGGGCATGGATCGTGATCCCCAGGAGTTGTCTAACCTTGGAAGGTGGATTGCCAAGCATGAATCCCTGTTGCTTTTTATGGGCTAATCCCTTATTTTTTCTGCATCTATGTCTGCCGGACCGGTGGACCGGAAACGGTCCTACCGGAGAACCGACAAGCCGGGCCAAGGCTGTTCACCTCACCATTCGGCGGGCCGGAGGTGACAGTCGGAAAGAATGTTCCAGCAGTCTCGAGCTGATCCGGAGGGTTGAAAGGGTTCCCGACGACCCGGCCGATCGGCGGATGATGGGAATTCCGTCTCGGAGGCACTCCCGCAACCGTTCCTAGGAGCAACCATGACCAAAGCAGACTTGGTGGACGAAGTTTCACGGGCGACCGAGCTCAGCCGCAAGGACTCGGAGGTGATCGTGGAGGCGCTGTTCGACAGCGTTGTGAAGGCGCTCAAGAACAGCGACAAACTGGAAGTGCGCGGTTTTGGAAGCTTTCGAATCCGGAAGCGCAAGGCCCGGCAGGGAAGAAATCCCAAGACCGGCGAAAAGGTGGACGTGCCCGAAAAGAAAGTGCCCTATTTCAAGCCCAGCAAAGAGTTGAAGGACCTTATCAACCTCAGTTCCTAGCATGGATTCCGTGTCACCTCCACGTCGTGCCGCGCTGGTGCGGCGACGCCAGCTTCATGACCATCTCCGGAGAGACCCGCGTCCTGCCGGAAGCCCTGCAGACAACCTGCCTCAAGCTTGAACCCTTCTTCCAATCACAACCACGGGGCTGACCGGATGGCCCGCCTTGACCCGCGATCTTCGAGCAAACCCGGCCTGTTAATGTTAATGAACAACATCACATTAAAACCATCTCTCTGTTGACAATCAATGGGTTGTGTGGGGTTAACCCCTCTGAGAGCTGCGAACCACGCTGCCTCTTCAACAGGATTGGCGGCCACACCACTCAACCTGAAGGCTCCTGCAATCGGCGCAAGGAATGGGACCGCAGCCAGGTGATGGCTTCCGTCAACTGATCGTCATCGTCTCTCATGGGCACTTCGATGACCGTGGGTTTTCGGGCCGCCAAAGCCTCCTCCAGGACAGGCCTGAAGTGGCTGAGGTCCTGGACACGCATGCCTTCGGCGCCGAAGGCACGGGCCATTTCAGCGAAATTGGGATTGGCCAGATCGGTGTCGATGACGCGGCCCTGGTGGTGCTTCTGCTGGGACCCCTTGATGGCCGTCAGAGCCTGGTCGTTGACGACCACGGCAACTATGGGAATGCCGTACCTGACGGCCGTCGCCAATTCCGGCATGCCCATCAGGAAGCCTCCATCCCCACTGAAGCAGACCACCGGCTTTTCCGGACAGCCTATCTTGGCGCCAATGGCGGCCGGATAGGCATAACCCAGAGCCACGCCGATGCAGGGATACAGGAACGTCCGCGGGCGGTCGACCGGGTACTCGTCAAAGGCCGAATACCCGATGGAGTGCACGTCCACCGCCAAGATGCCGTCGTCCGGAAGCACTTGCCGGATGTCGCCGAGCAGTGGCAGAGGCCTCTGCGCCCCGAACCGGACTCGAGGGATCTCCAGGGCCTGCTCCCAGCGCCGCGGGCGCTCGGCCACTTCGTCCACCAGCCCCTGCAGCGTGGCCTTGAGATCTCCGACCACCCCCAGTTCGCAGGGATACTCGCTACCGATCTCGCGCTCGTCCTCATCCAGTTGAATGAGCGGCTGGGGCAGCTTGAGTCGCCAGTTGTTGGTATCGATCGAGGTAAAGCGGCAGCCGATGGCCAGGGTGGCGTCGGCCAGCTTCAGAGCCTCCCTCGCCAGGTAGCCGTTGGATCCTCGCAGGGCCAGGGGATGGTTTTCATTCAGCGCTCCCTTGGCGCAGCGGGTCACCACCACCGGCGCCTGTATTTTCTCTACCAGCCGACGCAGTTCGGCCTGGGCGCCCGAATGGATGACGGCGGACCCCACAATGCAGACCGGCCGGCCCGCCCGGTCGATCTTGCGGGCGGCCGCACGCAGGTCACCGGCGGCAGGCCCCGGGCTGCGGGATCCTCGAGCAGGCCCCGGGATCTGAAGATCTCCATCGGCCCTCACCACATCCATGGGGAATTCGAGCACCGCCGGCCCCGGCCGCCCACTCCGCATGGCCTTGAAAGCCCCGTCCACGACCTCGGGGATCTGCCCGATGGTACGGGCGATGGCCCGATACTTGGTTATTGGCTCAAAAAACTTCATCTGGTCCAGGCCGTGGAACATCTTTGCCGGATGCTTGCCGTAGAACCTGGAATCGCTTTGCCCGGTGATCAGCAGCACCGGCACGCAATCGGTATAGGCCTCCAGGATCCCGGTAGAGGCATTGCTGGCCCCGGGCCCCGGCACCGTCAAGGCCACGCCCACTTCCCCGGTGGATCGCGCAAACCCGTCCGCCATCTGGGTGGCGGCGTATTCGTGCCGCACCAGGTAGTGGTCGATGGAACCCTCTCCGCAGCGCAGCAGGGAGTCGTAGATCTCCAGGTTCTGGGTCCCCGGCATGCCGAAAATAGCGCGCACCCCTTGGGCTTTGAGGCACTCGATCAATAGGTCTCCACCTCTCAACGGTCTTTCCTTTCCGATCCGACCCGTGGGCTGAACTGAAGGTTTGGGCCAGGACCAATCCGGGCGGATTATACCACCGGCTCCCCTCCCACCTCGGGCCGGGAAGCAGCCCGAGGCCAATCCTCCCCATCTTCCGTGTCCGCCACCGAGGTGGTGGCTGGGACTGTTGCAAATTTGGTCAAAAAGTGATTGACTCACCAAGCCCGTCGGATCTCAGGGGCCTACTGCAAGCCAAATACACAAGGATTCACCATGTCATCAGACCCCTCCCAGCCGGGAAACCCTCCCGCAACTCCCGACACTTCCTCCGCCGACTCCGGCCAGGCCGGCGATGCCACCGGAAATCCCGGTGAGTTTCAGGCTCCGCGTCCGGGTTCCCGCAAGATGCCGCCCTGGAACTCGGGTGAGCTGGTGGAAGCCCCCATCTTCACCTGGCGTCACTGGTTTGCCCTGTTGGGGCCGGGACTGCTTCTGGGAGGCTCCTCGATCGGCGGCGGGGAATGGCTGATGGGTCCGGCGGTCACCGCCAAGTACGGCGGCGCCCTGATGTGGCTGGCAACGCTGAGCATCGTGGGCCAGGTGATCTACAACATGGAGGTATCCCGCTACACCCTCTACACCGGCGAGCCGATCTTTACGGGCAAGTTTCGAACCTCGCCGGGACCCGGCTTCTGGATCGTTCTCTACCTGATCCTCGACTTCGGGGCCGTCTTCCCCTACCTGGCCGCCAACGCGGCCACGCCGCTGGCCTCGGTGCTGCTGGGAGGAGTGCTGCCCGACCCCGAGCAGAATGAGAGCCACCGTTTCCTGTTGAGGTTTCTCGGCTACGCCATTTTCCTGCTGGCGCTGGTGCCGTTGGTGGCGGGCGGGAAAATCTACAATGCCCTCAAGGCCATCATGACCTTCAAGATGTTCACCGTGCTGGGGTTCCTGATGATCCTGGGGATCTTCCATTCCAGCCTTTCCACCTGGACCGAGATTTTCGGAGGCTTCCTCCGCTTCGGCACCATGCCCACGGGAGGAACCGAAACCGCCAATATCTTCACCTCCCTGGCCCAGGGCAAGGGGATGCCGGACATCGATCTGAGCACCATTGCCCTGCTGGCCGCCTTTGCGGCCATCGCCGGCAGCGGCGGCCTATCCAACGCCGCGGTCAGCAACTACACCCGCGAGCAGGGCTGGGGCATGGGCCGCCACGTGGGAGCCATCCCGAGCGTAATCGGGGGACGGGAGCTGAAACTGTCCCATTCAGGGACGGTATTCCAGGTGACCTCGGAATCGCTGGCCCGCTGGAAGCGCTGGTACCGTCACCTGGTGAGGGACCAGGTGGTGGTCTGGATGCCGGCCTGCTTCCTGGGGGTGGCCCTTCCCAGCATGCTCTCGGTGCAGTTTCTTCCCCGCGGCACCGAAGCCAGCAGTTGGGTGGCAGCCGGCATGACCTCCGACGGTGTGAGGACTCACGTGGCGGCGGCCTGGGGCGGAGACGCCGGTCAGCTCTTCTGGTATCTCACCATGCTCTGCGGCTTCCTGGTCCTGGGTCCCACCATGTCGACCCACTCGGACGGAGTCATCCGGCGCTGGGTGGACGTCTTCTGGACGGCCAGCCCTCGCCTGCAAAAGCTGGATCCGGCCAGTATCCGCTGGGTCTACTTCGCGGTGGTGGTGGGTTACGGCATTTTCGGCGTGATCATGCTATCGGTGGCGCCTCCCCTGGAACTGCTGAAGTTCGCCGCCAACCTGTTCAACTACGCCCTGGGCTTCAGTTGCTTCCACACCCTGTTCGTCAATCTCACCCTGCTGCCTTCGGCCCTGCGGCCGGGCTGGTTCATGCGCATCGGTCTGGGGGGCGCGGGCCTCTTCTTTACCCTGCTGGCCCTGATCACCACCCTGCAGTTGGTAGGGGTCCTGTAGGCGACTCCAACCCACGTCGCTTGAAAGAGTGATCCACGAAGGGCCACGAAGCGGGACAGATCTGCGTCAACGGCCCGCACCGCCACGAAACGGATTATCAACATTGATGGTCCTTCTCGATGGGTCCGCAAAAGCCGGGAGGGCCGCTACTCCGGCAGCGGCCTGCCCCTGGTTTCCGGGGCGACGGGAAGGACGCAGATACCCACCAGGTAGATCCCGGCCAAGGAGATCGCCGCCGAACGGAAGGGACTGGCAAAGCCCGCCTCTTCGAAGAGGACCGTCAGCGTACCCAGGGTCAAGGGGCCCACGGCCGCGATAATACGGCCCACGTTATAGCAGAAACCTACCCCAGTGCTGCGCAAGTGGGTCGGGTAGAGCTCGGGAAAGTATATGGAGTAGCCGCCGAATACCATCAGGTTGCAGAAACCCAGCAGTGGGACCATCCAGAGAACCTGGGCGGGGCTCTCCAGCCAGCCAAAGGTCCAGATGGTGGCCGCCAGGCCGAGCAGGAAGGCAACCACGAAGGCGGGCCTTCGTCCCACCCGGGCGGTCAGAAGAGTGAAAGCGAAAATGCCGCCGAAGGCTCCGACGTCCTGGAGCAGGGTCCCCATGCTCACGTACCAGCTCCGGGTTTCGGCCGAAACATCGGCCAGGGCTTCCCGGATCAGTTCGGGAGACCAGAACCCGATCCCCCAGAGTCCGATCACCCCCGAGATTGCCAGGGTGAGGCCGACCAGGGTGTGGCGCCGCCAGCGCGGGACTCGAAACAGTTCACCCACCGAACCGAGCTGACTCCGAAGCTGCTCTCCCCCGGCCTCACGCACCTTGCGCCAGACCTCCGGCTCCTTCAGCTTCCGCCGGACGGCAGCCACCAGCAGCGAGGGAAACACCCCGACCATGAACAGATACCGCCAACCCAGCGGCAGCACCACGAAGCTGATGGCGGAACCCAGGATGTTCCCTACGGCGGAGAGCGCCTGCAGCAGCCCCAGCGCGTGGGCCCGGGCGCGGGCCGGCATGACCTCGGCCACCAGGGCCACCCCGGCGGCAAACTCTCCGCCTACGCCCAGTCCGGTGAGAAACCGATAGAAGGTGAAGTCGACCCAACTCACCGACAGGGCCGAAAGCCCGGTGAAGGCGGAGTAGATCAGGATGGTCAGCAGCATGGTCTTGGCACGTCCCCAGCGGTCGCCCACGATGCCGAAGACGAACCCTCCAGTGGCCCATCCCAGCATGAAGACGGCCGTGGCCACACCGCCGTACCAGGTCACTTCGCTGGCCGAGGTGCCCGCCGGCAGCAGCTCCTCCAGCGCCGGCCCCCTGGCCAGCACGAAGATGCGCTGGTCCATGGTGTCGAAGAGCCACCCCAGGGAGGCGACGATCAGGACCCACCAGTGATAGCCGGTCATTCCCCGGTACCAGGGGCCCGACTGGTCTTGGCTGTTCATGTCGCGCTCGCTTCCCCGCTACGCGGCCCCAAATCGGGAGCACCGCTGCCTGTCCCCCGCCAACTTCGACCCGGTTTCATCCCTGCTCTGCCGGCTCCGCCGTTCCCTCGTGCATCCAGCGCTTCAGCAGCGGCACCAGCAGGAGACAGACCATGGCCGACCCGATGGCCGTCAGGGCGATGGTCCCGAACACGTCGCCATAGACGTGCACGGTCTCCTTTGGAACCGGAACCAGGCCTTCCCCA
This sequence comes from Acidobacteriota bacterium, assembly GCA_022826755.1. Classification (GTDB taxonomy): domain Bacteria; phylum Acidobacteriota; class Terriglobia; order Versatilivoradales; family Versatilivoraceae; genus Versatilivorator. The sequence continues at coordinate 85,287 of JAJDUG010000067.1, forward strand.
TAGCCTCCTTCGGTGACGCCGGTGAACTGGGCGATGATGGCCGCCAGAAACTGAGAGAAGGCGGTCGCCAGGAACCAGGTTCCCATGACCGTGCTGACCAGCCGTGCCGGCGACAGCCGGGTCACCATGGAGAGCCCCACCGGAGAGAGGCAGAGTTCGCCGGTCGTCTGCAGCAGGTACCCCAGAAAGACCCAGAAAAGGACCACCATGCCCCGTTCGTCGGCGCTCTGGGCTCCGTACCAGAAGGCTCCGAAGCCAAGTCCCAACTGCAGCAGTCCCAGGGAAAACTTGAGTGGCGTGCTGGGCTCCAGGTCGATTCGCCCCAGAAACGTCCACAAGGCGCTGAATGCGATCCCGAACAGGAGAATGTAGACCGGGTTGACCGCCTGGAAGACGGAGGCCGGACTCTCCGACCCGCCGATGGCCATATCCAGGTTGTCCGGAGTCACCATCCATTGAAGCCTGACGCTTCCCCCCGGAGCAGCCGCCGCGGCCCGCAGATAGGTGAGGCCGCTCATGGTCAAGCGGTCCTCCCGGGTGGCGGAATCGACCAACTGAGCCACCTCTCGCTCGGTGAGGTTTCCCTTGCGCTTCTCCTCGATGCGGATGGCCTCTCCGATTCGCTGTTTCATCGAAGGGCTGGCGTTCCGGTGGCCGATCTGCTCCTGGGTGAGCAGCGGCAACCCCATCAGATCGGGATCCCCGCTCTGAACCGGAATGCGGAAGGTGAGGGTGCTGCCCACATCGCCGGCGCCCAGCCGCCGCTCCTCGGCCACCCGGTCGACGTTGCGGTCGGTAAAGTTGTTCACCGAGCTGCCGGCCTGCTCGAAAAAGGCCCAGAAGAGCATGGAGAAGAAGGTGAGGATCAACACCACGTACATCCGTTCCCGGGGCACCTTGTCCAGCCGGAGGGTCTCCATGCCCAGGTAGATGAGGGCCACCAGCCCGGCCAGCATCAGGATGAGGCCCGCCGGCGTGCTCATCTGGGCCAGGACATCGGCCGAAACCTGCAGGATGGCGTTGCCGCTGGATTTCAGGCTGTCCACCACCGAAGAGGGGATGACGGTGACATCGCGGTTCGACGAAACCAGCAGCGCCAGCACGGGAATCGACAGCAGCGAGAGCAGGTACACCGACCACTCGGCAGAGATCGGACCCGCCACCGGCTTGCGCAGGCGCTCGGGGTCCGACGGGGCTCCGACTTCGGCCGGCAGCCCTCCCCGACCCAGCGCAACCCAGGCGATCACGCCCGCGATCAGCAGCGCGATGCCCACAAAGATATTGACACCGGTGGAAAAGGGATTGTCGGGACGGAAATAAAAGAGTCCCAGGGCTGCCGCCACGGCGCCCGACATGATCAGAACCTGGGTGATGCGGACCGGGGCCACAAAGACCGCCAAACCGGTGAGCATTCCCAGGGTGGCCAGCCCGAAGCCGTAGTGCCAGCCATAGGTCTCGCCGATGTAACCGCACAGCAGGGGCGACATGGCCGCACCCAGGTTGATCCCCATGTAGAAGATGGTGAAGCCGGTGTCCCGCTTGGGGCTGCCCTGCGGATAGAGCGAGCCCACCATGGTCGAGATATTGGGCTTGAAGAATCCATTGCCCACGATCAGCAGGGCCAGGGCCAGGAAAAAGGCCACGTCGCTTTCGGCCGACATCATCAGGTGACCGCCGGCCATCAGCAAACCACCCAGCACCACCGCCCGCCTGGCGCCCAGCAACCGGTCGGCCAGCATGCCGCCGAAAAGAGGCGTCATGTAGACCAGCGCCGTGTAGGCGCCGTAAATGGCATAGGCATCCCGGTCGCCGTACCCCAGGAAGCCCTTGAGCATGTAGAACAGGAGCAGGGCGCGCATTCCGTAAAAGGAAAAGCGCTCCCACATCTCGGCGAAAAACAGGGTGAACAGGCCGGTCGGATGTCCAAACAGGGTTCCAGACTGATGCGCATTCATCGGCTGTGCTCCTTGATCATCGAGCTGAAACTTGGGAGAAATCGGGTTTGGGGCTGAGCAGGGGGCTTTCGGCGCGATGGGACCGTCCCATGCACGGCTAGCATAGGGAAATTCCCCGGGCTTTGCAACGGAGGCCGGACGCTCGCCTGTCCCCGGGAAAACAGGCGGTTCCCACTGTCCCGATGAATGTCGGGCGAGGGCCTGTGGCTTCTTTCCGGCCCATTCCGTAAAGGTGAGATCTGAGGACTGATCTGACGTATAATGCAGCGGTGCGCACGAACCCGCGCCGGACCCATCTTCCCCAGGCCGGATACACCGGCAATCGGTCAACGGTACCGGAGGTCTTCCATGAACAAAGAGTCGAATGAAAGCTGGCGCGGCAAGGTCGGCAAGCTGAGTGAATCCGAGATCGCCGAATTTCTGTCAGGCGCCGAGTTCTGCCGGCTGGGGTGCCTGGATGAGGACGGCTGGCCCTACGTGGTGCCCTGCTGGTTCGAATACCAGGACGGAGGTTTCTACATCATCCCGCGAGCGCGTTCCATCTGGGCCAAGCACATCCAGCGGGACGGGCGCGTGTTTCTCTGCATCGACGACTCCACCATCTACAACCGCCGTGTGCTGGTCAAGGGCGAGGCCACCGTGCTGGAGGAAGCCAACGTCGGCGGCCGCTGGGTGGATATCGGGCACAACATGGCGCTGCGCTACCTGGGAGAACGAGGCCCCGACTACCTGGTGCCGACACTGAACGAGCCCCGCTGGCTGCTGTTCGTGAAACCGATCACCATGAAATCCTGGCAGGGAGTGAATTGGGCCAAGAAGTACAAGCACACGGAGTGGTAAACCAGGCCTCGCCGAACCGCACACGAGGGACCACGGGGCCCATGGTCAATAACGATACCCAAGTTGCCCTGCGGTATCACCAGCAGACCAAGCATTCCTACCACAGTATCCGGTTCGGTTCCCATACGCTGGACTGGGCCAACCGGCCCGTGCCCTTCAAGGTCTACTCCGGGGTGGACCGCATTCCCTTGCCGCACCAGTGGGAGGAATCGGAACTCCCTGCCCTGGCGGCGCTGTTGCCGCCGGATTCTTCCGCCACTCCCCAATCCATTCCCGACCTGAAGGACCTGGCGCGGCTTCTCTACCACTGCGCCGGCATCACCAAGCGAAAACCCTACCCCGGCGGGGACATCCTCTTTCGGGCGGCCTCCTGTACGGGAGCGCTCTATGAGATCGAGCTCTACGTCGTCTGCGGCGACCTGAGCGGGTTGGCCGCGGGAGTCTACCACTTCGATCCCCGCGACTTCGTGCTGGAGCAACTGCGTTCGGGCGACTTCCGGGGCCTGCTGGCCGAGGCCACCGGCGGGGAGCCGGGGGTGTCCGGAGCCCCGCTGACCGTCGTATCGACCGGGACCTACTGGCGCAACGCCTGGAAGTACCGGGCCCGCACCTATCGTCACTTCGGTTGGGACAACGGAACCATTCTGGCCAACCTGTTCGCCATGTCCCGAGCCTTGGGCTTTCCCCACCGTCTGGTGCTCGGGTTTGTCGACCGGGAGATCAACAACTTGCTGGGCCTGGACACCGACCGCGAAGTGGCCCTGTCGCTGGCAGCCGTTGGACGCTGCCCGGAGGAAATTCCCGGCTCCCGTCCCCCGTTGGCCCCCCTGCCGGCACGGACCGGCGCGGCCGCCCGCGGTGAGGTCGACTACCCCGAGATGCGGGAGATGCACGCCTCCACCCTGATCGGATCTGCGGAGGAGGCAAGCGCCTGGCGAGGGAGCATTCTTCGCCAACCGGCATCCGTCCAGGGCAAACGCTATCCCCTAAGCCCGCTTGCCGGGAGCGGAATCCCCACCGAACCCCTGGAGCCCGTCATCCGGCGGCGGGGGTCCAGCCGACGCTTCAGGCCGGCGCCCATCTCCTTTCAGGCGTTTTCCACGCTTCTCTACTATTCGGCTCAGGATCTGGCGGCCGATTTTCTGGAACCGGGGGGTGGGCTGCTCAACGACTGGTATCTCACCGCCAACGCGGTGGAAGGGCTGCCCTCGGGAGCCTATTGGCTGGACCGTGACCGCTGGGAGCTGGAGCTGCTTCGCCGGGGCAGCTTCCGCAGCGAGATGGGCTACCTGGGACTGGAGCAGGATCTGCCGGCCGAGGCCAGCTTCGACGTCTTCTTCATGGCGGATCTGGACCCTGTCCTGCAGCGCTTCGGCAATCGAGGCTATCGCGCCCTGCAACTGGAGGCGGGCCTGCTGGGGGGACGGCTCTACCTGTCGGCCTACGCCCAGAGGCTGGGCGCTACCGGGCTGACCTTTTACGACGACGATGTCACCGCGTTCTTTTCGCCCCACGCCCGGGGCAAGAGCGCCATCTTTCTGATGGCCCTGGGAAAGGGCAGGCGGCGGGAGCTGGTACGCCTCGGCTGACTCCGACTCCGCCCGCATCGGATCGGGCCGGCCGGGATCGGCCAGGCCAATTCGCTTGGATTGAGCAACTCATGAATCAAAAGCTGGAAAACACCGCAACCTCTCTGGGCGTCGACAAGATCCGCCGACACATTTTCCTCTGCTGCGACCAGACCAAGCCCAAGTGCTGCGAAAAGGACCTGAGCCTGGAATCCTGGAACTACCTCAAGAGTCGTCTGCAGGAACTCGATCTGACCGGCCCGGGGGGTATATTCCGCACCAAGGCCAACTGTCTGCGGATCTGTCTGCAAGGGCCCACGGCCGTCGTCTATCCGGAGGGAACCTGGTACCATTCCTGCACTCCGGCGGTGATCGAGCGCATCATCCAGGAGCACTTGATCGGCGGGGTGCCGGTAGAGGAATTCGTCATCCTGGAGCGTCCGCTCCCCTCCCGGGGAGAATCATAGGAAAACGCCAATGGTGTCCCAAGCCGGCGCCGGCCGCTACCCGGCACTTCTGGCCCGGGCTTCCCGGCTGCGCGACCAGGGAAAAGGGCGCACCCTCAGCTTCTCGCCCAAGGTGTTCCTCCCCCTGACCCAGCTCTGCCGGGATGCCTGCGGCTACTGCGTCTTTCGTCAGCCTCCCGGCCGGCTCCGCTCCCCCTACATGAGTCCCGAGCAAGTCCTGGCCGTGGCCCGGGAGGGAGAGAAACGGGGATGCCGGGAAGCTCTGCTGGTGCTGGGAGAACGGCCGGAGGATCGATACCCCGAAGCCCGGCGCTGGCTGTCCCGGGCGGGCTACGACAGCACCATCGAATACCTGGAGGCGATTTGCCGGATGCTGCTCCGGGAGACCTCCCTCTACCCTCATAGCAACGCCGGCACCCTGGTCCCATCGGAACTGACGGCGCTCAAGGAAGTGAATGTTTCCCTGGGCCTGATGCTGGAGAGCAGCAGCTCCCGGCTGTGCGGCCCCGGTGGGCCTCACGAGCACGCCCCCAGCAAGCATCCCCAGGCCCGGCTGGACACCCTGAGCGCCGCCGGGAAGTTGAATGTCCCGGTGACTACCGGCTTGCTGGTGGGAATCGGCGAGACCGGCCGGGAACGAACGGAGGCCTTGCAGGCGATCGGGGAGCTGCACCAGCGCTACGGGCACATCCAGGAAGTCATCATTCAGAATTTCCGGGCCAAGGCGGCCACGCCCATGAGATGGGCGAACGAGCTGTCCACCGAGGAGACGCTCCGGACCGTTGCCGAAGCCCGGGTCATTCTGGGGCCGGAGATGAATGTCCAGGTGCCGCCCAACCTGAGCGGGCCGGCCCGGGAAGCCGGCTACCTGGAGTTTTTGGGCGCGGGAATCAACGACTGGGGCGGGATCTCACCGGTGACCATCGACCACGTCAACCCGGAAGCCCCCTGGCCCCACCTGGCCCAACTGCGGCGCCAGGTGGAAGACCGGAACTTTCGGCTGCGGGCTCGCTTCCCCCTCTACCCCGAATTCATTCGGAATGGGAACAACGGCCTGCCGCCTGTCTTGAGGAGTCGGCTGGAGGCCGATGCCGATGCCGACGGGTTCGTGCCCCAGCCGGAGCTCGAACCGCTTTGGGAGGAACGCCCGTGCTGACACCGGGAGAACCAGCCGAAATGCTCAGGAGCGAAGCCGAGGTCGAGTCCGCCCTGGGACAGGCGACGCCCGCGGCGGCCCGGGCCATCGAGAACTGTCTGCAGGGCCGGGACCCCTCGGAGCCGCAGGTGGTCGACCTCTTCCGGACAGAGGAAACCGACTATCGGGTGCTGCTCATGGCCGCCGATTTCCTGCGATGGCGGACCGTGGGTGACGATGTGACCTACGTGGTGAATCGCAACATCAACTTCACCAACGTCTGCGTCAAGCGATGCGGCTTCTGCGCCTTCAGCCGCACCGCGGCCAGCACCGAGGGGTACCATCTCCCCCCCGAGGAGATTGTCAGGCGGACCCTGGAAGCGGAGCGCTACGGCGCCTCCGAGGTCTGTATTCAGGCGGGCCTGCCTCCCGGCATGGACGGGCGCTACTACATCGAACTCTGCCGGACGGTCAAGGAGGCGGCGCCGGCAATCCACCTGCACGCCTTTTCCCCGGAAGAAATCCTCTACGGGTCCAGGCAGTCCCGCTTGAGCATCCACGACTACCTGCGCGAACTGAAAGAGGCCGGAATCGGCAGTCTGCCGGGCACCTCGGCCGAGATCCTGGACGACCGGGTCCGCAAGATCATCGCCCCGGGACGGATCAGGACCGATCAATGGATCAAGGTGATCAGCACCGCTCATTCCCTGGGGATTCCCACCAGTTCCACCATCATGTACGGCCACCTGGAAACCCCTCGCCACCGCGCTCGCCACCTGCTGCTGCTGCGCGGCCTGCAGAGGCGCAGCCATGGTTTCACCGAGTTCGTGCCCCTCAGCTTCATCCATTCCGAGGCCCCCATGTTCAGCCAGCAGCGAATCCCGGGAATCCGGGCCGGCGCCAGCCGAAGCGAAGTGCTGAAGATGCATGCCGTCGCCCGCCTGGTCCTGAACCGCGACATCCCCAACATCCAGGCCTCCTGGGTCAAGGAGGGCCTCGACCTGGGCCAGGCCTGCCTGCGAAGCGGCGCCAACGATTTCGGGGGAACCCTGATGAACGAAAGCATCTCCACCGCCGCCGGCGCCCCCCACGGCCAACTGGTCCGCCCCCGCGACCTCCGCCGCCGCATCCGCCAGCTCGGCCGCACCCCCGCCCTCCGCTCCACCCTCTACGCCACCTTGCGCCGCTTCCCGGACGAAACCCGGGACGGCCAGGATCCCCTGGACACATTGGACGACCGCAGCCAAGACCCCTTCGGCTCCTACCACCAACTCATTCAGCAGGAAGAGTTTCGGTTCAGCACGAGAAGCAGCCGTTCAAACCTCTGACCCAGCACTCCTCGTTGAGGGTAGGCCGCAATGGTTCTCGTATTGATGGGTGGTCCGCGAAGGGACCGAAGTGACACAAAGAGAAATAAATTTCTTCGTCACCAAGCAGGAGCGGTCGGAGCCCCAAGCCCCAGCGGTTTCGTGCTACCACGTGTGGAAATCAGTTTTTCTCTTGGAACCTGGTTAACTTCTTTAGATAGAGTATGGTGCCGAATTCAGAAATGGACGGAGCAATCAAAAATATCGACTAAGAGCTTGACACATCGGGTATCAGAAGTGGCAGGAGGACTGTCTGCTATGTGGAGGTTTTCGCCTAACACTAACCTGCTCTGGGGGTTAAGTATGCGGGGTCCAAGTCACACGCACGCGGGCCTTCGAGCTATGGTTGCCAACCTCTAACAGCGGTGTGCAGCCAATGCCTCCTCCGCCCCCTCCATGACATGATTATATGTGTCAGTCTTAAGCCGACTGTTCGCTTTGCGGGCACTCTTAACCAACGACTCCGCTCGCGGAATGGCTGCCAAGGCGGCCTCGCGCGCAAGATAGATCCGCGCGATATCGGCGGACCTTGTCTTTCTTTGTTGATGAAAGCCGTTGATTGCGTCCAGGTAGAGAGCCACTCCCAAATCGTGTTCACCTCGCCTCATAGCCACAAGGCCTTGGTTTGCTTTGCTAATAAGCCAATTAATGCCCGTGTCACTTCCTATGCCCCGGAGCAAACGCTCCGCTTGATTGAATTGTCCTAGATGAGCGAGAGCGAAGGCATAATTATTAAGCAAAACTGCTGAATCAGGCTGAATCTTCAGGCCATTTTGTGCAAAATCGACTGTCCGTGCATGATCTTCAGTCAGGGTTGTGGCAGATGAGGCAATTTCATAGGGTCGAATGGAATATCGCTCTACATTCAACCATCGCTCACAAACAGCTGGCACTTCACTGAATTTTTCTTTGTTAACGAGGTGGAATACATTCGCTTCTTCGGCTTCAGTTTTCGAGGCAAGAGAACTTTTCGTAACAAGCTCACAACCTAACGAAGGAGACACCCATTCTGCTTGTGCTAGCGCGTTCCCTGTCGGGTCCTCGACACTCTTAAGGAAAAAGTCACGCGCTTTCCTGCGGTGCCCGCCAATCAATTCTAGAGTTCCGATGGCACCAGCTAACTCAGTGATTTGACGTGGCATTAGACCATCGCTCGTAACAATACGGCGGCCTTGACTAAAATACTGTGGTTGTCGCCTTGCAAGCTTTGCGAAGGAGAGTTCCGCTGCTATTAACCAAGGATCGTCAACCGTGGCATCGCTTTTTGCGATGATGTCATAGGCTCGCTCAGAATCACCTAGGTGAAGAAACAGCCGCGAGGCTGAGCGCAGTACGTGGCGGTTATTCGGTGCAAGCTGGAGGGCGATCATCATGGCTCGTCTTGCACCCTTGGTCTTGCCGTTTATTACTTCATGGAGCGACAACTCTACCCAAGCCAACGCGTTCTCTGGATGCATCCGAGTTTTCTTTCGCCACTCTCGTTTTTCGATCCGAGGACTGACAGGCCGCTCCGCTGAAATATATTCCTGTAAGCCAGCTCTCATAAGTGAGAGGGCCGCTATTTGCCGTAACGGTTCTGTTGCAGAAGAGTTGGCAGCTAGAAGAAATTTCGCAGGTGCTATAGTTTCGCACTCCTTAGCTTCAACCAAGGACGCTTCTACAAGTTCTCCCGCTGTTACTACACCTGGATGGAGCTTCCACAGGGCGAGCTTGTCGCGCAGGTTAGACGAACTCGATGGTGCGTGGCTCGTAGCTTTGGTGAGATGGGGTGCTGATAGTTCGTCAGTGGACAAAGTAAGCGATAGACTTCGCCACCGTGGAATCAATAAGCGACGACGGGTCCAAGGAGATGAAATCATGTTGACCGACGTCCTGCACGTGTCTTGATTTCTATCAAGCGAGTGATATTCGTCAGTTGAGAAACGTAGCGCTCTAGGGAAAACTGGCTACGGTGTCCAAGACCCTTGGGGTGTCCTCTTTGACCGAGGTCTGGATTGCAGAGTTGGCGTACTAGCGACAGCACCTGTGACCTAACGTAGGGATCCTCTAGACGTGTTTCGAATTCTTGCAAGAATCGTCCAAATGCTTCTTGGAGATAAGGCAACACTTGCTGATAGGTTCCGTTCCAGCGCGTCCAGTGATGTTGCGGGTCAAGTTTGGCCAAAAGAGCTGCAGTGACGTTCACACCGGTAAAAAGAAACGCAGCCAAATTGCCGAGCATGTACAGATCAGTGCCAATTCTCCGAGGACCAAAGTCTGGGTCGCGATACCCGTACAGCAATTCGGGTGGGGCATAGGTTCTATCGCCTGGGCAGTTTTCTTCATCGTGCCAAATCGGTTGGCCACGTCTAGATGATCTCCCAAAATCAGAGACTCGTATCTCTGAAGCGCCATAGCACAACACATTGGACGGTTTGAGGTCTTGATGGGCGATGAACTCCCTGTGAATCTGCCATAGCCCAAGGCAGACTTGTCGAAGCGCAAACATGCACCAGACATCATCCGACGCTCGATCAACGTCCATCTGATTGCGGACATCCCCGTCTGCCTTCTCAAATAGAAGATAATAAACCCGACCTTCGATGGGACTCATATTGGGAACGGATACAAAACCATGCCCCATGGCCACTGCAACCTTAGAAAGCCGTCGCCCTCGGCAGTACTCAAGTACATTGCGCTCATGCTCATAAGATGCTGTGAGCCTATTTAGAATTCCGAGCGTATTGACTCCCGGCTCGAAGGCGCTAGAAAAGTCGAATGCCTTCACGAAAGCCACTCTACTTTCGTTCTTAGCGAGGTAACTATGTGAAAACGTTCCTCCGGTGGCGTACTTGGAGCGCTCAACGCGCTTGAAGAGTTGCCAACCGTTATCCAATGTGAGGCCTAGGAGCTGTGCCGCCGCTGTCATCTAATGTCATTCCTTATCCGCAAAAACTTGCACCAGCAATCATATCACTGACGAAAAAAGCCAACGAGGGAACGTTGTTGAAGGATTGGGAAAAATTGGAGAAAAATTGGAGTAGCGATTCTGTATTCCCGTAGCGATGAAGGTGTTGGAATCATTTGCCCGGTATGTGATACATGTCCGATATCAATCAAACCTTTTCAGTACTGCCCCGTTAGGGAAACTCTGATTTATTCCTTCCTCCCATGAGATCATAAAACGGTCCGTGACCCAATCAACCGGAGGTGAGGATCGATGTGTCAGAGCAGCTTTGCCGAAGTCGGATTTGAGCGCTATAGCAAACGCACTCGCCGAGAGCGATTTCTCCAAGAGATGGATCGAGTGGTTCCCTGGGAAGCGCTGGAGGCGCTGATCGAACCAAGGGGCAAACAGGGGACGTTGTTGAATTAGTGGAATAAAGTGGATTGGCGGTTCTGTAATCCCGTGAGAGTGAAGGTGTTGGAGTTGTTTGTGTCGTGATCTATGTGCGATCTCCATCCGACCTCTTTCCACATTCGGTGTGAGCAAAGTTTTTCCAGCAATTGAACAACGCCCCTTGTCTCTCCCACCTCCACTGTTTCGTCCCAAGGTAAATGCGGATCTCTTTTTTAGGCTTTACAGGCAGAAAATCTGGGATTGTCGCCGACCGACGGTCAATAGACGGACCGACTGCGGCGTCAAACGTCTATTGATAGTGGAGTTAGCGTAATGGCCAATATCAAAAAGGCAATGGCAATCGAGCGATTGCAGAAGTTAGTGGACGAAGGTTCAAAGCTTTATCCAGAAGACTACCGCTCTCAAGAATTCGAAAAATGGACCGCAAATGTCCATAGCGCCATTTACTACATATTTGGTGCGGATAGTCCTCAATATTCGAGACTTCCAAGCGGTTACACGATAACCCCAAATGGTATTCGAAACTATTTGAATTCTATGGTTGCTGTCGTTGACTCAAGTCTAAATGATGTCAAACATTTTTGGGATGATGAAACATCGCCAACTCACCCCATAGACCCAAGTGACAATTCAGCGCTTGATTCGAAACAAGTCGAAATACGTACGGGAAGTGACAAGGTTTTCGTCATCCACGGCCACGATGAGGCGGCTCGGGAGTCTGTAGCAAGATTCTTGGAAAATCTAGAACTCGAACCGATTATCCTGCACGAGCGCTCAAATAAAGGTCGAACAATCATCGAAAAGTTCGAGCAACTCGCCGAGGTTGGATTCGTCGTGGCATTGTTGACTCCGGACGATGTGGGAGCACCCAAAAGAGAGAAAAAAAATCTCCAACCACGTGCAAGACAGAACGTGATTTTTGAGTTCGGATACTTCATCGGAAAGCTCGGCCGGAAACGAGTCTGCGCCCTGTTGAAGGGTAAAGTGGAAAAGCCATCCGACTTTGATGGAGTGCTCTATATTCCGTTGGACGATTCGGGCGGTTGGAGGATGAAGCTTATCAAGGAGCTGCAGTCTGCCGGATTGCACATCGATGCGAACAAGGCAGTGCAACCCATGGGCACAATCCGGGAAAGGCAACAAAGAGATATTGTCGAATAATTGGAACAAATCGGATTGGCAGTTCTGAGCGCAACCAGGGGACGTTGTTGAATTGGTGGAACAAAGTGAATTGGCGGTTCTGTAATCCATTGGCGATGAAGGTGTTGGAATGGACTGCCTGGGCGTTGACCTATTTTCGGTCTCCATCTGTCCTCTTCCAATCCTCGGTGTTTTTCCAACTATTCAACGACGTCCCCTACTTTCTTCACAAGATTAATTGACAACCGTCCGGATGGTCCGCCAGAATGTCGTTGCGGTTGGGAGGGCTGCCTTGGCGGTTCGTTGAGCTTTCGGCTCACCCGGCTGCATTAACTCCCCTCCCGTCGCTCCCACTTCCCGCTGGCTTCCCTGTCCCGACGTATCTGCTATACCTTGCCTATGGCAGTTCTGTTGGCAACGCCAGCGGCCACCACACGGTATGAAAGTCAAGGCTCAGCAGACTACCCCTCATCGCAAGATGGGGACTGGAATTCATGCTGAGATCTGTGGGCGCCTGACAACACCCACAAGAGAAGAGCGATAACCTAAAATATGCCAATAAAATGGCCGTCCAGACGAAAAGCATTTCCTGATCGAAGAATGTGAGTGGTTGGACGGAAATGAGCGGAAACCAGTCATAGGAGTTTCCCATATACTGATACCTGCATCGGAAGTCGACATGGTAGAGTTTTTGCCTGCAAATTAGGTTAGTGAATACGGAGAAGAACCATGACGAGCCAGCACCCACCGCCCGCGATAAAGTTCGTTAAGAAAATGAGAGTGCAAGACGGCGTTACGCCGAAGCCCCCCACCGCCGTCAAGCCACCGCCTCCGCCGCCGCCACCACCAAAGAAATAGCTTAATCAGGGGACGTTGTTGAATTAGCGGAACAAAGTGGAGTGGCGGTTCTGTAATCCCTTGGCCATGAAGGTGTTGGAGTGATTTCCCGGGTGGGGAATCTATGCCCGATCTCCATCCGACCTCAACCAACATTCGGCGGCAACAAAGATTTTCCGGCAATTCAACAACGTCCCCTGTTCCCCCCGAGCGGAACTCCACCGGTAATGTCGGGTTCTCGCGCGGAAGTCCCAGTCACCTATCAGTCTCGCCGCCCTCAGGGCCATAGAACAGCACCCAAACCGCGAAGTCGGAAGAGAAATCCTCAAATCGATGCGGTTGACCGGCTGCCACGAACAGAAAGGAGCCCGGTTCGACCGCGTGTTTCTGTTCGCCATCGAAGAAGACCCCCCTCCCCCGGGCCACCAGGTAAACTTCGTCGCGAAGATGGGGCTTTTGCGGATCCTGCCCCTCGGGCTGGTATATCTCAACCTCGAGCGACCCATGGGAGAAGATGGGAACGGCCAGATTGCCGGCAGGAGGGGGACCCTTTGATACCGCCTCCTCGAAACTGACGTGTGTGGCTCGAGTCGATTGATTCATGGCGCCTTCAACCATTGACCTGCCCCCGCGAATGGCAACACGCTCCAAATTAGAGGCGGAGCCATTTGAAGTCCAGCCCCTACCGGTGCTGAAGCCGTTTATTGACTTGGTGGTATGGGGCTGTCAAACGCCAGCCGACCGTCCCGCACCAGAAGCTCAGAATCACAAAGCACGGTCGCTCCGGGACAATCCAAGTCGAGGTTAAGGGTTGATTCGTTCTTTCCACCCATGTATCGATTCTCGCCGAAGGCAACGAACACCATCCCGGCCTTGCATTCGTCTATAGTTGCCAATCCGGTCGTGCGCTTGATACCCGGGTTGACGCCAATGCCCATGTGACTGATTCGGTCGCGGTCACCTGAGTGTGTGCCAACAAAATCTGCAAAGGCGTCGGGACTATTGGCTGCCGAAATGTCAGATATTCGGCCGCCATCGAACGTAACAGTGAGATCACTTACATGCCTCCAGCGGTCAAAGCAAATTGTCCCCTGAACACTGTCTTCCGGAACGGTAAACGATAGCGAACCGTAGGGAAGATTCAAGACAAGGCTGCCATGCAGGCGCCCGTCGCTCTGATAAACCGGCCTCCCCAAACCACACCTCATGCAACCGTCGTTGCGAGTCCTTATTTCGAGGACTCGTCCGTTGTCGATGATCTCCTTGGCCCTCCCTAGAAGTGCGCGCATTTTTCCCACATCCGCACTGATAGCGCCCTCAATCGCTTCGTAGGCCTCATTTCTTGAAACAAGAAGCTGGTCCTGCCGTATTGCCTTCGGATGTGCAATCAGACAATAGGGAATCCGCCTGGCTTCCTGCTGGTCCACCAAGATACCTATGCCCTGGTTCCACGCCTCCAGCTTTTCTGCAGGACACAGTGTCGCTAATCAGCTCCAGTCCCTTTCAACAACGATGACAGCATCTACGGTTCTTGCGAGATCAAGCAGAAACGGAGACGGTCGCCGCAGCCAGTCGCTGGATAAGGTCCGGATCCGTTCAGCCTCGTGGGCGATTGAAGTCAGGTTGAGACACGGTACGGCTCCGACCCTTTCCACGGCTAGAGACACCGCATCGATACACCCCTGCATTGAGGTGTCACCCCGGATTTCCACGAACTGCAAGGGCTGAATGTCCAAACCGATAGTGGCCATCTCCGCCAACTTCTTGAAGAGTGATCGCCTCACTATTTTGGCCACGGTACCACGAGCTTGATTTTGCTGGATGTGAATAGAATACAGCCTAACGACCGCCAAAGCTCAAGGATTCATGAGGGCCTGGTCGCTGCTTGAAGTTTCAGGGGTTCTCCGAGTCTCAGGACATCGAGCAGCTCCGCCAAGCTGCCGAACAGGGGGACGCCGAGACTCAATTCAGCCTCGGCCGAATCTACTCCCTTGGCCGTGGAGTTCCTCAGGACAGCAAAGAGGCCGTGAAGTGGTTTTGCCGGGCCGCCGAGCAGGATCTGGCCGCCGCTCAGGTCCGCCTCGCCAAGCTCTACGTCAGAGGCCAAGGCACGCCGGAAGATCATGTGAAAGCCTACGCCTGGATGAGTCTGGGCGCCTTTGGTGGGGACGAGCTATCCTTTGGACGGAAGGACAGATTGCTCTTGCCATGCACAGATTTAGTAGCTACATTTGTAGTTATATGAGAGCTTGTGGCTGTGTATGAATGGGACCAAACAAAGAGCCACGAGAACTTGGCCAAGCACGGCCTCAGCCTTGATGATGCAGAAATCGTGTTCTCCAGACCGTGCATCACGTTTGAAGACAACCGATTCGATTACGGCGAACCGAGATTCATCACCTTGGGACACCTCGAAGGCCGCGCGGTAGTGGTGGCGCACACGCCACGCGGGAAGCACACGCGAATAATTCGATGAGAAAGGGCAACCGCCGTGAAGAAAAAGCCTACCAAGAGCGACTTGAAACGCCTTGATGCGATGAGGGTCTCGAATATCGATTACTCCGATATTCCGGCACTCGATGCGGCTTTCTTTCGGGATGCACGGGTGGTAGTCCCGCCTGGGAAAAAGCAGTTGACCGTGCGTCTGGACGCAGACGTGTTGCAGTGGTTGAAGGACCAGGGTAAAGGCTACCACAGCCGGATTAACGCCATCCTGAGGGCGTATTATGAAGCCCATCAAGATCGGGCCAAGTCAAGGTAGCGAACAGCTAATTCAACGACGTCCCCTGTTTCCTGTGCGCGCGGTCCCATGTCAACCGAGCCCCATACCTGCAAATGTGGTGATTCCCTCAACTGTCTCAGCTAATTCCCCCCACGACGGGACGGATAATCCGAGAGAGTAACAGGGGACCTTGATCGCGTATCGGGGGCAGAGACAGGTCCCAGTTCCCTCGCCGTCGTTCTTCGCGTGTCTTCGTGGTCCGTCGCGTCCCTTCGTGGAGTCCTCCTTTTTGTCGTTGTTTCAGCCAAGCAGTCAGCGCCCTTGGGAAAAACCCTTGGCGCAGCGAAACCCGATATTGGGACTGCGCTCCCGAGGCCGCGCGAAACTCCGATAGGCGCAGGTCAAATACTTGGCCGCGTCCGCCCACGACCCGCCGCGCAGCACGCGGTACATCCCCTCATCCGGGCCGGCTGGATTCTTCTCGGGAGACCGCTCGTAGTAGAGCCGCTCATAACGGTCAGCACACCACTCCCACACGTTTCCCGCCATGTCGCACAGTCCGAAGGTATTCTTCGGAAAGCGGCAGACGGCGCGGGTGCCGTCGAGCACATTGAAATGCGCCTGCCGGCCCTTGGTCGGCTCCTCGTTCCCCCATGGAAACTTCACCCCCTCGCCCAGCCCGCGCGCCGCCCGCTCCCATTCGGCCTCGGTCGGAAGGCGTTTCCCCACAGACTCGCAGTAGGCCGCGGCCTCATGCCAATTCACGTTCACAACCGGATGTTTCTCCTCGCCCTCCGCAATCTCGCCGTCCACCCAGTGGAACGGCGGTCGCTGCCCCGTCGCCTCGAGAAACCGCCGATAGGCCTCGTTGGTCACCTCATGCTCATCCAGGTAGAACGGCTCGACATGGATTGTCCTGGCCGGCCGATCGTCCTTGAGCAGCGTCGACCTGCGTTCCATGTCATCGTCGGGAAGAGGATGGGACCTCCCCCGAAGAAACTCCCCGCCGGGGACATAAACCATCCCCGGCTCGGCGGCGCCAAGCGGCATCACCGCGACCCCGACCATCAAACAGGACAACCAAAGAAAGTGGCGATTGCGCCAGGGCGGGCAGAACCGGCGTCCGTGCCGGTCCTCATTGAAGGGAACGGCGTCAACTGCAACTTGGGGGGAACGAAGCTGATCTACGCAAGCCCGCATTTCTCACCAGGGGGCATGATCATGGCGCAGGAATTTTCCCTTCAGCGCGTGCTCGTGACCGAAGAGCGTAGCGGTTTCTACGGTCGAGGGAGCATGTGCGCGCTGAAGGGAAAAGGACAAGCCAGGGCATGCCCAGCGCCGTCTGTTATCCGCAAGCCCTTACCATTGAGCCAATCAAGGCACTGAAGATAACCTACTTTTGTCCTGCCTCCAGCGACCTGGTGAGAAATGCGGGCGAGAGCTAACCGTAGATTTCGGAAATCTCATCCGTCGGGATATAGCCGTTCGCACCCAGCGGATCAACATAGACATAGGGACGTCCCGAAGGAGTGTTGCGGATCTGCTTGGACCAGTCGATCCCCAGCGCCGAATAGATCGTCGCCAAAACGTTCTCGTTGCGAGGCTGTTCCTTGTGAGCCCAACCCGTCACCGCGCAGGTGGCGCCAACCGCATCCGACGCGCCATGCCGCACGCCGCCCTTCACACCCGCGCCCGCGAACAGCGCCGGGTAAACCGGGTTGTGATGGTCACGCCCATGCATGTTGTTAAGCGCGCCCGGTGTCCGACCGAACTCGCTCATGTTGACGACCAGGGTCTCCTCGAGTAGGGTCTTCTCCGGATGGGTCTTCGACGGAATCCTGGCAAGATCCTCCAGCAATGCCGAGAACGCCTGATCGTACTCGGCGCAGAGCTTGTAGTGATTCGAGTCTTTGGAACGATCCCAGATGTGAGTGTGGTGGTCCCAGCCGGAGTGGCAGATATGGATGTAGTGCGTTCCGGCATCCTGCGCCAACACGTTCCGGGCCAGGACCGAAGAGATCCCCGCCCGGTGGGTTCCGTAGCGCTCCTTGTCTTCTTCGGTGATGCTGAAGGCCGCCGGCCAGCGCTCATCCGAAAGCAAGCCATAGGCTGCATCGTAGAAGTCGTCATAGCCCAACATCTTCCGTCCCAGGCCGGAAAGCCGCTTGTGCCTGACGTCGCGCAACTTGCTCAAAAGCGCCCAACGCTCTTGCAGCAGTTCCACCACCTTCCGATCGAGCGAGGGTGAATCCGCCGCCGCCTCGGTACTGATGTCCACCACCGAGAACTGCGGCGGAAGGAATCCTGTCGACAGAGCCCCGGCTGAACCTTTCTCCAAGTCGAACGACATGTAGGTGGGGAAGGTATCGGTCGGACGCCGCCGCTCTTCCAGCTCGGCCGCTATCACCGAGCCGATCGCGGGAATCTCGCGCGCAAAGGCCAGGTTCATCTGCCGGCCGGTCTGCAAGTAATACTGCGCCCGGAAGTGAACTTCTTCGTGGCTCTTCATCGATCGCACAACGGCAATTTTGTCCATGTGCTTCGACATCTTCGGCAGCAGGAGCTGAGACATGTGCAGGTCCGGCGCCAACTGCGTCATGGCGAGGTCCTTGGGTGTCCCCGAGCTTTCCTTGAAATCGTATGAGTCGACGTGGCTGATCGCGCCCGACATCTCGTAGAAGAGAACGTTCCGCGCCGTTCCGCGCGGATGCACCCTGGCGTAGGACGGCTTGGCGGATACGTGCAGCGGCCACACCCCGTCGATCGAGGCGCCAAGAAGACCGAGTCCGCCCAGCCGCAGCAACTCGCGTCTCGTTCTCAGCAGGTCTCCTACTGTCCTCGGCTCCGCCATCAAACACCTCCCTGAAACAAGCTGGTGCGCCCTCCGCCAACCCGGGGCTCGACATAGCGTCCCCGATTGACCGCTGCTAGTAATTGAAGAAGAATTCGACGCTATTGATCAGCGCCCACTGCAAGTTTTCCGCCCCCGTGACGCGGTCCGTGTTCAAGGCCGCCAAGGCAACCGTTTTCTCCTCGCTCGACGGTGGACGCGAAAGCGTTCCCAGGAACATCTCGTCAACCACTCGATCGTTGTCGTAGCGGTCGAGCAGATTCTTCAGGCGGCTGTCTTCCTTGGCGATGACGCGATCCGTCACCACCGGCGACTGCATCAGGGCCAACGGATGCAGCAGTGAACCGGGAACCTCCCGCGGGGGCGTATTGCGGTCCGACTGGCCGAAAGTCCGCAGGAACGTCCGCACATCGCGGCCGCCCGGAGGCCCGGTCAGCTTCAGAGTCATGCCGACTTTGTCATCCCCGAACTTGAAGTCCCCGGGTCGGTCGGTAGCGAGCGCAATGGCGTCGTGCAATTCCTCGGCGCTCAGCCGCCGGACGAACTTGCGTGCGAAGTACTGCGCGTAGGAGTCATTCCATTCGCCCTGGAACCGTGCCGACAACCGATAGGCGCTCGACTTGGCGATGGTTCGCATCAACTCCTTGATGCTGTAGTTGCTCTGGCGAAAACTCTGCGCCAACTCTTCCAGCAACTCCGGGTGCGACGGCTGCAGCTCCCAGCCTTCGGGCAGGTTGTCCGGGTCCTGCCGCAGCAGATCGAACTCGTCGAACGGCTCGACGATGCCGAAGCCCATCAACTTCGCCCAGAAGCGGTTCACCGTGCCGCGAGCGAACTGCGGATGCGCGGTCAACATCCGTCCCAGCGCCTGGCGCGGTTCCTCGCCGGGCCGCGGCTCTTCGCCGCTCAGCAGGAACACCGGATTGGCCGGACCGCCCAGCCGCGCGACGCGAACCATGCTCCCGCCCTCGGTGTCGTAGCCGGGATTGCCGTCATCCAGCAAAAACTCGCCCGACTGCGGCTGGCCGTTCTCGAAATACATCAGGTAGCGCGATCGGCCCATGAACGCAGCCAGTTGGAAGAACTCCGTCCGACTCTTCGTGCTCAGCCAGGCGTTCACCTCCTCCAGGTGTCCTTGCCCGTCGTGGCACGAAATACAGGACAGATTCAGCCCCATGAAGATCTTGGCGTAGTGAATGGCCAGCTCGTCGTGGGTGTCGAGCTGATGCACCATGCCAAGGTCGTCGCCGTCCTTGGGCTGCGGCGCCCCCTGGATGTGCTCCCGCGCCATCACGTTCGAGGCGGCCACCACGTGGTTGCTCTTCGCCGATGCCGAGATGATGTCGTAGGCAACCTCGTCGTAGGGCCTGTCGGCGCGCAGGTTCTGCTTCATCCAAAAGTGGAAGAGGTGTTGCCCGCGCCCCATCTTGCCGTTGGCGCGGAACAGATCCATGAAGTGGTAGGCCCACTTCTCGACATACTCTTCGCTGTCGAGCAACCGGTCGACCAGCTTGTCTCGCTTGCCTGGATCGTCATCCGCCAGGAAGGCGCGCACTTCCGTCGGAGCCGGGATGCGCCCCGTCAAGTCGAGCGTCGCGCGCCGCAGATACTCGATGTCCGACGCCGGCCGCGCATGGGGCACGCCATCGCGCTCCATCTTGTCGAAGATGTGATCGTCAATGAAGTTTCGCCGCTCGACGAGGCCCGGCTCCGCGCCCGGTTCGGACCCGAGCAGCCGATCCGTCAACTCCGCCGCTTCGTTCGACTTCGGACGGTCGAACAAGGAACCGTGCGCCTCGGAAAACTCCTCCGGGCCGAGGACCTCGGGGCGAGCCTCGCGCGGCTCTTCCTGCTCCTGCGCGGACAGCATCACGGCTGTCGACAGCACGCATACAAGAATATTTCCGACCGGCTTCATGAGAGGCTTCTAGGGTGAACGCAATTAAGCACATCGTACGCCCGCCCCGTCAGAGTGTCAATTCGAATATATGATCGGCCGAAGACGTTTCAAGACCTGTTTCCGGCCCGCGTGTCTCACCAGAAGGAGGCTGCCTTGTTGACACCCCGATTTATCGTAGTAACATAAATTATGCAGATTGAGTTCGACGAGGCAAAGCGCGCGGCCACGCTTAGGGCAAGAGGGCTGGATATGGCTCGGGCTGGAGAGGTGTTCTCGGGCCCGACGCTGACGGCTGAGGATGACCGACGCGACTATGGCGAGGACCGATTCATCACTGTCGGGTTTCTCGATGTCTCTATGGTCGTTGTTTGGACTCCCCGCAAGGTCGGGGCCCGGATTATCAGCATGAGGAAGGCGAATGATCGAGAACAAAGACTCTACGGCGAAAGATTTTGACCCGGATACCGCGCCCGACCTGTCGAGGGACGGCTGGCCGGAGAGGTTTGCCAAGGTGGCTGTGCGGCGAGGTCGTCCGCCGGTTGCGAGGCCGAAAGTGTCGACCACCATCCGGCTGTCACGGGATGTGATCGATCACTTCCGTGCCGGCGGAAAGGGCTGGCAGACACGGATCGACGAGGCGCTTCGCGAGTGGATCGGGAGCCGGCATAGCTACTGAAGATTCGCCGCCTTGCGCCCTGCTTCCGGCGTGGTGGTGATTCTTCGGGCTACGCCATTACTACCTGAACAGATCCTGCTCCGGCGGACGAATCAGTGAACGGGCCGAACCCTCGGCCTCCCGACAGGTCACTCCGCGGATGATGGCGACGGGAATGCCTTGGGTCTTCCCCATGACCGGCTCGGCTGCTCCGGCCAGCTCGTCGGCCCAGGCCATGGTGGTGGCTTCCAATCGGCGGCCGGCGCTGTCGAGCCCGCCCCGGTAGTCCACCAAGGGGGCCAGACCGGCAACCCCGATGGCCACGTTCACCAGCCCCTCGCGCCAGGGCCGGCCGAAGGTATCCGAGACGATCACGGCCAGGCGGATCCCGAAGCTCTTCTCCAGGCAACTCCGGAGGCGGCGGGCCGAGGCATCGGGATCCTCCGGCAGGAGGGTGACCTCGCCGGCCGCGGTGTTGGACTGGTCCACTCCGGCGTTGGCGCACACGAAGCCATGGTGGGTCTCTACGATCAGCCGGCCCTGGTCCATCCTGACGATGCGGCGGGACTGGCCGAGGATGATCTCGACCAGGGCCGGGTCCTTGCCCAGCTCGCCCGCCCAGCAGCGAGCCAGGGGAGAAGGCTTGACCGATTCCAGCCGGACCGTTCTGCCCTCATCCTTGGAGACGACCTTCTGGGTAACCACAAAGATGTCTCCATCCAGCACTTCCAGGGAGGCGGCCCGAACCGCGCGGCAGATGAGCTCACCCAGTCCGCTCCCCCGCCGGATTTCCGGCAAACCGGGAATGCCGACGACCCTGTACTCAGGAACCTGCATGGCCGCCTCGATTCAAACCCGCCAGTCGTTCTCCCACCCGCAGACTTTGGAGAAGGGCCCGGGTGGCGGTTCCCTTCCCCAAACTTCCGAATTGCACCAGGTCTGAAGACAGGTCGAGATCCAAGGCCAGTCTTGGCATCTTCCTGATCTGCACCTGGAGACCCCGTAGGCGGGCCTCTCGCAGGTGTGCCTGGAGGCTGCCGGCACCAAACCTGGAGGGAAAAACCAGGGGCGGAGAGCGGAGCAAGGCGTTGGTTCCCAGACCATCCCGGGAGGGAACCAGCACGGCCGAGGGGCCCCGGGCGGCGCGCTCGAGGAGAGCATCCAGGTCTCGAGCCTGCACCAGGGGAATATCCACCGGCAGCCGCAGCACCGCTTCGGCGCCCTGCTCTTCCAGCCGCTTCGAAGCCCAGTCCACGGAACGGCTCTCGGAAACCTGCCCGCTTTCACGAAACACTTCCCAGCCGTTCCCAGCCGCATAGGCGGCCACTTCCGGGTCGCGGGCCACCACCACCACCCGCTCGGCACAGCCGCATCCGCGGACGGCGGCGCCCATGTCTTCCAACATGGCCCAGGCGAGCTGCGTCCGCTCCCCTGGAGAGAGCACACCGGCCAGGCGTTGCTTGGATCGCTCCGGATCCTTGACGGGAAGAAGGACGACCGTCACCACGGCCCCATGACTGTTTGCGCCAGGGACACCTTGTCGGCCAGGTTGGCCATGACGGTGTTGGTGACCTTGACTTGCATTCCCAGGCGCTCGATATCTTGCTTCAGGGCCTTGTCCTGACGGTCGAGCACGAACTGGCTGACAACCCCCTGCAGCAGGTGGGCGACCCCCAGTGCCGAAGTCGGATGTCCCAGCTCCTTCAGCATCTTGGCCGCCGGCCCCTTGAGCGCCCTGCCCCCCACCAGCGGGCTGACCGCGGTGACCGGCAGACCGGAATCCCGCAGGAGGTCCTTCATGCCGGGGACCGCCAGGATCGGTCCAATGCTGATGAGGGGATTGCTGGGAGCGATCACGACCCGGCAGGCCCCGGCCACCTTTTCCGGGAGCCCCGGCGACATCCGGCTCTGCTCGACATGCCGGTAGCTCACCTGTAGCACCCGGGGACGGCACTGTTCCCGCACCAGGTATTCCTGCAGGTGGAGATCTCCCTGGTCGGTCAGAATCCGAGTCGGCGCATAGGACTCGGTCATGGGCAGGAGCCGGCTGCGCAGCCCCCAGGTGCGGCCGATTCTGGCGGTGACCTCCGCCAGGCCCAAACCCTGTTCAAGCAGGTGGGTCCTCCACAGATGGGTGGCCAGGTCCCGGTCCCCCAGGCGGAACCAACTGGGAGCCCCATAGGCATGCAGCCACTCCAGGCAGTCGAAGCCGTCCCCGGCCACCCCCCAACCCCTGGAGGGCTCCTCTTTCCCTGCAAGGGTGTAGGTGACGGTGTCCAGATCCGGGCAGATGCGGAGCCCGCACACCTTGAAGTCGTCCCCGGTGTTGCCGACGATGGTGATCCGCTCGGGGGGGATGACCCGGCTGAGCCCCAGCAGAAACTTCGAGGCTCCCACGCCGCCCGCCAGCACCACCACGCCATCGGAACTCACGCCTACCCTCGAGGCCGAACCCCGACGCCGGGAATCACAGGGTGTCATTTCCTGTCCCAGGTGGACCATTCCTCAACCCGTTTTCCTTCACTCGAACCGGGGGCGTTCCCATTGAGTGGGTCAAGAACTCCGTCTTTCTTCGTGTGTCTTCGTGGTCCTTCGTGTGTCTTCGTGGATATCTCTTTTATGTTGTTGTTTCAGGCAGGCAAGGTGTCGAGGGTGGCGGGGTTTCGGGTTACAGACCGACCACGCGAAACCGGGAGTGGTGCACCCGGTGCCGCTTGTTGATTTGAATGGCCAGGACCGTCATGCGCTCCAGGGTTGAGGCCTGCCTCAGCGGACCCACGTCCAGCGGCGACAGTCCCTCGATCCCGGAGGAGACCTGGATGACGCGGCGGCGAGCCTCGACGGAATCCCCGCAGACAAAGACGTGGCAATCGAGCCGTTGGCTCAGATCCTCCAGCAGGTGGGCCGGGATGGTCTTGAAGGCGGCCACCAGGGGAACGTCCTGCGGCAGGATTCCGGCCAGGTGCTCACTGGCGGAAGGCTCGGGCAATTCTCTCAGTTGCAGGCGCTTCGACCGAAACTGCAGCGGAACCGTGACATCTACGACGATCTGTCCCTGGCGAAGCTGGTCGCGGCAACTCTCCAACAGGCCGGCCGCATGCTCGAACGGCACCGCCAGGAAGAGGATGTCGCACGCCTCCACAACTCCCGGATTCCCGAGGCCACCGATGTGGGCCCCAGGTCCGCTCTCCTCCTTCAGGCAACGCCGCAGCTCCTCGGCCCTCTGGGCAGCCTGCTCCGGACTGCGGGATCCGATGATCACCGGGTATCCCGCCTGACTCAGGCGCAACGCCAAGCCCCTGCCCTCGGGCCCGGTCCCGCCCAGAATGCCGATCCGCATTCAGGCCTCCACGGGGGCTCTGCGAACCCGCCTACTCCACCAGCTCGACTTCCTTGTCGGTGGCCGGAACGATGGTTTCGGTCGGTTCCTCGCGCTCGGCCTTCCACACCAGGTGAATCGCCCACAGCAGGATCGCGATCTCCAGCGCCACCATGAACCAGTCCAGAACGGTGACCATCTCTCAACCTTTCGCAGGGGCCAGGCCCATCTGCTGCTCCGGCGTCATCCCCCGGGCCAGCGACCACTTCATCCAGCCGTAGTAGATCAGGCCCGAGGCCACCATGGAACTGACCAGACCGCTGAAGAGCTGGTTCTGCCCCACATAGAACCCGACCAGGAAGCCAATCAGCCAAGCCGCGTAGGCGGCGGGATTGAGGTTCATGTCGGCACCCCTGGCGCTCTGGTAGCGTTTCCGCCTTTCCGGGAAGGCCCAGTAGTCCAGAATCACCGTCATGGCGATGGGGGCCACCACCCAGCCCAGAAACTGGACATACCAGTTGACGAACCGGTCCAGCCCCACGAAGCTCCCCACCAGGCCCACCAGCCCTGCACCCGCCGTGGCCAGGCGGCGAGTGAATTCCTGTCCCCAGACCATGGGGATCGGAGGCGCCGAAAAGGCCAGTCCGGCCGCGTAGGTGCCTCCCTGCACCGTCGACTGGGCGCCGAACCAGCCGAACACCCACACCACGAACGGCAGGCCCAGGGCCTGAGCCATGATGAAGACATTGAACTCGCCGGTGAAGGCGGCTCCGATGGCTCCCCCCCAGTACTGCATGGTGACCAGTCCGGCGTAGGCCGTCAGGATTCCGATCAGGGCCTGCTTGCCGTTCTTCCAGAATCGGGCCATGTCGGAAATGATGGTCACCCCCACCAGCCAGCCGCCGGCCGCCATGTCGAACCCGATGAAGGCGGGCGCGGTGGGATCGAACCACTTGTTCCACAACACGCCGAAACCGCCCGCGCGCGTGAGCGTGGCATCGATGATCATGAAGACCAGCACCAGGAAACCGGGCACGGCAATCCAGTCCACGTAGGCAATCCAGCGTATGCGCACCACTGCCGGAACGATGAACAGGACCCCGATGGCGATGGTGGAGATCAGCCAGGGAGCCGAGCCGGCCTCCCAACCCCAATGTCCGGTGAGACCGTCCCGGGTCATGTTCAGAATGACCGAAAACCAGCCCATGCTGGTCAACCCCATCAGCACGTTGGGCAAAACCACTCCCTTGCGCCCGAAGGTGTAGCGGTAGAGGAGCGCGCTGGAATACCCGGTCCGGGCGGCGGCGGCCCCGATCAGGGCTCCCACGATCCCGTTGCTCAAGGTCCCGAAGAAGATGATGGGCATGGACAACTTCAGGGGAAAGGACTGGCCGACGATTCCTCCCACGACGAAGCTGGACAGCACCAGCACCCATCCCCAGAGAATGATGGAATTGTTCCAGTAGCTGAGCCTCCGCGAAAGGGGCACCTTGGACCGGGCGGCGTCTCCAACCACCGCCCCCGACTCGGCGCTGCCGCTTTGTGTCGACAAGATGAAACGCTCCTTTCAGCGTGGCTCTCTCGGACGCGGTTGGGGTCAGGCCCGACCCCGGACCACCGCCTCCAGCGCGGACAGACAGCGGTCGACTTCCTCGGCCGTATTGTAATGGACCAGTCCCAGGCGCACGACGCCGCCCGAATCGAACAACCCCAGCCGTTCGATCAGTGCCTGGGCGTAGAAGTCCCCTTCCCAGAGGAAAAATCCCTTCTTGCCCATTTCGGCGGTGATCTCTCGCGGAGAACGGCCCGGAACCGTGAAGGCCGCCGTGGGCGTGCGGCAGTGGAGCCGCTCGCGGTCGGTGATTCCCCAGATCTTCAAACCCTTGATCTGCTCCAGGCCGTCCAGCAGCCGCTGGAACAGGGGGCGCTCATAGCTCTCGATGGCGGACAGGCAGGTCTTCAGGTGCAAGCGCCTGCCCTCGAGATGCGGATAACGGTCCCGGTAGGCGCCGCCCTGCTGCCGGCCCAGTTCGGCCAGGTATTCGACCGCGGCCAGGCTCCCGGCGATCCCCTCGTGGTTCTGAGTCCCGATTTCGAAGCGAGGCTTGGCCGGCCGGATCTTGTAGGCGGGAAGCCGCTCCAGCACCTCCTGTTTGCCATAGAGCACGCCCACGTGGGTGCCGAAGAACTTGTAGACCGAGAGGGCCATCAGGTCGCAGTCCAGCGCCTGTACGTCGATGGGTCCGTGCGGTGCGTAATGGACGGCGTCCACAAAGACCAGTGCGCCAACCTGGTGGGCCTTCTCGATCACCTCCGCCACCGGGTTGACGGTGCCGACCGCGTTGGAGGCGTAGCCGATCGCCACCACCCTGGTCCGCGAGTTGAGCCTGGACTCCAGCTCCTCCATGTCGAGGGTGCAGTCTTCCGGGTGGATGTCGACGCAGTGCACCTTGGCCCCGCGCTCCTCCAGCGCCTGCCAGGGAGATACGTTGGCCTCGTGGTCCAGCACGGTCACCACCAGTTCGTCACCCGGCTGCAGCGTCTTGCCGATGGCGCGACTCACGTTGTAGGTGTGGGTGGTCATGTTCAGGCCAAAGGCAATCTCATCGATGGAGCGGGCGTTCAGGAAATCGACCATGGCCTGGTCGGCTTCCACCAGCATGCGGTCGGTGTCCTCGCTGGTGACGAAGGTGCCCTCGATGTTGCAGTTCATGGCCATGTAGTAGTGGGCTACGGCATCCATGACCTGCCGGGGAATCTGGGTTCCGCCCGGACCGTCGAAAAAGACGGCCGGTTGCCCCCCCACGGTGCGGTCCAGCGATGGGAATTGTTTTCGGATCGAAACCGGGTCAAGCACGAGGGTGGATCTCCAGGTTGCACGGGCTTTCCCGATGCCCGGGCGCCCGCAGAGGCTCTAGAAGAGGTTCCAGGGTACGACCAGCGACGCGATTCGGTCGGTCGCAGGCTTGAAGTGGCTGTCGGCGTCGTCCACCACCGGCGGGCGATGCCCTGCAAACAGGTGGTCGGGGCGGAGCTTGGCCAGCCGCTCCACGCTCCTGACGGATTGGTGCAGATCGCAGTCCCCAATGACCTGCAGCAGGATCTTGCCTTCGGGAAAGATGGCGTCGCCGGCGAAGAGAGCCCGCTTGCCCCCATCCTCCACCAGGAAGGACAGGTGGCCCGCGCAGTGGCCGGGCGTGGCCACCACCTGGAAGACCTTGTCGCCCAGCTCCAGTTGCTGGTCGTCCCGCAGCTCCAGGTCTACCGGGCAGGGCAAAAATTGAAACTCGGGGGGATACATTCCGGTGGCGCGTCCCTTGTCCAGGTTGATGGCCTTCTCGTCGCCGCTTCGCAGCCAGCCGGCGGCTTCCTCCGAGATGGCCACTTTCAGGTTGGGCAACCGTTGCTTCAAGGGCGCTGCTCCCGCGGCATGGTCTCCGTGAGCGTGGGTGAGCAGCAGCCATTCCACCCGGGCGGGGTCCACGCCGTGCCCCCGGATATTCTCCACCACCTGGTCGGCGCCCATTCCGCCGCCGGAGTCGATCAGCACGAAAAAGTCCCCGGTCCGCATGAGGTAGACATTGCAATCCATGCCGTCGGTAAAGACCGTCTCGGTCTCGCCTCCACCCACCAGGAATACCGTCTCAGTCACTTTCATGACCCATCCTCCCGATACTCGCCACCGAAACCGCGGTTCCCACCTGCTCCCCTGGCACTCTACCGAACGTCGTGTTTATTGGTGTTTATTCGTGTTCATTCGTGGTTCGTCTTTGTTAACCGTCGGCATACTCCCTCGAATGAACCACACGTCAGGGCGGCCCCTACCGAGCATACTCCGGTTCCTCCCGGTCCAGGATGCGCCGGATGGCCTGAAAGTGCAGGTCGCGCATGGTGGCCAGACCCGACTGCATCACGGGAGCCACCTCCCTGACCGTGTCCTCCGGGATTTCCCGCAGTTTCTGTCCGGACGATTGCACAATGAACTGGGACTGGCAGGCCCGTTCCAGATAGTAGAGGTCGTCGAAGGCGTCCCAAACCGTGGGACCGGTCACAATCACCCCGTGGGCGCCCAGAAAGGCCACATCGTGGTCGCCCATGGCCGCGGCCAGGCGGTCTCCCTCCGAGCCTTCAAAGGCCAATCCGCGATACTCGTCGATATAGGCCACCCGGCCGTAGAAGCGGAGGGCGTTTTGCGAGGCCATCTCAAGCCTGCCCTGCTGCAGCAGACAGATGGCGGTGGCGTAGGGCATGTGGGTGTGGAGCACGCAGCGAGCCCGGGGCTTGGCCATGTGGATGCGGGAATGAATGAAGAAGGCCGAATCCTCCACCGTGTTGCTGCCCTCCAGGATGCGGCGGTCCTTGTCGGCCAGGACCAGGTCGCTGGCAGTCAGCTCACTCCAGTGAAAGCCTATCGGATTGACCAGAAACCGGTGACCGTCGTCGCTTACCGCAAGGCTGAAGTGGTTGCAGATACCCTCGCTCAGCCCCAGGCGTGCAGCCCAGCGGAGGGCGGCGGCCAGGTCAATCCGCGCCTGTCTGATTTCCTCGGGTGTGATGGTGGATTCCTTTCAGGAAGGCATGCGGGATGGAGGCAAGACCACTTCCCTTCCTCTCCAACCCGGCGGCCTCGTGAGAAATTAATACCCCTGGGCTTCGAAATGGGGGCGAATGGCATCGTCGTAGGGCCGGCCCCCCGCCTGGAAAAATCCCATCCAATAGTAGGGGACCGATCCCCGGCGGACCATTTCATCGGTCCATTGGGCGCAGATCATCTGCTGTATGACATTGCCCACAATGCCCGAGGTCGGACAGATGCGGCCCTCGCGGCCGGCGATTTCAATGACGCCCTCCCGCTCGGGAGAGAAATTGTCGAAGCCCGCATCGGCGACATCGATCAATCGACCCGGAGGAACTTCCCCGTCCATGGAGCCCGGACCGATTCCGATCACGTAGGCGCCCTCGATCTGCTTCTCCCGGGCCAGCCGCATCTCCGGGGTGTGTGCCGGCGAGATGGCGGCGATGAGCATGACGTTCTGTTCCGGGGTGGCCTCCCAGTCTCCCCAGTTCACGATCATGGGTCCCGAGGCCACCCCACTGACCTCGCTGGCGAATCCCGGATGCTCCAGGCTGCGCGCAAACCAGCGGCCTCCCCGGCGAATGCGCCGGGCCATGGTGACGGCAGTCTCGCGAATACGCGGCTGGTGCTGCCTGATCCGCTCCACTCGCTCGCTGAGCACCCGAAGGTATTCCGCGCTCTTGTCCACCGACCTGGTGCTGCCGGTCCAGACCTTGTTGGCCGTCTCGGCCGTCAGCATCCAGTGAAGCGCCCCGCTGCCGGTGGTGGTGGAGGGACAGAGGGTGAATTCGGGGATCTGGGGAGCATGGACCAGTCCCTGGCGAAAGGGAACATGGCTGTGCAGAATCTCGTTGGAGACGTCCTTGAGCATCAGGTTGTCTTCGTTGGGATTGGTGAAGCCCGCGGGTCGAAATTCATTGTCCACGTAGTTCACGGTCACCGCCACCACGTAGACGCCCCGATCTCGAACGCTCTGCACGGCGCGATTGCACTGGTTGGTGAACACCATGTCGCCCTTCTGCATCGCTTCGAAGGTGTCCGCCTTGTATCCATTGTGGTTGCGGAGAATCCCGGGATTGCCCCGTCTCGAGGCCTTCTGCTCCGGCCCCGGCATGTGCCCGTCGTCCATGGAGGTCCACACCGTCCCTCCACCCTTGATCACCCCGGCCGCCCGCGAAGTGAGCTCCCCCACCTGGTCGAGCTCTCCGCTGAGGCGACCCAGGATCTCCATGGTGGCCTGGTGATATTCCTCCATGAAGAGCACCGTATGACCGAAGGTCGGAGCCCCCGGCCGGAGGCATCCGCTGTCGCCGGTTGCGGCGGCCTGAACTTCGGAACGGTTGGCGGACCCGGACAACCAGGCGCCCACTCCGGCGCCTCCTCCCAGAAACAGACGGCGGTGGATCTTGTTACCCATGCCTGTACCCCGAATTTACTCTCATCGCCCCCGACCCGCCGCCGGGGAGAAGCTCCAGCGTCAATACCCCTGTATTTCGAAGAAGGGCTGCATGGCGGCATTGTACTCCCGGCCGCCCTCCCGGTAGACCCCCAACAGAAAATAGGGAACCGAACCCCGACGCACCATTTCATCGCACCATTGGGCAATGACCATCTGCTGTATGACGTTTCCCACGATGCCCGAAGTGGGGCAGATGGTCCGGGATTCCCCTTCGATTCGAATCACCCCCCCGGACTCGGGAGAAAAGTTGTCGAATCCGGCATCGGCCACGTCGATGAGGCGCCCGTGGGGAACCACGCCGTCCGTTGAGGCGGGCCCGACGCCCACCACGTAGGCTCCCTCCACCTGCTTCTCCAGCGCCAACTTCACCTCATCCGGAAAGGCCGGCGAGATGGAGTTGATGAACATGACGTTCTTTTCCTTGTTGGCCTCCCAATCCCCCCAATTCACCACCCGGATGCCGGAGGCGACATGAAATTCACTCTTGAACCCCGGATGCTCGATGCTTTCTCCGAACCATCGCCCGCCGGCCCGGACGCGCTCCGCCATGATGGCCGTCGTCTCCCGGATGCGATCGAAATGGCTGCGGGTGCGCTGCACCCGCTCGGTCAGAATCCGCAGGTACTGGGCGCTCTTGTCCACCGCCTTGGCGTTGGGATGGGCCAGCTTGTTGGCGATCTCGGCGTTCAGCATCCAGTGGATGGCGCCGCTGCCGGTGCCGCTGGAGGGGCAGATGGCGAACTCGGGAATTTCCGGAGCGTGCACCAGCCCCTGCTCGTAGGGAACATGACTGTGGAGGATCTCGTTGGAGACGTCCTTGAGCATCAACCCGTCGGGGCAGCCGTGAGAGGGGTGATTGTAGCCGGGGGGCCTGAACTCGTTGTTCCAGTAGTTGATGGTGACGCAGACCACGTAGACGCCCCGTTCCCTGGCGGCCAGCACGGCCTTGTTGGCCCGGTTGGTAAAGACGATGTCGCCGGGCCGCATCTGGTCGAAGTCCTTTTCGGCCCCCAGAGAGGTGGAATGGGTCTTCATGATGCCGGGACTGCCGCGGCGGTCGTCTTTCTGCTCGTAGTAGGGCATGTGCCCCAGATTCATGGAGGTCCAAACCGTGCCCCCCTTCCTGACGACGCTGGCGGCGCGGGAGGTCAGATCGCCGATCTGATCCAGTTCCCCGCTCTGAGCGCCCAGGATGTCCAGCGTGCCCTGGTAGTACTCCTCCATGAACAGCACGGTGTGGCCGAAGGTATATTCCTGTTGCCAGCGGCAATCGCTCTCACGGGTGTGAGCGGACGCGGGGGCTTCCAACCAGCGGCCGGCGGCGGCAGTTCCACCCAGCAAGGCGCCTGCCTGAATCATTTCCCGGCGATTGAGCTTGGCCATGATTGCCTCTCGATTGGCAGAAGGGAAAAACGACGGGACCTGGGAGAACGGGGGCTCACCGCCACCCGGAAACTGCCCCGCCATCCGGCTATGCTCGGATTGCGCCTATCATACAACACAAGGCCAAGGAATCGTCACGGCTCTTTCCTGGAGGCGAAGTCGCAGCGGGCGGAGGCGGCCGATGAAAAACGGCACGGAGATATCCACGAAGGGACGCGAAGGACGACGAAGGGCCACGAAGAAAACAGGAAGGGGGAAAAGAAATCCACGACGTGATGCCCTTCAAGTTCCGCCGTTTGGTCTCGGCCCCGAGCGCAAAGAGATTTATTTACATGGATGGACAGGATGCACAGGATTATCGTCCTCAACCGCCATGCCCCGATTGCAGGTATCCAGAGTCTCGTTTGGCGCGACTCAGCTTCCTCTACAGGATCGACAACCCCTGCGACCGGATCGGTCCGGTGCTGGGTCCCCAACGTGACGTGACCGAGCACAGGCAGGCCGTGCCCCATCGGGAGGCGGCTGCGGTGATCCGGAAGGTACGGGAATCGATGGCTTCGCCGGCCGCCAAGTTGCCCTTGAGTTCCTGGTGTTGACGGCGGCTAGGTGGAGCGAGGTGCGGTGGGCCGAGTGGGCGGAGATCAATCGCAGCGGGAGGGTGTGGACCGTCCCCGCCAGGCGGATGAAGACGAACCGCCGGCACCGAGTGCCGCTGTGCGGACGCGCCCTGGAGATTCTCGAAGCGGCGCAGGCACTGGTGGGGGAAGCTGGCCCGCTAGTGTTCACGCATGGAGTCGGGAAGCCTCTCCATGACAGTGCGGTGCGCCGCCTGTTGCGCGAGCTTGGGGTTGGTGCAGTGCCGCACGGTTTTCGTTCGACCTTCCGGGACTGGGCGGGTGAGGAGACCGACCATCCCCGGGAGGTGATCGAGGCGGCCCTTGCGCATGTGGTCTGCAACCGGGTGGAGGCGGCCTATGCCCGCTCGGACCTGTTCGAGCGCCGACGTCGGCTCATGGATGACTGGGCCGACTACCTGGACGGCGGGAGTCGAGGGCTGGACCGATCGGTTGATCGGCCCTGACCTCGGCAGCGCTCGATGGCCTTCCCGCCAGGGATCTCTGTGGTGAGAGCGACCCCCTCCGAGGAGGGTTGAGTGGTGGCCCGAAGGGTGGACCACTTAACCTGCTCCGATGGCGCATCAGCGCTTAAAAAGGGGGGGGCGCTCTCACCACCAGCACCCCTCTCGTGCGGCGCGCCGTTACGCCGGGCGGGAGGGGGACCCGCGAGGCGCAGCCTAGCTTCGCTTGGTCGCATCAGACGAGAGGAATTCGTGTTGTCCCGCGTCTGATGGGGCGCTTCGGCAAAGTTCCCCACCACACCGGCGAGGGCTCTGCCCTCTGAGAGAAAGGCGCCGTGGTTGCTCACGAAGTGGACCACTTGGGTGGACCCCCCTCCGTCAATAAGTGGTCCACCTCTACGACGCCACGTCCTTGACCCCCGGAGGCGGAAATCGTCGATCATTGCGAGGCCGCCGGAGAGCGGGTCTTCCTGCTCCCATTGGCCAATCTTCACTCCATGACGACATCGAGGCTGGCGTGGCGTTCGACGGTGTCCTGCCCCCTGATTCCGCGAGCGTTGTCGGGGGCAAGCTGCGATTTCCAGGCCCCTGGCATAGCAGAGCACCCCGGAACCCGTCCTGGATCGATTTCCCTCTCAGGGACCGCAGGTCCCGCCGCCTGTGGGGAAACCGGAATGGCCGGCGCCGCAACGCGAAGTACCAAAGACTCGGACCGCTATTGCTTTACTTTTTGGCCGGCGGTGTCTATATTTTCGGTGAGTTCCCCCGCGAATGGGGGAGGGAAAACAACGATGATGGCCGCCTTCCTTATCGGAGCCTTCGGAGCTTTGATCCTACTAACTGGCCTCCCGGCCGGATGGGAATGGGCCGCGCTACTCGGGTTGATCGTTGGGCTTCTCTCGATCTACGTAGAGAATCGGATCGACGCTTACGAGCTTTAGATTCCCCGCTTTTCAGCCTCAATAAAGACCCGCTTCCAAAGGGGAGCCAGCCTACCCAATGTAGTACATTGGGGCTGGCGAGGGGCTCGGCCCCTTCGAACCCCCGACCGGCCTTCGCCACTGAGATCCGGGAGTAGCGTCGCACCGTTACACGACCCCTCTACGGCTGAGCCGGCTGGCAGTCCCCATCCCCGCTACGCTGTCCCGGAGCGCCTCCGTCGTTAGCCACCCTATAGGCC
This sequence comes from Acidobacteriota bacterium, assembly GCA_022826755.1. Taxonomy (GTDB): domain Bacteria; phylum Acidobacteriota; class Terriglobia; order Versatilivoradales; family Versatilivoraceae; genus Versatilivorator. The sequence continues at coordinate 119,059 of JAJDUG010000067.1, forward strand.
AGAAAGAGATGGTTGCCGGCAACCCTTCCCGCCAAAGCCCGGATGCCGGTCAGCGTCCGGTCCCGCAGCGCCAGGAAGACTGCGCCGGATCGGTCTGGACAATAGCGTGGCTGCCCCTACCGGTCGGGCGAATGCGATAGGTGGCGCCAGGGAGTCGCACCGCGCCTGCCACCACGCTCCCGTTGACCACCAAGGTAACGCTTCCTCCAGGGACTCCCGCCAGGCTGCCCGAAAGGGCATAGCCGCCCGAGTAGGTCGGGGTCCGCCGATCGATGATGCCTGTCAAGACCAGGTCGTCGAACAGGTTCAGAGACAGGGCGGTGGGCCTGTCGTCGGGCACACGCACCAGCCTGCCGATGTCGACACTGACCTGGCGCCAGCGCACGGGGTTGCGATCGAGCGCGCTGACGGCCCGATGCAAGCCAGCTCCTGCCCGACTTGGCGCGATGGCCCGAAAGAGACCGCCGCCGGGAATCGGCGCCGGGGCCTGGTCGGCTCGGACCATGGACGGGGATGGTGAGGGGGCGGAGGAGATGGTCGGTTGGTTCCCTGAAGACTGGGGCCGGAAGCTTGACACCGAATGCCTGGTGATATTGAGCAGGCGCGACGCGTCGGCGGGACCGCTCACGGCCGCTGTCCGGCTGCTGCCGGGCACACCCAGCGGGTAGCCCAGGTAGGTCTGATTCGGGTTTGAAAACCGCAGGATCCAGTCGCAATCAAAGTCACTGTCGTAACATCGGTCCGGGTAGGACATGATGGTGCGCCAGCGCGCCGAATCGGGAGCACCGTCGGCGAACGCCTGCTGGTTCACGTACCCGTGGCTGAACGGAAGCAGTCCACGATCGAAGTACCGGTCGTGCGATAGCCCCATGTTGTGGCCCAGCTCGTGCGTGAACACATTGGTATCGCACTCGGCACAGGTTAAGCCGAAAGCACCCGGCAACGCCGCGATGCCGCCCACGTCGGTCACATGGGCAATCAAGTGAACGAGGTCGGCGCCAACTCGGTCGCGGATCTCGTGAACCTCATCCATATAGCCGTCCGACCGGGCCTCCAACCGATCCAGAGCCAACTCGCCGGAACCGGCCTCCTCTTCGTAAGCCACCTCTTTCCTGGCCGCCAGCCGGACCCGCTGATTCACCCCGCTATCCTGGTAGGCTCGATTGGTCTCGGCAATCATCAGGTCTGTCAATGCCTCGATCCCAAACTTGCCGCCGGCTCGCCTCCGCGCCGCAGGAGTATAGAAGAGCGCGACGTCGATCAATGGCACCGCCGCGGCGGGACGTCCGCACGTCAGCCCCGAGGGAAGAAAGACATCGATTGTCGCCAGCCACCGCTCAAGCTCCGCATCCTCGAGAACACAAACCGAGGTCGCCATCAGATCCAGAGTAGAGAGCGGCAGTTGTCGCAGCTCCGGCGGGAGGGTCCCGGTCAAGTCCGGATTGAAGCCGAGAAACAGCGATTGAAGGTTGGACAGGGCAGACAAATCAGCCGGGATCGGCCCGCTGAGTTGGTTGCCCTGCAGAGACAGCGATTCTAGATTGGACAGGGAGGACAGCTCAGCCGGAACGGGCCCGCTGAGTTGGTTGCCGCTGAGAGACAACAGCTGGAGGTTGGACAGGGAGGACAGCTCAGCCGGAACGGGTCCGCTGAGTTGATTGTACTCCAGATCCAGCGATTGGAGGTTGGACAGGGCAGACAGCTCAGCCGGTATGGGTCCGCTGAGCTGGTTGCCCGCCAGAGACAGCCGTTGAAGGTTGGACAGGGCAGACAGTTCAGCCGGTATGGGCCCGCTGAGCTGGTTGTCCACCAGAAACAGGTATTGAAGGTTGGACAGGGCGGACAGTTCGGCCGGAATGGACCCGCTGAGTGGGTTGTCCACCAGCTCCAGCGATTCGAGGTTGGACAGGGCGGACAGTTCAGCCGGTATGGACCCGCTGAGCAGGTTGGCCCAGAGAGACAACCGCTGGAGGTTGGACAGGGCGGACAGCTCAGTCGGAATGGACCCGCTGAGTAGGTTGAACTGCAGATCCAGCGATTCGAGGTTGGACAGGGCGGACAGTTCAGCCGGTATGGGTCCGCTGAGTAGGTTGGACTGCAGATCCAGGTATTGGAGGTTGGACAGGGCGGACAGTTCAGCCGGTATGGGTCCGCTGAGCTGGTTGCCCGCCAGAGACAGCCGTTGAAGGTTGGACAGGGCAGACAGTTCAGCCGGTATGGGCCCGCTGAGCTGGTTGAAGCTGAGATCCAGGCTTATGACCCGGCCGCTCCCATCCGTGCCGACCCCGTACCACTCCCCGAACGGCGCCTGGCTCAGCCAGTTGGTGCGGTCGCTCCACCGCGGTCCGCCGATGGCGTTGTAGAGCGCTTCCAGCGCCTCCCGGTCCACAGTCGGGTCGGTTTTCGGAGCGATGACCCGCGCCGCAGATGGCAGGTAGGCTCCGTCCCCGCTGCGCTGTCCCGGAGCGCCTCCGTCATTGATCACCCCATAGGCCAGGAAGGGGTTGTTGCCGGCAGTCTTTCGGACCCGAACATAGCCTTGGGCAATTCCCGGTGCGTAGTCTCTCAGAATGCGGTTGATCTGGTGCCAGCCTCGCGCCGGAACCCCGATGCCGCCCACCGTATTGACCAACCCTCCCGTGTCCCCATCGTAGATCTCGATCTCGAAGACGCTGCCGCTGCCATCGGCTTCCCCGGTGTTGACCATGGCCAGGTTGCTGCGGTTCTCGCCGTTCTGTTGCAGGGCATCGACCCAGGCCCTATCGTTGAAGGCCGCCCCGTTGGGCACGGCGTTGTAGAAGACGCTGTACTGGCCGCCTCCTCCGGGAGACCCCGTTCGCGCTCCAATCACCACCCCGCTCATGTCGCCACTGGCCTCCGCGGCGAACACCGCCCCGGCCAAGGTCCGGCCAGCCGGTCCAATGCCGTCCACTTCTTGGCGGCGAAGGTGCTCCACGATCTCGGGGATGATCGTCTGTTCCCCAGCTTCAAGAGTCAGAGGGAAGAGGGCGGTGCGACGGCTGTTTTGGACGGCATCGGCCACGAAGCTGAATTCGAGCTCCTTGGTCGAAGACGAGAAATTGGTCACGATCAGTTCACTGCTGAAGTTGGAGTGTTCGATGATGACGGGCAGGGTCTGCCACCGGGCTCCGCTGAGGGAGCTGGCGGTCACCGGAAAGACGAAGGAGCCGTCGGAGTTGGCCTGGTCGTTGATGACGCCGTAGGCGTAGAACGGTGAGGGCCCTTCGACCCGCTCCACCTTCACATAGCCGTTGTCGAATCCGGCCTGTTCCAGGACTCCGTTGTACTGATGGAACCCTCCCGGCCGCAGGACCAGGTCCGGCAAGACATGGGGACTCTGGTTCTCCGCATCTCCGGAATACACCGTGGTTCTCAAGGTAATGTTCCCCCGGTCGGGGGTTCCCATGTTCTGGAGGGCGACGTTCGAGCGGTCCTGGCGGTTCTGGCGCAGCCCGCACAGATAGACCGCTTCCTCGAATCCGGCAGCGGCGGCAATCCCCGGATAGGCCAGGCCGGCTCGGCCGTCGGCCACCCTTGTGGTGGTTCGCACGGTGACGCCAACGTCGGAAGACCCGGAGACCTCCACTCTTAGGGTCCCGATGCGGTTGCCTGAACCGGGAATGGGGATGCCGAGGTTGGTGAGGTAGCCGATGGCGTCGGTTTGGATTCTCTGGTGTCCCGGAGCCAGCCTGTCGGTGGCCGTGCCGCTTCCGCCTCCGCTGTGGGCGGTGTAGGTGTAGTGGAGCGTTGCCTCCTCGGTCCCCCGGTTGGTCAGGGTCAGCTCCGATGTAAACAAGGAGTTATTCCGTCCGGATGCGGTCAGGAGGACTGGGACGAAGATGGCCGAAGAGTTGCCCGGATTGGCGGAAGACGATGGGATGGCGCCGCTCGCCGAGCCGCTGGCGACCGCCGTCAGGCTCGACCCCTTGCCCACCTTCACCGTGGCGCCGGAGTCGTTCACCGTCGGAGTGAGCTTTACGTGGGTGATGGAATTGGCCACCGACGCCGTGTCGGACGTGCTGCCCGAGGCAAAGGTGCCGATGTTCAGCGCCGTGAACGTGCCCGAGGCGCTCGTGCTGCTCGACGCCGTCAGGGCGGACAGGGTCGCGTCGGTGGACTGCATCTGCTGCGCGCAGGACGTGCCGATGCTGAGGGAGACTGGGGTGCCGGGGGTCCAGGTGAGGCCGGTGTTAGACCAACTCGAGGCTGGGTCCGTATTGTCCGGGAAATCAAATGCATTCGAGCCTACGCAGAATTTGAGCGCTTGCAGCGCTGAATTTTTCCCTGCGGTAAGGGTAACGATTAGATTTCCACCACCACCAATAATTTGGCTAAAGCCATAAGTCTGCCCGCCGACTACAAATTCGTTATCTGTCAGTGCCGAGCTACAGGCGGACACAGAATGGCAGTTGAGGCCCGTCGGCGGTGTGTACGTCGCCGACCAGACGGGGTTGTTCTGCGCCTCCGCCAGCGCGGCGGCGAACAGCGACAGCGCGCCGTGCAGCAGTGCCAGGACGGGGAGACGACGGGACAATCGGGCGCGGGAGCGCCCAGGGTACCGATCAGGGCGGGCGCGACCTCGCGGAGGTGTCTGCCCGCGAGCCGGGGAACGAGTCGGAGTGAATAACCTCGGTTGAAAAGGGCCGGCCAGGCGCCGGACGCGCGTCGTGCTACTGGGCCGCTGCGCTGGATTGTGCAAGCCGAAGCCGGCCCCGCCGTCAAGCGCGGCCGGCCCTTCCCGCGCCCCGTCCGTGGTCAATTCTCCCGCCTCTCGCATTTCTCGTTCCTCTTCTCCGCACCGGGCCGCCCACCCTAAGGATCGGGCTGTTCGCGAGCCCGCCCCCACCGCCGGCGCACAAGTCGTGTCACCCGTCCGCGCGGTTTTTGCTCGCGATTGAATTCCGTAAATGACACAGACACTCTATAGCTTTATCCATGCACTTAACGTGTGTCTAGGTGTTATTGTCATGCATATAGGCTGTAATCGCGACATTCCGGCGGATGCCTTGCGAAAACGGGGAGAGAACCCTTGAACGACGTAGGCGAACTGAGGCGGGAGAACCTGAAGCCGCAGAGTCGTGGTGTCGGACACGAGATGCCGGTCCGCTCGATGTCGGCGGGCAGGCGGCGATTGTGACTCCCGGCACGCCCAGTTCTGAACGGTCCGCAAGCGGTGTTCGGAATGCCGTGCAATCCCGTTTGCATTGCGGGGTTGGGTCGGTAAGGTCTTCAACTCCTCGGCCGTGTAGAGGCCGGTGACGTGCACCAGACGGCTGTCCGGCAGCCGCCGCACCCGCGGCACCCGTTCGTCGACGGGATGGTAGACCTGGAGGTACTCCCGTTTCTGCTCTTCGTCGCCCTGGCGGCCTCGATGCCGCCCTTAGGAAGATCAACCAACTGAAGCAGGAAACGCCGGCGTCAATCGGCCGGGGAATGATCGACGATTTCCGTCTCCGGGGGTCAAGCAGATGCCAGCAAATGGGCGTCCACCCTTCAGAGTGGGGGGGTGGACATTAAAGGTGGACATGAATTCGACACCCACAACGCCTGTCTCTCAGAGGGCGGAGCCCTCGCCGTTGTGGTTTGGGACTTTCCCGAAACGCCTTACAGGACGCGGAACGACACGGATTTCCCGCCTCCGCTGCGAAAACGCGAAGCGAGGCTGCGCCTCGCGTGTCCCCCCCTCGCCCGGCGTAGCGGCGTGCCGCACGGGAGGGCTGCTGGTGGTGAGAGCGACCCCCTATATTTCGGCGCTGGTGCGCCACGGGGGAGGGCAAAGTGGACAGGGGTCTGGCCACCCTTTGCCTCCCCTTTTCGGGGTCGCTCTCACCACAGAGATCCCTGGCGGGAAGGCCATCGAGCGCTCTTTCGCGCTCACGGTGGATGAGTGTACCCTCGTGTAGCTTTGTGTAGCTTTGTAACCTGGTTGTTGCTTAATGTGTTGGAGTGTGTCGTTATGTTGCAACGTGTTCCACTTCATATCCGCGTCTCTCCCGAAACGCGTCAACGTCTCCAGCCCCTCCGCACCCGGCGGCGCCTCAACGTCGGCTCTTGGCTGCGAGCCCTCATCAATGAGGCGCTCGAACAACAGCAGACCACAAATGGCCAGAGGCTGAGAAAAGGCAAGCCCGGAGCATGCTCACAACCCGATATCTCCGATCGGCAGCACGAGCAGCTTGCCACCCGGCCCGACGGTCCCGGACGAAGAATCTCCCGGGTCGAACGGTCGCACGACTGTCCGCCAACGTCCCGAAAGGTCCAGTGGATTCCTTTTCGAATAGAGGGATATAATAAGGGGAGGGAAGCAGGATAAATCACATTAAGTCTATTATAATCAGTAGATACAAGTGATCGAGTGCAGTCTCTACAGCAGCGTTTCGTCCTCTCTATATCCTGTTCATCCTGTCTATCCATGTTCCCTGATGCAGCCGACCGGTTGGACGGAACATTTCCCGGTTGCCGAAACCTCATGATGTCAGGTTGTTTCACCCGCGAATGATTCGCCCCGTCGTCGGGGGCGGGGGCGGAACTTGCCTGAATCGACGGTAGTGTTTACCATCCTGACGTACGGGCCTGAACCTTGACATGAATCAGTCTCTTCGTGCGCTTTCGCGGTTCTTCGTGTCCCTTCGTGGATATCTCTTTTTCCTGCTTGTCGTTCTGAGACGACCCCTCCCCCTATGACCCGCTTCCGCATCGCCATCGATGGTCCCTCGGGGGCCGGGAAGAGCACGGTTGCCCGAAGGGTCGCCCAGCGGCTGGGATACCTTTATATCGACACCGGGGCCATGTACCGCGCCGTCGGTCTCAAGGTCATCCGGGAGCAGTTGCCGTGGGACCAGGCGAATGCCATCGTTGAAGCCGCCCGGCGGGCCCGGATCGAGCTGATAGCCGGCCCGCGGGGGCTTCGCGTCTTTCTGGACGGGGTGGACGTGTCCGAGGCCATTCGTACCGAAGCCGTGGGCCAGGCGGCCTCCCGAGTGTCCAGCATTCCGGGGGTGCGCAAGATCCTGGTTCGAGCTCAGCAGGACCTGGGCAGGCGCGGCCGGGTGGTCATGGAAGGCAGAGACATCGGGACCAAGGTGTTTCCCGAGGCGGAAGTGAAGATTTTCCTGGACGCGTCCGAACCCACCCGTGCCCGGCGGCGATTCACCCAGATTCGCCGAAACAGGGGGGCCTTGGACCTGGAAGGTATTCTCGAGGAAATACGGCAGCGGGATCGGCGCGACCGGGAGCGTGCCGACTCACCTCTGGTACAAGCCCAAGACGCGCGCTACCTGGACACTTCCAACCAGACGGCAGACGAGGTGGTCGAGAAAATTCTCAAGATGGTCCGGGTCGTGGAGAAGAAGTCCGGCAGCGGTTGAGTGTCGGGAGAAACAGCAGGAGTGGTGAACGGATCCGGCGGACCGACTCAGCCTCCGTTGCTCATGGAGGCGAGGAATTCCTTGTTCGACCTCCTCTTGGAGAGCCGCTCCAGCATCAGCTCCATGGTCTCGACCGCCGAAAGCGGATTGAGCACCTTCCGTAACACCCACACTCGATTGAGTTCATCCTTGGGCATCAGCAACTCTTCCTTGCGGGTACCGGAGCGGTTGATGTCGATGGCCGGAAAGACCCGTTTTTCCACCAGCTTTCTCTCCAGGTGAACCTCCATGTTGCCGGTCCCCTTGAACTCCTCGAAGATGACGTCATCCATGCGGCTTCCCGTGTCGATCAGCGCCGTCGCGATGATGGTCAGGCTCCCGCCCTCTTCGATGTTGCGAGCCGCGCCGAAGAACCGCTTCGGTCTCTGCAGCGCATTGGAGTCCACCCCACCCGAAAGCACCTTGCCCGACGGGGGCACGATGGTGTTGTAGGCGCGAGCCAGACGGGTTATCGAGTCCAGCAGGATCACCACGTCCCGCTTGTGTTCCACCAGCCGTTTTGCCTTCTCGATCACCATCTCGGCGACCTGCACGTGGCGAGTGGCCGGCTCGTCGAAGGTCGAGCTGATAACCTCGCCGTTGACGGACCGCTGCATGTCGGTGACCTCTTCGGGCCTCTCGTCGATCAGCAGCACGATCAGGATGATTTCAGGATGGTTGTGGGTGACGGAGTTGGCGATGGTTTGCAGCAGCATGGTCTTCCCGGTCCTGGGCGGCGAAACGATAAGCCCGCGCTGGCCCTTGCCGATGGGCACCATCAGATCCATGACCCGTGCCGAGAGGTTGTCGGGCTGGGTCTCCAGCCGGATTCGGTCCTCGGGGTAGAGCGGCGTGAGGTTGTCGAAGAAGATCTTGTTGCGGGCAACGTCGGGATGCTCGAAATTGATGGCTTCGACCTTGATCAAGGCGAAGTAACGCTCCCCGTCCTTGGGCGGTCGAATCTGACCCGAGACAGTGTCGCCCGTATGCAGGTCGAATTTGCGGATCTGGGAGGGAGATACGTAGATATCGTCCGGTCCCGGCAGGTAGTTGTAGTCAGGCGCTCGCAAGAACCCAAAGCCGTCGGGAAGCGTCTCCAACACTCCCTCGGAGAAAATCAGTCCGTTTTTCTCCGTCTGGGCCTGCAGAATCTTGAAAATCAACTCCTGTTTCCGCATTCCGGTTGCGCCGGCCACGTTCAGATCCTTGGCGATCTGAGTCAGGGCGGCGATGTTCATTTCTTTAAGCTCGGCAATGTCCATAAAGACTCCTTGGATTTTTCGGGATTCAACGTCGGGGATGGGCAACCGGCCCGGTCGGGCGGCGCCTCATCTGAAATTTGGCGATGGGTCTACGGCTGTGCTGTCCCCTGGATATGACGACTCAGAAGTGCCCAGACGTTGTCACGGCCGGTCCTCCTGGTGGCGGAGTAAGCCACCACCGTGGCTGCTGGTGCCAGTGTCCGGGTGTGTTTGAGCGATTTCTGCAACTCGCTTCCGGATAGCCTGTCGGCCTTGGTAGAAACCATAAAAAAGGGAAGGGAAAACTGTTGCAACCTCTCGAGGGTTTGCAGATCGTGCCCGGTTGGACCAATCCGCGAGTCAATGATCGATACGCATACGGCCAGCTTCTCACGTTTTCGGATATAGCTGTCGAACAAACGGGCCCACCCCAGTCTCATCTCCTTTGAAACCTTGGCGTAGCCATAACCCGGGCAGTCGACAAAATAGAAACGTCCGTTGATTCTGAAAAAATGGAGCAGTCGGGTTCGCCCCGGAGTGGAACTGGTGCGGGCGAGTCCCCTTCGCCCTAGCAGACTGTTTATCAAGCTGGATTTGCCGACATTGGAGCGGCCGATGAATGCGATTTCAGGAAGGTCATCCCGTGGAAATCGGGACGGATCAGGAGCGCTGCACACCAACTCGGCGGAATGGATCTTCAATGGGTTATGGAATCTTGAGAAAAGTCCTTCTCCATTGAAGGCTTGTACTCCTCGATCTTGTCCTCCGCTTTCTCCTTGGCGACCGGGATCTCATCTTCCAGGGCGATCTTCAGCACCTCGTCCATGGTCTCGACGAAGTGCATCGAAAAATGCGCCTGGATGTTCTCGGGCACCTCGGAAAGATCCTTCTCATTTCCCTTGGGCAAGACGGCCACCTTGATCCCGGCCCGGTGCGCGGCCAGCAGCTTCTCCTTCATGCCGCCAATGGGCAGCACCTTGCCCCGCAAAGTGATTTCACCCGTCATGGCCACGTCCGGCCGCACCGGGATCTTGGTCAGGGAAGAGACCATGGCCGTGGCCATGGTGATGCCGGCCGAGGGTCCGTCCTTGGGAATGGCTCCTTCGGGCACGTGGACATGCATGTCGAAGTTGCGGTGAAACTCCCGCGGAACTCCCAGCCGGTTGGAACGGGAACGCACGTAGCTCATGGCGGCTTGCGCCGACTCCTGCATGACCTCTCCCAACTTTCCGGTCAAGGTCAGGCGCCCCTTGCCTTCCATCAAGGTGGCCTCGGTGCTTAACACTTCTCCCCCGACTTCGGTCCAGGCCAGCCCGGTGGCAAGCCCGACTTCGCTTTTCTCCGCCGAGCGCGTGTTGCGGAACTTGATGACTCCCAGATAGTCATTCAAATCCTTCCGGTCAACTTCGCGCGAGACTCCGGCGCCCTCCTTGACCACCTTGCGGGCAACCTTGCGGCAGATCGAAGCGATCTCCCGCTCCAGGTTGCGCACACCCGACTCCCGGGTGTAATTCTGGATGATCCCCAGGATGGACTCGTCCGACAGAACCAGGTTCTTCTCCTTCAAACCGTTCCTGGGAAGCTGCTTCTTGACCAGGTAGCGTTTGGCGATCTCCAGCTTCTCGGCCTCGGTGTACCCCGAAATACGAATGACTTCCATTCGGTCCTGCAGAGGCTGGGGGATGGTGTGAATGACGTTGGCGGTGGCAATGAACATGACCTGCGACAGGTCATATTCCACATCCAGGTAGTGGTCCACAAAGCAGTGGTTCTGCTCCGGATCCAATACTTCCAGCAGGGCCGCCGAAGGGTCCCCGCGGAAATCCATGCTCATCTTGTCCACTTCGTCCAGCAGAAAGACCGGGTTCTTGGTTCCGGCTTTCTTCATCATCTGGATGATCTGCCCCGGCAAGGCTCCGATATAGGTCCGGCGATGCCCGCGGACTTCGGCCTCGTCCCGGACTCCTCCCAAGGACAGGCGGACGAATTTGCGCCCGGTCGCCCTGGCTATGGAACCCGCCAGCGACGATTTCCCCACCCCCGGGGGACCCACCAGGCAGAGAATCGAACCCTTGGGGTTTTTCACCAACTGGCGCACGGCCAGGAACTCCAGGATTCGCTCCTTGACCTTCTCCAACCCGTAGTGGTCCTCTTCAAGAACCTTTTCCGCCCGTTCGATCTTCTGAATTTCCTTGGAACGTTTCTTCCAGGGAACTGCCAGCAGCCAATCGATGTAATTTCGGGAGACGGTGGACTCGGCCGACATGGGAGGCATCATCTCCAGCCGCTTCACCTCCTGCATGGCTTTTTCAAGGGCCTCCTTGGGCATGCCGGCTGCTTCGATCTTCTTCTTGAGCTCATCCACCTCCGATTTCTCATTACGGCCCAGCTCCTTCTGAATGGCCTTCATCTTCTCATTCAGGTAGTACTCCTTCTGGGCCTTTTCCATCTGACGCTTGACCCGCGAGTTGATGGAACGATCCACGTTCAGCTTCTCGATCTCCACATCCAGAATGTCCTTCAGGCGGTGGAGCCGGTCCACCGGATTGAAGATTTCCAGCAATTCCTGCTTTTCCTCGATGGTGACGGCCAAATTGGCAGCCACGGTATCGGCCAGGCGATCGATGTCCTCGACGCGCACGGCGGCCACCATGGTGTCGTAATTCAGGTTCTGGCTCAGTTTCACATACTGCTCGAACAACGAGGTGACCTTGTTGACCAGTGTCTCGGTATCGCCTTGCGCCGAGCGGGCGGGGGAGGTCGGCCGCAAGACGGCCTTCATGTACTCATCCTCTTCCAGGACTTGAAGCGCCTTGGCGCGCTCCAACCCTTCCACCAGCACCTTGATGTTGCCGTCCGGAAGGCGCAGGCTCTGGACGATATTGGCGATGGTCCCGGTGGAATAGATCTCTGAGGGCTGCGGATCGTCGACCGCGGCATCGTGCTGGGTGGCCAGGAAGATCCGCTTGTCCCCGCTGAAGGCGACGTCCAGGGCTTTCACCGAGGCCGGCCGGCCGATCACGAAGGGAATCATCATGTAGGGGAAGAGCACCACGTCCCGAATGGGAACCATGGGCAAGAGGGTGTTTTCCGATTTTTCCTTGGGCTTACCGAACATCGACATTCCGCTTTCTCGAGTAAAACAGGTTTCGTGCCGTGGTTTATCCTGCCTTTTCCAGGAGCGAGAGATCGATGGAGTTGGCAGTCACCATCTCCTTGGTCACCACAAACTCCTTGATCTTTCGCTGGGCAGGCAGCAGGTACATGAGGTCGAGCATTAGTTCCTCGATGATGATGCGCAGCCCCCGTGCGCCGACCTTCCGTTGCTGGGCCAGTTCTGCAATTCCCTCCAGGGCGTCCTGATTAAAGTGTAGCTTGACTCCTTCATATTCGAACAACTTCTGATACTGCTTCACCAGAGCATTCTTCGGCTTGGTCAGAATCTCAACCAGGGCAGCGATATCCAGATCTCCCAGGGTTCCGACCACGGGCATGCGCCCCACAAACTCGGGGATCAAGCCGTACCTGATCAGATCCTGCGGCTCCACTCTCTCCAGCATGGCCAGGTTGCGCCTCTGCTGCACCGTCTTGACGTCACTGCGAAAACCGAGAGTTCTCTTGCCGATGCGCCGCTCGACGACTTTCTCCAGCCCAACGAAGGCCCCGCCGCAGATGAAAAGTATATTGGTCGTATCGACCTGGGTGAACTCCTGGTGGGGATGTTTCCTTCCACCCTGAGGCGGCACGTTGGCGATCGTTCCCTCCAGGATTTTCAGCAGTGCCTGCTGCACCCCTTCTCCGGACACGTCCCGAGTGATGGAGGGATTCTCGTCTTTTCGGCAAATCTTGTCCACCTCATCGATGTAAATCATGCCGTGCTGGCATTTCTCCACATCCCCGCCGGCGCTCTGAAGCAATTTCAAAATGATGTTCTCGACATCCTCACCCACGTAGCCGGCTTCGGTCAGGGTGGTGGCGTCCACGATGGCAAAGGGCACACTGAGCCTCTTGGCCAAGGTCTGAGCCAGCAGTGTCTTGCCCGTCCCGGTGGGGCCGATCAACAGGATATTGCTCTTGGTCAGCTCGACTTCGCTGCGCCGGCGGGCGAGCTCGATTCGCTTGTAGTGGTTGTAGACCGCCACGGCCAGCTTTTTCTTGGTTTTCTCCTGGCCAATGACGTATTCGTCCAGATAGGCCTTGACCTCGTGCGGCTTCGGCAGCGGGCGGGGCTTGGCGTCGGAATCAACACCCTGGTCGTCATCGATGATGTCGTTACAGACCCGGACACACTCGTCGCAGATGAAAACGGTGGGACCGGCGATCAGCTTGCGGACGTCATTCTGACTCTTGTTGCAGAAGGAACATCTCAAAGATTCCTCGGTGCTGTTTCTTTTCAAGTCAGCTCCTCCGGTCGGCTTGCCGAATCCTGTCCGGGACACGCGCCGACTCGACGGCATCCATCCCCCGGTGCCGCGGAGGCACCGTGGGACGGTCCCGCCCTGGATTCTCCGACAATCCCCGGTATAAGTTACTGCAGATTACTGCTCCCCGAAATCCAGCTTGGTCTCCGACTGAAATTCCCGGTACTGGTGAAAGGTGCTCTCGGCCAGGCTCGATCTGCCGCGATACCTGGTATAAGCGAGCGATTTTACCGGAAGCAGCGCAACCTCGTCACCAATCTCCCGGTAATCATAGTCAAAAAGCATCCTGCCCGACTTGACCCGGTGTCGCTTGGGCAATCCGATCGGTTCCTCGGCCACATATCTCAAAACACGCCCGCTGTCCCGGTCAATATAAATCTTTCCGTGGTACCCGACCAGCACGACGTTGTCGCCGTCGCGCCCTCCATACTGGCAGAAATTTCTCGGCGTCTCCGTACGGAACACATGCACTCCATACCCCCGCAGCCGGGAATCTTCGATCCACTCGAACTCGGTCGGATTCTTCCGGCCGAAAAGAGCCTTCAACCAATGTCCGAAAAACCCCCATCCATGGCCGCGCTGATTGCCGCCAATCCATTCATAGCTCTCCCGTCCTCCCTTCACCATCCGCACCAGCCACTCCGACTGGTCGGTCCGCGGCTTCCCTCCCCTCCTCGAAATCACCCACTTGGGTATCTCGACCGCCCATTCGCGCAACTCCGGCTTCCGTATGGCCGGAACCACAAAGACCCGGATCGTCTTCCGGCAGGTGAAGTTGGGCAGGGTTTCGATGTATCCCTGCACCCATTGGCGGGTCCGGGCGATAACCGCGGCCGCTTCCTCCCGGCTCATCCCGGGGGCCGCCAGGCCCGGGGAAGCCATCGCCGTCAGCGCCAACCAGAACGCCGCGACAGCCGCCACCCCACCGTTGGGCCTTCCGCCGGAGAACCCCGCCGAACCTGCGGTCGGACCCGTTGCCTTTCCACTGGCCTGCCGCATTTTTGGTCATGCCGTCTACTGAAGACCGCACGCCTCACCAGGTGGAAGCCCGCCAGCCCTTTTCCGGACTGGGATGAAGGAAGCCTCGGCGCTATTCATGACGCACGATGACTTGATCGACCAGCCCATAGTCGTGGGCTTCCTCGGCCGTCATGATGAAATCCCTCTCCACGTCGCGCTCGATCTTGTCCAACGGCTGTCCCGTATGGGAGGAGAGGATTTGGCTGGTGGTATCTCTCAATCGGAGAATCTCTTTGGCGTGAATGTCAATATCGGAGGCCTGGCCGGACAATCCGCCCATGGAAGGCTGGTGAATCAGGATCCGCGAGTTGGGCAGAGCAAAGCGCTTGCCTCGAGTGCCGGAGCAGAGCAGCAGAGCCGCCATGCTGGCCGCCTGCCCCACGCAGATGGTCGTCACATCCGGCCGTATAAACTGAATGGTGTCGTAAATCGCCAGGCCGGCCGTGATGGAACCGCCCGGGCTGTTGATGTAGAGGGAAATGTCCTTCTCCGGGTCCTCAGCCTCCAGGAACAGCAACTGAGCCGTCACCAGGTTGGCGATGTTGTCATCGATCGGGGTTCCGATGAAGATGATGTTGTCCTTCAGGAGGCGGGAGTAGATGTCGTAGGCGCGCTCGCCCCTACTCGTCTGTTCCACTACCATGGGAACTAACATGTGGTTGGGATCCCCTGAAGTCTTGACTGTGACTGATTTAGGGTTGAACGATAAGTCCCGGAGGGGTCTTGACGAACGCCAGACGAAGGATTAAATCCAGGCACTTCCTGTTTCGGATCGTGTTCTTGATTCTAGCGGCGCCCCCCTCCTTTGTCAAGCGCGATCTGACGGCCTCGATCGGCTGGTTCGCCCCCTGAGCGATGCGCGAGATTTCTTCTTCCAGCTCTTCATCGGAAACGGTCAGCTGCTCCTTTTCGGCGATGTCCTCCAGCAGGATGGTGCGCTTCACATCCAGAACGGCCTTCTCTCGCTGCTGTTCCCGAAACTGGTTCCAATCCAGCTTGAGCGTGCTGGGGTGAACCCCCTGCATCATCAGGGCCTGCATGGTTTCTTTCAGCCGCGATTCGAGCTGCTCCTCGACCAGCACCTGGGGCACCTCAAAGGGCGTGTCTTCAACCAGGCGATCGACCAGCCTGGATTGCATTTCGGAGCGGGCTGCCTTCTCCTTGCGTTCCACACAGTCAGCCCGCACCCTGGACCGCAAGTCCTCGAGAGAAGAGTAGTCCCCCGCATCCTTGGCGAATTCGTCGTTGAGTTCGGGCAGGCGCTTCTGCTTGACGGCCTTGAGCTCCACGCGATAGTTCACCTGGTGGCCGGCCAACTGCCTGTTGGGATGGTCGTCGCCATAGGTGACGGCAAAGGTCCTGCTCTCCCCGCACTGGGCACCGCTCAGGTTGTCGGTAAATTCCCGCGGCGTCCCTTCTCCACCCAGTTCACAGTAAACGTCGTCGTCGCGGATATCCTGGCGCCCGGCCGTGGAATACTGCCCCACCAGCGAGATGACGGCATGGTCACCGGACCGTGCAGGCCGGTCCTCCACCGGCAGATACTCCGCCGACTGCTCCCGCAACTGTTCAAGCACCGTCTCCACTTCCTCGTCCTTGACCTCGGTCGGGACCTGCTCCACCTCCAGCCCCTTGTAGTCGGGAAGCTCCAGGGCAGGCGGCACTTCGAAGGTGGCCTTGAAGGTAAAGGGTTTCCCCGGAGCGAAATCGACGTCTGCTATCTTGGGCAGCGACAAGGGCGACAGCGAATTCGATTCCACCGCCTCCGTGAAGTACTTGCGCACGGCCGCGTCCAGGAAGTCGGCCCGGATGGAATCCCGGAACCGCTGTTGGACGATCGGCAGCGGCGCTTTGCCGGGGCGAAACCCCGGAACCCGTGCCTGCCGCAGGTACTTTTGGCAGACCGCCTGGTAGTCGGGCTGCCACCGTTCGGCTTCCACTTCTATGCCCAACTCGGTCTTGCAGGAACTCAAGGGGTTCACTTCAACCTTCAAGACATCCACCTTGCGAGACATGCGGGCTCGGGCGTAAACCCGCCGCCTATCTCATTCTTGTTGGATCGAAAGGGTAGGAAACGATCAAGAAGGGTCGGAATCTGGTGCGAAAGAGGGGACTTGAACCCCTACCCCTTTCGGGACTGGATCCTAAGTCCAGCGCGTCTGCCAATTCCGCCACTTTCGCCTGGTGCGCAATTTGGAGCCCGGTTGCCCGAACCTGCTCGGATCAATAAGGCTGGGCACTGCCACGAATGCCAATGACAGCGGACGACGAATTTTATAGCATCATTGACGTTTTCGTGTCAATTTCGAGCCGAAGGACAGGCGAACCGACAGAAGGACAGGAGTGGGCATGACGAACCGAGCCGGCCACCCGCGCGAAAAGGCGGACTTCCGGACGCGAAGGCGACGGCGGCGGCTCTTGACGCTGCTGACGGCCGTCTGGATAGGCTTGCAGACAGCCAGCCCGGCCCCATCATCCCTCCCCCGGAAGTCGGCTCCCGGCGCCGACCCTGTTTTGAAAACGGTAGAGGCCGCCGCGCTCAGGAGCATTCTCAAGAAGAATCGAGGAAAGGTCGTATTGATCAACCTGTGGGCCACCTGGTGCGTTCCCTGCCGCGAGGAGTTTCCGGACCTGCTAAAGCTCCACGGGAAATTCCGGGACCGGGGTCTGGAGTTGATCCTGATTTCAGTCGACACCAGTGAGCAGCGGCCGCAGGTGGAGGCCTTCCTCAAGGAGAACGGCGTGACCTTCCCCACCTATATCAACGCCGAGGAGAACTACGAGGACTTGATCAGCTTCCTTGCGCCAGACTGGATCGGCGGGTTTCCCACCACCTTCGTCATCGACCGAAAGGGTCGACTGACTCGGAGCCTGGTTGGCGGACAGAACTATGAGGTCTTTCACAAGGCGGTCGCTCCCCTTCTCTGAACCGTCACTGGGGCGGATCGAACGCCCGAGACAGGTACCACAGAAAGTGCTGCGCTTCGCCCGAAACGGCACCCGCGGGGTCTGACCCGAACGCCTCCCGATCCTGCATTCCCTCGGAAAATACCCTCAGCGCCAGTTCCCAGTGCTCCGGATCGCCCCCGGTCTCGTAGAGGGCAGCCAATCCGGACGCCAGACCGATTCCGGTATCCGGGGACTTCCCGGGGTCTCTCGACTCGGTCAACCGGTCTCCCAACCGGACCCGGACGGACCCAATCTCCTTCTGCAGGCAAGCCGCGACCCGGTCTCGACCCAACCAGTCCCGATT
Organism: Acidobacteriota bacterium; assembly: GCA_022826755.1. GTDB lineage: Bacteria > Acidobacteriota > Terriglobia > Versatilivoradales > Versatilivoraceae > Versatilivorator. The sequence continues at coordinate 136,421 of JAJDUG010000067.1, forward strand.
CCTGTGAAGCGCCGACCAGAGCTGTCCCCGGTTCCAGGGTTCAGTCACGCCGGTCGGGCCGCGTTCCGCCTGCCACCGCAGGGAGTTCACCGGGGACAGTTCCTTCAAGCGCCCCCAATCCCTGTCTTGCCAGGCACGGATCACCTCCACGATCCACTGGGCCTTCTCGAGGTAACGCTCATCTCCCAGCACCTGGTAACCCTTGGCCAGTCCGGCCAGGACCGCGGCCGCATGGCGGGGCGCCTGAGCAGGATTCACTTCGTCCGCAACCGCCACCTGCTCCAGCCAGGAACGGGCGGCGTCCAGGGCTCTGCGGTTCCCGGTCAGCAGAAAGGAGTAAAGCAACTGCTCACGGCCGTGCCCGTCCCAGCCGCCCGGCGCACAACCACCGGAGACAGGGTGGGGTCGGCCGGAAACACCGAAATCCACCCACTCGTCAACCAACTGCTCAGCGACCTCCAGCGACCTGGGGTCCCCGGTCCGAAAAAAGTGAAGGTAGAGACCCCGGGCCAGAGAGCCGCTGCGGTCGTCGGTCCAGCGAACGCTCTTCGCTGCGATTTTCACGTTCTCCGGTCGGAGCCGTCCTCCACCTGGGCCGAGCCCGCCGTAACCGTCGCTATCGCCCTCCCCTTGACCGTCGAGCGTTGCTGCCAGCGATTCCCGCTGTCTTTCGATCCAGCCGTCGACCCGGCGAACCAGCGGCCAGTAACCCTCTCGATAGACGTCCGGGGAAGATTCCGAAAGCCTTTCCAGAGCTTGGCCGGCGCGGCAGTACCAGGAGGGAGGGGCGAACGCGTACACCGGTTTCTGCAGACCCACGAGTTCGTTCTTGACCCGACCCTGGGCAAGACCGCGGTTGCCATGAAAGTAGAAGAGCATTTGGTGGGTCCTGGACCCACCGGCCGGAATGTTCCAGGGTTTGCCCTCTTCCGGAAGCAGCCGTGCGATCAGGCTGCCCGACTCTTTGATTTCAAAGGCCTTGGGATAGAGATGCCGGAACCGCTTCACGCCCAGCGCCAGGCCATGTCGCTCGTCGGCCAGGTCCGCCCAGCCCAGGTTGGAACGGAATTCCCTGGCGACCCGGCGCCGCAGCGTTGAGGAAACCGGTTCGCGGCCGCTGCTGCCGTCAGGGGCCACCTCATCCGCCTCCACCACCGAGAGGCGATAGGAATCGGGACTGTCCAGGTAGAGAGACACGGTAGAGGTTCGATCCAAGTGGCCCTGATGATCCCGATCTCCTCCGCCCAGGGCGAACCTCCGCGAAAGCGGGTCCAGGTTCAATTGCGTCTCGAGGCTCAAGTCCTCCACCGGAAACTCCCCGGTCCCCGAGCCGCAGGTTCGAACCAGCGTCAAGTCCAGCTTGAAAAACGTCTTTCCTCCATACACGGTAATCCTGGCCACGTAGTCCAGGGGCGCGACTGTCCCATCCGCGGAGACAAAGCTACCCGAGACCCTGATCACCGCGCGGAACGCATTGGCCTCTTCCACCTCCACCTGACTTTTGCTCCAGGGACCCACACCGTAAGACGTGCCCCCGCTCCTGAGGGCCATCCGGAAACGGCCGCTATCCAGGATCCGCGTACGCGCGGAGAAGTCATAGCCCCAATTCTCGTCCACCCAGACCTGGTCCAGCAGTTGCTGGGAAGATCCTCCGATGACCAACCGGAGGGGCCCGGTAACCACTTCCACCCCCTCTCGGCGGCGCGACAGGCCAATGGGCGAGGGAAACCTGGGCAGGCCGCCGACCTGACGCAGGAAGTACACCACTTGCCCGTTGGCCGGCAGGCTGGCCGCGAAGTGGACCTGGACCCATTGCAGGCTCCCGTCTTCCGGCCAACGAGCCACTTCCTCGACAACGGCGGGAACAAACCTGCCCTGCCCGTCCATCAATTGGAGCAGGCGGGCTGACTTGAGACGCCCCCGAGGTAGCGGGACCCCCGAGGTGATGGGATACTGATGGCGGGCCAGTCCGGCGGTCTCCCGCACGGTCAGCGGGATCTGGATCTCTTGGGACCACCCCTCCTCGGAGGACCAGACCGACAGCACAATCAAGAGCAGAAACCACTGCATGGACGGTTCGAATTCAATTATAGGTCTGCGCCGCAGACACATCGCAGCACGAATGATACGATATGTGCGCTAGTTCACAAACCCGCCGGGAGGCGCCGTGAGCCAGGAGAAAGTTTTCCGAATTGCCGTCCTGCCCGGAGACGGCATTGGGCCGGAGGTTATCGCCGAGGCCGTCAGGACCTTGAGAGCCGTCGAGCAAGAGCTGGATGGGGTCTCTTTCGCACTGCAGGAGTTTTCCGTCGGGGCCGGGACCTACCTGCAGTGCGGGCATCCGCTCCCTCCGGAAACCCTGGAGGCCTGCCGGCGGCAGGACGCCATCCTGCTGGGAGCCATGGGATTGCCCAGCGTCCGCTGGCCCAACGGCCTGGAAATGGCCCCGCAAGTGGATCTGCGCGAGAGGCTCGACCTCTACTGCGGGCTACGCCCCTTCCAACTCTATGAAGCCGAGCTCTCCCCGCTCAAGGGCATGGAGGGCGGGCGCATCGACTTCCTCATCGTTCGGGAGAGTACGGAGGGACTGTTCTCGGGGAGACTCAGGCCGATGGACCTGGCGGCCGCCGAAGCCCGCGATCACATGGTCATTTCGCGTTCCGGGTCGGAACGACTGTTTCGGTCCGCCTTCCGGCAGGCCATGGACCGCAGGAGACGACTGACCCTGGTTGACAAGGCCAACATCCTTCCCTCCATGGCCTACTTTCGGGGGATATTTGAAGAGATCAGCCGGGAATTTCCCGAGGTGGAAACCGAGGCGCTCTATGTGGACGCCGCCAGCCTCCACCTGATCGAGCGTCCGGCAGACTTCGACGTGCTGGTCACCGAAAACATGTTCGGAGATATCCTTTCAGACTTGGCGGCAGGACTGGTGGGGGGGATGGGCATGGCTCCCTCTGCCGACGTCGGAGACGACTTTGCCGTGTTCCAACCCGCCCACGGCTCAGCCCCCGACATCGCCGGCAGGGGGCTGGCCAACCCGCTGGCCACCCTTCTTTCCACGGCCATGATGCTGGATTGGCTGGGACATCCCGATACGCGGCGGGCCGCCGCGGCCGTCAGAAAAGCGGTGACCGAGGTGCTGGCCCTGCCGCGGAACAGAACCGCAGATCTGGGAGGAAGCCTGACAACGGTCGAGATGGGAAGCCTGGTGGCGGAAGCCGCCGCCCGACTGCTGTCATCCGAAGCCCGGGGGGCGCCGGCCGATTAGCGGCGCTCAGCCTGCCAGGTTGGGATCCCACAGAGTTTCCGGGGTCCCCGTCAGGTGACTGGCCCAACGGCTCCAGACGAAGAGCGCGTCTCCCAGCCGGTTGAGGTATTGAACGGCCGCCGCGGGGATGTCCTCCTCCTCGCCGAGTCGAACACAATGCCGTTCCGCCCGCCGGCATACGGTGCGGCAGAGGTGAAGCTCCAGGTTGAGTCGATTGCCACCGGGCAGGACAAAGGAGCGCAAGGGCGCCAGGACCTGGTTGGCTCGGTCGATCTCCTGCTCCAGCCGCTCGATATCCCGCTCGGTCACCTGCGGCTGGCGGGGATGAATATCCTCGGGCAGCGTGGCAAGCGTGGCCCCAAGGTTGAACAGCTCGTGCTGCACCCGGATCAGGCAGGTCACCAGGGCCTGCAACTCCGGGCACTGCCCCACCTGCTCCCGAGCCGTCTGGCAGGCCATCCCAACCGATCCATTGAGTTCATCCACGGTGCCGTAGGCCTCCAGGCGCAAGGATCCCTTGGACACCTTTTGTCCTCCGGCCAGCCTGGTCTGCCCGGAGTCGCCCGTCCGGGTGTAGACCCGATTGATGGCCACCCTGGGTTTGTTGAATCGAGATTCCATCGAGCCATAGCCTCCTTTTCGGCCCTTCCGACCTTGGGCGAATCCGTCTTGGGCCTTATCCAACCCCTTAGTGGCCCTTCGTCGTTCTTGGTGTTCCTTGGTGGATAACTCTTTTCCTCTTTGCGCTCTTCGTGGATCACCTCGTGAATAACTCTTTTCCTTGCAATGTTTGCCGTTATGAATCTAAAGGTCTGCTTCGAACCGGCGCACCTCCTCGAAGCGGGTCCGGCCTCTGAGCAATCTCCCCAAGCGGGGCCGGCGCTGGTTGTATACCTCCACCGCATCGGCATCGGCGTAGCGGAAGAACAGGATGCGCCGGTCTCGGCCCGAGCGGTTGGGCCCCGATTTGTGCAGTGTCCAGCAACTCATCACCAGTGACTCTCCGGCCTTCATGGGGACCGGCAGGGCTTTGGACTCGTCGGCCCGGGCCAGCAGCTCGGCCCCGTGCTTGACATCGGCCGCCGCCTTGCCTTGGGCATGGGCCTGCTGTCCGGTCCGGTTGCTTCCGGGGATGACCCAGAGGCAGCCGTTCTCCAGGCTGGTGTCGTCCAGGGCGGTCAGGCAGGAAAGGGCATTGTAGGGTTCCAGCTCCCCGTATCCGTTGTCCTGGTGCCAAGGGAACACCATGCGATTGCCCCTGGTCTTGAAGGTGAGTTGACTGGTAGCCGCCTTGAGGTTGGGCCCGATGATCTGCTCCGCCACGTCCACCAGGGGTCCGGCAAAGTAAAACCGGCGCACAATGGCCGACCGATGGTGGATATTGGGCAAAAGGGCGTTCTCCAACCAGGTCTTGCCGGGGTCGAACGCGCTTTTCTCCCGGTTCCAGGAGGCCATGCACTCCTCCCGGATCTGCTCCAGTCCGCGTGGAGACAGGGTGGCGCCGCAAACCAGGAAACCCTCGTCGGCAAATTGCCTCAATTGTGAATCGCTCAGCCTTCTGGATATAAAGGGTTCCTGGTTCATGAGCTTCTCCCGCCTGTCCGCAACGCCGGGCCCAAATTCAATAGGTGGCTCGCGCACCGCTGATATCCACGCAAGCGCCGTTGGTGAAACTGCACTCGTCGCTGGCCAGGAAGTGGATGAGGGCCGCCACTTCCTCGGGGTTCCCCACCCGTCCCATGGGAATCTTGCTGATCATGTAGTCGATGGTTTCCTGTCCCACCTGGCGCAGAATGGGCGTATCGATCACCGCGGGCGTCACGCAGTTGACGTAAACGCCCTGCCGGCAGATTTCCTTGGCCAGAGCCTTGGTGAGGCAGATCACCCCGGCCTTGGTGGTCGAGTAGGGCGCCAGGTTGGGATTACCCTCCTTGCCGGCAATAGAAGCCACGTTGACGATCCGGCCGGACCGGTTCTTCAGCATGGTGGGCAGCACTGCCCTGCAGCAGAGAAAAACCCCCTTGAGGTTAACCGCCATCACCTGGTCCCACTCCTCCTCGGACACCTCCACCAGGGGCTTGGTGGGTCCTGCAATGCCGGCGTTGTTCACCAGGATGTCGACCGTGCCGAAGCGGTCGAGAACCCGCTCGACCAGGCCGGCTACCTCGTGGGCCTGAGTGAGGTCCACCGGCGCCACCAGGCTGCGCTCGCCCGAACCGTCCAATTGGCCGGCTCTTGCCCGGGCGCCGGCAGCGTCGATATCGGCAAAGACGACGTGGGCTCCCGCCTTGAGAAACCTCTCGGCAATAGCGGCACCGATGCCGGTGGCGGCGCCGGTGACGACAGCCACCTTGTCGGTCAAGGAATAAAAGGATTGATGGTTCATACAGTTCCCTCGTGTCCGGAGCACCCCAGGTTCGGAGTGCAGCGTCCCCTATTCACCCTCCTTCAAACTTCACACTTCAAACTTCCCTAAAACGGCTGCGCCAGGAAGAAGCCTCCGGTGTCGTCCTCGATGCTGTAGACCCGCGACACGGCCAGCAGGGGCACGCCGTTCAAGGACTCGATTTCCACCGGGCCGAAATTGCTGGACACCTCCAGGCTCCCCAGGAGATCGTCCAGGTGGAAGATCCCGTCGGAGGGCAGGGTGCGGCTCCGGCTTTCGCCAATGGTTCTACCCTGGCGGTTTCGGACACGGACCCGCACTTGCGCCTCTGCCCCGTTCCCCGCGTTGACGATGGTGATCGTCGAACGAAACTGGTTGACATTGGTGGCCGAGGGTATCAGCAGCCTGCTTGACGACAAGACGTCCGACCGCGCGAATCCCGGATCGCTGCTCCGGTTGTTGATCTGCGACACGAATCCGGCGACGGGACGGTCGGCATTCAGTTGGATCCATCCAAGCGTATCCACTCCCCCACCCGAACCCGAAAGCCTCCGGTTGACCCGGTTCAACTGGACCAGACCGAACGGCGGCACCTGCTCGCTGGACGTCCCGAGAAGGGTCCCCTCGGAATCGAACAGTTGGACCTGCACCCTGGCCGGCTGCTCGGAGAGGTTGGTGATTCCCAGGTTGCTGCGAAATTCCTCGCTCTCCCGGCTGATGGGAATGACCGCGCGGCTGGAGGCCCGCTCCAGGTCCAGTCCGCGGAAGAAGCCGCTGGTCCCCGAATCCAGCGCATAGACCCGGGAGGTGGCAATCAGCGGCATCCCGTTGGTGGAAAGGATCTCCAGGGGACCGGAGACGTTGCCGATTCCGAAGTCGGCATGCAGGTCCGGGCTCTGAAACTGGCCGCGTGCGGGAATGGCGACCTCCTGGCTGTGGAGCAGGCTGCCGCTCGCATCCCGCTGCAGCAGGGTAACCTCGGCCGTAGCGTTACCGGCATTCAGAACGACCAGCGAAGAGCGAAACTGGTTCACCGATGTGGTCGAGAGGATCCCCAGCCGGGTGCCGCCCGACATGGCCCCCAGGTCCAGGCTGGGATCGCTGGTCCGGTTGTCAATTTGGGTGACGTAGGGAAACACCATCTGGTCGGAGGCAACCAGGACGGAACCGGACAGATTGGAGCGCCGGCCGGACCCCGTGCCCAGCAGGGAGCGCACCAGGTGGTTGAGCTGGATCAGTCCCCCACGAGGAACTTTCACCGTCCGGGAGCCCCGAGCCTGGCCGGCAGCGTCGAACAGCGTCAGTTCTACGGTGGCTCCCGAGAGGACATCGGCGGCGAGGCCCAGGTTGGTGCGGAATTCTTCGGTGTCGGTCACCAGGGGCAGAAACTGCTCGAAGGCGTAGCTGCCGTCCTCGGGGTTGAAGCGAAAGAACAGGCTTCTGCCTTCCGACAGGCGCGGCCGGTTGAACCCGAACTGGATGGCCCGGTCCCGGTCGTCATTCTGAAGGCCGATGGTGGCGCTCTCTCCCTGGGTCAACGCCCCGTGCAGGTTCCGGTACAGAAAGGCAATGTCGTTGCTCCCCTCGTAGAGTACCGCTTGAAAGGTCAGCCGCGTCGAATAATCCGGTTCCGCCTCTTCCTCATCGTCATCGTAGGCACTGAAGTTCGTCCATTCAACGATCAGACGTCGATTGGGAGCCTCCCCGAGCACCCGGGTGAAGACACCGCTGTCGGTCTCTCCGACCACCAGGTCGTGAAAGAAGGGGGCGATCAAGTTGGCCGGCATGCGGCCCACCGAACCTGTCGGACGCGTCACCAGGTGTCCGGGTAGCGGGCCATTCTCCCATTCGGCGGTGGAGCCCACGGAAGGGCTCAGCGACATCCAGCCGTTGGTGGAAATGTTCAACGGACTCCCCTCCAGAAATGTCCTGGCGAACAGGGTGAACTTGAAGGGCAGGGCGACCGGGACGATGGAGTCGTCGGGGGTTCGGTCCTCTTCTTCGTCCAGCCGGAAATCCAACCGGGAGGCTTCCGGGTCCCGGCTCAGATCCAGATAGGAAAAACTCGGCTGTGGGCGGTTCCGCCCGGGCTGCAACGGCAGCACCGTGAACTCGCTGCTGGTGGCGATCTTTCCGCAGACCTCCACCGTAATCGGACCGCTGGTCGCCCCGAAGGGAACCAGCGTGACAATCCGGTTCCCGGTGGCCGATACCACCTCGGCCGGATGGTTGTTGAAGCGAACCCGGTTGTACTGCGCCACCGGATCGAAATTTTTCCCGGAGATCGTGACCAGCGAGGTCACCTCGGCCGAGCCTGGAGACACGGACTCAATGGTCGGGGCCGGCGAGATGCTCGCGAACACCGACTGCAGGCGGGTGCTGCTGCCGTCGGGATTAATGGCCAACAGGGTGAGAGAACCACAGCGGTTGGGCCCGGTGGTTCCCTGGATCATCCCCGCGCTCAGCCACTTTTGGTCGTTCAGAGGGATACCGTCCAGGCTCACGATGGCGTCGCGATCGAAGTTCGAACCCGTGACGGTTACCGGAGTCCCTCCCGCACGGGGGCCCGAATGGGGAGTGATGCCGGATACTCGCGGGCCCGGCAGCGTCACATCGATGCCCCCGCTCAAGGCCGCCAGGGCATCCCCTTTCTCGACGAACAGGCTCCTCGAACCCAAGGGTGCGCTGCCTTCCACGTTCACTTGAATCTCCGCTCCGCTCCCACCGATTGACCTGGGCGATTCCAAGACTATTCCCTCTCCCACCAGGAAGTACCTGCTCCCAAACCCAAGTCCGTCTCCAAAGACTCGAATAGAGCGTTTCTCGCCTCGATGCAGTCGCACACCCAAAAACGGGTCGTCGAGGTTCAGGTAAGGAAAAGCCGGGGGCGACACCGAGATATCCTGGCCCAAAAGGTTCGAGCCGGTGGCCACCACCACCGGCTCCCCGATCCGGCTGTCCGACCCGCTTCCAAGGAAAGTGGTGGCGAATCGGGTGTTGAAGTCCGGGGAGCCGCGGGGCTTGAGGATGTTGCGTTCCAACACCGGTCCGTCCAGGGGTTCGGCGTAGACGGTATAGGGACCCGGGGGCAGGCCTGAAATCCTGTAGCTTCCGTCTTCTCCCGAAAGCGCGGAGGTGACCGCCCTTCCCTCCTCGTCCAGAGCCACCACGTGGGCGCCGAAGACTCCCGCGCCCTCCAGCAGGACGCTTCCCTCGATCCCGCCGGTGGAAGGGCCGAAGTCGGGCTCCGGATAGAGGACCGAGCAGGCGATTCGATCGTCGGTCTGCAGCACCCGGAAGAAGGTCACACCCGAACCGGCCAGCGGATTCATGGTGGCGGATACGATGGCCGCATGGTCGAGCCCGAGGAGGTGTCCGATTTCGTGAGTCGCAATCGACTGGAGATCGAAGGTTCCAGGGGAGCCGTTGGTGGAGAAAGACTCGTTGGGATTGAAGAGGATATCGGCATCCAGAATGGGGGGATCCTCGATGCCGCGTGGATAAGAGGTAAGAGTCACCGCCACCACCCGGGAGCCGAAATCATAGCTGTCATCCTGGAACGTAACCAAATTGGTGTCGTCCAAGGCGCCGAACCGGTCCTCGGTAGTCCCACCGTAGGAAAAGGCGATCGCCGAACTCTCCACGTTTTCCCAGGCTTCAAAGCCGGCGTGAACGGCCACGAACTCACTGCGGTTGCCGAAAGCTGGCAGGCCGCCCTGGTGGATCTTGTACACGACCGGAAAGGACTTCCATTTGGCGCCGCTAAGGAAGGGGACGAAGGCCAGGACAGGCGATCGGGGGATCCACCAGCCGCAAATCGCCGCCAGCAGGCAGAGGAGCGCCAGGCGGCGAGCATTGCCCATGCCGCAAGGATTCTCAGATTGGGCAGAGTTTTTCAATGGCTTTCGGCCGGTTCCATTCCTGCATCCCTGGGATGACGGGGAAACGGCTCCTCAAAGGTCTGCTTGGCCGGTCACTTGCCGGAGTTGGCGACAAGCTGCCGGATCCTGCTCAGAAGCCTTTCCAGCTCGACCCGATTGGGAATCGGTGTTTGTGAGGACGATTCGGGCGAACCCGGGACCAGGTGAAGCCCGGAGGATGCGTGATGGGCCGTCTTGACTCCCCCGCGATCGGCCGTGATGCGAAACATGCCATGGGAAAGTCCCATGAGGATCCAGTTACCGCTCTTGCCGGTTTCCAGGAAGAGCAGTACTTCCTCACGCTCCCGGAACTGGGGCGTTCCCGATACTACCAGGGTCATACCGTCCATGGTGCCGCCCACAGTCACCACCGTGGCCGCTCCCCGGGAATCTCCCTTCAAGTCCTCCGTCACCGCAAAGCGAGTGGCCGTGTAGATCCGTGTTCGGTTCTTGTTCCAGTAGGTTTCCTCAGAAACACGGCGGCCCAGGATGATCCGGTGCGACCCGCGGACCATCTGCTCCAGGCTGAGCTGCTTCACCGTGGTTGCTTCCAACCTGGGCGCAATGCCCGCGATACCCGCGCCAGCCAGCAACAGGGTAGTCAACCACCAGCCCCTGCGTCTCACTACGATACTCATGGTCGGAAACCTCCGTCGGACCGGAAAATTCGGACTGTTTCAATCCCTTCCGACCCAATGGAACGGTCGAAACCTCGATTCAAAACCTGTGAAAATGCTAACCCAAGAATCCGGAATGAAAAAGCAAGAATCAGGTAGCACTGAGTGGTCCTTCGTCCAACTTCGTGGATATCCTTTTTCTTTTCAATCTGAGGCACAGCCTGGCTGTCTTCAAGCCCGGTCAATCGCCAGTTCGGCGACCAGGCCCTCCAGGATGGAAAAAGCCCTGACGGACGGCGCTCCGGGCGCCAGCAGGGAGAGAATCAGGTAGGCGCAGTCGGGGTAGAAGGCCTGGGCGACGTCGGTCGCCGATGGATAGGCTTCGGAAGAGGGATGGGAATGGTAGATTCCGAGATGCTGCAGACCCGAGCCGCGGAGATCCTTGAAAAACCGAAACAGTTCCCCGGGGGCCATCTCGTAGCGAACGGGGCTTTGGGCCAGATTCCGCATCCTGCGAAGCCGGCTGATCCGACCGTCCCGCCCCATCAGCAGGCCGCAGCATTCCAGCGGGGCCTCCGATCGGGCATGTTCCACCATCGAGTCGATGACGGCGGCTTCGATCTGGACCCCCATGAGGTCTTCACCTGTGCCGAACCGCAAAAACCCGATCCGGCGTCACCCGGTTTCTCTATTCGTCGAATTTGCGGCGCAGGTAGGCGGGAACCTCGAGGTCGCGTGGGTCGTAGGGACGACCCAGGCTTGGAGGCATCCCGGATTCCGGAACGGTCACCGCCTCGGGCTCCGGGGTAGCAGGGTCTGAAGACAGGCCGGAGGGATCTTCCAGATCCACGGAATCTCCGACCGATGGCCGGATCGCCGATTCGGCGTCGTTGCTGTCGAATCCAGTGGCAATTACGGTGATCTTCACATTGTCCGTCATCTTGTTGTCTATCACGGCGCCGAAAATGATATTGGCATCCTCGTCGGCGGCTTCGTGGATAATGGAAGCCGACTCGCTGACCTCGTGAAGCAGCAACTCCTCCGATCCCGTAATGTTGATGAGAATACCCTTCGCTCCCTGAATGGAAACATCCTCCAGAAGGGGCGAAGCGATCGCACGATTGGCGGCTTCCGCGGCACGGTCCTTGCCGCTGGCGGTTCCGGTTCCCATCAATGCCCTGCCCATGCCGTGCATGACCGCCTTCACGTCGGCAAAATCGACGTTGATGATGCCGGGCACCTGAATGATGTCGGAAATCCCCTGAACTCCCTGGCGCAGAATGTCATCGGCCACCTGGAACGCCCGGGAAAAACTGGTGCCCCTTTCCACCGTCTGGAGCAATCGCTGATTGGAGATGGCAATGACCGTATCCACAGAGGCCCGGATGTCCTGCAGCCCGCGTTCGGCCTGAACCTTCCGCTTTTTCCCTTCAAACAGGAATGGCTCGGTCACGATGGCCACAGTCAGCGCACCCAGTTCGGCTCCCAGGTTGGCAATGATGGGCGCCGCGCCCGTCCCGGTACCTCCGCCCAGACCGGCCGCAACGAAAATCATGTCGGCCCCTTCCAGGACCTCGATGATCCTGTCGGTGTCCTCCAGGGCCGCACTTCGGCCGACGTGGGGATCGGCCCCGGCTCCAAGACCGTTGGTGAGCTTGGCGCCGATCTGCAGCTTCGTCGGCGCCCTGGATGTCTTGAGAGCCTGCGTATCGGTATTGGCCACGACGAATTCAACCGACTCGACGCCGGCGTCGATCATTCGGTTTACGGCATTGGTCCCACCACCTCCAACGCCGATGACCTTGATGACGGCACCGTTGGAACGAGGCTCGTCCAACAGAAACTTGACGGAACGATCGGGCTTGGTCGCATCCATGGATCCACTCCTTGGCATGGCAGCGGCCGAGGCCGCTGCTTTCGGGGTGACTGTGCTGAGCGCCGGGTCGGGTCATTGCCGCCGAACCGTGGCACCGGATCGCTGGTTCCTGTTCGGTCCACGCTTGACGTCGCACCGAAACCGCTTCAAAACATAAGCGCTCAAATCAGGAAAATCAAGAAAAATACCCTATATTGTGTTTACCTCTGCTGCAAGCATCAAGGTTTGGTAGTCGTCCTCCCTCGGCCGTCAGCCGCAACATTCCATCGTTTCCGGGTTCGGCCCAGGGACCCGCGGGCTACAATTTGCCTCCCTTGCGGGAAAACAACTTCGAGGCCCATCTCTTCAGGACGTTACCGGCCGCCGGATGTCCAACCCACCGGTGAGCATGGGCCCGGAAACCGTAGAGGACCAGTCCCACGGCGGTTGAGTAGGCTGGAGCGATCAGGGCGCCTTCCATTTTCCCTAATCCCCGGGGACTACCGATTCGAACCGGCAGGTCAAAGATCTGCTCCGCCAGTTCAACCACACCCTTGAGAAGGCCTGTCCCCCCGGTAATGACCAACCCCGCTCCCAACAGCCTCTCAAAACCCGCCTGCCGGATGTCCTCTTTCACCAGGGTGAGGATTTCCTCGATCCTGGGCTGGATGATCTCGCAGAGAATCCGCTTGCTGATGGACTTCTCCTGCCGGCCTGCCACGGTCGAAACGTCGAACTCGACATCTTCTCCGACCAGGGTCGACAAGGCGCATCCATGGTCTCGCTTGATCCGTTCGGCCTCCAGGATCGATGTTCTGAGGCCGACGGCGATATCGTTGGTGATCTGGTCCCCACCCAGGGGCAGAACAGAGCTGTGTCGGATGCCTCCGTAGGTGTAGACGGCAAGATTGGTGGTGCCTCCGCCCACGTCCACCAGGGCCACTCCCAGTTCCTTGTCGTCATCGCTCAAGGTGCTCTCGGCGGAGGCCAGTTGTTGCAGGATGGTGTCAGCCACAATCAGCCCGCTCCGGTTGACGGCCGTGACAATATTCTGCGCAGCCGTATTCGAGCCGGTGACGATATGGCAATTCACTTCCAGTCGGGTTCCCAACAGACCCAGAGGATCGCCGATACCGTCCTGGCCATCGACCACGAATTCCTGGGGGAGCACGTGGACGATTTCACGGTCGGAGGGCAGCGACACCGCCTTGGCCGTCTCCAGAACTCGGCGAATATCGGCTCGGCCGATCTCCCGGCTCTCAGCCGTGACCGCGACCGCTCCCTGGCTGTTGAAGCTCTGGATGTGCCCCCCGGAAAGCCCTACGAACACTGACTCCACGGAAGTACCCGCACTGCGTTCCGCCTCCTCCACCGATTTCTTGATAGCGGAGACGGCGCCGTCCAGATTGACGACCACGCCCCTGCGCAAGCCCCTGGATTCGGCCGAACCGACTCCAACAACCTCCAGGTCTTCCCCGTCGTTGACCTCGCAGATGACGGTGCACGTCTTGGTGGTCCCGACATCCAAGCCAACCACGTATCTGGTTTTGCGGGCCAAGCAGACCTCCTGCCTTCCGGAACGGGACGGACTCCTGAAATCGTCAGCGTTCAACTCAACTGTCTGAAGGAACTCTCCGGGACACTCCCTCCCGGGCCAACTTGGGATCCAGGGTCCTGATGACGACCTGATCCCGGTAGCGCAGGTCCACCGAGTCCAGGTTCCGGTATTTCTTCTTGAGCTCCCGGCTCGCGGCCAGGTAGCGACGGAACTTCGTCTGGAATCCGTCCCGTCCGAGGTAAACCAGAACCGTATCTCCATTGAGAATGACCGAAACGTTGCCAGGGTCTTGCAGGTGCACCTCCGACAGATCCCGACTCAAGCCGGCGCCGTCCCGGTTCAGGGCACGAACCAGTTGCAGATAGAGGGCAATCCGCTCCCGGTTGCGCCGCAGGATCTCCGGGGCGTAGCCGGATTCCATTCCCAGGATGACGGGAAAATCGGCCCGTGAAAGCCCTCCCGGATTGTTTTCCAGCAAGGTGCCCTCCTCATCGATCAGCAGGGTTGCCTGCCCCAGGCGGGCGAAGGCGACCGGCTCCCGCTCCTCGATGTCGACAATCAGCTTGTCAGGCAGAACCCGGCGAACCACTACCGTTTTCACCCATGGAATCAGTTCCAGGTTTTGCCTTAGATGGTCCAGATCGAATCTCACCAGGTTGCGGTCGGGCCGGGCCAGTTCGCTGATCTTGAGCAAGACCTGGTTCTGCGAAATCTGTTGCAGCCCGTTGATTTCCGTGATGGCGATTTCAAACCTGGGAGAGTGGTGGAGCCTGTCTCTCATCCAGTAAAGGCCGAACGACAGCGTGGAAGTCAGCAACAAGCCGAAGGAGAGCTTGAGCGACCAGCGAAGGACCTCTTTCACGGTCCTGCCCTTGGTCTTGCCTGACGCTCTTTGCCCCTCCAAAATGGCGCTTGGTTGTCTTCCGAGATAGTCCGCCGCCTTTGTCTTGCCCCTCTTCATGCAGGGTTCCTCCCTCTTTCCGTCTCGGTCAATTTTGTCTAATTTTCCGGCGCCGCCTCCGAAAGCTGCTTCAACAACGCATCCGCCAGCCGGGCGATGCTTCCGGCGCCCATGGTAAGAACCAGGTCCCCGTCTTCGAGCAGCGGCACCACCCGCGGCGCCAGGTCTTCGACGGCACCCAGGTAACGTGCCTCCCGGTGCCCGCGCTGTCGGATCGCCTGAGCCAGCCTGGCCGAAGTCAACCCGTCGATCGGTTCTTCGCCAGCGGCGTAGATGTCTGCCAGGAGAACCAGGTCGGCCTTGTCGAAGGCTCCGGAAAACTCTCTAAAGCAATACTGAGTCCGGCTGTAGCGGTGGGGCTGAAACACCACCACCAGGCGCTTCGCGCGGAGATGCCCTGCCGCATGCAAGGTTGCCGCGATTTCGGTCGGATGGTGACCATAGTCATCGATGAGAGTAATCCCCCCAACCCGGCCCTTGAGTTGAAAGCGCCGGTCCGGTCCTTCAAATTCGGCCAAGGCGGAACGCATCACCGAAGGGGCCAGACCGAGATCCAATCCGACCGCGACGGCTGCGGCCGCATTGAGGACGTTGTGGCGTCCGGGAAGGTTGAGGCGGAAGCGGCCGAGGCTCCGATCACGGTAGTCGAGCTTGAACCTGGAGCCGTATCCGGAATATTCGACTCCGGAGACTCTCAGGTCCGACCTCCGGCCGAAACCGTAGGTGATGACCCGCCGTTTGACCTGGGGGAGGATCGAGGCGACGGCCGCATCGTCCCGGCAAAGAACCGCCGCGCCGTAGAAGGGCACCTTGTTCACAAACTGCACGAAGGTGCTCTTCAGATCGTCCATTCCGGCATAGCTTTCCATGTGGTCCTGGTCGATGTTGGTCACTACCGCCAGCGTTGGAGACAGGAGCAGAAAGGAACGGTCGCTCTCGTCAGCCTCCACCACCATGAACTCACCCGTGCCCAGCTTGGCGTTGCTTCCCAAGGCATTGAGGCGCCCCCCCAGAACGACAGTGGGATCGAGGCCTCCATGTCCCGTCAATCCGGCCAACAGGGAGGTGGTAGTGGTCTTTCCATGAGTTCCCGCGACCGCGATGCCATACTTCCCTCTCATCAGTTCGGCCAGCATCTCCGCCCTGGGAATGATGGGGATCTGACGACGCCGGGCCTCCTCGATTTCCGGATTGCCGGGCTTTACCGCCGAGGACACCACCACCACGTCTGCAGCATCCAGGTGCCCCGGGTTGTGGCTTCCATGGATGCGGGCGCCCCGTTCAATCAGCCGTTCGGTCACTGACGTCAGATTGAGGTCCGAGCCGCTGACCCGGTAGCCCCGGTTCAGAAGCACTTCAGCGATCCCGCTCATTCCCGATCCACCCACCCCAATGAGGTGAATCCGCTGAATTCTCTTGAACATGCACGCCTCTTGCGGGCCCGGCCCGCATTTCCCACCGGGGACCGTAACGATCCGGCGGCGCCCTCCGCACCATCAGCCCAAACCCGCCAAGTCACCGATCAAGTCCACAATCCTTTGGGCTGAATCGGGCCGGGCCAACCGGCCGCAGTGAGTCTCCATCCGCTCCAATTCCTCCGGGTGGTGAAAATAGTGCTCGACCCGGCGGGCCAACAGCGTTCCGCTCAATTCCTCCTGCCGGATGACTACGGCGGCTCCTGCGGCTGCCAGCGATTCGGCGTTCCGCAACTGATGGTTGTCGGCGGCTCCCGGAAAAGGAACCAGCAGGGAGGCCTTGCGCGCCGCCGTCAATTCACCCAGAGTCGCGGCGCCGGCCCGGCACAGCACCAGGTGGGCTTTTGGAAACTGGCGCGGCATATCGGTGAAGAAAGGCTTTACCTGCGCCTGGGCGCCCGCCTCCCGATAGGCCTGCTCCACCCGGACGAAATCCTGCTCGCCGGTCTGGTGGATGAAATGCAACCGGCCGAAGTGAGGGCGCAACCCTTCCAAAGCCTCCACCACGGCCCGGTTGATGGCCCGGGCCCCCTGGCTGCCTCCGAAAATCAACAGAACGAAAGGCCGCCTGGGCGGTCTGGACGGTGGGACCAGAAACTCCGGGCGCACCGGAGTCCCCGTCAGCACGGCTTTCCCCCGGAAAAAGGTCTCGCACTCCGGAAAGGCGGTGGTCACCTTGCGACTGAAGGAAGACAACAGCCGATTGGTAATTCCCGGCTGGGCGTTGGACTCGTGAAGCAAAGTGGGAACCCCCGCCAGCGAAGCGACCAGGACCGGAGGACCGGAGGAATACCCCCCGACTCCCAGGACGACAGTTGGGCGGAATCGGCGAACGATTCCCCAGGCGGCCCACAAGCTCCCGGGAAGCTTGAGGATCCCCCGGATCAAATCGATCCCCCCGACGCCCTTCAACCCCGATACGGACAACGTGTTCAAGCGATAACCCGCCTCTTTCAGAATACGCGCCTCCAGAGGACGCCCGCTCCCCACGAATTGAACCTGCGCCCCGGGATAGCGCTTGGCCAGCGTCTGGGCGACAGCGATTCCCGGGTAGAGATGTCCCCCCGTACCCCCGCCCGCAATCAGGAGCCTAAGCCCGCATTTCTCACCGGGTTGCCCTGCACGCGACAAAGAAGTTTCCGTCCTCGGCATCTCTCCCGCCCAGACCCGACGGCTCGCGGTTGAATTCGCTATCGGAACCCGGCCGGCCAGCGGCGCAGGCTGTCCCTTCAATCGGAGTGCTGAGATATATTCAGCAGAACGCCGACACTTATCAGACTGACCAGCAACGACGAGCCGCCCGAGCTGACAAAGGGAAGCGGAATGCCCTTGGTGGGCAGCAAGCTCAATACAACGCTGATGTTGACAAAGGCCTGGCAGACGATCATGGCGGTGAGGCCGAGCCCCAGAAAACGTCCAAAGCCGTCCTGAGCCCTCAAGGACAGGCGGACGCCCCGCCACAGAAACACCCCGAACAGTCCCAGCACCGCCAGGGCGCCGGCCAGACCCCACTCTTCTCCGATGACGGCGTAAATGAAATCGGTGTGGGGTTCCGGCACGTAGAAGAGCTTCTGCTTGCCCGCCATCAGGCCAAGGCCGGTCAATCCCCCGCTCCCCACGGCGATCATGGACTGCACGGGCTGGAATCCCGATCCCAAGGGATCGCTCCAGGGATCCAGGAAGGCAAGCACACGCTGCATTCGGTACTCGAAAAAGAAGACCAGGTAAAACAGGGGCGGTAGGGCCAGCAGGCCGGCGCCCAGCATATAGGTGAGCCGCAGGCCCGCGCAAAACAGCAGCAAGAATGCCACTGCCGCCATGGTGATGGAGGTCCCCAGGTCCGGCTCGGCCACGATCAGACCCAGCACCACAAACAGCACCGCCAGGCAGGGCAGAAGCGTGTGGCGCCAGTCGTTCACCCGGGCCGCCTCCTTTTCCAGCAGGGCGGCCATGAAAATGACCAGGGCCGGTTTGCTGAGCTCGGATGGCTGAAACGACAGGGACCCCAACCGAATCCAGCGGTGGGTGTTGTGGTTGGGGTCCATCAGGAAAACGCCGACCAGCAGCAGAATACAGACGAATAATCCTCCATAGACACAGAGTGGGTGGCGATAGGTGCGATAGTCGACATGCATGGCCCACCACATGCCGATCAATCCCAAGAGCGTCCACGCGCCCTGACGAATCAGGAAGTAGTAGGGACTGCCGAACTTTTCTTCCGCCGGCACGGCCGAGGCGCTGAAGACCATGACCACTCCCAGAAGGGCCAGGACCAGAGTGGTGGCGAACAGCAACTTGTCCGGAGAAAGCTTTCGCGCCATTTGAAACGATCCGTAACCGAGACGAGTCGCCGGGGGAGTGTCCTTCGAATTTCCGGCGGTCAGCAGCCTTTACTGGAGACGGTGTACCGCCTCCTTGAACACGTTTCCTCGATCCTCGTAATCCCGAAACATGTCGAAGCTGGAGCAGGCAGGGGCCAGCAGCACCACCTCTCCCCGGTCCGCTTGCCCAAAGGCAAGGCGGACCGCCTCCTCCATGGTGGCGGCACGAGTTACGGGAGCCGTCCCGGCCAGTTGGGATTCGATCTTGGGACCGGCTTCACCCAGAAGAACCAGTCCCTTCACCCGACGGCTTACCTGCGGACCGAGTACGGTAAAGTCGCTGGCCTTGTCGCGCCCGCCCAGAATCAGGATCAGCCGTTGCTCGAAGGCTTCCAAGGCCCTCTGGGCCGAGGTCGGATTGGTTGCCTTCGAGTCGTTGTAAAAATCGACGCCTCGAATCTCGCGTACCCACTCCAGTCGGTGAGAGACTCCGCGAAAACGTGCCACCGTTTCCCGGATGGACTCCACCGGCGCACCCAGCAGGCGGGCCACGGTAACCGCGGCGGCCACGTTTTCCAGGTTGTGACGACCTTTGATCCGGACGTCTTCCACCCGGACCACCTGGTCCTGCCTGCCCCGATTGCTAAAGACCAGGGCGCCGGCTTGCCGGCAGCACCCCTGATCCACGGGAACCCTGGTGCTGAACCAGAATTTCCTGGCGGATGCGGGTTCCGCCAGATCGCGCAACAGCCGATCCTCTCGATTCAACACGGCAAAATCCGAGGCTGCTTGATTGTTCAACAGGTTCAGTTTGGCGCTCGCGTAGGCCGCCAGGGTTGGATATCGATCCATGTGGTCCGGGGTGATATTCAGAATCACGCCGATGTGAGCTCGAAAGGAAGAGACAGCCTCCAACTGAAAGCTGCTCAACTCCACCACGTTAATCGAGTCGGAAGCGGAGCTTTCGACCAGCGAAATCAGGGGTACGCCGATATTGCCTCCCACCTGAACCCGAAAGCCGGCAGATTCAAGGATCTCTCCGACCAACGTGGTCGTGGTGGTCTTTCCGTTGGAGCCGGTGATCCCGACGACTCGTCCCCGAAGATAACGGGAGGCCAGCTCAATCTCGCTCAAAATCTCCCTTCCCCGTCGGGCTGCCTCCCTCAGAACCGGCTGGTCCAGGGGAACGCCGGGACTCACCACGATATGTTCCGCCTTGAGCAAGGTTTCGAGCCGATGCCCGCCGGCCTCGCAACCGATCCCGAGCGCCCGCAGCGCCCGGATTTCCGGCTCCAACCGGCTTTGGCCGCGGGTGTCGGAAACCGTCACCCATGCTCCCCTGGTCTGCAGGAACCTTGCGGCGGCCATTCCACTGCGGGCCATCCCCACCACCAGGACCTTTTTCCCTGCAAACGGTTCTGCTTCCAAATTCATTCCGTGCGGTTCATGTCGTGCGGCAATCCACGCAGACCGCGCCACGGAACTCCCGCTTCGGAAGATCAGCGCAGCTTGAGCGTGGTCAGGCTGAACAAGGCAAAGATCAGAGCGGCGATCCAAAAGCGCACCACCACCTTGGATTCGGTCCATCCCACGAGTTCAAAGTGGTGGTGGAGCGGCGCCATGCGAAAGACCCGTCTCTTCCGGATCTTGAAAAAGGAAACCTGTATCATCACCGACAGAGCTTCCAACACGAAAATGCCGGCAATGGCCACCAGCAGGATTTCGTGCTTGATGATCACGGCTACGGTCCCGATGGCCCCGCCCAGGGACAGCGAGCCCACGTCGCCCATAAAGAGTTCCGCCGGATGGCAGTTGTACCAGAGAAAACCCAGGGAAGCGCCTACCATGGCCCCGCAAAAAATGGTCAACTCCCCGACACCGGCCTGATGAGGAATATCCAGGTATCCGGCAAAGGAGGCGTGGCTGGTGACATAGGTCAGCACGGTCAGCGCTCCCGCGGCGATCACCACGCAGCCAATGGCAAGGCCGTCCAACCCGTCGGTGAGGTTGACGGCGTTGGAAGATCCAACCAGAACCACCAACACGAACAGCAGGAAGGGAAGGAAATCCAGGAAATGCAGCGCGGAGCCGGCAAAGGTGTCCAACACCAGGTTGGGCTGCAGATCCTTGAAGAAGGGAACGGTCAGATCGGTCTGATAGGCTCCCCGTGATTTCAGAAACAGCAGGCCGGCTGCAATGGCGCCGCTCAGGACCAGTTGCAACCCCAGCTTGACCCGAGCCGTCAACCCCAGGTTTCTCCGCCGCTTGATCTTGATGATGTCGTCGGCAAAACCGATGGCGCCAAACCCGATCATCGAACCCAGGCCGACCCACACCAGCGGATTGCTCAGGTCGGTCCAGAGGAAGGTAGGCACGACCGTGCTGGCCACGATCAGAACGCCACCCATGGTCGGTGTGCCGGCCTTGACCTGGTGGTGACTGGGACCCTCTTCCCGGATGTGTTGCTCCATGTGAAACTGGCGCAATCGGCGAATGAGCCAGGGACCCAGGATCAGAGCCAGCACCAGGGCCGTAATGCTGGCATACGCCGTCCTGAAGGTAATGTAGCGAAAGACGTTCAGAACCGATGCGTCGGGAAAAACGTTAAACAGCCACTCATAGAGAAGGTGGTAGAGCATTGGATTTAAGCTGACCTCCGCACCGGCAAGCCCGATGCATTCGCCGGCGCAGCCCATTGGTCCCAAGCCGGGACCCCACGGGTCGGCAGGTCAAGCGGACAGGGCAACGTCCTCTTTCAGCCTTTCTATGACTGCCTCGGTTCTCACCCCTCGTGAGCCCTTTACCAGCACCA
Source organism: Acidobacteriota bacterium (assembly GCA_022826755.1). Classification (GTDB taxonomy): domain Bacteria; phylum Acidobacteriota; class Terriglobia; order Versatilivoradales; family Versatilivoraceae; genus Versatilivorator. The sequence continues at coordinate 157,597 of JAJDUG010000067.1, forward strand.
GGTCGCCGGGCCGGATGCGAGGGACCAGCCATTCGCCGGCTTCGGCTGCATCGTCAAAAAAGACCGAGCGGCTGGAATCGTACCCGGCGGCTCGGGCCGAGGTCACCACTCGATCGGCAAGTCCCTGAACGCCAAGGATCAGGTCGAATCCCCAGCCGGCCGCCGCCTTGCCGCAGGCCTGGTGGAAACGGGCGGCGTCGGCGCCCAGCTCCAACATTTCTCCCGCGACCAGGATCTTCCTTCGATAGCCGGAGATCCCCTTGAGAAGCCTCATCATGGTCATCAGGGCGGCGGGATTGGAGTTGTAGCTGTCATCCACCACGCAGATCCCCTGCTCGAAAAACAGCGGCTGCCCCCTGCCCTGACCCGGCTCCAGGCCGAGAAGTCGGCCGGCGATGGCTCGGAAGCTCATACCCATGCGATGGGCCAGAGCAATTCCGGGCAAGCAGTTCGAGACATTGTGGGCGCCCAGCAGGGGCGAGGTCAATCGGTGGCTTCGACCTCGATGCCGAACCCTGAACTCGCATCCGCCCAACCCCCTGCAAGAAATCCGGTCTACGTGGAAGCCTGCCGGCCTTTCCATGCCGAAGGTGACGACCTCACCCGCGAAATGACGACTGAACTTGCGCACCCGGGCATCGTCGTTGTTCAGGAAGGCCACTCCCCGGACGGGAAGGTGCTCGATGAGTTCCCGCTTGGCCCTGGCAATACCGCCCAGGGAGGAGAAGAATTCCAAGTGAACCGGTCTGACGTTGGTCACCACGCCCACGTCGGGCCGGGCGATGCAACTCAACCTGGCAATTTCTCCGGGGGCCGACATCCCGAGCTCCATAACGGCAATCTGGTGCTCCGACTCCAGTTGAAGCAGCGAGAGAGGCAGTCCGTAGTGGTTGTTGAAATTCCGCCGGTTCCTGAAAACCTTGAACCGGCCGGCCAGCAGGTGGCTGGCGATATCCTTGGTGGTGGTCTTGCCGACGCTTCCCGTGATCCCGACCAGGGGCTTCCCCCAACGGCGGCGCACCCAACCGGCCAGTTGCTGAAGCGCCTGCAACGTGTCTTCCACCAGGATACAGGGTGTCCCTGTTGCCGACCCGACGGTCTCCTTGCGGCTGAGGATCAACAGGGAGGCCCCTTTGCGCACCGCTTCAGGAATGAACTGGTGGCCATCGAATCTAGGCCCTTGAATGGCGACAAAGCAGTCCCCGGCCTGCAGGGTTCGGGAATCGATGGAATAGCCCGAAGGCGACGTCTCGCGGCAGGACGGATCGATTGAGGATCCGACCGCTCGAGCGATTTCATCGGCTGGAAGCCGCATCACCATAATCCATCTCCCGAAGGACTGCCCTGGCCACCTGGCGATCGTCAAAGGGACGGACCCGGCCGCCTTGCTGCTGGCCGACCTCGTGACCCTTGCCGGCCAGAATGACCACGTCTCCCGGTTCCGCCCGCGCAAAGAGCCGCCGAATCGCCTCCCGGCGATCCGGTTCGACTTCGTGCCGATCGAACCGAAAGCCGGCCTGGATCTCTCCCAGAATCGCCATGGGATCCTCACCGCGAGCATTGTCGGAGGTGAGCATGACCCAGTCGCTGTGCTGTTCGGCGATGGACCCCATTGCCGGCCGCTTGGCCCGGTCCCGCTCGCCGCCGCATCCGAACATCACCAACACCCTCCGTGAGCCCAGTTCCCTGGCGGCGGCCAGGACGTTGCGCAGCGCGTCCGGAGTATGGGCGTAGTCTACGATCACCTGAAACGACTGACCGCAATCGATTGGTTCGAACCGGCCCGGAATGGGCGGACAGGCTTCGATTCCATCTCTCAAGGCCTCCCGCTCGATTCCCAGGCTGTTGGCGGCGGCGGCCGCGGCAACAAGATTGGAGAGATTGAAGTTCCCCAACAGGGCGGTGCGCACCTCCAGATCCTCCTCGTGAATTCGCAAGCGGATTTGCATGCCCCTCCATCCCGAGCGCCACTCGAGAACTCCGAAGTCCGCCGGACGGCTCAGGGAGAACGTGAGGCATCGGCCCGGGATGCTTCCGGCCAGTCTTCGCCCCCAGATGTCATCCACATTCACTACCGACACTTTGGGTGGCCCATACCCGGTGTCCACAAACAACTGCTTCTTGGCCAGGTAATAGCTGTCCATGGACTCATGGTAGTCCAGGTGTTCCGGCGACAGATTGGTGAAGACAGCCACGTCGAATCGGCTGGCGAAAACACGGTTGAGATCCAGCGCATGAGAGGAAACCTCCATCACCACCTGGCGGCAGCCGTTCTGCTGAAAGCGACGAAACAGCTCCTGCAGATCGAGGCTTTCCGGGGTGGTGAGCCCCGCTTGGGCCGACCACCCGGGAGTTCGATAGGCGATCGTGCTGATCAACCCCGCCCGTGAGCCCCCCGTTCTCAGGATGGACTCAAGTAGATAGGCGGTGGAGGTCTTGCCATTGGTTCCGGTCACTCCCACCAGGCGCAGATCGCGTGTGGGATGTCCGAAATAGTTGGCAGCGGCTTGCGCCAGGGCCCGGCGACCATGCTCGACGCGGATCCACGGCCGGGGAAATGCCAAGGGTTCGGGATTTTCCGACAGGATTGCGCCGGCTCCACGCCGGATCGCCTCATCGACAAATAGATTGCCGTCGGTCCGGGCCCCGCGGATGGCTGCGAAGAGATATCCCTTCCTGACCTTCCGGGAATCGTAGGCGATCCCTGAAATTTCCGTTTCGGCAGGCTCGGCCGGACCAATGACTTCGACATTCCTGGTCAGTTCCCGGAGTTGCATGGTTCCACCGGCCGATCCTTGCCTGCCTCTCTCGCCGGGAGTTCGGCGAGCCATGCGGGTCAGAGTTTTCGATTGAGCCGGACCCTCACCGTCGAGCCCGGCGCCACCTTGGAATCGGGCGCGGGCGACTGCTGCACGACCAGGCCGGCTCCGCGAACCTCCACCTGCAATCGGGCTCGAGTTCCCTCCGTCATCACCGCTCGCAGGGACTTCCCCATAAAGTTGGGTACGGCCACCATGGCCAGGCCACCGATTGCCGCATCCTCGTAGCCCCCCAGACCCTGCTCCTGGGGGGACTCCACTTGCGCCTCGGTGAGGCCCAATGCCTGCTCGCCGTTCAGCGTGGCCGGAGCCCACGAAACCGCATCCATCAATGGCTCCTCCAACGGATTCTCCTCGGCGCCGAGTTCCGCAACCCGGGTGTCGTCCCTCCATTCCTGCCGTGGCTGATCGGGCGGGACCGAAAGATAGTTCAGCGTCTTCTCCGCAATATTCTTGAACACCGGGGCGGCGACCTGGCCACCGTAATAGAGACCGCGAGGCTCATCGATCAACACCACGATCGAGAGAGCCGGATTGTCCACGGGAGCGAAACCGACGAAGGAGGCTATGAATCGGGTATGAGAGTAGCCTCCGCGCTCGTCCACCTTTTGCGCCGTACCGGTCTTGCCTGCCGCCGAAAAACCCCTCAGCCGAGCCCTCCTGCCCGTTCCTTCAGCCACCACAAGGCTCATCATTTCCTTGATGGTTTCAGCCGTCTCTCTCCGCAGGGCTCTCCTGTCACCGGGTTGCGACCCGGAAGGACTCCGGGAGACCCGATCCGAGCGGACACCTTCGACAACACGGGGAGGGATCCAATGGCCCCCGTTGGCGATCATTCCGGCGGCCGTGACCATCTGAAGCGGCGTCACCCCGATTCCCTGTCCCATGGAAATGGTCCCCAGGTCGACCGTGTGCCAGTCCGAAGCCGGACGCAGCAACCCCCTGGCTTCTCCGGGCAGATCCACCCGGGTGGGCCGGCCGAATCCGTAGCGCCGGATGTAGCGCTCCAGCCGCTGCTTGCCGATCCGAAAGCCCAGTTGGATGACGCCGACGTTGCTGGAACGCGCGATCACTTCGCGAACCGACAACCAGCCGAAGGGCTTGTGGTCCCGGATTCGGTGCTTCCCGATCACGATGCCGCCATTCATGCAGTGAATCTGCTCCTCGGGGGAGGTCAACCCTTCCTCCAACGCCGCAGCCGCCGTGAAAACCTTGAAGGTGGATCCAGGCTCGTAGATATTGAGGATTGCCTGGTTCCTCCAGGCGGATTCGGAATAGCGGCCATAGTGATTCGGGTTGAAGGTGGGCACGTTGGCCATGGCCAGGATGGCGCCGGTGGTCGGGTTCATCACGATGGCGGCGCCACCACGGGCCCGGCTTTTCTCAACCTGAGCCTGCAATTCCCGCTCCACCAGGTACTGGATCGACTCATCCAGGGTCAAGACCAGGTCGGCGCCTGCCGTGGGTGGCCTTTCCACGCTGCTGAAGTACCGTTTCTTGGCATCGGTATGCAGCAGGATCCGGCCGGGCGTGCCGCGCACATCCCGTTCATACAGGTGCTCCAGGCCGGCCAGGCCCTCGTTGTCCATGCCCACATAGCCGAGGACATGGGCAGCCAACTCCCGCTTGGGATAGAAGCGCTTGTTTTCGGTTTCGAAATAAATGCCGGGCAGATCCAGTTCCCGGACCTTCTGGACTTGGGGGAAGTCCACTTTCCGCTTGATCCAGCAGAAGGTTCGCGATTGTTCCAGTCTTCGCCGAACCTTGCCCGGATCGAGTCCCAGTGCGGTGGACAGGAGAGAGGCCGTACGCGGCTTGTCGGAGATTTCCAGGGGGACTGCAAATACCGATTCGACCTTGATGCTGACCGCAAGCTCCCGGTTGCGGCGATCGTAAATCGTCCCGCGCTTGGGACTGATCTCGAATACCCGGGTCTGCTGTCGCCGCGCACGTTCCCGCATTTCCGGGTAGCGAACGATCTGCAGGTCGACAAGGCGAAAGACGATCAGGCAGGACCAGGCAACGAAGAAGAGCACCAGAAGACCAAGGCGGGTTCGGAATACCGTTGGGCGTTTGGCCGACATCGAGAGTCCCACTACGTATTGGATTGGCTGCCGTTGGGATTTGGGCCGGCCGCCCTGTATTCCTGCCCGCCACCTGGCCCACCGATGTGAACCCGGAGTCCGGAATCCGACCTAGGGAAGCGCTCCGAATCCGGCCGGAAGAGCATCCATGCCACGGCCTTCCCGGGCTGCCACCAGAATCTCGGTCGGTTGCGGCGCCTCCGGGGCGGGCTGGACAACAATCTGGTCGAACGAGGGACTGATGAGCCCAAGCTGTTTTCTGGCGATCAGGTCGATACGCTGCGGGCTACGCAAGGTGGCCCTCTCCAGCTTGAGCTGGCGCTTGATCTCTGTCAGATGCTTGATGTCCTTCAAAATCTCTTCACGCTCATAGCCCCGGCGAATGACCTCGAACTGCTGCCAGGCCAGGCAGAGCAGCACCAGCAGGCACAGCATGGCCAGGATCATGAGCAGCAGGCATTCCCTGGTCTTCTGAAAGTCCAACTCCTTGACCAGCCTGGAGTTGTCAATCTGCTTAACCATGTGAATCTCAGTCATCGCCTCTCCTCGCCTCAACTGCGCCGTCGATGCCGGACGGAATCGGAATCAGGGTCACGTCACAGTCGTTCGGCCACTCTGAGCCTGGCGCTTCTCGAACGGGGATTTCCGATCGTTTCCTCCTCGGTCGGAGAAACGGGCTTGCGACAAACCAGCTTCACCAGCTTTTTTCGCCCACAAGCACAAACCGGCATCTCGGGAGGACAGATGCACCCCCGAGCCAGGGAACCCAGAGAGCCTTTCACGATCCGATCCTCCAGAGAATGGAAGCTGATGATTGCCAGGCGCCCCCCCTCCCTCAGCAACTCGATCGCACTGGCGACGAATTGCCGCAGCGCCTCCAATTCGCCATTGACAAAAATTCTGAGTGCCTGAAAGGTTCGCGTCGCCGGGTGAATCTTTGACCGGCGGCGGGAGCGCACCGCCCGCGAAACCACCTCTGCCAAGCTGAGAGTGTCGTGCAGGGGTCTGGCTCGCACGATAGCCCGAGCGATCCGGCGAGAGCCCGGTTCCTCCCCATAGGAGTAGATCAGCCCCGCCAGCTTCGGTTCCGGAAAGCGGTTGACAACCTCGGCAGCCGTCAGTGGAGCGTCGGTGTCCATTCTCATATCCAGTGGTCCGGATCTTTGAAAGCTGAAGCCTCGTTCCGCCGTTTCCAACTGGAAGGAAGAGAGGCCCAGGTCGGCCAGGATCCCGTCACATGCTCCGAATCGCCAGCGGCGGGCGATATCTTTTACCCGGGCGAAATTTCCGTGGTGGAGCTCAACCCGTCTCTCATACCGGTCCAGTTCCCGGGCAGCCCTGCGCAGGCTCTCCCGGTCGCGATCGATCCCGATCAGCTTCCCTTCGGGCGACGACTCCTCCAGAATGGCCCGGGCATGTCCTCCCAGGCCAAGAGTGGCATCGATATAAACGCCTCCCGATTGAGGCCGCAGATACTCGATGACCTGGGAGAGCATCACCGGCCTGTGAAGGCCCCCGGCCTCGCCGGGGCTTGTCGTGGCTTGAGGCGTCGAAACCATTGAAACTCGTGTGGCCGCGAGACCGGTCGGTCTTATCCCGAGATTCCCAATTCAGCGAGTTCCTCGTCGTCGCTGTCGGTCCACGGATTGCCCTCCACGGCCTTCTTCAGGGTGTCGTCCCGCCAGATTTCCAGGTGGTTCATGGAGCCGACCACCCTGACTTCATCTTCAAGCCGGGCGGAATCTCGCAGCCCCTGAGGAAGCAGCAACCGGCCCTGCCGGTCCATCAAGGCCTTTTGGCCGTAATAGCTGGTGGCGCGCAGGAATTTCTTGACTACCGGCCTCTTCGCGGCGAGATTGCCAATGCTCTGTTCCAGCTCGTCCCAAACGGCAAAGGGATACAGCAGGATGCAGTCTCCCTTGAGGCTGGTGATATAGAACTCGTTTCCATGTTCCCGCTCGACTTCGGAGCGAAAACCCACCGGCAGCTTGAGACGGCCCTTCCCATCCAGCTTGGTGGTATGGCTTCCCCTGAGTTGCAACATGGGATGAAACTCCGAAGTGGCTGAGAATCAGGCAACGAGAATGCCCCCAAATGCGGACCTGAGATCCACACCAGACCACAACAGTCTTTTCCAGTCCACTTTACTCCACACAAGTCTACGGGTTCCCACGTTGGAGTCAAGCAGTTTATTTGTCGGGGGAGAACTTTTTTCTGCTAGGCTGATGGTGACTGTTCCAGGGAAACACCGGGCCTGAAATCCCGGTCCTGCCTTGGAGGGGTGATTGGAGCAAGGCAGCTTCCGGCATGGTTTTCCGTTCGATTCCCAGCTTGGCCGAATTCTTGAGGATTCCCACCGGTTTCCTGATCTTGGCGTGCGCGACAACAACGGTCTCCCTGGGCCACCCGTTGCCCCAGGCAGGCCAGGCGGGCAAATTTCCGGTGGCGTTCTTGACCTCCAAAGGCAGTCTGCAGTTGACCGGCCGGGTCGACTGGGGGAGAGCCGGACGGTCCCCGTTCCCGATGATTTACGATGGAACCAGGATCCACAGCAAGAGCGGCACAGCCCAATTGGAACTTCTGGCGGGGGGGCGACTCGATTTCTGCAGGGACACCGAGTTGACGGTGCAGCAGCCGCGGTCTCCCTTCCTCTTCACCCTGCACCGCGGCAGTGTGACCTACGATCTTCCGCGCTCTCACGGAGACCTCTTCCTGACGCCCGACTTTCTGATCAAAGTGGGTCCCGGCCCACAACTTCAGGCGGGTGCCTACCGTGGCGAGATCAGCCTGGAGCCGGATGGGACCATCTGCGTGCGACCCGAGCGGGGCTCATTGGAAATCACCGGCCAGGACAACTCCCAGGTTCTTGCCGTGCCCCCGGGTCCCGGGATGAGAGTCGCGCCCGGACGGATTGCAACCCCGGAATATTTTCGCGATTGTCAGTGCGCCGGTCCGCTTCGTTCCGGAGAGCGGAACGGTCCGGGAGCGTCTGCCTACGGCTCTGCCGGCCCCTCCAGAAAATCGCCCTGGAAAACCTTCCTGAGAACTCTGGTCAAGATCTTGACCCTGGGTTTGGTGTAGGTCGAAGCCTCGCACCCTCAGCACAGTTTGGCGGGCCAGGGAGTCTCTTGGTGAAAGCCGGAATTATCGGGTTCCCTTCGTCGGGCAAGTCCACCCTCTTCAAAATCCTGACCAGGGCGGGAATCGGCCCCGCTGCCCAATCCCGCAAGCGGGGAGGATTGGCGCTTGGCGTGGCCACTGTCCCCGATTCGCGCCTGGACCGGCTGTCGGCTCTTTTCCGACCCAGGAAAACAATTCCGGCTGTGATCGAATACCTGGACGTCCCCTCCTTTAGCAAGGGCGCCTCCGCTTCGGAGATCCGGTTGGGAGATTTCCGCAACCTGGATGTTCTGGTGCACGTGGTTCGAGCCTTCGACCAAGAGCCGTCGCCACAGGGGGAAGTCCGGGGTCTTCCGGAAGGATGCATCGCCGAGTTGGATCTGGAACTCATGCTGGGTGACCTGACCGTGATTGAAAGACGGCTGGGTCGCCTGGAAAAGGATCTCAAGAAGATGAAGAATCCGGATCTGATCGGGGAAGACAGTCTGCTTCGAAAATGCCGGCAGTGGCTGGAACAGGAAAAGCCCCTTCGATCGCTCACGCTCACCGGGGAAGAGAAGAAGCGCCTTCGCGGATTCTCATTCCTGTCGGAAAAACCGGTGCTGCACGTGCTCAACCTCCACGACGGGGCTGCCGCGCGGATTTCGCGCCTGGTCGAGTCCTACCGGATCGAGATCCTGGCCGGCCAACCCAATGTTGAACTGACGGCCGTCTGTGGCAAACTGGAAGCGGAGTTGGCGGAGTTGAGCGACGAGGAGATAGAGGACTTTCTGACCGACTATGGCCTCGCCGAGTCGGGACTGGTTCGCCTGATCCGGACCACCTACCGACTTCTGGGACTGATTTCCTTCTTCACCGTTTCGGAGGAGGAATGTCGGGCATGGACCATCCCCAGGGGAACACCGGCTCTCAAGGCGGCCGGGGCCATCCACTCCGACCTGGAAAGGTGCTTTATCCGGGCCGAAGTGATCCCCTGGAACGTCTTGCTGGAGGTCAAGTCGCTTTCCGCCGCCCGACAACGAGGACTACTCCGGCTGGAAGGCAAGGAGTATCCGGTTCAGGACGGCGAGACCATTTACTTTCGGCACAGCGCCTGACCTGGGGCAGCCTGCCGCGCGGATCATTCGAGGGGAAAACACCCAATCGCCCATAAAGACGAACCACGAATGAACACGAATTTACACGAATACGGGTGGACTCGCTCGAACGACAAGCGGCACCAAAACGTTTCTGCAACTTTGTTCCCTTGCGATGACTTCGGGTCCTTCGCGGAAAACCCCTCGATATCGATTGTCACACCCGCCAATCAACACCTCATCAATCCGTTCATTGGTGTTCATTCGTGTCCATTCGTGGTTCGCCGTTTTCCTTCGCGGAGAACTCTTTTCCGTCCTGCCTGCTCTTCGTGGATGTCATGGCTGGATAACCCCCTCGACTGGTTTCAGAAAGGTTGAACCCGAGAATCCGGAGGACCTTACATGCCTGACGAAGTTCTGGTACTGGCGGACGATCTATTCTTTTCCAGCAAAATCGCTTCCACGGCCCGGCTGTGCTCCGTCCCCGCCCGGATCCTCAATACTCCCCGGGAACTTCTCCAGAATGCAGATCCGAAGAGGGTCAAGCTCGTCATCATCGACCTCAATGGGCGGACGACTGAGCCGGTACGCGCCATCGAGGAACTCAAGGGCTCGTCCGCGGGGGATGAGATTCCCATTCTGGCTTTCCTTTCCCACGTTCAGACCGAGCTTGCCGAGGAAGCCCGCAAGGCCGGCGCCAACTGGATCCTGCCCCGCTCTGCATTCTCCGCCCGCCTGGCCCAGATATTGACGGACCCCACCACCTGACCCGCAATTCTCGCCGGGGACATGCACTTCTCGGATGGCGAAACCAGTCGTGCCGGCTCCCCGAATCGACAATCAACAATTCAAGACGGTTCAGCGTTCCCGGATATATTTGATCTGGTGCTTGTAGATGAACATGTTGGCATCGCGGTTGCGGGTCACACGGATAAAGCGCTTGTCGTAGTACTCAATCCACCCTTCGATTTCTTCGTTATTGAGTAGCTTCACCACGACCCGCCTCTTGTCGCGAACCAGATTGTTCAGATAGAGGGTTTCCGCGTGGGTCTGGTCTTCTACCTGGTGGGATCGAAGAATCGCCTCCGAGATCCCGTCGCGGGACCTGCCCGGGGCGTTTTTGCGACGACTCTTCTTGTTCGGGTTCAAGGCATGCTCCCTGGCGCCGAGCCGCAATCCTAACTGGGGTCGGGTCGATTGATGATAGTATCCCTGATCGATCAGAGCAAGCGCGGCTGCTCGATCCCGCCTCCAACCTGCCGTCCGCCCATTCCGCTTCCGGGCCTTGAACCGTCATGCAGCCAGGCATATCCACCTATCTGTTCATCGAGGATCGATTGGACCTGGACAGGCTGGCGGCCTTGCGCCGCCAGGGCTTTCAACGGTTGGAAATCCTGGCCTTGAGGCCCCATTTCGATTATCGAGACGGCCAACTCGGGCGCGAGGTGGCCGACTGGCTGCTCGATCAGGAATCTTTTCTTCACTCCCTGCACCTGCCTCACTGTCTGGAATACCGACCTGGCCGAATCCAGACTCCGCTTTCCATTGCTGCGACCGAACCTCACCGCAGGACCCAAGCGGTAGACGAGGCCCGCAGAGCGCTGGAATTCGCCGAGAGGGTTCCCTGCCCACTGGCTGTGATACACGCGGGGGCACTCGAGGATAGATATCGGCCCCGGCACCTGGATGCCATCTACCAGAGTCTGGAGATCCTGGTTCCGTTTGCCGGCGACCGCGGGGTTCGCTTGACACTGGAGAATATTCCCAACAGACTTTCTCTGGAGAGGATGGGTCGATTCCTGCGGGAAGCGGGCCTGACGGACGTCGGGATCTGCTTCGATGCCGGACACGCCCACCTGGAATCCACGCCGGTCAGCCAGATCGCGGCCGCCGGGCAGTGGATTCTCACCACCCATCTCCACGACAACCATGGACACCGGGATGAACACCTGCCCCCCTTCGCCGGAACGGCTCCCTGGCCGGAAATCCTGCAGGGCCTGGCAGGCTCGGACTATGACGGCTGTCTCGTGTTGGAGTTTCGCGGGGGAGCAAGGGACTTCCGGACTGCATTGAAGTCGGCCGGAGAGGCCTGGAACCGCCTGGAGGACTGCTGGGAGGCGGCCAAGAAAGCGATAGAGGAGGAGTGATGGCTGAGATCGCGATCCGGGACGCAGCCCATCACGAGGGAAATTCAGCGACCATCCGAGGATGGCTCTACCACCATCGATCGAGCGGCAAGATCATCTTCCTGGTTCTGCGGGACGGAACCGGGCTGATGCAGGCGATCGTCCTCAGGAACGCGGTCCCACCCGACGTTTTTCAACAGGCCAAGGAACTGACCCAGGAGTCCTCCCTCGAAGTCACGGGAATCGTCCGAAGAGTCCCTGAAGGCAAGACGGCTCCCGGGGGGGTCGAGATGGAGGTCACGGATTTGAAGACCATCCAGCGGGTTCCGGCCGAGCGCCCCTTTCCCATCAGCCCCAAGGACCATGGCATCGAGTTTCTGCTGGACCAGCGCCACCTCTGGCTGCGGTCGTCCCGGCAGCATGCCATCCTCAAGGTCCGGCACGAAGTGATCGCCGCCACCCGCAACTTTTTCGATCAACGCGGGTTTACCCTGGTCGACACCCCCATCTTCACCCCGGCTGCCTGCGAAGGCACCACCACCCTGTTCGAGGTTCCCTACTTTGATGACAAGGCCTATCTGACCCAATCGGGACAGCTCTACAACGAGGCAGCGGCAGCGGCATTCGGCAAGGTCTACTCCTTCGGTCCCACCTTTCGGGCCGAGAAATCGAAGACCCGCCGCCACCTCACCGAGTTCTGGATGGTGGAGCCCGAAGTCAGCCACGCCACGCTGGAGGATATCCTGGTTCTGGCCGAGGACCTGATATCGGAGATCCTCAACCGGGTGCTGGGCAACTGCAGCTCCCAATTGGCTACCCTGGACCGAGACGTGGAGCCGCTCAAGAAAATCGCCCCTCCATTCCCGCGACTCAGCTACGACGAAGCCGTATCCATCCTGAAATCCAGGGGCTCGGACATCGAGTGGGGCAGCGATCTGGGCGGAGCCGACGAGACCCTGCTGGCCCGGCAGTTTGACCACCCGGTGATGGTCCACCGCTACCCTGCCCAGGCCAAGGCCTTTTACATGGAGCCCGACCCCAATCGTTCGGAAGTGGCGCTTTCGGCCGACGTACTGGCGCCGGAGGGCTACGGCGAGATCATCGGTGGAGGACAGAGGGCCACCAGCCTGGAGTTTCTCTGCCAGCGCATCCGGGAGCATCGCCTGCCGGCCGAGGCCTTCGAGTGGTATCTGGACCTGCGCCGTTACGGCAACTTCCCTCATTCGGGGTTCGGCATGGGTATCGAACGGGTGGTGGCCTGGATCTGCGGGCTGGAACACGTCCGCGAGGCGATTCCCTTCCCCCGGACCATCTATCGGCTGACGCCGTAGGGAAGTTTGAAGTTCGAAGTTTGAAGTTTGAAGTTTGAAGGGTGAAGGGGGGTTGGCGGAGGGGTTTGGGAACGAGCCGGCGGCTGATGAATTATTGAAGGACTGCGCTGAGGCCGACAAGATGCTATGCGTGTCGATCAAATAGCTCTTCACTCTACACTCTCCACTATTCACTTTTCACCTGGTCGCGCCGCCGTCCCATGGATGCGGAGCGAAGCAGGGATGCCTTAAACAAGTTTTGCTATGACAAAGATCACCGTGGGTTTGCTGTTTGGAGGCAAGTCCGGAGAGCATGAAGTCTCGTTGCAGTCAGCGGCGTCGATTCTGTCAGCCATCGATCGCGCCAAGTACCGCGTCATCCCCATTGGCATTACCAAGGAGGGCCGCTGGCGGGCCGATCCGGGATTTCTGGAGGGGGAGTTCACCAGGATCCTGCAACAGGGAGCCCCCGTGCTCCTGCCCGCCGAGCCGAATCTCTCGGGCCAGTTGATTCAGCTCGATGCTTCCGGTAGCCGGAGAGGCAAGCGGACTTCGGTCGACGTGGTCTTCCCGGTGCTGCACGGTCCCTTCGGAGAAGACGGCACCATCCAGGGCCTGCTTGAGCTCTCCGATATCCCCTATGTCGGCGCCGGCGTACTGGGTTCCGCCGTGGCCATGGACAAGGACGTGATGAAGCGGTTGTTCCAGCAGGCTGGACTGCCGACCGCTCCCTTTCTGGCCTTCCAATGGGACCACTGGAGGAATCGGGCGCGGGAGCTGGAGCAGGAAGTGGCGGTCAAGCTGGGTTACCCCTGCTTCGTGAAACCGGCCAACCTGGGGTCGTCCATCGGGATCAGCAAAGCGGAGGGGGCGGAGGATCTCTCCAAGGCCCTGGCCCTGGCAGGCGAGTTCGACGAAAAGGTCATCGTGGAGACGGCCCTGGACGCACGCGAAATCGAGTGTTCCGTCCTGGGGAACACCGATCCGCAGGCATCCCTGCCGGGTGAAATCATCCCCCGCACGGGTTTCTATGACTACCAGGCCAAATATCTGGACGATAGCGCGGAACTGGTCGTTCCCGCACTGCTCCGGCCCGAGCAGGTGGAAAATATCCAGGATCTGGCGCTGAGGTCCTTCCAAACGCTTGAGTGCCGGGGATTGGCCAGGGTCGACTTCTTCCTGGAAAGAACCACGGAAGAAATCTATGTCAATGAAATCAATACCATCCCCGGATTCACCTCGATCAGCATGTACCCCAAGCTGTGGCAGGTCAGCGGGCTGCCCTATTCCGAGTTGATCGACCGGCTCATTCAGCTTGCCTTGGAGCGCCATCGCCGCGGGCAATCCAGACGAAACGAAGGCGGTTGAGCCCGGGAATCAGCGGAACCCCCGCTTGATCCGGTTCTTGATTTTTCTGGCCAGTTTCTCGAGGTCCTCAGCCTTCTTGAAGATGCCTATCGAGTAGGTGTGAGGATTGGAATTCTGAATCATTTCCTTCAGCTGCGCGGATCCCTCCGCCAGTCTCTCAGAGTCGCTCTTCAGCTTCTGAAAGGCCCTCCGCAGCCTCTGCGACTCCATCTTGGCTCTCTGATCGGCGGAAAGCCCCGTTCGGCCCGCCGGGTTGGCAATGGTGGGAAAACTCGGGGGGATCGCAGGAACGGTCTGCCCCTGGTGAGGGCGGCAGAGAACCACCAGAAACACGCTTCCAAGAAAGGCCAACCCAAGCTGTGCTTTCATGAACCGGCTCCTTTTCTTCGGGTGATGACTCCGTGGAGTAAACTGTATTGTGACGGTCTTGTCAATTCCGACTGCTTCCCCATTTGGCGGTCACTCCAATCCGCATTCCGATCGAAATCCGCTACGCCGATGAGGGACCCGTGAAAGAGGTATTGCTCAAGATCCAAGGCTGGTTCCTGGCACTGACCGAGCCTCTGGGAGGGTGGGGGCTCCTGCTGATTGCGCTGGTCGACTCCTCGTTCCTCTCACTTCCGGAAGTAAACGATATTCTGATCATTACCCGGTCAATCCAGTCCCCCGACCAGATGCTTTTCTTCTGCTCCATGACCACGATCGGCTCCGTTCTGGGCTGCATGATGCTGTACCTTGTCGGACGCAGGGGCGGAGAGGTCCTGGCACGCAAAAAACTCGCGCCCCACCAGTTGGAAAAAATTGGAGGCTGGTACCGCCGGTACGGCATTCTGGCCGTGATCGTGCCATCCATCCTGCCTCCCCCCACACCCTTCAAGATCTTTGTCCTGAGCGCCAGCGTCTTCAAGGTCAGTCCCGCCAAGTTCCTTGTGGCCATCACCCTGGGCCGAGGATTTCGCTATTTTCTGCAAGGATACCTGGCCGTCAGATACGGCCAGCAGGCTCTTTTCTACATGAGACACCACTACCCCACCATAGCCTGGGCGATCCTGGCCTTGCTGGTGTCGGGAGGAATCATCCTCGTGCTGATTCGCAGGTCTCGGCGCGCTCAAATCAGTTGACGCCAACCCGCCTGATTTGGCAAAATAATCGATTGAAAGACGTTAGGTAACCCATTGTCCTTTTCCCGCCTCTCCCTGATTGTCTTCGCCGCCGCCAGTATTCTTTTCTCTTCATTCGGTTGCAGTCCGGCTCGCAGGAGCCAGACGGCCCGGGCTCCCACCCTTGAGGATCCCCGGCCGGCCCTGACGGCCACCAGGACGGAGTTGATTGAAAAGGCCGGCCAGGCATCGAGATCGCTTCAAGCCTTGAAGCTCAAGGTCTCCTACCGGCTTACCGGCCGCAACCCCGAAACGGGAGAGACCAAGGAGTGGCGCGAAAGCGATGGGTTCATCCTTCTGAGAAAGCCTGCCGACATCCGGGTCAGGGTTCAGGTGTTTCAGGTCACGGCCATCGACATGGTGTCCGACGGAACTGAATTCTCGATCGACGTCCCTCGCAAGAACACCTTTATCCAGGGGCTCAACCACCAAGTCATCCTTCCGCGCAAGGACGTTCCCGTCAACGTCCGGCCCCAGCACATTTTCGAGGCGCTGGCCCTTGAGGCGCTTGAAGGCGCCGACCCGTCCTTGATTTCCCTGGAGGAAGACCAGCGGGACGGACGGAAATACTACATCCTGTCCTGCAACCGGTGGGCCTCCGACGGAAGTCTGGCCCTGAAACGGAAGATCTGGTTCGATCGGGTCGATCTCAGCATCGTGAGGCTGCAAGCGTACGCTCCGGGAGGCCGGCTGGAATCCGAGATCCACTACAGCGACTTTCGCATCGTGGACGGACAGGTCTATCCGGCGCTGGTTCGCTTCGAGAGGCCCCAGGAAGCCTACCGGATGGCGATTCGAGCCCAGAAGATAGAGGTCAACCCCAATCTGCCCTCTGCCGCCTTCGTGCTGAAGAAGTCGCCTGTCCGCCAAGTCGTCGACTTGACCCGCGACCCTCTGCCGGAAACAGCGAACTGAGGGGAATGGTCGAGTGAGCGCTCAACTGGTTCTGTCCAACGTCGTTTCCCGCCCGATGCGGTCGCTGGCCACCGCCCTGGCAGTGGGGTTGGAGGTGGCGTTGATTCTGCTGCTCGTCGGCTTGTCCACGGGCATGATTCGGGAAAACAGCAGACGCATGTCCGGAGTGGGAGCCGACATCGTCCTGCAACCGCCCAACTCCTCCCTGGTGCTGGCTGCCAGCACGGGCGCCATGTCGGTCAAGATTGCCGACCTGGTCTCCGGGATCGAGGGGGTGAAGGATGTGGCGCCGGTATATCTTCAATTCAACACCAGCGGCGGCATGGGGCTCATCTGGGGCATTGACCAGGAGAGCTTCAACCGGATCACACAGGGGTTCATCTATCTGAAAGGCGAGGGCTTTCAGGGGCCCGACGACGTCATTATCGACGACATTTACGCCGATGGGAGAGGCCTCGGGTTGGGAGACCAACTCAAGCTGATGAACCACTCCTTTCGCGTCGCCGGCATTGTCGAGCACGGAAAGGGATCCCGAGTCTTCATCCCCCTTGGAACCATGCAGCGGCTGGTGGGTACGCCCGGACAGGCCACCATGATGATGATCAAGTGCCATCGACAATCCGATATTGCCGGGGTCCAGGACCAGCTCGGACGCCGCCTGAAGTCCTACCCGACATTCGACATGAGCAGCTTCGCCGCCCACATCGAGGAAGCCAACCGGGACTTTGGACCCCTTAAATATTTCACCAACACGGTGGTGTTCATTGCCACTCTAATCGGATTCTTTATCATCTTTCTCTCCATGTACACTGCCACCACCGAGCGGACCCACGAGATCGGCATTCTGAAGTCCTTGGGAGCCCCCCAGGGCTACATCTCGCTCCTCTTCCTGAAGGAAGCCCTGCTGCTGGGCGGGCTGGGGTTCCTGCTGGGGTTGGGTCTGACCTTCGGCGGCCGATTCTTTTTCCGGTTGTTGATGCCGACCCTCCAACATCAGCTTCCCCCGGAGTGGCTCCTCTACACTGGGGCGCTGGCCTTGTTCAGCGCCGGCCTGGGAGCCCTCTATCCGGCCTTGCGCGCTGCCAGGCAGGATCCTATTGACGCCCTGGCTTATGAGTAGGCGGATAGTGAGATCCTGCCTCCCGTCCGGTGAGCCTCACAAGTTCGCATCCGTGGGCTCGGGCAAACCCCCCGCCACCGCCCGTTCAGAGAGAACTCCACTTGGACAATTTGCCCCGTCGGCTTTAGAACCGGCGGTCCCTAAGCTATAATGCCGTTGCATTTAGAGGCCTTTTCCAATGAAAACCATCCTGGAATCAATTGAACTCACCAAGATTTTCAAGACCGGCAAGATTGAGGTCGCCGCTGTCCGCGACGTCTCGCTCAAGGTCCGGGAGGGAGAATTTATCGCCATCATGGGACCATCCGGATGCGGCAAGTCCACATTGCTGCATCTTTTGGGTGGTTTGGCCACACCAACCTCGGGCAGGGTCCTGGTGGACGGCGAGGAAGTCTCCTCGGGGAAGGACGCCGTTCGCACGGACATCCGGCGTCGCAAGATCGGTTTCGTGTTTCAGCGGTTCAATCTGCTGCCCACCCTGAGCGCCCAGGGAAACCTGGAGATCGCGCAGGAGATACATCGGAACGGAAGCCGAGACCGGCAACACGTGGATGAGATCCTGAACCTGCTGGGTTTGGAAAAGAAAACTCACCACAAGCCCTCCGAGCTCTCGGGCGGGGAGCAGCAACGATTGGCCATTGCCCGGGCTGTCATCAACAGACCCGCCATCCTTCTGGCAGACGAACCGACCGGCAACCTGGACACCCGGAACTCGATGGTGGTGCTCAAGATGATTCAGGAACTGAACCGTGCCTTGAGTCAAACCATCCTCATGATCACTCATAACCCCGAGGCCGCCAACATCGCCAACCGTTTGATCGAGATGAGGGACGGGAGGATCGTGTCTCAGCAGCAGGAAGGCGGATGGAACGCTGCGGAAGATCGCATGCCTCTCTAAGGTCAAGCGATCCCTGCAGTCAGGCTCGATGGGGACCGGAAGGCCCGGTGCAACACGTTAAGGCGGGGATTGATGGGACGCGTTCTCGAGGGATTGGGGTCTGTGATCTTGTGGTCCTACAACCGCGGCACCTTCCCTTATGACATCATGTGCGCCGCCATTCTGCTCTTCGTATTTCTCACGCCCGGCAGCGTGTTTCACGACCACACCGCCCCAACCCCGACTCCGGCGGCGACCATGGGACCGCAGGACATCTCCTATACCCAGGTTGAGCAGAACAAGTGGGTATTCTTCGTCAGCACTCGTCTGATCCCTCCCGGCCAGGATGAAACCAGTCTGACGCGCGCCGCCCGAACCCGGATCGAGAAGATTGTGAACAAACCGTTTGTCGTCGCCGACATCAAACCTGTTGTCGGCGGCAACGGCGAGACCCTCGGTCATTCCGTTTGGCTGAGCACAACCGCACCCAACCCCGATTAGTCCGTATAATTTGAAGAACCTGAGGCAAATCAACCGTCAACGCCCCCCGACTGCGTTGCTATCCCCAGTCGGTCTTCCCGGGATGAATCGCCGGGACAGGAAGCGCCATGAAAGCTGAACCCCGACTCCTGAACCGGACGGCTCCGGCGCTCGCTATCCTGCTGGCGATCGGTTGCGGGGAAACGATGCGGGGACTGGCTCAAAGCAGCCTGTCGGCCGAGGCCGGCAAGGTCCTGTCGAGGATGGATGCCAGGTCCAGAACCTTGAACACCCTGACTGCCGATCTGAAACAGACCAAGGTGACCATTGTGGTCGACGACCTGTCCGAGAAGACCGGCAAGCTCTATTACAAGAAGAGCCCCCAGAAGAGCGCCTTCATGGTGAACTACGAGTCACCGGATTCCAGGACCCTGCTTCTGGAACGAGGTAAAGTGAGTATTCTGGAGCCCCGAATCAGGCGCTACCAGGAAATTTACACCGACAACGGCTCGGCAACGGCTGTGCTGCCCCTGTTCTGGATCGGTCGGTCCAGCCGCACCATCCGCAGGGATTACGACGTCCGCCACATCAAGACAGAACAGATCGATGGCCGGCCGACATCGCTGCTGGAGCTCAACCCCAGATCCAGCGCCACGAAAGGCATGTTCTCTCAGATCCTGCTGTGGGTCGACCACAAGTATTGGATCCCTGTTCAGACCCGCCTGATCGAGGCCAGTGAGGATCACCTCACCCTTCTGCTGTCCAACATCAAGATCAACCCCAGGCTACCGAACCGAGTCTTCGAGCTTCAAGTGCCCCAGGATTTCGAAAGAATCGAGCAGAAACTACCCCCGTCGCGTTGACGTCGAAATCAGGCCTTCAGCAATCCGCTCAGCACGTAGGGCAGAATGCCCCGGTGGCGGTAGTATTCGACTTCCACCGGCGTATCGATGCGCACCGTAACCGGGACCGTTTCGGCCTCACCGCCAGGGCGGCGCACCACCAGGCGAATCTGTTGCCGGGGCTGGATCTCGGGTTCGATTCCCACCAGGTCGAAGACTTCGCTGCCGTCCAGGCGGAGTGAATCGGCGCCGGTTCCCTCCTGGAATTGGCAAGGCAACACCCCCATCCCCACCAGGTTGCTGCGATGGATGCGCTCGAAGCTCCGTGCGACCACGGCCCGGACCCCCAGCAGCCGGGTTCCCTTGGCCGCCCAGTCGCGAGAACTCCCGGTTCCGTATTCCTGGCCGGCCAGAACGACGAGGGGAGTTCCCTGCTCCCGGTAACGCAGCGCCGCCTCGTAGATGGTCATCCGGGTCCCGTCCGGCTGGAAGCGTGTAAAACCGCCCTCCACTCCCGGCACCATGAGATTCTTGATGCGCACGTTGGCAAAGGTGCCGCGAGTCATGACCCGATCGTTGCCCCGGCGCGACCCATAGCTGTTGAAATCCCTGGCCTCGACCCCATGCTCCAGCAAAAAGGTGCCGGCTGGAGACGCCTGCGCGATGGCCCCTGCCGGACTGATGTGGTCGGTTGTCACCGAGTCTCCCAGAATGGCCAGGGAACGGGCGCCCTTGATGTCCTCCACCTCCCCGGCTCCGGGGGAGAAGTTCTCGAAGAAGGGCGGTTCCTGGATGTAGGTCGAATCGGGGTCCCACTCGAACAGGTCGCCCCGGCTGGCGGGAATCTCCTGCCACCCGCCGTTCCGACCCGCGGAGTCCCGGTACATCCGGCGAAAGGTCTCGGGATCGAAGGCAGCCGCCATCCGATCGCTCACTTCCTGCAAGCTGGGCCAGATATCCTTGAGGTAGACCTCCTCCCCGTCGCTGCCCCGTCCGACGGGTTCGGAGGACAGGTCGATATCGATGCGCCCGGCAAGCGCAAAGGCGACCACCAGGGGCGGGCTCATCAGGAAATTGGCCTTGATGTTGGGGTGGACCCTGGCTTCGAAGTTGCGGTTGCCGCTCAAGACGCTGGCGGCAACCAGGTTGTTGCCGGTCACTACCTTTTCGATCGCCGGATCCAGGGGGCCGGAATTGCCGATGCAGGTAGTGCACCCGTAGCCGACCAGGTTGAAGCCGAGTCGGTCCAGATAAGGCTGCAAACCGGTTTCCTGCAGATAGCTGGAGACCACCCGCGATCCGGGAGCCAGGGATCTCTTGACGGTGGGGCGTATGCTCAAGCCCTTCTCTACGGCCTTCTTGGCCAGCAGCCCGGCCGCCAGCATCACCCCCGGATTGGAGGTGTTGGTGCAAGACGTGATGGCGGCGATCAGCACGTCTCCATGTCCCAGGTCCGTGGCGCCGCCGGCCACTCCCGTCGGGTAGCGCTCCTGCATCCCCGAGGGTATCTGATCGAAACCGCCTCGATTGAGGGGCGTGCCCAACAACTCCCGGAACCTGGGCTTGAGCTGGTCGAGCTCGAGGCGATCCTGGGGGCGTTTGGGCCCGGCCACCGAGGACTGGATCTCACTCAGGTCGACCTCCAACACCCGGCTGTAGTCACAGTCTCCCCGGCGCGGAATGCCGAAGAGGCCCTGGGCCTTGTAGTAGTTGCGAAACGCCTCCACCTGTCGGCCGGTCCTGCCGGTGGCCCGCAGATAGTTGCAGGTCTCCTCGTCCACCGGAAAAAAACCGATGGTCGCCCCATACTCCGGGGCCATGTTGGCGATGGTGGCCCGGTCGGTTACGGGCAGGGAGGCCGCTCCCTCGCCGAAATACTCCACGAACTTTCCCACCACGTTGGCTTTCCGCAGCATCTCGGTGCACTTCAGAACCAGGTCGGTGGCCGTCACCCCCTCGCGGAGACGCCCGGTCAGGTGAACTCCGACCACGTCGGGAGTCAGGAAGTAGACGGGTTGACCGAGCATGCCGGCTTCGGCCTCGATGCCGCCGACCCCCCAGCCCAGGATCCCCAATCCATTGATCATGGTGGTGTGGGAATCGGTGCCCACCAGGGTATCCGGGTAGTAGACCCCTTCTTTTTCCACAACCCCCTGGGCCAGGTATTCCAGGTTGACCTGATGCACGATTCCCACCCCGGGCGGAATGACTCTGAACTGGTCGAAGGCCTGCATTCCCCACTTCAGGAACTGGTAGCGGGCCCGGTTGCGCCGGAATTCCATCTCCATGTTCAGTCGCAGGGCCTGGGGGCTTCCGGAGTAATCCACCTGTATGGAATGGTCCACCACCAGGTCTACCGGGACCAGGGGCTCGACCCGTTTGGGCTGTCCACCCATTCGGGCCACCGCCGATCTCATGGCGGCAAGATCGACCAGCAGGGGGACGCCGGTGAAGTCCTGGAGCACGATGCGGGCCACCACGAACGGAACTTCCTCGGTGCGTGGCCCGGTGGCCTTCCAGTTGGCCAGGGCCTGAATGTCCTGCTCCGTGATCCTGTTGCCGTCAAAATTGCGGAGCAGGGACTCCAGCACGATTCGAAGGCTGACCGGCAGCCTGGAGATGGCGCCGATTCCCTGCCGTTCCAATTGAGGCAGCGAATAGAAGCGCCCCGTTCGACCATGTCCCAGGCCGAATTCCTGCAAGGAATTGTGGAGATTGTGATTCACCCTAGCCCGCCCGAACGGATTGTCCCGGTTCGCAACTGCAGCCGGGAGAATATGCGCTGGTCCGCCGGCCTGTCAAGCGGCGCAGGGAAGAGCCGTTTCTTGTTCAAGTACATCGATGGTCGGTCCTTCTCGATTGATCTGCCCCGTCTGGTTCGCCCGCTATGCCCAACACTCCGTTGCGGCGTTTTCGCTTCAGTTGACCGGGCGACCGGCACTGGCAAGTCCGGGCTTCCAATCCGTTCCCTGCGGGCAAGACGCCCGCGCTCCCAACCCATGCATGAGGGACCCCGGCTCAGTCCAGGCTCTCGACCTCGACCTGATCGGTGGGACGGATTCCGGGATTCAGGCGGTAGTCGCGAAAAAGACTCGTTTCCCTGCGGTGGGTGCCTTTGAAGAGAAGGCTCCGCCGGTAGGTCACGGTGGTAAAGGTGGGAAGCCAGAGGCCGTTGCCGATATCGGCCTGCTCCAGGGTAATGGTGGCGCCTTCCTTGAGACTGCCGAACAGGCCTCCCACGAATCGCACATCCTCCCCGAGTCTCCCCGTCAAGCGGATCGGCTGGTGGGACTCCCGGGCGATCCAGAGCTTCCCGCTCAGACTCCTCAGAAAGGCGGAACGGGAGGAGGGCGGCTCGAAGCCCGCTCTCGGCTCGAAGTCCAGCACCAGGGTCTCCCACCCGTTCACGTTTTCCCTGCCCGCCAAGGTAAAGCGAAAGGCCGCCAACAGGTTCCGGAAGATTTCGGTCTGCATTTGCCCGTCCCGTTCCCGCTGGGCTCTGGCGATTCTCGCCTTCCGTTGCCGGGGAGATAGCCGACGGGCATCGGAGATGGACCGCTGTATGGCCCTGTCCTGGGCTTGAAGATACTCCCGATCATAACGAGCGCCATTGATGGAAGTCAGCTTGGAGAAGGACTCCAAATCCGTGTGCATCCAGGTATAGGTTCTGGAAACCGATTCCTCGATGCTCCCGGTGGAGTCGTAGCGATCCACCACCGCCTTCTCCTCGTACACATAGCGGTAGCGGGCCCGATCGTTCTCCATCTGGTTCTCGATCACCTGCTTCAGAATCCCCTCCAGGCGGGCAGGTTCCTGGCCCTCCAATGCCGTCCCTGCCCCGGCGCTCCCCCAGGCTAAAGCAAGAACGGTGAAGATTAGCAATTTCCGGACCATGGTGGCATTATAACGCCGCAACCGCGGCGCCACGCCGATTCCCGTTTCGGCAAAACCGGTGGGATGCAAAAGCGTGCGGCAGACGCAGGGGCACAGGCTGAACACGGAGACCGCAGGACTGCAGCGGTCGATCGCCGGATCTGCCGAAAGCTCTGCTCTTGGCGGGGAGAATCGGACCCGATCCCGAACTGGGGAGCATGATGGTTGAGATGTTGATTGTCGCGGCCATCTTGCTGTTGGCCCTGGTCCTGTTCGTAACCGAGCTGGTCCCGATAGACTTGACGGCCCTGGTGGTGGTGGGATTGCTGATACTGACCGGAGTGCTGACCCCCGCCGAGGGCCTCTCGGGCTTCAGTCACCCGGCGCCCGTCACGGTGGCGGCCATGATGGTCCTGAGCGCCGGCCTGCTCCGAACCGGGGCGGTGGCCAAACTGGGACAGAAAGTCTCGGCTCTGGGCGGAACCTCCGAGGTCAGCCAGTTGGCGGTCATCTTCCCGGTCGTCGCGCTGCTGTCCGCCTTCATCAGCAACACGGCGGCGGTGGCCATGTTCATTCCCCTGGTCCTGAACATTGCCCGGGAAAAGAACCTGAGCCCCTCCAAAATGCTGCTGCCGCTCTCCTACGCGGCCATCCTGGGCGGAGCCTGCACCTACATCGGCACCTCGACCAACATCATCGTCGGCACCATCTACGCCGACGGGGCGCGCCCTCCCCTCCAGATGTTCGAGTTCACCGGTCTGGGGCTGGTCCTGTTGGGCCTGGGAGCCGTTTACATGCTCGCCATCGGACAGAGGAATCTCCCCTACCGGCCCACCGAAGCCAGTCTCACCGAGGGGTACCGGCTCCGCGAATACCTGACGGAGCTGGTGATCAGGGCGGATTCCCCGCTGCTGGAAAAGACACTGAGAGAAACCGATTTCAGCCGTCTGCTGGACATCGAGGTCCTGGAAATCCAGCGCGGCCCCGAAAAACTCCGGTTGTTCCTTCAGGACGTTCGATTAAGGAGAGGCGACATTCTGATCGTGAAGGGGAACCTGGAGAATATCCTGAAGATCCGCGACACCGAAGGGGTCGACATCCTGGCCGAAGTCAAGCTGAGCGACCGCGACCTGAAATCGGAAGACATTACCTTGGCCGAGGCTGTCATTTCACCCGACTCGTTTCTGATCGGCAGGACGCTGAAGGAAGCCAACTTCCGCCAGCGCTACCAGGCCACCGCCCTGGCGATCCGGAGACACGGAAGCCAGATCCGGGACAAACTGGGGCGGGTGCGCTTGCGGGTGGGGGACATGCTGCTGGTCCAGGTGCGCAAGGCAATTCTCGGCAACTTGAGACAGGACGCCGACTTCATGCTGATCCTGGAGGAATCTCCGGGCTCCGATTTCCGCTTCAGCAAGCTGCCCGTCGCGATCCTGATATTTCTGGGGGTGATTGCCGCCGCGGCCTTCCAAAAACTGGACATCGTGCTGGCGGCCCTTCTTGGCGCCCTGCTGATGGTCTTGATGCGGTGCATCAGCCTCCGGCATGCCTACCTGGCCGTGGACTGGCGCATCGTCATCCTGATCGGGGGGACCCTGGCCCTGGGAACGGCGATGGAAAAAACCGGGACGGCCAATGCCATCGCCGACAGCCTGGTGGCGTGGTTCGGCGCCCAGGGGCCGGTGGCGCTGATTGCGGTGCTCTACCTGTTGACCCTGGGGATGACCGAGCTCATGTCCAACAATGCCACCGCGGCCCTGTTGACCCCCATCGCCATCTCCATTGCCCATCAGGGCGGTTGGGACCCCCGGCCCTTTGCCTTTTGCGTGGCCTTTGCCGCCTCCTGCAGTTTCCTGACGCCTATCGGCTATCAGACCAACACCATGGTGTACGGCCCAGGGGGGTACCGGTTTACCGATTACTTCAAGGTAGGAGTGTGGCTGAGCCTCATCAGCTGGCTGGCGGCCACCCTGCTGATCCCTCGCATCTGGCCCTTCCATTAGCGAGGCGTCCCGCAAACTGACAAGCCAGGGAGCGTCTTGCAAAGTTCCGCTGGAAACGGTTTTGTGGGGGCTTGGAACAGGGTTTGTTCGTGTCCATTTGTGGTTCGCTATCCCACCCTGAAGTGAAGAGGACAAAAGGAAGGCCTCGTTGACCGCTCGAACCCTGTCAACTCTGTTCCTGAGTTTCCTCGGATTGTTCTCCATAATCTTTCAACCCCCAGCCCGGGCCGAACGCCACAAGGTCATCCTGGACTCCGACCTGGGCTCCGACATCGACGACGCCTTTGCCGTAGCGCTGCTGCTGGCCAGTCCGGAAATCGAGATCGTGGGGATCACCCTTGGACACGGCCAGACCGACAAGAGAGGCCGACTGGCCTGTCGTCTCCTTTATGAAACCGGTCGGGAGGACATCCCGGTGGCCCTGGGCAGGCCCACCCCTCTGCTGGTGGGTCACCCGGAATTCACCGAGCCCGACCCCAGGCAGTTTTCCTGGGCCGAGGGTTTTACAACCGTCGAACCGATCGAAACGCCGGCTGCCGACTTCATCGCCGACCAACTTCGCCGGCATCCGAGGCAAATCGCCTTGATATCGGTCGGACCGGTGTCCAACCTGGCCGACCTGCTTCAAACGGACCCGGAGATACTGCAACTGGCCAAACGGGTCTACTCCATGTTCGGCTCCTTCTACCTGGGATACGGCGGCAGCCCCGTACCCTCGGCCGAGTGGAACGTTCGGGCCGATATCCCCTCCGCCCGCATCCTGTCGTCCTCAACGACCGAGATCACCTACGCCGGCCTCGACGTTACGGCTTTCGTGAAGTTGAAGGCCGAACAACGCCAGGCCCTCTGGTCCCAACGCTCACCGCTCACCGACGCGCTTCAGGCTCTCTACCGGCTCTGGGGACGGGAAACACCCATTCTCTTCGACCCCGTCCCCATCGGAATGGTGCTTTGGCCGGAGCTGTTTCGCACCCGCGCCGCCCACGTCCGCACCACCGCCGAGGGATTCACGGTCATCGACGAGAGCCGGCCGCCCAACAGCCGGGTGGCCATGTCGATTCAAACCGACGAGTTCCTGGAGCGCCTGGTCGACCGCCTGCTGCGGCAAGACCTGAAGCGGGGGCGTTGAAGCAAGGGCAGGCCTCGGAACGGAATCGGGACATCCGTCGCTTGAACTAGCCCAGTTGAATTGCCGGGGGTGTCCCCAATCTCGTGGAAAGGACGGGTGTCGGCTCGGTCCAGCCTGCAAGCCGCTAGAAATCAAGTCGCAGCGACAACTGGAACTGCCTCGGATCGAATGCCGCCGTGAAGGAGAAGGGCTCGGTGACCGGGCCCCGGCGGCCCACCAGCCGGGAGGGTAGCTCATCGATGCTCACGTCCCCGACCGTGCTGTTGATGTGCTTGAAGTTGGTGCGGTTGAACAGATTGAAAGCCTCGGCGATCAGCCCCAGGGTCCAGGTCTCGGTGAGCGGTATCTCACGGTTCAGTCGGAGATCGAAAGAGTAGAAGTCGGGCCCCGTGCCGACGTTGCGGCCCACGCCCCAGGGGCGGTGGGTGTCGTTGTGGCGGTCGCCCACGTTGTCGAAGCCCGAGTTGAGATTGAAGGGCGCGCCCGAGCGGGCGCTCGCAATGGCCGAGACCGTGAAGTCGCGGATCAGGGCGTGACCGAATCCGCCCCCTGTCCCCGATCTCCAGGGAAGATCCACCACGGTATAGGCGACGAAGTTGTGTTTCCGGTGGAAGGAAGACAAGGCCCACTCGGCCTTGGCGTCCCACTGCAAGTGCGGCTGGAACGAGGAGTTGTAGTCGGTGTTCTCGTCCATTGTCTTGCTCCAGGTGTAGTGGGCCGAAAGGGTGAATCCGTCGAAGAAGCGTTTCCGGAACTGGGCCATGAAGGCATGGTAGGAGGAATTGGCCCAACTGCCGTAGATGTTGTTCTGCAGCACCAGCGGATCGTGAAAGCCCACGATCGGGCGGCCCAGCTCGTTGGTTCCCGCCTGGTAGAGGTTGGTGTCCAGGGGACGAATAATGTGGACACCGCGGTTGAAGTTGTATCCCAGCGAGACGGTGTAGCCGTCGGCCACCTCGCGCTGGATCTCGAGACTGCCCTGCTGGGAATAGGGATTGACGGTGTCGTCGGCCACGTCGAACTGCACCCGCAGCGGAAGCCCCGGTCCCGGATCGATGCCGTGGATGGCCAGGTCCTGAGGCGTGATGGAACGGGTCCCCAGGATGCCCCGCTGCAGGGCGGTTTGGTAGATCTCGGCCGAGGTGAGCAGACCGCCGGTCAGCGCGCTGTTGATTCCGGACAACCCGGTCAGCGGGATGAATACCTGGAAGATATCGCCCCCCTCTCCCAGCAGGTCCCGGATGTAGGTGATCTGGCTTTCGATCCTGGCGTAATAGATGCCGAAACCCCCGCGTATGACCGTCCGCGGATCGGGGCTCCAGGCGAATCCCAGCCTGGGCGCAAAGTTGTTCTTGTCGGTCGGGAACCGCGTCTTGACCTCGAACTCGTGACGGCCGCCCAGCGTCAGTTGCAGATTGGGCCTCAGGCGCCAGGAGGCTTCGGCGAAGAAGTTGAGATAGTTCTTCCATCCGATCCAGTAGGGATTGCCGAAGCCCTGCTGGTAAATAAGCGGCAGCCTTAGGGCATAGGCCTGCAGGGACGAGATCGGTTCGTCTAGGGCGGCTGCAAGCCGGGGCTGTCCGAACAGCGTCAGAGCGCCCTGCAGCAACTGAGCCGCTCCTGCGCCGATGCCGTTATCGACTATATTGGACAGAGGCACAGCCTCGCCGAACTGAAAGCGCCCTCCGAAAAAGGTTTCCGATCGGATGCTGAAGCGCGAGCCCCCGGCGTCGATGCCGAACTTGTAGGTATGGGGGCCGGAAGTGCGGGTGAAATTCTGCCGCACCTGGCCTGCCCGTTCCACGATGCGGGTCGGCATGATCAGGTCCCGTCCGAAGAGGCCGAAGCCGTTGATGTCGATCGACGGACCGTAGGGATCGGTCGGATACACGCCGGTGTCGTGATAGTTGAATCCCAGCAGGGTTTCGCTGGCCAGCTCCGGGTTGATCAGCAGCGTATTGCCCAATGCCACCCCGAAATCGTTGGTGTCAATGTTCCGGCCGCGGCTGTAGGAGACCAGCGACCCGAACTGCGAATTCTCGCTTTCCAAGCCGGTCCAGTTGACCCGGGTGAACAGCGTGTGTCCATCCCCCACCGTGTGGTCGATTCGCCCCAGGAACTGCTGGCGTTCCTCCCCGAACGGAAAGACCCCGCTGTTTTGCTCGAACAGCGAGACGACGTGGGGATAGTTGCCCGGCGTCAGAGCCGTCGAGAACTCGTCCAACAGCGGCGCCGGGATCAGCCCCGTGCTGCCCAGGCCCGTCAGCAGGGCCTGCTGCGAGGGCGTCAGCTCGTAGAGAAACGAGTCGTCCCGCAGCAGGGGAACGAAGACCGATTCGTGGCGGTCCAGCCGTTCGTAGGCGCCGTAGAAAAACGTCCCCTCCCGTCCCAGCGGTCCGCCGATCGAGGCGCCGCTCTGCGCCCGGGTGTAGGCGGACTTCTCCGGATCGAAGTAATTGCGGGCCTGGACG